>DATLEK010000123.1:0-25262 GCA_035525365.1 Acidimicrobiales bacterium
CCGCATCGAAGATGCGGTGTCCACCACCAAGGCAGCCGTGGAAGAGGGTGTCGTCCCCGGCGGCGGCGTCGCCCTGTTGCGGGCCCAGGCCCATGTGCTCGACCGGGCCGAGAAGCTCGAGGGTGACGAGGCCACCGGTGCGCGCATCGTGGCCCGCTCCGTCGAGGAGCCTCTCAAGCAGATCGCCGTCAACGCCGGCATGGAAGGCGGCGTGGTTGTCGACAAGGTGCGCAACCTGAAGGGTGCCAACGGCCTCAACGCCCTCACCGGCGAGTACGAGGACCTGTTCAAGGCCGGCGTGATCGACGCCGCCAAGGTCACCCGCTCGGCGCTGCAGAACGCGGCGTCCATCGCCGCGCTGTTCCTCACCACCGAGGCTGTCATCGTCGAGAAGCCCGAAGAGAAGCCGGCCTTGGGCGGCGGCCACGGCGGCGGCGGGATGGACGACTTCTAGATCTTCTGGGCGGGGTGGGTTGTCAGAACCGCTTTGACGGCGAAACCCGTTCCCACAGCACGGTTGTCGCCGTCAAAGGTCGCTCGGCTCGGGCTCGTCTCGGCGCACCGACTTGCCGAGGGCGACCTGGGTGATCACGACGCAGAGCAGCAGCAGCCAGGCCACGGCGCCGAGCACCAGCTTGGTGGCGCGGGAAGTGGCGCTGGCATCGGCGGCCGCAGGAGCGGCTAGCTGCGCGGCGGCCGGCGCTTGCCGGGTTGGCCCCAATGACGCCTGGTCGGCAACCGCCCCCGCCCCCTCGCCGCCGGTCTCGCCGGGAAGAGATTGAATTGCGGGGCCGCCCTCGGGCGGGGGTGGCGGGGGCGGCGCAACGGCGGCCGTCTCGACTCTCGCGGTGAACAGGGTGGACCGTAGGGAGAGAGTTCGGCGGAAACTGAGGCCGGGGTACGACCGGGCCCCGCTGGAGCCATCGAGGGTCACCTGGAGGGCCCGGCCGGACGGTCCCGCCGAGCTGACTCTGACGCCGGTAACGGTTCCCCGGTAACCGAGCCGGCGTCCCACGTCCCGCAGGGCGACCTTCACCGTCCAGGTGAAGGGGTCCTGGGTGGGATAAGGGGCGGGGCGCAGGTAGGGGTAGCCGCCGCCGGGTGTGCCGAAGCCCTCTTCGGTGGCCGCCGAGGACCCCCCGCCGTTGGCCGAGTACACCGTGGCGGCAAGGCTCTTCCCCGCCATCACCACCTGACCGCGCGTCTGGGTGACGGCCTTGTCCATGGCGCCGTACTCGGCGGCGACCCCGAGGTACACCTGGCACTGCTGGGTGTCGCACAGCTCGCCTCCGCCGGCCACGGCCCTGAGGGCGTAGGTGCGGGCGGCGATGGCCTGGGCCCGCAGCGAAGCCGCCGGCCATCGCGGGTCGCGCACCTCTCCCATGCCCCGCAGGTACTGCTCCACGTCGACGTGGTTCACCAGCCGGAGGGGCCCTCCGCCGGCTGTCGCCTGCACCACGCCCCGGTAGTGCTGGGAGCGGCTCGGCACGGCCACGGTCCCGCCTCCGGCAGGAACGGCCCACAGCCCACGGGCCGAGGTGGGGCGGGAGGTGGGTGCGGCCGGCGCCGGCGCCGCGGTGGTCGGGGGCGCGGGAGCGACCGACGGCGGTGTCAGGGGCGTGGAGGTGGGCGTGGTCGGTTCAGGGAGCGGGCCGATCAGCGGCAGCGTGCTGGTGGTCGTGGTGCTCGCCCCCGGCAGCGGCTGGCCGGTCGAGGCGAGGATCACGTGGCGTCCCGAGAGCGACGGCCGCCGGCCGCCGCCCAGGATTTCCACGCTGTAGGCCCGGCCGTCGAAGCGGAGGCGGGCCTGGCTGCCGGCACCGAGACGGACAGGGAACCCGGGGGACTGACCACCTTGGCGAACGTCGCGGATCTCGCCGCCGGCCGGGAAGCCGACGACCACCTCGCGGTTGGCCGAGGTCAGGACGCCCACCCGCACCTCGCCGCCGGACCTGCCCATCTTGGTGCCGGGATAGAACTGGTTCAGGATCTGCGTGGTGCTCGACCCGCCCCGGCCCATCCAGTAGGCACCGTCCTGGGCCATCCCCACTCCGTGGCCGAAGCCGCGGCCATCGAGCACGGCTACCGGAACCGGCCGGGCGGCACCGCCGGCGGGCACCGGGAACACGAGGGCGACGGTGGCGACCACGGGGAGGAGAAGCCGCCGCACCAGCGCATTCTCATCGACGGGACGCTCCGGTGGAAAGCCGGGAACCGTTGGTGAGCAGCCACAGGTACCCTGGACAGGTGACGATCGGCCCTCGCGCCCTCCGCGTGGTGTCGTCGATCGCTGCTTCCGCCATGGCCGCCGCTCTCGCTCTCGCCGCCTGTGGATCATCGGACTACCGGTACGTCAAGAACTCCTCGCAGGGGACCTTCTTCCGTGTGCCGAACGACTGGAAGATCTTCGACGAAAACCAGGTCCTGCAGAACAGCGACGATTCCGAAGAGGCCAAGGCCAGCTTCAAGGAGGCGAGCTGGTCCGTCGGTTTCGACGCCTCGCCGAAGCCTTCGGTCAAGAATGTCCTGTCGGCCGGCAACCATCCCACCGGGCTGGTCCAGGTCCGCAGCCTCACACCGACCGAACGCGATACCTTCTCCCAGTCCAGCCTGAGGGCCCTTCTGCTGCCTTTCGACCCGCTGTCGGCTGAGGCGGCCCAGACCGGTGACGTGGAGATCCTCGGCACCCGTGAGGTCGACAGAGACGGCCTCCACGGCAGCGAGTTCCTCCTGAACCTGAGGACGAAGGAGGGCGGGATGATCAAATGGCGCCAGATCGCCCTGGTGGACAGGAGAGTGAGCCGGGCGCACGTCCTGGCCATCACCTGCAACCTCGACTGCTACCAGGAGCACGAGGGTGTCATCGAGAAGGTCATGAGCTCATGGACCGTGAAGGAGCGTTGAACTTGGCGAGCAACGGAGACCCGGCGGGCACCTTGGTCCGCGACGACGAGCTGGGCCCAACGCCGCCCACCGAGTACCGCAGTCGTGAGCGCGACGAGGACCGCGCCACCCGCAAGCCGAGTGGGACGTGGGACCGGATCAAGGTGCTCGTGCTCCTTCTCGCGCTGTGGTCGATGCTGGTCTGGACGGCCATGGCCGACAACCCGATCCTGCCCTTCCGGGATGCCTTCCGCGAGCAGCTGAGGGACGGGGCCTGGCTGCTGGCGCTGGCCGTCGTCGAGGTCCTGCGCCAGGTCCACTACTTCATCAGTGAGCGGTCTGCCGGCTGGCACCGCTTCTGGACAGTCCGCGTCTTCGGAGGGCTGGACCAGCGCACCGAGCGCATGAGTTCGTGGACCCGGTTCCGCCTGGCCCGGGTGGTGCGGTGGACCATCACCCTCGTCGCCGTGGGCTTCGCCCTGGGCAAGCTCTTCGACACCTCGCCCGTCCTGGCCATCTTCCAGGCGCCGGCCAAGCTCGTGGGTGCCCTGCCCATGGTGTTCCAGTTCGGGCTGCTGTTCTTCGTCATCATCATCCAGTTCGTCGGGATGGCCTGGTACGCGGCCCGCCAGGGGATCGACATCTACTTCCCCGACGACATCAAGACCCGCTTCACCGACGTGTGGGGCCAGGACAACGTCCTCGAGCGGGTCAAGGAGAACATCCTCTTCCTCGAGAACCCCGACCAGATCGAGGCCAAGGGCGGCCACGTTCCCGCCGGCATCCTGCTCTGGGGCCCACCGGGAACAGGCAAGACGCTCATGGCCGAGGCCGTGGCCGGCGAGACGGGCAAGCCCTACGTCTTCGTCGACCCCGGCGGCATGACATCCTTCGGTTTCGGCGCCCTGGCCGTCAAGGGTGTGTTCCGCAAGCTGCGCAAGCTCTCCGTGCGCTACGGCGGGGTCATCGTGTTCTTCGACGAGGCCGACTCCCTTGGGAGCCGCAGCATGGGCGGCCGGGGCCCGGTTCCCGCCCCCACCGGCGCCACCGCGTGGTCGAGCAACCCCCCGTGCAACGGGATGTCCTATCTGGACCCCAGCACCGCTCGCACCCTGCTGGCCGCTGCGCACGCATCGCCCTCCGCCGGTCCCGAACCGGCCCGCCGGGTGCGGGACGGGTTCTTCATGATGGGTGGCGCCGGCGGTGGGGGCATGCTCCAGGCGCTGCTCACCGAGCTTTCCGGGCTGAAGAAGCCGCGGGGCTTCATGAACCGCGTCGTGCGCCGGGCGCTGGGCATGCGGCCCAAGCCACCGCCCAAGTACCGCATCCTCGTGATGATGGCCACCAACATGCCCCAGGCGCTGGACGAGGCGCTGCTACGCCCGGGTCGCATCGACCGTATCTACAAGGTGGGCTACCCATCCAAGCCGGGCCGGGTCAAGACCTACGAGGGCTATCTCTCGAAGGTGCGCCACCAGCTCACGGCCGAGCAGATCGACAAGCTGGCCACCATCACGCCCTACGCCACCGGAGCCACCATCAAGGACGTGGTGAACGAGGCCCTCATCCAGGCCATCCGCAACGGCCGGGAGGTGATCACCTGGCGGGACATGATGCGGGCCAAGCAGCTCAAGGACCTCGGTCCTCCCGAGGATGTCGAGTACATCGAGCGGGAGCGCCACGCCGTGGCCGTCCACGAGGCCTGCCACGCCGTCACCGCGGCCAAGGTGCGCCGCCACCTCACCATCGACATCGCCACCATCGAGAAGGGCGGCACCTACCTGGGCATGGTGGCGTCCATCCCCCCGGAGGACCAGTTCACCCGGTGGCGCTCGGAGTACGAGGCCGACATCATGGTCAGCCTGGCGTCGCTGGCGGGCGAGCGCCTCTTCTTCGAGGGAGACAACTCCTCCGGCGTCTCGGGGGACCTCGAGAGCGCCACCACCGTCGCCACCCTCATGGAGGGCTACTGGGGCATGGGTAGCTCAGTGGCGTCCCACGGTGTCACCCACGAGGTGGGCATCGGCGGCGGCGGCCGTCCCGGCGGGCCCAAGGGCAAGGACGGCAAGGAGAAGGAGCTGCTGGAGACAGGGCTCGGCGAGCGCATCGAGGAGAAGCTGGCCGAGCTCCTGGAGCGGACCCACAAGCTCCTCGAGGAGAACCGCCACCTGGTGCTGGCTGTGGCCCACGCCCTCGAGACGAACAAGACCCTCACCGGCGACGACGTCATCGCCATCGTGGAGGGCACAGAAGGACCGCTCATAGACGGCCGGCCGTACCACACCGAGGAGTTCCGGGAGGTGGCCGAGCGCTACCACGCCATGGCCCTGGCCGCCCACGGTGCCCACGGCAAGGTCGACGTGCCCCTCCCGCGGTTCGTCGTCCCCCGGCAGCCTCAGCTCGTAACCAGCGCCCACGATGCCGCTGATGACTGAGTCGCTTTCGCCCTCCGAGGGATGGGCCGTACTCCACTTGTTCTGCCGGGCGCGTGCCGGCGCCGACGCCCAGGCTGTCGTCGCCGCCGTCAAGGGGGCCGAGGGCGACGGCTTGCAGGTCGTCTCCTTCGCCGTGCTGGGACACAAGGCCGACTTCGGGTTCCTGGCTCTCGGGCCGGACCTGTGGCGCCTGCGGGCCCTGCAGAGCGACCTCCAGGCGGCCGGCGTAGAGATGGTGTGGTCCTACGTGTCCCTTACCGAGGTGTCGGAGTACGCCAAGGGGCTGCCGGCGGAGATGCTGGAGTCACGCCTGCACCCCCAGCTGCCCCCCCAGGGCATGAACGCCTTCTGCTTCTACCCGATGTCGAAGCGCCGGGCGCCCGGCAGCGGCGAGAACTGGTACCTGCTCTCCTACGAGGAGCGGGAGGCCCACATGCGGGGTCACGGCAAGTCGGGCCGGAACTTCCGCGGCCGGGTTCTCCAGCTCATCACCGGGTCCACCGGAGTGGATGACTACGAGTGGGGTGTCACCTTGTTCGCCGTCCACCCCGACGACCTGAAGGATGTCGTGTACACCATGCGCTTCGACGAGGCTTCCGCCCGCTACGCCGAGTTCGGCCCCTTCTTCACCGGCATGGTGGCGCCGGTCGAGGCCGTCATGGCCGGCGCCGGCCTGGCGTGACCGTCATCTCCGCCGCCGCCGCCCCGCCTTCACCGCCCGCCGACGCCACGCAGAACGCGGGGCCCAATTTTGGTTCTGGTTCTGCACCGCAACAGGCGTCCCTCGATGTCCTGCGGGAGCGGTTGCGGGAGCTGTCCCCGGTGGTGGTGGCCTTCAGCGGAGGTGCCGACTCGGCCTTCCTGGCGTGGGTGGCCCACGACACTCTCGGCGCCGGCGGCGCTCACGCCGTCACCGCCGTCTCACCATCGCTGGCCCCCGAGGAGGAGGCCGACTGCGCAGCCCTGGCCGGGGAGTGGGGCCTTCAGTGGACCCCGGTGCTCACCGGGGAGCTGGCCAACCCCGACTACGCGGCCAACGACGGATCCCGGTGCTACTGGTGCAAGGCCGAGCTGATGTCGGCGGTGGCACCGATGGCCGGAGTTGCCGGCGCCACCGTGGTGCTCGGCGTCAACCTCGACGACCTCGGTGACCACCGGCCGGGCCAGATCGCCGCGGCCGAGGCTGGCGCTGCCTTTCCGTTGCTGGACGCCGGCTTTACCAAGAGTGATGTCAGGTCCTGGTCGCAGCGGCTCGGGCTGCGCACCTGGGACAAGCCGGCCGCCGCCTGCCTGGCGTCACGGGTTCCCTATGGCACGCCCGTGAGCCTCGGCGTGCTGGAGTCCGTGGCCAAGGCCGAGTCGGCGCTGCGAACCCTCGGGTTCCGCCAGCTCCGCGTCCGCCACTACGGCGACCTGGCCCGCATCGAGATCGACCGGCCCGAGATGGCCCGTGCCTTCGAGGCCCGTGAGGAAATCGTCACCGCTGTGAAGGCCGCCGGGTACACCTACGTCACCCTCGACCTGGAAGGTTTTCGCTCAGGGAACCTGAACGGGGGGTTGGGACGGTGAGTGCGGTTCGGGTGCGGCTCACCTTTCCCGAGCACCTCATCAAGGAGCCGGTGATCGCCCGGATGGTCAAGGAGTTCGATGTCATGCCCAACATCCGCCGGGCCAAGGTGGAGGACTCCTACGGCTGGATCGTGTGCGAGCTCGGCGGTGACCACGCCGGCATCGAGTCGGCCATCGTGTGGATGCGCGAGCTCGGTGTCGAGGTCGACCTCCTGGGCGATGTGGTCGAGGGCTAGGGAGCTCGCCCGTGCGCAAGCTCATCGCCATCAGCGTCTTGTTGACCGTGCTGGGTGTCGTCGACCAGGGGGCGCGGGTGTTCGCCGAGAACAAGCTCGAGGAGAAGGCGAGGGCGGAGGCGCGCGGCGCCGCCTCGGTGAGCGCGAGGATCTCGTCGTTCCCGTTCCTCGGCCGCCTGCTCGTGTCCGGTTCGGTGCCTACTGTCGAGGTCCGGGCCGAGAAGACCGCCCTGAGCGACCTGCTCTCGGCCTCGGTGGCCGTGGACATGCAGGGAGTCCAGCTGGAGCGGGACGCTCTGTTCTCCGGCAAGGTCAGGCTCCGGGGGATCGACGCCGGCACCATCACCGTCGAGTTGGACGCCGCCGGCCTCGGTCGGGTGCTGAAGCTCCCGGTGCAGATCGCCGGCGACGAGGTCCGCCTCACCGTCGCCGGCCGGACGGTGGCCGCCCGCGCCGCCATGGACGCCGGTGCCCTCGTGCTGGAGGTGGCCGGTTTGCGCACCTTCCGTGTGCCCATCGCCCGCAACGGTCTGGTCAACTGCACGGCGGCCAACGCCGAGATCAGAGGCGACACCATCCGCCTCACCTGTCAGGTCGACGAGGTCCCCCCGGCCCTCCGCCGCTGAGCGGGTGCCGTTTCCCGCTTTCCGCGCGATCCGGTGCGCATACCGCACCAGATCGCGCGGCACGCCCATGACCAGGATCGTCGCCTACGTTCCGGATCTCATGGACCGCTCGAAGGTGGCGGCGACGGCGCCGGGTGCGACCTTCGTGCGCACGCCGGCGGAGTTGGCCGCGGCGACAGCCGATGCCGACCTCGTCATCGTCGACCTGTCGCGAGCGGGAGCGCTGGAGGCCCTGTCAGAGCTGAGCGGCGTACGGACCATCGGCTTCGGCAGCCACGTGGACCGGGATCTGCTGGCCGCCGCCACCGCCGCCGGCTGCGACCAGGTCCTCCCCCGCTCGAAGTTCTTCGCCGACCTTTCCGAGCTCCTGGCGTGAGCTAGGAGGAGGTACCGCCTTCCCGCCGGCGGGGATCGACGGTCCACCCGGCGTCGGCGATGGTGCGGGACTCGAAGAAGAGGCATCCTTCGGGACAGGCGAAGGGATCCAGCTCGGAGACGTCCAAGCGGCAGCGCTGGATCTTCTCGCCGCCGGCGGTGGTGCGCTCCACGTAGTGCCGACAATCGGCCCTCACCCCCACTCCTCAATGGTACGCCAGCGGCGGCTGTTCACCAGCCGGAAACAATTGAGTCATTTGCCGGAAACAGCCTTTCGCCATGCTGACCACCCATGGAGATCGACAGCGGCAACACGGCATGGGTGCTGACCTCAGCGGCGCTCGTGCTTTTCATGACCCCCGGCCTCGCCTTCTTCTACGCCGGCATGGTG
This sequence comes from Acidimicrobiales bacterium, assembly GCA_035525365.1. Taxonomy (GTDB): domain Bacteria; phylum Actinomycetota; class Acidimicrobiia; order Acidimicrobiales. Next base: position 8,516 of record DATLEK010000123.1, read on the forward strand.
CGCTCGAAGAACGTGCTCGGGATGCTGATGCAGAACTTCTTCTCGTTGGGGCTCGTGAGCGTGCTGTGGGCGACGGTGGGATTCAGCCTCGCCTTCGGTGATGGAGGTGGCTTCATAGGCAACTTCGACTTCGCCGGCCTGAAGGGCCTGGGCGACGCCGCCCTCACCCTTCCCGGATACGTCAAGACCGGCGACGTGGACCTGGCCCTCACCATTCCTCCCATCGCCTTCGCCGGGTACCAGATGATGTTCGCGGTGATCACACCCGCCCTCATCACCGGCGCTACCGCCGACCGCATGAAGTTCGCCGGCTGGGCCGCTTTCCTCGGCCTGTGGCTGGTGCTGGTGTACTCACCCGTCGCCCACTGGGTGTTCAGCCCGACGGGGTGGCTGTTCAAGCGGGGCGCCCTCGACTTCGCCGGTGGCACCGTCGTCCACATCAACGCCGGCATCGCCGCCCTCGCCGTGATCCTCGTGCTCGGGAAGCGCAAGGGTTGGCCACGGGAGGCCATGCCCCCGCACTCCCTACCCCTCACGCTCCTGGGCACCGGGATCCTCTGGTTCGGCTGGATCGGCTTCAACGCCGGCTCCGCTCTGGGTGCCAACGGGCTCGCCGCCCAGGCGCTGGTGAACACCCACCTGGCCGCCGCCGCGGCCATGCTCGGATGGCTCATCGTGGAGAAGCTCAAGGACGGGAAGGCCACCACCCTCGGCGGCGCCTCCGGGGCCGTCGCCGGCCTGGTGGCCATCACCCCCTGCGCCGGTTTCGTCGGCGGCATGGCCCCGCTCGTCATCGGGTTCGTGGCCGGCGTCGTGTGCTTCCTCGCCATCCAGCTCAAGTACAAGTTCGGCTACGACGACAGCCTCGACGTCATCGGCGTCCACCTGGTCGGCGGAATCGCAGGATCACTCCTGCTCGGCTTCTTCGCCGACACCAAGGTCAACGCCCTCGGCTTCGACGGGGTGTTCTTCGGCGGCGGCGCTGACCTCCTGAGCGACCAGCTCGTCGCCGTGGGCGCCACCATCGCCTTCTCGGGCGTGCTCTCCTTCGTCATCGCCAAGGTGGTGGACGCCTTGATCGGGCTCCGTGTCAAGGAGGATGAGGAGATGACGGGCCTGGACACCACACAGCATGCCGAGACCGCCTACAACCTGGGCGACTTCGGCTCCATGGGGAGGATCGGATGAAGCTCGTCACCGCCATCATCAAGCCGTTCAAGCTCGAGGACGTGAAGGATGCCCTCAAGGCCATGGACATTCAGGGGATGACGGTCTCCGAGGTCCAGGGCTTCGGTCGCCAGCGCGGCCACACCGAGGTCTACCGGGGCGCGGAGTACACGGTCGATTTCGTCCCCAAGGTACGAATCGAGGTACTCGCCGATGATGTCGACGCCGCCCGGGTGGTCGAAGCCATCTCCGCCGCGGCCCGGACGGACAAGATCGGCGACGGCAAGATCTGGGTGTCCGATGTGGACAGCGTGACCCGGATACGCACCGGGGAGATGGGCTCCGACGCTCTCTGAGCGGGCGCAGCTGGTCGCCGGCGGCGGCCCGGTCGGGCGGGACTTCTGCCGCGCGTACACGGAGCTGGCCGATGAGTGGCTCACCGACATCCTCGGCGAGGAGCCCGGCGTGGCCGTGGTCGCCGTCGGCGGGTACGGCCGGCGGGAGCTGTGCCCGGGAAGCGACCTCGACGTCGTCCTCGTGCACAGCGGTCGCAAGGGGATCCGGCAGGTTGCCGAGCGCCTCTGGTACCCGATCTGGGACGCGGGGGTGGGCCTGGATCACAGCGTCCGTACGGTCAAGGAGGCGCTGTCGGTCGCCGGGTCGGACCTGAAGGTTCTTCTGGGCCTCCTTGACACCCGGTTGGTGGCCGGCGATCCGGAGCTGGCAGCGGCGTTGGCCGCCGGTGCCCTCGAACAGTGGCGCAAGAACGCCCGGCGGTGGCTCCCGGAGCTGGCCGACGCCGTGGAGGCCCGCCACGCCCAGTTCGGCGAGGTCGCCTTTCTTCTCGAGCCCGAGCTCAAGGAGGGCCGCGGCGGCCTGCGGGACATCCACGCTCTGCAGGCCGCGGCACTGGCCACCGAAGTGGTCGAGGACCGAAACGCGACCCTTGCCCACGGCCACGACACCCTCCTCGGCGTGCGGGTGGAACTGCACCGGGCCACGGGGAAGGCGTCGGACCGCCTCCTGCTCCAGGAGCAGGATCGGGTGGCCGCCGTGCTGGGCTACGGCGACGCCGACCAGCTCATGGCCGCCGTCTCCGCCGCGGCCCGGTCGATCGCCTGGTGCAGCGACGGTGCCTGGCGCCGGGTGCGATCGTCACTGGCCGGGCGACGCAGCCGGTCCGCTGATGGCGACCGTCCGCTTGCCGCCGGCCTCATTCTGAGCGACGGCGAGGTGGCGCTGGCGCCGACCGCCCACCCGGCCGGTGATCCGGTGCTCGTGCTCCGTGCCGCCGCCGCCGCCGGTGAACTGGGTACGTGGCTCGCCCGCAGCGCGCTCGACCGCCTGGCCGCCGAGGGCCCCGCGCTTCCTGACCCTTGGCCGGCGAGCGCCCGCGATGCCCTGGTCGCCCTGCTGGGCACCGGCCGGGCTGCCATTCCCGTTCTCGAGGCCCTCGACCAGCGTGGCCTGCTGGCGAGGATCCTGCCTGAGTGGGAGGCGGTGCGCAGCCGCCCGCAGCGCAACGCCTACCACCGGTTCACCGTCGACCGTCACCTCTGTGAGGCCGCGGCCAACGCCGCCGGCCTCACCCGCCGGGTCGCCCGTCCGGACCTGTTGCTCGTCGGGGCGCTGCTCCATGACATCGGGAAGGGCTACCCGGGCGACCACACCGAGGTGGGGGTCGAGATGATGGCGCGGATCGCCACCCGGCTCGGCTTCCCACCGGCGGACGTGGAGGTGCTGGTCAACCTGGTCCGGCTTCACCTGCTCCTGCCCGACATCGCCACGCGGCGGGATCTGGACGACCCCGCCACCATCGAAGCGGTGGCCGGAGCAGTGGGCGACCGCGACACCCTGGAGCTGCTGGCCGCCCTCACCGAGGCCGACGGCCTGGCCACCGGGCCCTCGGCGTGGGGGCCGTGGAAGGCCGGCCTGGTGGACGACCTGGTCGCCCGCACCGCCCGCTGGCTCGAGGGACATCGGGCCCCGGAGACACCGGCGCTGCCGGCTCCCGGGCACCTGGAGGTGATGGCACGCGGTGTGGTCGAGGTGGCGGTGGTGGGCAACAGGGTCACCGTGGTCGCACCAGACCGGCCCGGGCTGTTCTGCCGCGTGGCCGGCACCCTCGCTCTGCACGGGCTCGATGTGCGCTCGGCCGCCGCCGCCAGCGAAGGCTCCATGGCGGTGGAGGTGTTCGAGGTGGAGCCGGCGTTTGACAAGGCACCGAACTGGTCGCGCCTGCGAGCGGATGTGGAGCGGGCACTGACAGGGCGGCTCTCGCTGGAGGCTCGTCTGGCCGATCGGGTGCGCGCCTATGCCGGCCGCGCCCGCCCCACCGCCTCCCGCCCGCCCGAGGCGAGGGTCCTTTTCGACAACGGAGCGTCGGCGGCGGCCACGGTCGTGGAGGTACGGGCGCCCGACAGCATCGGCGTTCTCTACCGAATCACCCGCGCCCTGGCCGACTGCGATCTCGATGTGCGTTCGGCCAAGGTCTCCACTCTGGGCCACGAGGTCGTCGACGCCTTCTACGTGACCGATGCGGCGGGCGCCAAGGTCCTCGATGCCGAGCACCTGACCGAAATCGAAAAGGCCGTCCTGGCCGAGCTGACGAGGGCCCGCTGAGGACTTCGTCCACCACCTCGGCACGCGTCGCTTACCGTGTCGATCGTGGCGGCTGAAGAAATGGCGAGGGCGGTGACGGCCCAGGACCTGCTGCGCTGGAGCGGGGCGCTCTCCGGCATCGCCCGCACCGCCCTCGGTTTCACCGAGAACCTCTACGAGCGTGAGCGCTTCGAGGAGATCATGAAGGTGGCGGCCGACATCCGTGTCGCCGCCGGCCACGAGATGGAGAGCGAGGTGCTCGTCGAGGAGTGGCTCAAGGAGGTTGGTGAGGGCATCCCCGGCTACGTCACCCCCAAGATCGCCGTGGGTGCGGTGGTGGGCAACGACGCCGGCGACATACTCCTCGTGCAGCGCAGCGACTCGGGTGTCTGGCTCTATCCCACCGGCTGGGCCGACGTGGGTTACTCAGCGTCCGAGGTGGTCGTCAAGGAGGTGTGGGAGGAGACCGGCATCTCGGTGGAGCCCGTACGCCTCATCGCCGTGCTCGACGGCCTCCGCCGGGGCTTCACCTCCATCCCCCTGTACTCACTGGTGTTCCACTGCCGCCAGACCGGCGGCGAGCTGAAGCCGCACCCTCTTGAATGTGCCGACCTCGGCTGGTTCCCGGAGGACGGGCTGCCCACCCCGGTGGTGGGAGCCGAACACTGGGCGCCGGCGGCGTTCGCCGCCATCCGGGGCGAGCCCATGGACGTGCTGTTCGACATGCCCCGCCAGCCCCCGTGGCGCGAGTCAGCCGAGCCCGAACCCGAGCCCGCCTGACCGACAACCGAGCTGGGCCCGTCCTGCATCATGATCACCTGATGTCGTACCGCCGCGGTCCTGCCCGCAGCCTCGCCAGCCTGGCCCGCAACCGCTGTCACTCGAACAGCCCTGGCCTCGCCCGAGCTCTCGCCGCCCTTGCTGTCGCCGCGCTCTTTGCCGGCGCCTGCGCTGACGACGACGCCGGCAAACGCCGCTCCTCTGCCGCCCCCACTACGTCAACTACCAGTGTCCCGGCCACCACGGCCGCTCCTCCGCCGGCCCCGGTAACCACCGTGGCACCGGCCACCACGGCAAGTGGCGCACCGATCACGACTCCGCCCCCCGCCCCTCCGGCGCGCGCAGCTGCTGGCTGCCCGGCCATTCCGCCCCGCGCTGCCCCCCGCTCGGACCGACCCCGCTACCGGTTGAAGGTCGACGTGAAGCCGGCCGAAAACGTGGTGGAGGGCGAGGTCGCCGTGCGCTTCACTCCCGACCTTCCCACTGATCGTCTGGTGTTCCGTCTCTGGGCCAACTCACCGCGGACCGCCGGCGCCGGGGCCCGTCTCGACGTGGGTGGGGTAGCGGTAGGCGGTCGGGCCGTGGACGCGGTGATGGAGTCACCGACCATGCTGGTGGCCCGCCCGGGCGCCCTCAGCGCCGGCCAGGCGATCGAGATCACCGTCCCGTGGCGCCTCACCCTGCCCGGCGCGGCCGAGGACCGCATCTCCCGCAGTGGCGACGCCATCCGCCTCGGCTCGTTCTTCCCCATCCTGGCGTGGGAACCGGGCTCGGGCTGGGCTGTCGAGCCAGCCACCGGGGGGTTCGCCGAAGCATCCTCGGCCATCACCGCCGACTTCGACACCACTATCACCGTCCCCGCCGGCCTCGACGTGCTGGCCACGGGAACGTCGTCGGGCGGCGGGCGTTGGACGGCGACCGCGGTCCCGGACTTCGCCATCTCCGTCGGTCGCTTCACCACGGCCACGGCGACGGTCAATGCTCCCCAGCCCGTACAGGTCACTGTGGGTGTGCAGGCGGGGATCGCCGAGTCCCCGGGCGCCTACCTCTCCCGGGTAACGCGGTCGCTCGAGGATTTGGGCCGCCGCTACGGCCCGTACCCGTGGCCGTCGTACAGCCTGACGATCACGCTGGCCCTAAGTGGCGGGATCGAGTACCCCATGCACGTCTTCCAGGGGCCCGGAACCATCAGCCGGACGACACCCCACGAGGTGGCCCACATGTGGTTCTACGGGCTGGTGGGCAGCAACCAGGGCCGCGACCCGTGGTTGGACGAAGGCCTGGCCAGCTACGCCGAGGCCCGCCTCGAGAACACCCTCGCCTCGTTCAGGTCCCGCTCCATCCCCGCCGCCGGCCGGAACCGCGTCGGTGAGCCGATGACGTTCTGGGAGTCACGCCGATCCGTCTACTACCGCAGCGTCTACGTGCAGGGGGCTCAGGCGGTGGCCGCCCTCGGCGCCCCCGACCTGGTCGACTGCGCCCTGCGGGTCTACGTGGCCCGCAATGCCTACAGGGTCGCCCGCCCCGCCGACCTGGTGGAGGCCGCCCGCGCCGTCTTTCCCAACGCCGCCGACGTCCTCGCCGGCTACGGCGTCCGCCCCTGAGCCCATCGCATCCCCATCTGTTGCGAGTACATAGCGGGCGAAAAAGGCACGCGATGTACTCGCAACGTTGACAGGAGGGGGGGCGCCGCCGGCCTGATCAGTCCGGCGGCTGCTCGCGGAGGAAGCGCTCGGCTTCGGCGGCCAGGTTCCCGGTGGGCGGCGGCCACGCCAGCTGGCCGGCGCCTCCCTCGCTGTCGACCAGCCGGTCCTGGTCGGCGGCGCTGTCCTCGAGCTGGCGGACGTAGGCGGCCAGGTCGTCGTCGTCCTCGACCACCTCGTCGACCTGGCGGTCGTAGGCGGCGGCGGCGACCTCCAGCTCCAGGGTGATGGTGGGAGTGTCGAACAGCTCGCCCACCCGGTCCACGAGGGCCAGCGCCGCCCGTGGCGAGGGGGTGGCCGACAGGTAGTGGGGGACGGTGGCCCACAGCGAGGCGGACGGAATGCCGGCTCGGCCGAAGGCGTCCTGCAGGACACCGACGATCCCGGTAGGGCCCTCATAGCGGGAGTGCTGAAGGCCGAGCCGGGCCACGAGGTCTGCGTCGGCAGCGGTGCCCGTGACCCGCACGGGGTGGGTGTGGGGGACGTCGGCCAGCAGGGCGCCCAGCGTGACCGCCATCTCCACCTCGAACGCTTCGGCCACCTCCACCAGTGCCTCGGTGTAGGTGCGCCAGCGCAGCTGTGGCTCCACCGCGTGGACGAAGATAACCGGCCGGGGCGAGTCCGGCGGCTTGGCCACCCACAATTCCCCTTCGGGCCACACGACCTCCCGGGTGACGCCCTCCCGCAACTTGACCTGAGGACGGGTGGAGGTGAAGTCGTAGAACTCCTCGGGGTCGATGGTGCCGAAGCGGTGGGCGTCCCAGGACGCGGCCAGGAACCGGGCGGCGACGGAAGCGGCGTCGCCGGCGTCGTTCCAGCCCTCGAAGGCGGCGATCAGCACCGCCGGGCCCATCCCGGGCTGATCGTCCCACCGCACCGACTCCATCCCCCGAAGCTACCCGGCACCGGTGCCGTCGTACCCTTGGGAGGTGGCCGCTCTGGATCGGTTCTCCCCCGTCACCGGGGCCTGGTTCCGCTCGACCTTCGAGGCGCCGACGCCGGCCCAGGAGCAGGGATGGGAGGCCATCAGCGAGGGCCGATCGGCACTGGTGCTGGCGCCCACGGGGTCCGGCAAGACCCTCGCCGCCTTCCTGTGGGCCCTCGACCGCCTCCTCACCTCGCCCGCCCCTGCCGACGAGGCGGCACGGTGCCGGGTGCTGTACGTGTCGCCTCTCAAGGCCCTGACCTACGACGTGGAGCGCAACCTGCGGGCGCCGCTGGCCGGCATCTCGCTCGCGGCGGAGCGGGTGGGCTGGCAGCCGACACCGGTGAAGGTGGCGACCCGTACCGGGGACACCCCCGTCCGCGACCGGCGGGACATCGCCCGCCACCCGCCCGACATCCTGATCACCACGCCGGAGTCGCTCTATCTGATGCTCACTTCGGCGGCCCGCTCGGTGCTGGCCTCGGTGGAGCTGGTCATCGTCGACGAGGTGCACGCGGTGGCGGCCACCAAGCGGGGGACGCACCTCGCTCTGTCGCTGGAGCGCCTGGAGCGCCTGGTCAGGCAGTCAGGTCGTCCCTCGCCGCAGCGCATCGGGCTGTCGGCAACCCAGCGCCCCCTCGAGGAGCTGGCCCGGTTCCTCGGCGGCCGCGATGTCGCCACCGGCCAGTTCCGCCCCGTCACCGTCGTCGACGCCGGCACCCGGAAGGCTTTGGACCTGCGCATCGTCGTGCCTGTCGAGGACATGGCCGAGCTGGGCAAGCCGACGGCCATGTCGGGGCCGGCGGCGGGGGACCCCGAGGTCCGCGCCTCGATATGGCCTTCGATCCACCCCGTCCTGCTCGACCTCATCCGGGCCCACACCTCGACGCTCGTGTTCGTCAACTCCCGTCGCCTCGCCGAGCGGCTGTCGGCCCGGCTGAACGAGCTGGCGGGCGAGGAGCTGGTGCGGGCCCATCACGGCTCCATCGCGCGGGAGCAACGCCTGGAGATCGAGGACGCCCTCAAGGCGGGGAAGCTGCCGGCGCTGATCGCCACCTCCTCCCTCGAGCTCGGCATCGACATGGGCGCCATCGACCTCGTGGTCCAGGTCGAGGCTCCATCGTCGGTGGCCAGCGGGCTGCAGCGGGTGGGCCGGGCCGGTCACGGAGTCGGCCAACCATCCAAGGGGCGCATCTTCCCCAAGTTCAGGGGCGACCTGGTGGTGGCGTCGGTGGTGTCGTCCCGAATGAAGGCGGGGCTCATCGAGGAGACCGTCGTGCCCCGGAACCCCCTTGACGTCCTGGCCCAGCAGATCGTGGCCATGGCCGCGGTGGAGGAGCTGACGGTCGACGCCATCGCCGAGATGGTCGCCGGTGCCCATCCCTTCGCCGGCCTGACCCGCGAGGCCCTGGAGGGCGTGCTCGACATGCTCGCCGGCCGCTACCCGTCGGACCAGTTCGCCGAGCTGCGGCCCCGCATCGTCTGGGACCGGGTGGCCGGTACCGTGCGGGCCCGCCCCGGTGCCCGGATGCTCGCCGTCACCAGCGGTGGCACCATTCCCGACCGCGGCCTGTTCGGTGTGTACACACCCGGACCCGACGGCACGAGGGTGGGCGAGCTGGACGAGGAGTTCGTGTACGAGAGCCGGGCCGGAGAGACCTTCCTGCTCGGCGCCACCACCTGGCGCATCGAGGACATCACCCGCGACCGGGTCCTGGTGACGCCCGCCCCGGGCCAGCCGGGGAAGATGCCGTTCTGGCACGGCGACCAGATCGGGCGGCCCTTCGAGCTGGGCCGGGCCATAGGAGCGTTCCTCGGGGAGGTGGACCAGTGGACCGACGAGCGGCTGGCCGACCAGTGCGGGCTCGACCCGCTGGCCGTGCGCAACCTGAGGGCCTACCTCGACGAGGAGCGGGAGGCCACCGGCGGTGCGCTGCCCACCGACCGCCAGCTCGTGGTGGAGCGCTTCCGTGACGAACTGGGCGACTGGCGGGTGTGCGTGCTGTCGACCTTCGGGGCGAGGGTGCACGCCCCGTGGGCGCTGGCCATAGAGGCCCGCATCCGGGACCGCTTCGGCGTGGAGGTCCAGGCCATCTGGTCCGACGACGGCATCGTGGTGCGCCTGCCCGAGGCCGACGACGCTCCGCCGGTCGACTCGGTCCTGCTCGACCCCGAGGAGGTACAGGAGCTGGTCGTGGCCCAGGTGGGTTCCTCGGCGCTGTTCGCCTCCCGCTTCCGGGAGAATGCCGCCCGGGCCCTGCTCCTGCCCCGCCGCCGGCCGGGCTCGCGGACGCCCTTGTGGCAGCAACGCCAGAAAGCGGCGGATCTGTTGAAGGTGGCCTCGGGCTACGGCGAGTTCCCGATCCTGCTGGAGACCTACCGCGAGTGCCTGCGTGACGTGTTCGACCTGCCCGCCCTCGTATCGCTGATGACCGACGTGCGCTCGCGGAAGGTGAGGGTGGCGTCGGTGGACACGAGCTTTCCGTCCCCGTTCGCCTCCTCGCTGGCCTTCTCCTACGTGGCCTCGTTCATGTACGAGGGCGACGCCCCCCTGGCCGAGCGCCGGGCCCAGGCCCTCACCCTGGACCGAAGGATGCTGGCCGAACTGGTGGGCTCCGACGAGCTGCGGGAGCTGATCGATCCTGGTGCCCTGGCCGAGCTGGAGGCCGAGCTGCAGGCCCTGGACGAGCGACGGTGGGCCCGCTCCGCCGACGCCGCCTCCGACCTCCTGCGCCGCTTGGGCGATCTCACCGAAGCCGAGCTGGACGCGCGGTGCGACCGCTCCTACGCCGGCGAGCTGCTGCGTGACCGGAGGGCCGTCCCGGTCCGCATCGCCGGCCAGGCCCGCCTTATCGGCGCCGAGGACGCCGGCCGCTACCGGGACGCACTCGGGGTCTCGCCGCCGCCCGGCGTACCCGACGCCTTCCTCGAGCCCGTGCCCGACGCCCTCGACCAGCTCATACGCCGCTGGGCACGGGCCCATGGCCCCTTCACGCCGGCCGAGCCGGGGGACCGGTTCGGCGTCCCCGTGGACCTGGTGGAGGCGGTGCTCGGCCGGCTGGCCACGGCGGGAACGGTGATCCGAGGCGACTTCCGCCCGGAGGGGACCGAGCGGGAGTGGTGCGACGGCGAGGTCCTGCGGCTGCTGCGCCAGCGGTCGCTGGCTGTGCTCCGGCGGGAGGTCGAGCCGGTGGCGGCCGAGACGCTGGTGCGTTTTTTGCCCGCCTGGCAGGGCGTGGGCATTGACAGCGGCGGCCTCGACCGGACCTTCCAGGTGGTGAGCCAGCTCCAGGGCCTGGCCGTGCCGGCCAGCGTGCTCGAGAGCGAGGTCCTGGCCGTGCGGGTACGGGACTACTCGCCCCAGCTCCTGGACGAGCTCCTCGTGGCCGGCGAGATCATGTGGCTCGGCGCCGGCCCATTGGGACGTGGCGACGGCAAGGTGGTGCTGATGCTCCGGGGAAGCCCGCTGATCCGGGCTCTGCCCGCAGGTGACCGTCCTGAGGGACCAGGGCACGACCGGCTCCGTGAGGTCCTGGCCCGGCGGGGGGCTTGCTTCTTCCGCGACCTGGCCGGGCCGGGTACCGAGGACGCCGGCACCCTGGAGTCCCTGTGGGACCTGGTCTGGGCCGGTGAGGTCACCAACGACTCCTTCGCGCCGGTAAGGGCGCTCGGCGCCCAGCGCCGGCGGGGAGGCGGCACCGGTGCCGGCGCCGGCCGGCGGCCCCGCCCCCGCCTGGGGCATCTGAGTGTGCTCGGCCCGCCCAAGGCCCAGGGCCGCTGGTCACTGGTCGACCGCAGCGGAGCCGGCGCCTCCACCACCGAAGTGGCGGCGGCCCTGGCCGGGGTTCTGTTGGAACGCCACGGGGTCCTCACCCGTGAGGCGGTGCGGGGGGAGGGGGTGCCTGGTGGCTTCGCCGGCATCTATCCCGTCCTGCGGGCCATGGAGGAGAGCGGGCGGATCCGCCGTGGCTATTTCGTGGCCGGCCTGGGTGGTGCCCAATTCGCTTTGCCCGGCGCCGTCGACCGACTGCGGGTGGCCCGGGACGAGTCTCCCCTGCTCCAACCTGGTGAGCAGAGCGGTGCCAGGGCGCCGCTTTCCTCACCGAGAACGCCCGGTCTCGTCCTGGCCGCGACCGATCCCGCCAATCCCTTCGGGCTCTGCCTGCCGTGGCCCGTCCCCGGGCTGAAGCGGGTGGCCGGTGCCCACGTCGTCCTTGTCGACGGAACGCCGGGCCTGTACGCCGAGCGCGGTGCCAAGCGCCTGGTCGCCCTCCGCCCCTACGACGGGACGTGGGAGGACTACGCCGTCGCCGCCCTGGCCGCCCGCTTCGCCCGGCTCACCGTCGGCCACGCCGACCCGCAGCTCGAGGCCGCCCTCCTCGGCGCCGGCTTCGTCCCCACCCCCAAGGGCCTCACCCGCTATGCCTGAGGGCGACACGATCTTTCGGGCGGCCCGGTCGCTGCGCCAGTGGATCGGGGGACGAGAGATCACCGGTGCCCGGTCACAGCGGGCCCGGGTCCCACCGGAGCGCCTGGTGGGCCAGACCATCGAGGCGGTGGAGGCGAGGGCCAAGCACCTCCTCATCCGCCTGTCGTCGGGTGAGGTGCTGCACACCCACATGCGCATGACGGGCTCGTGGCACGTGTACTCGGCGGGGGAGCGGTGGCGGAAACCCGGATGGCAGGCCCGCCTCGTCCTCGAGACCGGCGACCGGGTGGCGGTGTGCTTCGAGGCGCCGGTCGTGGAGCTGCTGGCCCCGGGCGAGGAGAACCGCCACCCGTCGCTCAGCCGGCTCGGTCCCGACGTGCTGGTGGACCCTCTGGACCTCGACGAGGTGCGCCGGCGGGCCTCCACCCGCTCCCTGGACACGCCGATCGGCGTGCTCCTGCTCGACCAGCAGGTGGTGTCCGGCATCGGCAACATCTACCGGTGTGAGTCGCTCTTCGTCCGGCGCCTTTATCCGTGGGTTCCGCGTTCGGATCTGAGCGACGAGGACATGGACGAGCTGGTCCGGGCCGCGGCCCGCCTGATGCGGGCCAACCTGGAGCCGAGCCAGGGCTTCGGCCGGGACTTCGGTGGTGGAGCCGGCCGCCCCCGGGTCTACGGACGCCACCGCCGGCCCTGCCCACGGTGCCGGGCACCCATAGAAGCGGCGATGATCGGTGACGAGGCCCGCCAGGTGTGGTGGTGCCCGGTGTGCCAGCCGGCCGCTCCCCACGGCTCCCGGGCGCCGGCTCGTGCCGGCGAGCTTCCTCCCGCTCCCTAACCTCTCCGGGTGACAGCAGCCCGACGTCTGCTGATCGACACCACCCCGCTGCGGGAGTCGCGGGACTTCCGGGTCCTGTTCGTCGGCCAGATCGTGTCGTTCTTCGGCACCCAGCTCACCGTGGTGGCCGTGCCTTTCCAGGTGTACCAGATCACCGGTTCGTCGCTCCAGGTCGGGCTGGTCAGCCTGGCCCAGCTCGTGCCGCTCATCGTGGGATCTCTCATCGGTGGCGCCATGGCCGACAGCTTCGACCGCCGGCGCCTCCTGCTCTGGATGCAGGTGGTCCTCGCCGTCGTCACCGCCGGGCTGGTGGTGAACGCCACCCTCGACCGGCCGGCGCTGTGGCCGCTGTACGTCCTGCCCGCCGTGGCCGCCGGCTTTTCCGGCATAGACAAACCGGCCCGCAACGCCGCCATCCCCGGCCTCCTCCGGCGCCAGTCGCTGCCCGCCGCCTATGCCTTGTGGCAGGTCCAGTACCAGGTCGGCTTCCTCCTCGGCCCCGCCGTGGCCGGCGTGCTCCTCGCCGGCTTCGGGCTGGCCACCGTGTACTGGATCGACCTGGCCACGTACGTGGTCGCGTTCATCGCCGTGAGCCGGATGCGCCCCCTGCCCCCCGAGGGCGGTGGCACCCCGGCCAGCGCCGCTTCGATCGCCGAGGGCTTCCGTTTTTTGCGCCACCGCCCCGTGCTGGTGGGGACCTTCGCCATCGACCTCGACGCCATGGTGTTCGGCATGCCCCGGGCCCTGTTCCCGGCGCTCGGGACAGGTCTCTACGGCGGCGGCGCCCAGGCCGTCGGGCTCCTGTATGCCGCCCCCGGCGCCGGCGCCCTGGTGGGATCGCTCCTCACCGGATGGGTGTCGAGGGTCGAGCACCAGGGCCGGGCGGTACTCGTGGCGGTGACCATCTGGGGCCTGGCCATCGCCGGCTTCGGTCTCAGCTCCTGGCTGCCGCTCGGCCTGGCCCTGCTCGCCCTCGCCGGGGCGGCCGATGTCATCTCCGCCGTGTTCCGCAACACCATCCTCCAACTGAGTGTGCCGGACTCCCTCCGCGGCCGCCTGTCGGCGGTGCACATCGCCGTGGTCACCGGGGGCCCCCGGCTCGGCGACGCCGAGGCCGGCGCCGTGGCCGCACTGGCCGGCCCACGCTTCTCGGTCGTCTCCGGCGGGCTGGCCTGCGTGGCCGGCGTGGCCGTGACGGCCTGGCTCCTGCCCCAGTTCGCCCGCTACCGCAGCGACCCCACCGACGCCGCGGAAGAAGGTCGAGTTCCGGAGGAGCCGCCATGGCGGCCACCTCAGCCGTGAGCGGCCGGTCCAGCCGTAGCAGCTACGCCATGGCCGCGACTACAAGGGTTGGCCGAACCGCCGGTACAGCTCGGGCCGGCGGGACGCCACGCCGGCCGCGTCGCTGAACCATCGAAGCCCCGGCACCGCGCCCAGCCGGCTGAGCCCCAACACCCGGGGGACGGCAATCGATGAGTAGCCCGGCCACCCCGCCATCTGTACCGAGCGCACCACCGCCCGTGCCACCAGGCTGGCCGGCACCCCCGCCATCACCCCCTTGCCCATCTCACCGCTGGCCCGGTCCTCTGACTGGGCCCTGGGCCCGAACCGGGTGGCCACCGGGCCGGGGTTGATGGTCGCCACCGACACGCCACGGCCCACCAGTTCGCGGCGCAGGCCGTCGCTGAACCCCTGCACGGCGAACTTGGTGGCCGAGTACACCGTCAACGGAGGGAGGGCGACCCACGAGGCGACCGATGCCACGTTGACCACGTGGCCACGCCGGCGCTCCAACATGGCGGGCAGCACCCGTTGCGTCAGGTCGATCAGGGCGATCACGTTCAGCTCGAAGAGCTGGCGGACCTGGTTCGCCGGCATCTCCGCTACCGGCCCCACCCATCCGATGCCGGCGTTGTTCACCAGCATGTCGACCTTCCCCGCCGCCTTCACCACCGAGGCCCGGTCGTCGTCGTCGGTGAGGTCGGCCACCAGTGCGGTGATGCCCTCGTGCCCGGAGGCCAGGTCGTCGAGGAGATCGGCACTGCGGGCGACGGCCCAGACCCGGGCGCCCCGGCGGGCCAGGGCGATAGCGGTCTCCCGCCCGATGCCCGAGGAAGCTCCGGTGACCATGACCGACAGGCCGCGGGTACGCATGCCCCCACTACACTCGACGAGGGGCATCGGCAACCAGGTGGGAGTCAAGCCAGTGGCCACGCGCACCGTCGCAGACATAATGAGCACCCCCGTGATCACCGCCGAGCCAGCGGAAACCGTGGCTGTCGCCGCTGCCCGCATGGAGGAACACCATGTGGGTTCCGTGGTGGTCGTCGAGGCCGGTCGCCCCATGGGCATACTCACGGAGCGGGACCTGATTCGCCTGGCTGCCACCGCCGGCGCCGACGCTTCTGCGGTGAAGGTGACCGAGTGGATGACCGGTGATCCCTACACGGTGCAGCCCGATGTCGAGGTCATCGATGCCTGGGCCACTCTGGCTGAGAAGGGGTACCGCCACATCCCCGTCGTGGAGAACGGGACCCTCGTGGGCATCGTCACGATCCGCGATCTCGTGCGCATCGCCCAGATCCAGCCCATGGGGCACCCCAGCCAGACCATCGCCCCCAAGGGCCTCGAGGGGCTGGTCGTGGCCGAGACCTCCGTCGGCGACGTGCGGGGCCTGGAAGGCTTCTACCACTACCGCCAGTACAACGCCGTCGAGCTGGCCGAGAAGCGCTCGCTCGAGGATGTCTGGCACCTGTTGTTCCAGGGCGAGCTACCCACCGCCGCCCAGCGCAGCGACTTCCTCGACGAGGTGAAGCCCCTCCAGGCCGTGCCCGAATCGGTGAAGCCCATGCTTCCGGTCATCGCCCGGTCGGGAAAAAACCCGGGACCGCTCGACGCCCTGCGCACCGCCTTGTCGGCGGTGGCCCAGGCCCTCGACATGCCTCCCAGCCTCGATGTCGACTCCGCCCGCCTGAGGGTGGACGCCCTGCGTGTGTGTGCCGTCGTCCCCGCCCTGATCATGGCCCTCCACCGCCTAAGGCAGGGCCTCGATCCCATCGAGCCCCATCCTGAGCTGGGCTACTCGGCCAACTACCTGTACATGCTCACGGGAGAGGTTCCTGACCCGGTCTACGCCCGGGCCGTGGAGCAGTACCAGATCTCCACCATCGACCACGGGTTCAACGCCTCGACCTTCACGGCCAGGGTGGTCACCTCCACCGGCGCCGATCTCGGCTCCGCCGTCGTGGCCGCCCTCGGGTCCCTGTCTGGACCGTTGCACGGCGGCGCGCCCAGCCGGGCCCTTGACATGCTCGACGCCATCGGCACTCCCGACAATGCGGAGGGTTGGATCCGCCACGCCGTCCAGAGCGGGGCCCGGATCATGGGCTTCGGACACCGCGTCTACAAGACCGACGATCCCCGATCGGTGATGCTGCGGGGGGTCGCCGAGCGCCTCGGCGGCGACAACGTGGAGTTCGCCAAGCAGGTGGAGCGCACCGTCGTCGAGGTGCTGGCCGAGCTGAAGCCGGGCCGCAACCTCTACGCCAACGTCGAGTTCTACGCCGGCGTGGTGATGGACCACTGCGGCCTGCCGCCGGAGCTGTTCACGCCGACGTTCGCATCGAGCCGCGTGATCGGCTGGTGCGCGAACATCCTCGAGCAGGCGGCTGACAACCGGATCATCCGCCCGTCCGCCCGCTACGTCGGGGCACCCCCGCCCCAGCCCGTCCCGGAGGCCTGATGCCCGTCACGGTGGAGGAGGTCGGCGAGGTCACGCCGGCCCTGGTCGAGGCGTTCGCCCGGCTCATCCCGCAGCTCTCGAAGTCGAACGCGCCGCCGGTCGAGGCCGAGCTGCGGGAGATGGTCGAGGCGCCGGGCACCCACGTGCTGGTGGCCCGCGACGGCGACGACATCATCGGCAGCCTGACCCTCGTGGTGTTCCGCATCCCCACCGGGGTGCGGGCGTGGATCGAGGACGTCGTGGTCGACGAGGCCGGCCGGGGCAAGGGCGTGGGCGAGGCGCTCAACCAGTTCGCCCTCGACCTCGCTCGTTCCGAGGGATCGAAGACGGTCGACCTCACGTCCCGCCCCTCCCGCGAGGCGGCCAACCGGCTCTACCAGCGCATCGGCTTCCAGGCCCGCGAGACGAACGTCTACCGGTCCGACCTGGCCTGAGCGCTGGGCACGGTGAGCCGGAGGGTTCGGTAGGTTCGCCGGGCCGTGCTCGACGAATCCCGCCTGCTCAGCCGCCGCTTCGTCGTCCTCATCCTGGGGACGTTCCTGTACTTCACGGCCATGGGCAC
>DATLEK010000030.1:0-29996 GCA_035525365.1 Acidimicrobiales bacterium
TCGGCGGCGGCCCCCCGCAGGGCCAGTTCGAGCATCACCGGCTGCGGGAACTTCGGCGCCCGGCCGAAGCCTCCCCACTCGGGGTCGAAGCTGTCGAGCAGGCCAGCCAGTGCAGCCTCGACGACGGCCGCGCCCTCCCGCCCGCCCTCGGGAACCCGGAGGGCGAGGTGCTGAGTGCTGGAACGTTCCACCACGGCGTCGCGCAGCGTGTTGGCCTGCTGCTCGATCTCGGGCCGCTTCTCCCGCCAGGCCTGGTCCACCGCCCGGCAGACGTCGAGGAACGACGGCCTGCCGTGGGCCCGCTGCCTAGGGAAGTACGTCCCCGCCAGGAAGGGCCTTCCGTCCGGGGTGCACCACACCGTCATCGGCCACCCCCCCGAGCCGCTGAGGGCCTGAACCGCCTCCATGTAGACCGCGTCCACGTCGGGCCGCTCCTCGCGATCCACCTTCACGTTGACGAACAGCTCGTTCACCACCTCCGCGGTGGCCTCGTCCTCGAACGACTCGTGGGCCATCACGTGGCACCAGTGGCAGGCCGAGTAGCCCACTGAGAGCAGAATGGGCTTGTCCTCGGATCTGGCCCGCTCGAAGGCCTCTTCCCCCCAGGGATACCAGTCCACCGGGTTGTCGGCGTGCTGGCGCAGGTAGGGACTGGTCTCCTCGGCCAACCGGTTCACCCCGGCAGCGTACGGGCGGCTCTAGTCCCAGGTGAGCTGGCGAAGGAAGCGCAGGAGGGTCAGCTCCCGGTAGGCGGCGGCCTCACGCTCGAAGGACCGCACCCGCCACTGCGCCTCGGCGGCGTCCTTTCGGGCCTTGGCCAGCTGCTGGTCGAGCTGGATGCGCCGACGCACCGCCTCGGCCTCGCGGGCCTTTAGATCGATCCCGACCTGTTCGTGCCGCGGTACGTACTTCACCGCCACCTCTGCGGCGACGGCGCTCGCAGCCGCACGCGCCGGCGCCTCCTGTTCGGCGAGGGACTCCCTGAGGGCGTTGAAGTGGGCCCGGATCTCCCGCTCCCTCTCCGGGGAGATCTTGTTCGGGTGCAGCACGGCGACGGAGTCCTCGATGCTCCGGCGCCACGCCATGATCGACTGGGCCTCACGCGGTCCTATGGCGGCCACCCGCACCTCACGCCCGTCGGCGGCGATGACCACCGCCGCCTTGTCGCGTACCTCGACGTCCACGAAGTCCGCGGCGGTACGGATCCCGTCCAGGGCCAGGCCGTAGAGAACCTGATCGCTCACGCCGCGGCCGGAGGCGGTGGCGAGAGGCCGCCGGGTCAGCTCCTCGTCCATCCGGGCTTGGCGCACGTCGACGAGGGCGGTAGCCAACGCCTCGCGTTCGGCCTTGTAGGAGCTCTGCTCCTTCGCCGTCAGCGCTGACAGGGTCGCTCGCAGCTCGTCCTCCACGGCCCGCAGCTCCGCCCCCTCCTTCCGCTTCAGCTCCTCCGCCTCCCTGGCGGCCCGGTCACGGGCGCTCGCCTCTTCGGAGTCCACCGCGGCCCGCTCCGCGGCGAGATTGTCGACCACGCGCTGAGCGGCGGAAGCCGCGGCCTGGCGCCGCCCCAGCTCCTCCTCGGCTCCCCGGGCCGCGGCGACCTCCGGCAACGCCTTGTAAACCTGGTTCCCCATGGCCAGCACCCCGCCACCAACCAGCAGCAGGGCGAGGACTCCCAGAGCCGGCGGCACCACACCGACAGCGGTGATCAACACGATGAGCACCACCAGGCCCAGGGCGGCACGGAGGGCGGTACGTGGAAGCGTCAGTCTTCCCTCGAAGGGATGAGCGGCGGGAGCCGACCTCTCTTCGTGGGCCCGGACCGCTTCCTCCGAAGCCCGAGCTTCGGGCCCCGCCGGCGCTGCTGCCGGCGCGGTGCCCCGAAGGGCGGTGTAGAGAGCCTGCTTCTCGGCCAGCTCCTCGGGGTGGACACCGCTGGCCTGGCCCCGGGCAAGGGAGGGCTGGGGCGCCTTGCCCGGTGAGAGAGGGGGAACGGCGGCGATGTCACGGTCCAGGAACGAGCGCAGCAGATTGGCGAGGGAGACCAGGGTTTCGTCGCCGCTGGCCGCGAGAGCGGCGAATGTCCGGGAGCCGGCCGGATCCTCGAGGTCCTCGTGCCGGAAGAGAAGGCATTCGTCGCCGCCGTCGAGGCGCCCCCACAAGAGAGGGTCGGTGGCCACCGCGACCAGGGACGTGTAGATGATCCAGCTGGAGAAGTGGTCGAGGTGAGGACCAAAATCCCGCTGCGTGCGGCCGGGGTGCTGATAGTTGCGATGGCCGCGCTCGTTGCTGGACATGCCTTCGAGGCCAGGGACGAACATGCCGTCGTAGTCGATGAGACGCAGGGCTCCTCCTGGTGAGACCAGGATGTTGCCGTGCTGGAGATCGCCGTGGGCGACACCGGCTTCCCGAAGCTCCCAGGAGAGCTCCGCCAGCCGCTGCGCCATATAGGCGATGGCCGGGGAGTTCCAGAGGTTGGCTTCGAGATAGGACGTGAGCGACTCGCCCGAAGTCCATTCCATCTTGAGCATCGGCCACTGCACACCCTCCACGAGGATGCCCTCGGGCTGGAGCTCGAAGCCCACCCGCCAGCTCGGTGCCAGCCGATCGAGATGGGCACCGATGGCGCTGTAGCGCTGCTGTTCGTCGTCGAACGACCGGATGAAGCAGCGCACGGCGTAACTGCGCCCGGTGGGGCAGTCGACCCGGAAGACGGTGGCCACGTTGCCGCTGAGGGCCTTGGGCAGACCGATGGCGGTGAGGGCGGCCGACCCGGCCGCCAGCTCAGGATCGGCGAAGCAGAAGGCCGGGTCCTGGAGAGCTTCCATATACGCGGTGGCGCTGGGGAACCTCATTCGCCTGACACCTCCACCCGCACCACCGTCACGTCGTCGTTGCGGAGGTGGCTCAGGCCCCGCTGCTCACCGACCCACGCGGCGAACAGCTCGGGCGTCTCACTCTCGAACTGAGCCAGCGTCGACCAAGGCGCTGCGCCCTGCTCCGCCTCGGCCAGGAACCACGCGGCGAGAGCGTCGGTGGCCAGGAAGAAGGTGTCGCCGGACCGCCACTCGCCCTCGGCTTGGTCGAGGTTGGCCAGCGCCCGCCCGAGGAGGTGCGGACGGGAGGGGACGAGCTTCGGGCTGGTGGAGAAGTCCGTGGCCGCTTTCATCGGGAACGACGTGAGCAGCTCGGTGCCCCGCACCTGAAAAACACAGGAGTCACCAAGCGCCACCGCCGCCCACCGACCCGAGGTCGGCGTCGCCGTGCTCATCTCCAGCCCCACCAGGGTGGCATGGGCACCCTTGGCCAGGCCGGGCTCCTCGAACCATTGGATGGGCCGGTCCTGGCCATCCCGGCGCTCGAGATAGGAGCGCATCTCCGCCTGCCATCCCGACATGGCGGTGGCGATCACCTCACCTGGCCGCAGCCGCTTCGAACGGCACCAGGTGCGCACGAGGAGGTCGGCCCACATGCCGCTGAGAAGGCTCTCGCTGGCGCCGTCGGCCACGGCGAAGCGCATCCGCTTGGCTGCCCTGGCACCGGTGCGCCTCGGATAGAAGGCGTCCTCGTACTCCTCGATCCGGTTGCCGGCGCGGGGGAGCCAGAAGGAGGCGACTACGGCGCGCACTCCTCCTCGCTATCTGAGCTCGAGGACCTGGGTGCCGACGTCGAGGAACTGCACGATGGCGCTGATGTCGGCGTTGAAGGCGAAGCCGCGGGCCCCCTCGTCGAGCATGAGCCCCTGACGGTTGGCCGCATCCCGCATCTGCGCAGGGAGCATGCTGGACATGCGGTGCAGCTTGCGGGCGAAATCATCCGGCAGGTGGCTGTCACCGACCGGGAAGATGATCGGCTCGCTCTTGTCGGCTGAAAGGTGCAGGTTGAACAGCAGCACGGGGCCGTCGGCGCCGGTGAGGGCCTGAAGGGCCTGGGCGGCCGGAGCGGCATCACCGTCGGTGGACTCGCCGTCGGTGATGTTGACCACGATGGGCGGGAAGCTGCGGGGATGGTCGGCCAGCCAGGCCTCGAGGATGGAGCGGGCCCGGGCGAAAGCGCCGCACATCGGGGTGTCGCCGTAGGCGACGGGGGAGAACCAGGTCGGGAACTTGACGGTCCGTCCCGGGGCGCCAGAGGGCTCGGCCGCCGGCGCCTGCGGGTACGACCGTGCCCGCTCCTCGAGCCGGGCCGGGTTGGCGGCGACCTCGCTCAGGGGAACGAGGTCGCGTCCGGCCAGGTTGCCGTCGAAGATCGGTGCGACAGCCGCGCCGTAGCCGATCACGCCCACGTGGAAGTAGTCGCGGACGCCGTCCTCCTTGGCGCACTTGATGGACAGCTCCGACAAGAGGCGGTTGACGGCATCGGCCACGGCCTCCGCCTTCTGCATGGGCTTGTCGCCACCACCGATGTTGTTCTTCATCGACTCGGACTGGTCGATGAGGAAGAGGAAACACGTCGGGTTGGCGCGGCTGATCTCCGCTGCGTAAGGCATCAGGTGGAGGTATCGGCGAAAAAGGCGGCCGACTTACCTCTTCATCTCTCGACGGTCTCGATGATGTCGAGGTTCCGGAAGATGGGCGGGCCATCGCACAGCTTGGCCATCCGCTCGGCCATGGCCTGTATCTCGGGCAACTGCGAGTTCTTCATGGCCTCTTCGTAGGAAGGGAACTCCACGATGTTGATGTAGGTGTCGGGCTTGTCCCGGTCGGAGCAACGCAGGGCGCGGCCACTGGCGCGCCGTCCCTCGGTCGCCGCCAGAGTCTCCTTCAGCAATGCCTCCACCTCGTCCTCGCGGGAGGTCGTGTACTCGATGATCTGCACGAAGCTCATGTTGTTCCCCCTTCAGCTCAAATGGTCTTGGAAGCCACATTCTGCTCCACCGTGGCGGCTTTCGCCACTGGTGCACCCTCCATGGCACCATTCGGTTCTTGTCAGCGAAACCGACCACCGCCAGAGCCCTTACCGTCCTCGTCGTCTCGATGCTGGTCGGGACGACCTGGGCCGGCCCATCGTCGGCACAGGTCGGCGGCGCTCCGCCCGGCGACGGGACCGTCTTCGGCTTCGGTGGCGCGCCTCTGCTGGGGTCCACCGAAGGAGCGGCCCTGCGCAGCCCGATCGTGGGAATGGCGGCCACCCCGACCGGCCTGGGCTACTGGCTGGTGGCGGCCGACGGCGGGGTGTTCGCGTACGGCGACGCAGTCTTCGCCGGCTCCACCGGTGCTGTGCCGCTGCGTCAGCCCATCGTGTCGCTCCTCGCCACGCCGACCGGGAAGGGCTACTGGCTGGTGGCCGCCGACGGGGGCATCTTCGCCTTCGGCGACGCCGTGTTCGCCGGCTCCACCGGTTCGCTGCCGCTCAACCAGCCCATCGTGGGCGGAGCCGCGGTGAGCGGCGGCTACGTTACCGTCGCCCGGGATGGCGGGGTGTTCGCCTTTGGCGGCGCGCCCTTCCTCGGCTCCGCCGGCGGGCTGCCGCTGCGCCGCCCGATCGTGGGAATGGCCGCCACTCCCACCGGGCTCGGGTACTGGCTGGTGGCTGCCGATGGCGGTGTCTTCGCCTACGGCGATGCCGTCTTCCACGGCTCCACCGCCGGCCTCGCCCTCAACCGCCCCATCGTCGCCATGGCGGCCACACCCTCCGGTAACGGGTACTGGTTGGTCGGCTCCGACGGTGGGCTGTTCGCCTTCGGGGACGCTTCGAGCCTGGGGTCATTGGTCGGATCGGTACCTCCGGGCCGTCAGGTGCTGGGAGTCACCAGGGCGGCCGACAAGGGGCTCTGGCTGGTAGCCGGCCGGCCGCCGGTGACGCTCGGCGCCGTCGGCCCGGGAGTGGAGAACCTGCAGCGCCGCCTGGTCGAGCTCGGCTACTGGGGCCCGGTGGATGGCCGCTTCGGCTCGTTGACCACCCAGCAGGTGTACGCCTTCCAGAAGATGCACGGCCTGCCCCGTGACGGGGTGCTGGACGGTGGCGAGATGGAGGTGCTGGAGCGTGCCGGCCGGCCGGTGCCGCGGGACAGTGCCGGCGGTCTCACCGTCGAGGTCGACAAGGCCCGCCAGGTGCTGATGGTCGTGCGCGACGGACAGGTCGAGTGGGTCTTCAACACCTCCACGGGGAACAACCGGCCCTACGGAAGCGGCGCGGTGGCCGTCACCCCCGAGGGCCGCTTCACCTTCACCCGCCAGATAGACGGCCTCCGCATCTCGGCCCTGGGCGCCCTCTTCCGCCCCAAGTACTTCGTAGGCGGCTACGCCATCCACGGATCGCCCAGCGTGCCGCCCTTCCCGGCCTCCCACGGTTGCGTGCGCCTCACCAACGCCGCCATCAACTTCATCTGGGACCACAACGTGATCCCGCTGGGCACCCCCCTGTGGATCTACGCCTGACGCGAGTTCGCTCCCGGCTGTTGCGAGTACATAGGGGGCGGAAAAGGCCCGCTATGTACTCGCAGCCGGGGACGGTGGGCACCGACTCAGGGAAGCAACGAACGAAGCGCCGACCGCCGCAGCTTCCCGCCAGCCGTCCGCGGCAGAGCGTCCACCAGCACGAGCTCACGAGGTGCGGTGTAGGCCGGTTGCCGCTCCTTCACCAGCGACCGCAACCCCGCCAGCGCCGGCGGGGCGACCGGGTCCTGCGGCACCACCACCGCCACGACCCGCTCGCCCCACTCCTCGTCGGGCCGCCCGACCACGGCCACGTCGGCCACGGCCGGGTGCGTCAGCAGGATCTCCTCCACCGGCCCCGGCCACACGTTCTCCCCCCCGGTGACGATGAGGTCGTCGGCCCGTCCATGGACGACCAGCCGCCCCTCGACCATCTCGCCGACGTCACCGGTGGACAACCAGCCATCGGGGCCCTTCGGGTCGGTCCCGTCCCGGTAGGAGCGCAGAAGGGTGGGCCCCCGTACCTGGAGCCGGCCGGTGGCGTCGGCGCGGACCTCGATGCAGTCGAGCGGTTCGCCGTCGTAGACGACGCCGCCCGCCGTCTCGGTCATGCCGTAGGTGCGCACCACGTTTCCAGCCCGCAGACCACTGTCCGCCGCCCCTCCGAGGAGCACAACCCGAAAGCCCGCAGTGCCCATCCGGTCGAGCAGCGTGGGCACCACCGAGACGAGAGTGGCGGCGGGCTCCGCAGGGCTGGTGGCGCCACCGACATCACCGCCGATGTCGGTGGCGAAGGTCAGTGGTGTCCCCGTCAGCACCGACCGGACGACCACCATCAGGCCGCCCACGTGCGATAGGGGCAGGCAGGCCAGCCACCGGTCAGTGGCCGGGTCAACGGAAAGCCGCCTGTGGACGGCTTCGGCGGCGGCCTGCACGGCGGCATGGGTGAGCACCACTCCACGGGGAGCGCCGGTGGTGCCGCTGGTGGCGACGACGAGCGCGTCGCCGGCTTCGACTTCCTCGCCCGGTCGCAGCGCCTGAAGGAGGCGGGCACGGGCCGGCGCCGGCAGCCTCGGGTCGACGGGCAGGACGGCGTCGCCGCCGTCCCAGATCCGCCGCAGTTCGTCCACGAACGCCGATCCGGGAACGGCGTCGAGGGCGACCAGAACGGGCACCACCGGTAGGGTACCCAGCCCGATGGGTGACCTTCCTGCCTGGGCGCCGGCCGGCGACTACGGCGACATCCGATACGAGACGGCCTCCGCCTTCGACGAGGCCGCCGATGGCGGTGAAGCTGAGCCCGCTGGGCGAGCCTCCAGCGCGGTGCGGATGGCCAAGATCACCATCAACCGGCCCGAGGTTCGCAACGCCTTCCGGCCCCAGACCGTTGCTGAGCTGTCAGATGCGTTCCGCCTGGCCCAGGACGATCCGGCCGTCGGCGTCGTCATCCTCACCGGGGAGGGACCGCTGGCCTTCTGCTCCGGAGGGGACCAGAAGGTCCGGGGCGACGACGGGTACATGGGCGACGACGACGTCGCCCGCCAGGGCATCGGCCGGCTCAACATCCTCGACGTGCAGATCCAGATCCGGCGGTGCCCCAAGCCGGTGGTGGCCATGGTGGCCGGCTACGCCATCGGTGGTGGCCACGTGCTGCATGTGGTGTGCGACCTCACCATCGCCGCCGACAACGCCCGGTTCGGCCAGACAGGCCCCCGTGTCGGCTCCTTCGACGGTGGCTACGGCGCCGGCCTCCTCGCCCGGAGCGTGGGCCAGAAGAAGGCCAGGGAGATCTGGTTCCTCTGCCGCCAGTACAGCGCGGCCGAGGCACTGGAGATGGGCCTCGTCAACGCCGTAGTCCCCCTGGATCGTCTCGAGGAGGAGACGGTGGCGTGGTGCCGGGAGATGCTGGTTCTCTCCCCTCTGGCCCTGCGTCTGATCAAGGCGTCCCTCAACGCTGCCGACGACGGCATGGCCGGCATCCAGCAACTGGCCGGCGACGCCACCCTGCTCTTCTACATGAGCGAGGAGGCCCAGGAGGGTCGGGACGCCTTCGTGGAGAAGCGCCCGCCGGACTTCGGCCGATTCCCCCGGCGGCCGTGAGCACAGCCGCCAGCCGATCGCTGTGGTGGGCGGGAGCCCGACCGCGGACCCTGCCGGCGGCGGTGGTGCCGGTGGTGGTGGGCACCGCGGTGGCCGCGGCCCAGGGTGAGGTGGTGTGGTGGCGGGCGCTGGCTGCTCTCACCGTGGCTCTGGCCATCCAGGTGGGCACCAACTACGCCAACGACTACTCCGACGGCGTGCGGGGCACCGACGACGCCCGTGTCGGGCCCGTCCGCCTGGTGGCCAGTGGACTGGCCGCGCCGGCGGCCGTGAAACGGGCAGCCATGGCCGCTTTCGCCGTGGCCATCGTGCCCGGCCTGGCTCTGGCCGCGGCCGTCGGGCCCGAACTGATCGTCGTGGGAGCTGCATCCCTCGCCGCCGGTTGGCTCTACACCGGCGGCCCGAGGCCCTACGGCTACGCCGGCTTCGGCGAGCTTTTCGTGTTCGTCTTCTTCGGCGTGGTGGCCACAGCGGGGTCTGCCTACGTGCACCTCGAACAGCTCACCGGGCTCGCCCTGGCAGTCTCCGTGCCCGTGGGCCTGCTGGCCACGTCGCTGCTGGTCGTCAACAACCTCCGGGATATTCCCAGCGACACCATCGCCGGCAAGCGCACCCTCGCCGTCCGCCTGGGCGACCCGGCCACCCGCCTCATGTACCTCGCCTGCGTGGGCGGCGCCTTCGCCTGCCTGCCCCTGGTGGCGCTGTCCCGCCCGGCCGTCCTGCTCGCGTTCCTCGCCCTCGTCCTGGCCCGCCGGCCCGCCCTCGTCGTCTCCCGCGGCGCCGGCGGCGCCCACCTCATTGCCGTCCTGGTCGCCACCGGCCAGCTCCAGCTCGCCTTCGGCGCCCTCCTGGCCGTTGGGCTCGTCCTGTGACTGTCCGCCTTCGGCACCCTCGAGGTGGAGTCGGCGGCTCGGGCGGGCTGGCGTCGGCGCTACTGGCTCTCGCTGAGGAAGCGCACCGCCAGGTCGAGAAAGGCGTCGGGCGCCTCCAGGTGGCATGCGTGGCCGGCGCCGGGGACCATTGCCAGTGTGGCCCGTTCGCCGATCCAGGCGCCCAGGCGCAGGGCCTGCTCGCAGTAGGCGTCGTCACGCTCGCCGGCCATCACCAGAACGGGCATGCGCAGGCCCAGGAGGCGGTCCCACACCGGCTCGAACGCACCCTGGCCGAGGAGACGAAGGGCGCCGGCGAGGCCGGCCGCGGTGTTCTCCCGGCGGGCGTCCATGCCGGCAGCCTCCGCGGACAGGCCGGCGAACATCGGCTGGGCCAGCCAGCGCTCGAGGAACGCATCGAGCTGGCCGGCGTCGGGAGAAGCGTCAGCGGGCTGGTCGGCGCCCGCGCGGCTTCCACCGGGCGGGACGACCGGAGCCTCCAGCGACTCCGCCAGCGCCTCGTCGGCCTTCCGGCGGGCCGCCTGCTCATCGGCATTTTCGATGCCGGCGGTGGCACTCACCAGCACCAGGCGGTCCACCAGTTCCGGATGGTCGAGAGCCAGCCGCAGGGCGACGCGGGCACCCATGGAGTAGCCGAGCCAGAAGCCTCGGCCGCCCTCCTCGGCCAGCAGGCGGACGGCCTCATCGACCGGCGCCGGCGCCGAGGAGCGCGTGCCGTGACCAGGCAGGTCCGGCGCCACCACGTCGAAGTGCTGCGACAGCTCGGGCAGCAGCGGCTCGAACGATCGCCCCGTCTGGGTGAACCCGTGCAGCAGCGTGAGGCGGGGACGGGTCACCGCGGGTGACGGTACAGGACGAGTTCGCCGCCACTCTGGTGGACGAATGGGTGCGGGCCGGCGTCACCGATGTGGTGGTCGCACCAGGGTCGCGGTCGACACCCATGGCGGTGGCTCTGGCCGGCGACAAACGCCTGCGGCTCCACGTGGTGGTGGACGAGCGGTCGGCCGGCTTCTTCGCCCTCGGCCTGGGCCTGTCGAGCGGGCGGCCGGCGGTGGTGCTCACCACCAGCGGTACGGCGGCCGTCGAGCTCCACCCCGCCATCGTCGAGGCCCACCACGCCGGCGTCCCCCTGCTCGCCTGCACCGCCGATCGCCCGCCCGAGCTGCATGGGGTAGGGGCGCCTCAAACGGTGGAACAGGAGGGCCTCTTCGACGGCGTGGTGCGGGCCGCGCTGGCGCCGGGGGTTCCCGATTCAGCCGCGTCGGCCACGTGGCGGTCGCTAGCCGCCCGAGCCGTTCTCGAAACCACCGCCGGCTCCGCCGGCCCTGGCCCTGTCCATCTCAACCTCCCCTTCCGTGACCCGCTGACCGGAGGCGACGGGCCTGGTCCACGTCCAGCGGGACGGGCGGGCGGCGCGCCGTGGCACCAGCGCCGGCCGGGAGTGGCCGAGGCGCCCGCCAAGCTGGTGGAGGAGCTGGCTCGCCACGGAGTCAGGGGAGTCATCGTCGCCGGCGCCGGCGGCGCAGATCCGGCGGCCGTCCACGCCTTGGCCGCCACCCTCGGATGGCCAATTTTCGCCGACCCCCGCTCCGGCTGCCGCCTGCCGGAACCGGCGACTGTCGCCACAGCGGACGCCCTCCTGAGGGTCGAGCGGTTCGCCACCGAGATGCGACCCGACGTCGTCCTCCGTCTCGGTGCTCCCTGGGCGTCGCGGGTGATGGCCGACTGGTTGGCGGGGCTCGACGTCCCGCAGTACCTCGTCGATCCGTACGGCACCTGGCTCGATCCATCCCGCACCGCCGCCGTCTCGGTCGCCGCCGACCCCACAGCGCTCGCTCTTGCCGTGGCCGAGGCCGCGAACCTGCGGCCGGCGCCACCGGAGTGGGCGGCCCGATGGCTGGAGGCGGAGAGGGCCGCTCAGGCCGCCATCGATGCCGAGTTGTCCGACCTGCTCGCTGACGGCGGTGTCAACGAGCCGGCCATCGCCCGGAGCCTCGTCGACTCCCTTCCCATCGGGTCGACGCTGGTGGTGTCGTCCTCCATGCCTATCCGGGACGTGGAGTGGTACGGCAGGCCCCGGAACGGTTTGCGGGTTCTGTCCAATCGTGGGGCCAACGGAATCGACGGCGTCGTCTCCACCGCCTTGGGTGTCGCCGCGGCAGGGCCAAGTCCCACGTTCGCCCTGGTGGGCGACCTCGCCTTCCTCCACGACGTCGGCGGTCTGCGAGCCGGCGCGGCATCGGACGCCCGACCGGCCTGCACGATCGTGGTCGTCGACAACAGTGGCGGCGGCATCTTCTCGTTCCTGCCCCAGGCAGGAACGCTTGCCCCCGACCATTTCGAGCGCCTCCTCGGAACCCCCCACGGCCTCGACCTGCTCGCCGTGGCCAGGGCCTTCGGCGCCTCAGCCGAAGAGGCCCACTCGATCAAGGAACTGGTCGCCGCCCTGGAGCCCACCGGCGAAGCGAACGGAGTCCGTGTCGTCGTCGTACGCACCGACCGGCAGTCCAACGTCGAAGTGCACGACCGCCTCCACCGAGCCGTAGCCGCTTCCCTGAACGAGTTGGCCGCCAGTGAAGTGAGGTGAGTCAGGGCCGGACGACAGCGGCCAAGAGGGCCTGGAGCTTGAGCTGGGTTTCCGCCAGCTCGGCCTCGGGGGTGGAGTCGGCGACCACGCCGGCGCCGGCATAGAGCCGGGCCCGGTGCCCGTCGAGCTCGGCGCAGCGAATGGCCACGGCCCAGTCGCCGTCGCCCCGGGCGTCCATCCAGCCGACGGGGCCTGTGTAGCGGCCCCGGTCGCCCGGCTCGACGCGATCGAGGAATCCCAGTGCCTCGGCCGTGGGTGTGCCGGCCACCGCCGGAGTGGGGTGGAGAAGTAGAGCCAGATCCAAGGCCGAGGGAGCGCCGGCAGCGAGCGTTCCGGTGATGCGTGTCCCGAGGTGGGAGACGTTGCGCAGCGGGACGATTACGGGTACCTCGGGGACCGAGATCGCCGTGCAGTGGGAACGTAGGCGGTCGGCCACCTCGTCGACGACCAGAGCGTGCTCCTGGCGTTCCTTGGTCGAGGCCAGGAGGCCGGCGGCCAGCCGGCGGTCCACCTCGGGTTCACCGCTGCGGGGGATGGTGCCGGCGAGGGGCTGTGACGACACGGCGTCGCCGCGGCGGGACACCAGCAGCTCGGGGCTTGCACCCAGAAACCCGTCGATGGAAAAGATCATGCACGATGGGTACAGCGACATGAGGCGGGCAGCGACGTGGGCAGGGCTGATCGGACGGTTGGCTTCCACCACGACCTGGCGGGCCAGCACGACCTTGACAAGGGTCTGGCGACTGTTCCTTATGGCCGCCACGGCGGCGGCGACCGCGTCGCACCACTGATCATGGGGCGGGAAGGGGCGCAGCGTGAACTCATCCGGATCCCGAACTGCCGAGCGGGCCGAAGGGACGGCGGCTCGATCCGAGTCCCCCGGTGGACCGGAACCGCCGGTGACAGTCGTCATCCAGCCTCTTCCGTCGGGCTCGCGACCCACCACGGTTCGAGGAATGACGAGCTCGCCGCCGCTGGCACCCATGAAGGGAAGAGCGCCGACGACAATGGCGCCGCATCCGGGCCGGCCCACGGCATCCTCCACCTCGACGGCGGCCAGCGCCTCAGTCGCCCGGCGGGCGGGAACCCGCAGAGCCACACCCCTGGCGCCAAAGCTGGTCGAGCCGTCGTGACTGAACAACAGGCCGTCGTCGCCGGCGAAGGCAATGAGATCGGGGATCGCAGGTCCTGGCTGCCCGGCACCTCCCCGCGTGCCATCTCCGTGGTCGCCGTCCAGCCAGACCGTGCGGGCGACGAGCCCGGGACCAGGTGCGGTTGACGTCATGGCCGGCTCGATGTGGTCCTCGCCGTCTGAACGCGGGGACCCGGCGAGGTCACGGCCGCCCCGACGTAGCCGTCAGGAGCTGGGCGATGCCGCCGGAGAGGACCCGCCGGTGGACGGCGGAGAACCCTGCTTCGCGGAGCTGGGCCACCAGCCGGGCCGGGTCGGGCAGGTAGGCCACAGACCGGGGCAGATACCGGTAGGCGGCGGCGTCCGAGAGCCAGCCGCCGATGAGCGGGACGACCTTTGTGAAGTACAGGTTGTGGCCTTTCCGCATTAGGGGCATGGTGGGCTCGGCCACCTCCAGTAGAGCGATGCGGCCGCCGGGCCGCACCACCCGGGCCAGCTCGGCGAAGAAGGACGGCAGGTCGGCCAGATTCCTCAGGGCGAACCCGCACGTCGCCCCGTCCACCGAGCCCGCCGGCAGCGGCTGGCGAAGGGCGTCGGCCTGCACGAGGGGAGCCTCCGTCCGGGCATGGGCCAGCATCTCCCACGAGAGGTCGATCCCCACCGGCGTGTGGCCGGCGGAGGCCAGCTCCCGGCACAGGTCTCCGGTCCCGGCGGCGATGTCGATCACCACACCGGGAGAGAGGCCGAGGCCGGCAACGGTCGCCCTGCGCCAGCCCACGTCCATCCCGAAGGTCATGACCCGGTTCACCAGGTCGTAGCGGGGGGCGATGGCGTCGAACATGGCCCGTACGGCCTTGACCTTGGCCTCTCCCTGAGGCAGCTCGTCGCCGGCACCTTCTCTCACATCGGGGCGGGGCGACACCGATACCTTCTAGCCCAGCACGGTCCTGGAGGAACAGCCGCGGTCAGCGCTCCGGCGCCTTCGGCGCCGGCGAGGGCCGGGCCTCGCCGCAGTGGCGGCACCCGGGGTAGGCCCGTGACGTCGGCCGGTCACAGGCATGACAACGGTGCACGACGATGCTCCCCGCCCTGAGGCGCCGGAGGGCCGACCACACCATCCCGCCGAGCGCCACCAGAACGGCGATCTCCAGCGCGTCGCGCAGAAGGTCGTCGCCGGGCATCGGCGCATCCTGGCACTTGTGGCCCTGCTGGTGACGGCGAGGGGCGTACCATGTACATGGTGCGAAGAATCGGGGGGATGGTGATCCTGGCGTTGGTGCTGGCCGGCTGCTCCGGCGAGCGGGCCGAGCCGAGCGTGATCGTCGGGAGCACCACGTCCACCCAGGCGACGGCGCTGCCCACGGCGACCATCGCCCTCCCGCCGCCGGCGCCGCCACCTGGTCCGGGTGTCCCTGGTCCCGAGCCGGCCTCGAGGCCCGGCCTCAAGCCGGCCGACGGCCGCCCGTACCCGCCGGCCATCGCCTTCCGGACCTCGGTGCCCGTCCCCTCGGAGTTGACCTTCGTGCTCGTGCTCGGCTCCGACGCCAGGCCCGGCCAGGACATCCGCCGCACCAACGCCGACTCCATCCACATCCTCGCCGTCAACCCCCGCACCCAGCAGGGGACGATCCTCGGCATCCCCCGCGATGCCTGGGTCGACATCCCCGGGCGCGGCAGCGGAAAGATCAACAGTGCCCTCGCCCACGGTGGGCCTTCCCTGGCCGTCGACACGGTGAGGCGGCTCACCGGCTTGCCCATCCAGTACTACGTCCTCACCGGGTTCGCCGGTCTGACCGGGATCGTGGACGAGCTGGGTGGCGTGGAGGTTCCCGTGGATCGCCGCATGGACGACGCCGCGTCCGGTGCCCGCTTCGAGCGCGGCCTGCACCACTTCAACGGCGATCAGGCCCTGGCCTTCACCCGCAACCGCAAGGACACGGCCAACGGCGACTTCAGCCGGTCGGAGAACCAGGGGACTCTCATGCTGGCAGCTCTCGCCAAGATGCGGGCCGAGATCGGCGACGACGCCGGGTTGCGGCGCTGGACCGGCGTCCTCTTGCGCCACGGTGCCCTCGACGTGGCGCCGGACCGACTGGTGGGACTGGCCGCCCTCGCCCGTGGGGTCGATCCGGGCCGCCTCCGCAACGTCGTGACACCGGGCCGCATCGGCACCGCCGGCCGTCAGTCGGTCGTATTCCTGAGCCAGGAAGCCAGCCGGATGTTCTTCGACCTCCGCGACGACGCCGTCCTCAGCGGATCTTCCCCGCCGCCGCCGGGTCCTGCACCTGGCCCCGCCCCGGCTCCTGCGCCCAGCCCGGCGCCGTCCCCTCAGCCGCCACCGCCGGTCACCCCGCCGAGCACCTCACCACCGGCTCCGATAGCGCCCATTCCTCCGCTGCTGCGGTAGCGGATCCTTTACCGGGTCGACATCTCCCTGCTGTCCTCCGAGGCGGTCACGCACTCGATCACCGGCTCGTCCTCGTCGTCCACCCAGACCATCTCGCACTCGAGCTGACAGTGGTCGCTGCCGTTGAGGCCGCGCAGGCGGCGTAGACCCGAGCTGACGACGTCAGAAAGGTTGTGCGCCACCACCCGCACCAGCGAGTAGCGGGTCCGCTCGTGGTCCCCGCCGTCGAGGGGGCAGACCCGGTCCACGTGGGCGGAGACTCGGTTGCCGTCGATGATCACGTGCACGCTGTCGCTGCGCGAGACCTCCCGTAACGACACCTTCCCGCGATGGAGAATGCCGCCCAGGGCCGTGTCTCGACGGAAGCGCCCACTCTTCTCCAGCGCGTGGAAAAGGCCGGGATGCGCGCTGGGAGCCGTTGACGAAGTGGACGTGAAAGTTGGCACCGGCTGGCTCATCGCATCTCCGTACAGAAGGGATCTCGCCTCTTCTACGGACCGATGGCTGCCTGCGGATGAGGGGCCGACCTGGCTGGCCATGTGCTGGCCTCTCCCCTCGACCGGGTCAAACCGACTCGAAGCCGTGGTCCTTGAAACGCAAAGCCGAGGCGTTCTCGCTGACAATCTTGACAACCGTGTCGGAAAACCCCTCGGCGTTGGTGGCTCGGATCTCGATCGTCACCTCGGTATCGGTCCCGACGAGGCCCTGCAGGTGCGCAACGATCTCCTGGGCGATGCGTCCGGCGTCCCTGCCGAGGCGGTCAGGGTCGGCGGCCACCACTCCGTAGAAGCGCCGGGCCACCGTGGTCGACGAACCCACGGCCGCCATGTCACCGCCACCCGCCGCGGCCACGGCGCCGGCACCGTCCTCGTCATCCGTGGGCACCTCCACGGAGCGGTCCTCGGCGAGCTGGGCTTCGGCCACCGCGGGCTGGACGAGGAGCGTCGTGCCCCGGGCATCTGCGGCCATGCCACCGGCGACAAGTCCGGCAAAACGGCCGGGTTCACGGGGATCGGTCGCCTCGGCGACGGCAAAGCCCTCTGTCGCCCACACGGTGGATGCCGGCCCCCCGGCGACGCATGCCAGCAAGACGCCTACGTCCCTGAGGCGGTGGAGGTAGAGGTAACGGCCATAGGCCTCCCACACCTGGTTGACGGTGACCGAGCCGGCCTCCCACAGAGGTGCGAGCGGCCCATCGAGATGGAGACGCAGCAGGACCGGAGGGTAGGTGACGTAAAGGCCTCCCGTCTGCGTCAGCTTGCGGGCGGCCCGCTCGGGCAGGTGTCCCTGCCCGTCGGACTTGACCTCGTCCCACACGATCGGCCCGGTGGGCTCGGGCTGGCGGGGAACCAGCAGCCACTGGTAGGCGTCGGCCAGGCGGAGATCCACCGTGCTGCCTGCCTCGGTCGCCCGTGCCTGGGCCTGCTGGTGCTGCTGTACCGAAAGGCCGAGGGAGTCGGCCTCCGACACCACCGACGCCCAGCCGAGATGCTCGGCCACCGCCTGCTCCAGGTCCTCCACCCGGCGGTCGTCGGCGGCCAGGAACACGAGCATGTTGCGGAAGTCGCGCGGGGCGCTTCCGCGCTGGTCGAGAACCTGTTGCGCCAGCTGGAGCGCAGGGGTGGCCTCGGCCCGGGCCCGATGGGGAGTGTCCGGGCCGAGGATCACGAGGCGGGCCGAGGGCTCGTCACTCACGTCGGCAGGCCCCAGGGGCACGGCGTGGACGGCGGCGAAGTCGCCCCTGTGGGACTCCTGGGCCTTCAGCCGCACACCGATGGCCTCGTGGACCTCGTGGCGGGCCCCGGTGAGCAGCCGTTCGGCCCGGTCCCGGGCCAGGCGCGCCACTCCTGGTTGGGTGCCGTACCAGTAGCGGCCGCTGCCGGCGTAGAAGTACGTGGCCCGGTCGGCCAGGCGGTTGAGGGCGTCGCCATAGATGGCCACCGTCTCGCCGGGCAGCGCGCAGCCCAGGCGGACCCGTGCCGCATCGAGGCCCTGATTGGGCGATCCGGACACCGGTGCGGAGCCGAGGAAGACGGCACGGGCCACCCGGCGGGCGGCGCCGTAGCGACCCAGGTTCTTGAACTCGTCGTCGAGGGCGCGGGGCAGCGAGCCGGCGCCGTCCACGTCGGCGTCGATGATGGGCTTCCAGTTGTCCTCCAGATTGCGGGTGAGCTCGGCCACGACCGCCGGGTCCGACAGCGGCACGCTGGCCGGAAGGATGAGCGGCGACTGGTCCTGGCCGGCCCACAGGGCGTGGATGACCGTGGCCATCAGGCGCAGCACGCCGCGGGTGCGCTGGAAGCGGTCGAGGGTGGACCAGTCCTCGTACAGCCGGGCGAACAGCTCGGGGTGGATCGGGTAGGCCCGCTTGATCTTCTCCATGTAGGCCGCCTCCCGGCACTCCACGGGGAACTCGCTGGCCTGGGTGCGGTACATGTCACCCACCACCCGGGCGGTGGCGTCGCGGTCGGCCAGGCGGGCCGTCTCCACCGGCTGGAACAGCCGGCGGCGCACGATCTCGAAGCTCTCCTCGGCCGTGGCCGGGCGCCACGAGGACTCCACCCGGCCGATCACCGAACGCAGGCGGCGCAGCGCCTCCCTTCCCCCGGCGCCGCCGAGCTCCACGTCGGAGCCGACCGACGACCCGTCAGTTGCCTCCGACGCCGGGATGGAGACCACCAGAAGTGCCCGTTCGGCCGCGCGGACCGCCTCGGTCAGCACCTGGGCGAAGGAGAAGTGGGTGTCGAAGGTGCCGCCCCGCAGCGAGTCGTCGTTGTACAGGGCCCGGGCGTAGGCCACCCACTCGTCGATCAGGATCAGGCAGGGGCCGGCCCGCTCCAGCAGCGTGCGCAGGGTGTCGCCCGGGTTGCTGCTGGTGCGGTCGGCCTCGGCCAGCAGGGCGAAACCCTCGGCGCCTCCGAGCTGCCACGCCAGCTCGCCCCAGAGCGTCTGGACCACGGTGGCGTCCGGCTTGACGGTGGCCTGGCCGGGCGGGATGCGGTGACCGACGAGCACGGCTCGGCGGACCGACGGGAGTGCCTTCGCCCCGACACCGGAGACCAGGTCCTGGACCTCCTGGGGGAAGCGGTCCAGCGGCTCTCCCGAGCACAGGTGGTACAGGGCGATCATGGAGTGGGTCTTGCCGCCGCCGAAGCTCGTCTGGAGGTCGACGACGGGCGAACCGCCGCCGCCCGTCAGGCGCTCGACGGCTTGGCCGAGGAGTTGGCGCAGCCCCCCGGTGAGGAAAGTACGGCGGAAGAACTCCACGGGGTCGGCGTACTCGTCGGCGCCGTCGCCCATGGCCACCTGGTGGAGGTCGGCGGCGAACTCGGCCAGCGAGAAGCGGCCCCGGGCCACGTCGTCGTGGGGCTGGATGACCTCACGCCAGGGCCGCAGGCCGGCGGCCGGCTGGGTGAGCAGGGCCTCGGCCGACGGCGTGGCCTTGCGGGCCTGGGCCTCGAACTTGATCCGCATCAGCTCGGCCTTGGCTGTCCCCACCTCGATGGCTTCCCGGGCGTCCGCCGCGGTGAGCAGCCGCTCGATCGAGTCGAGAGCCCGGTAGGCGTCGTCGATGGTGAACGCGTCGTTGTGGGCCCAGCGGTTGCGCACGTCGCGAAGCTCGAACACCAGGTTGCGGTCCGACCGGCCCAGCTCGGTGCCGAAGGCCCGTTCCCACCCGTCGGCCATGATCCGCAGGAGTAGGGCCGGATCCTGCACCGACGACTCGCCCCGGATGGGCGGGGAGGCCGAGGCCAGGTAGTCCCGCAGCCAGTCCTTGCCGGCCCGGCTCGCCGCCCGCATGCGCCGGTCGACGTAGGGGCCGAGGCCGGTGGCCAGCAGCTCGAAGGCCCGGCCCACCCGGTCCCGGTTGCTCAGTGCCACGACGCCTCCTGGTCGACCAGCCGGTTGCGGGGACGGCGTCCCTTGCTCCAGGTGTCGTCGTCGAGCCGGTCGAAGCCGGCCCGCAGCATCTTGGCCCGCTCGCTCGGGTCCTGCAGGCTGCGGACGACCACGCCCTCCATCGGCCCAGGCCCGAAGGCCGACTGTCCCATCAGCTCCTCGATCACGTTGGTCCCTCCCGGCAGGCCCCGCCAAAGCTCCGGCGTCGTGGCCAGGCCGGCTTCCCGGCACGCCACGTTCCGCTCGTCCACACCGGCGAAGCCCGATCCCTCCGTCCACAGGTCGAGGACCATCAGGTAGGCGGGTAAGCGGTCGTAGGCCACGGAGTGGGTCAGGAGCAGCCACTCGGCGTAGACGGCGGAACCGCCTGCCAGCACCAGCCGCATCGCCTCGTCGTTCTCGGCCAGCCACGCCCGCAGCGGTCCCAGTTGGCCGGCCCGGTCCATGGCTCCCGGCCCGGATCGCAGGGAGCAGCTGACCCGACCGGCCTCCAGCCACACGGCCACGTTGGCGCCGTCCAGCTTCTCCTCCACCACCACCGGCTGGGCGAGCAGCCCGGAGACCTCGTCCGCGCCGAGGACGATGTCGTCGCGCGTGCCACGACCCGCCACCAGATGGGCGATACGGGGGTAGGCCGGCGGGGCGGCCGTCATGATGCGGCGGCCTGGGCGGCGAGGCCGGCGTCGAGCGTCCACACCTGCACCGAGGCGGCCGCCGACCCGGACAGGAGCTGGTCGCGCTCGACCAGGAGGGCGACATCGCCGGCGCCGACCCTCGCCGCCGCCAGCGCCTGGAGGGACTGCCCGGTGGAGTCGCCGGCGCACAGCGACGACAGGAACTCCGGGCCGAGCCTGGTCTGGAGAACGCGCCAGGGGCTCTGCTCGGCGACGGCCAGCTCCAGCAGCCGTACCAGGCGGCCCGCCACCTCGAAGCGGTTACCGTCGGCCTGGGCGATGTGGTTCCCGGTCTCGATGACGGCGGTGATGGGGATGACGAAGCGCTCACCGGCCTGGTGCCGCTCGTCGGCTTCCTCCTTCAGTGCGCGGGCCCGCTCCGGCGAGCTCTTGCCCGGCACCTCGAGCAGCTCGCACAGCACCGATGTGTCCACGAAGGTGAAGGTGGTCATCCGGCCGACCGGAAGATCTCGGCCAGCGCCTCCGAGGGGCTCTGCGCCGGCGCGTCACGCCGGCGAAGCCGGTCGCGCTCGGCCGAGCGACCCAGGCCGCCGGCGGCCACGATGTCGACGTAGTTGGGCAGGTCCACCAGGCGGTGAAGAGCACTGCGGCCGTCGCGGTCGCGCTGGCACACCACCACGCTGCGGTGTTCGTCGCCGGACAGGGCGTCGAGCAGGGCCGGGCTGTGGGCGGTGGCGAGGGCCCGCACCCGGCGGCGCACCACCTCCTCCCGCACCAGCCCTATCAGCAGCAGAGCCTGCGACGCGTGCAGGCCGTTCTCCAGCTCTTCGATCACCAGGGTCGTCTGGCCGAGGGCGTCCTCGGAGGCCAGGGCCTCGGGCACGGTGTCCAGGGTGGGCGCCTGAAGGAGGGCCACCAGGATGGCGAGGAAGCGCAGCGAGCCGTCGCTCATGACCCGCGCCGGCACCGGCTGGTCGTGGCCGGCGAAGCGCTCCACCAGGGTGAGCATCACGTCGTCGAGGTCGGACCGGGCGGTGGTCACGTCCACCACGTCCTGCTCGTTCAGCCGGGTCATGGCGCCCCGCACGCGCTCGGCCGTGCCGGGGTCGTCGAGCAGCGAGGCGACGGCGGCCGACAAATTCACCGCGTCGCGGTGCAGCACCACGTCGCGCCGGGGCACGTACTGGCGCATCAGGCTCGGTACCGGGTCGAGCACGAACACCGAGCGCAGAGCGGCCAGGGCCTGGGCCGCTGCCAGATGCACCTTCTGGCCCTCAGTGGTGGCGGGGACCCGGGCCAGGACCTGAGAGCTGAGGAGCCGGGTGGCACGGAAGGCCAGCGGCCGGCTCATGCCCGAGGGCGGGAACTGCGGCCACCGGGCGTCGATGTCGCCGGAGTCGCCCCGAGGCTCATCGGTGACGAGCAGGTCGCGCTCGTCGTCCCGCAGGCGCTCGGCCACCACCTGGACCACCGGGTCGACGCGAACGGACACGTCGAGGTGCACCCGCTTCTCGCCGGTGCGCACGGTACAGCCGAGCGAGAAGGCCGACTCGCCGAATGGCGGGCAGCCAGCCGCGCCGCCTCGCACGGCTGGGCCCTCGCGCCCGCCGTCGAGGGCGTCCCGCAGGTCCTCCCCGCTCGCGATGCGGGCCAGGGCCCATAGCCCGTCGAGCGCGTTGGACTTGCCGCTGCCGTTGCGACCGACCAGCAGCGTGAGCTCGTCCAGCGGCAGCACCGCGTCCTTGAAGCTCTTGAAGGCGGTGAGGCGGACCTCTTCGATGACCGAGGTGTCCATGGCGCTCAACCCTCCACCGTATCGACCGGCGCCAGCACGCCCTGACCGGTCTCCGGCCGCTCGGCCAGGCGAACCAGCTCCGACCACGAGGTGACCAGGGCGTCGTGGTCGAGGGCCTCCGCCGGCCGGGTGGCGAGACTGGTGGCCGCCAGCCACTGGGCCAGGTCCCGGGCCGCGTCACCCCAGCGCCGGCATTTCCGCAGCAGGTCGGCCGCCGCCGCCTCCCCGCCGGCCGACGTGAGCCGCTTCACCAGGTGCTGGGTGACCTCCCACACGGTTGGGCGGGTGTCGGTGGCAGGGTCCCATCCGTCGGGCAGCCCGGCGCGGGGGACCAGCGCCACCTTGCCCTTGGCGCCGGTGGCGATCCCAGCCCGCTGCAAAGCCTCGAGCGAGGTCACGGTCGTCTTGCACAGCTTCTCGGCGTCGTCGTACGTGCCGGGCTCGAAGCCGTGGTCCTTGAACCAACCCATGGCCCAGCGGGTCTCGTTGTCAAGGTCGCCCACGAACTCGTCGAGCACCTCGGCCGACACCTGGCTTATGAGGTTGAGCGCGGCACCGACCGTCATGGCGGCGCCGGTGGGCTCGATGACCTTGGAGAACCGGGAGAACACCGCCATGCCCGGCCCGATGGCCGCGGGGCCAAGGTCGATGGTGGAGATGTCGCCCTCCTGCAGCTTGCGGATGGCCCGGGGCAACTCGGCGTGGAGAGCGGCCACCAGGCCCTGGCGGTCAGTTGACCTGGCCGTCGCCTCCTGGCGCCGGCACACCAGCACCATGTAGGAGGCGAGGGCGTTGGTGCCAAGGCCGATCTGGCGACTGCTGTGGGTGGCGTGGACCGGCCACGTGCCAACAATGCGTAACCCCGCTGCCAGGATTGCGGAGAGCATCGCGTCCCATGCGGTGGAAGTCGCCAACCCATCGCCATCGGACTCCTCCTGGCGGTGGGCGTAGACGACCACCATTGGCAATCCAGGCGCCGAGGCCGTCGCCAGCGACTGGAACGCCTCCGTAAACCCTTCCACGAAATACTTGCCGGCTTCCGCTTTGCTGCCGCCATGGCGGTAGGGCGCAGCGATCAATTCATTCGCCTTGGGTGTGGCCACGGTGGCGAATAGGTCGGGATGTATCGCGGATAACGAACGGCGTAGCCACACGTAAAAAAAATCAGACAGGTCGGCATAGGCGATTTGGGCAAAATACGGAGGATCCGTAGCTAGTAATACCGGGGAAGCAAGCTGACTACCAGCCACCCGGGCATCCGCCTGAAAGGTCCGGCTCGGGGCCGGCGGAAGAGGGAGAGTGCGGAGTCCTCGTGCAACCGAGTCGAGTTGTCCGAGCCAATCGCCAACGGAACCTCCGAACGGATTTACCTCTGGGAAGTCCCACACCATCGGAAGAGCCTGCCGAGCAAATGCTGGAAGCGCCTGTGCGGACCCGTTCCGCGCATCGATATACCAACGGCACTGTGTCGAATTCGACATTGCGAGCTTACTGACGCAGAGTCCGAGAACCGAGGAGATGGCTCGGCCATACAGATTGTCACCCCCGTCGCCGGCGACCCACGTTGGCATTTCGCGTACACAATCGGCGAAGGCGCCAAGGGCGACGAGTTGACGGTTGGTATACAGGTCGGCATGCGTAGTAATGCCGTACAGCCCAACGTTGATAGTCGCCTTGCCAACAAGTTCAACCTCTGGAGCGTCGGTGGGAGTTCGGGCAGTGGTAACCGAAACAGCGTCCCCTGGCCCTACGTAGCGCCGGCCGTCCTCGCCTTGGATGGCAGTTGCTAGAAGTTGCACACCAAGGCGGCGCGCGTCACCTTCCTCCCGGATGTGTCCGAAGCCGATTGGCTCGCCACAGACCAAACATCGGCCTCCCGCCCTTGTAACCGTCCGAAGCTGGCTCGGCCCCGCGGTGCCCTTCCGGACTTCGAAGCACACGGGGTGACCGGGGCGGAAGTCCGTCGGCTCGATCCACGTGAGCCCGCCTCTTCTCTTTGAAAGCCAGAATGAACTGACGAGCGGGGCCGGCGCTCGGCAGGCCGGATTGCGGCAGGTCACCGTCCGCGCCCAGAGCCAGGCGATCACGGTGCCGCCACCGGGAGGCTCCGGGTAGAGGTGGCCGATCTCGCCCCACACCCGCTCACGTACCCGCTCGGCGTAGTGGCGGCAGTCGGCCAGGAAGCCCTCCAGTGGGCCGCCGCCGGCCGTGCCCGCCAGCCTGCCGGGATCAGCCACCAGCGCCGGCCGGCCGGCCACCTGGGGCAGCAGCTCCGTGAGCACCCGGGTGATGAGCACGGGCACCGGGTTGAGGTCGCTGCCGGCCGCCGGCAGCCCCAGACGCTGGGCCTCCACCAGCGTGGAACCGCCGCCGCAGAAGGGGTCGAAGACGGTGGGCGGCTGACCGCCGGTGGCATCCATGAGCACCTTGTGGGCCTCGGCCAAAGTGGCCGCGTCGGGCGGGTTGCCGTCGGGCGGCACCAGGCGCTCCACCATGCGCAGGAGCTCGGCCCGCGCCGGGCCGTCACCGGGGTCGTCGACCAGGGCGGCGAACAGGAGGGCCCGCCAGGCCGGCGTGGGCATGGGCGCGAACCACTTGTGGACGTTCTTGATGGTGCCCGTCTTCTTGTCCTTGTCCCGCCGGCAGGCGGCGCTGATGGCCTCCAGCGGCAGGGCCACCTCTATCAGCTTGGGGCTCACGACGGGCGCCCGCGAATGACACGCGTGCAACTGTGGTTCGGTTCACTTCGCAGGCGTTCCGATCGCGCAACTTCCCGAAAGTGTTCGGTACACTTCGATTTGCCGTGCGCGAACACATTCCCAGGCGAGGGCGCCCGCCCCGTGACGACATCTACCTCCGCCTCGACACCCAGATCGCTGAGCTGTGGCAGCGGATGGGCGGCCTGCCCAGCCCCCTGGAAGCGGCCGGCATCTGGCGGGGGATCTGGTTCGAGGAGGCCCACCACTCCACCGCCATCGAGGGCAACACCCTGGTCCTCAAGCAGGTCGAGGCGCTGCTGGCCGAAGGCCGGGCTGTCGGGAACCAGCAGCTCACCGAGTACATGGAGGTCAAGGGGTACGCCGACGCGGCCAGCTGGGTATACGAACAGGCCATCAACCCGGGGGCCTGGCAGGCCGGCAACGTCCTCAGCCTCACCGAGGTCCGCCAGGTCCACCGCATGGCGATGACACCCGTCTGGGACGTCGCCCCGCACGAGAACGCCACCGCCAACGAGGCTCCGGGCAACTTCCGTGAGCACGACATCCAGCCCTTCCCGGGCGGGATGACGCCGCCGTCGTGGGTGATCGTCGCCGTCGAGCTGGCCGCCTGGCTCGAGGCGGTCAACGACCTCCCGGCGCGAGGGCCGGCGTTCGCCGGGGAACTCGCCGCCCTGCACTGCCGGTTCGAGCAGATCCACCCCTTCCTCGACGGCAACGGGCGGACGGGGCGCCTGCTGCTCAACCTGGTGCTGGTCCGCCTGGGGTACCCGCCGGCCATCGTCTACAAGCGGCAGCGGGACGAGTACCTCCGGGCCCTGCGCCGGGCCGACGCCGGCGACCATGGCCTGCTGGGCGAACTGCTGGCCCGTGCCGTGCTCGACAATCTCTACCGCTTCGTGGTCCCGGCGGTGGCCGGGCCGGGCCGCCTCGTCCCGCTCGCCGCCCTCTCCCGTACGGGCGTGACATCGCACGCCCTGCGGGTTGCGGCCGTCCGGGGCAGGCTCCAGGCGACCCGCGGCAGCGACGGCCAGTGGCGTAGTACCAGGGCGTGGGTCGAGCAGTACCTGGACAGCCGGTACCAGCGCCTCCACCCGGACGAGGTTGGCCCCGATCATGACGGCGCCTCGCCCCGGTCCCAGTAGTCGGGCCACGACAGCACCGTGGCCGTCGTGTCGAAGGGCAGGTGGACGGTGGCACCGAAGGGTTGGCGCAGGTAGCGCACGCGGTCGCCGGCGGGCCCCTCCGGACTGACTTCCACCAGGGCCAAGAGCCAGGCGTGGGGCACGTTCAGGGCGCGCAGGATCTCGTTGCGGGTGACCATGAACTGGTCGGCGCCGGCGATGCGGCCCTTCACCTCCACGAAGCGCAGTTCGCCGTTCTGCCCCTCCGAGCGCAGGTCGAAGCCCGGGTTGTTGGGCGCCATCACGGTGACGTCGTAGCCGAGGGCCTCCTCGGCCGCGACCACGGCATCCACTGCCCGCTGCTCGACCAATTTCCGTTCGAGGGCGAAGGCAGGCGGAGGCTCCGGCGGCTGGCCGCCGAGGCGGGCCAGCAGGCCGGCAGGAACCACGAGTGCCGCTCCCACCACCACCGGCGGCAGGGCCGCGAGCTGCTCCTCACGGTCGAGCTCGATCATGCGCGCCGCCAGTCGCCCGGCCAGGTCGTCGGCCCGGGCCTGGGCCCGGTCGGGGT
This sequence comes from Acidimicrobiales bacterium, assembly GCA_035525365.1. Classification (GTDB taxonomy): domain Bacteria; phylum Actinomycetota; class Acidimicrobiia; order Acidimicrobiales. The sequence continues at coordinate 26,233 of DATLEK010000030.1, forward strand.
TCATGCGGGGCTGGCGACCGGCGTCGGCCTGGCCTCGCAGTTCCTCGGCTCGCGCGTCCCAGTAGGCGATCTGCTTCGTCAGCCGGTCCCGGACCGCCGCACGCACCTTGGCCACCCGGGCCAGCGTGCGGGAGCGCACCTCGGCCAGATGGGCCGGCACGGCCACTTCCACGGCGTGAGCGAACACGGCCGCCTCCACGCCCGACGCCAGCCACGGGTCGGCCAGCACCTTGCCCACCAGGGCCGACTCCTCGGCCGTGGCCGGTCGGTGGTCGAGGTAGGGGGCGTAGCCGGCGGAGCTGGCGGTGCCGTCGGGGCGCAGCTCCACGAACTCGAACCGGCGGGACACCACCCGGCGCCCACCCGGCGTCTCATGACCGTCGGTGACGGCGTGCTCGAAGAACACGAGGACGCGCGGGGCGTCGCCGGCGTCGGTGTCGTCGACCAGCACTGTTCCCCGGCGCAAGAGCGGGCCGAGCTGGTCAAGTGTGAGCCCGAGCACGGCCTCGAGCAGCGGGTGCCCCGGCGCGAGCAGGTCGGCCGGCACCGCCCCCTCGGGGCGGGCCCGCTCCTTGTCGAAGGTCACCCGCTCGTAAGTGGGCAGCACCACCGCCCCGGCGATGGCGGCGTTGCGCACCGGCTCGGGCACCCGGGTGACCTCGAACCGGCCTGCTTCGCGCTCGGCCATGCGGCCGCCGAGCCGGCCGAAGGCGTCGGCGAACCAGGCCCGCACGTAGTGGGGCTGGAGCCGGCGGGCCTCGGCCTCGAGCAGATCCCGGCGGATCCGCTCCACGTCGGCCAGGTCCAGGGCGTCGGCCGCCAGTGCCTGCTCGGCCACCAGATCGGCCAGGCCCTCGCCCACGGCGGCGTCGACCACGGCGTCGAGCCGGGCCCGGACGTCGGGGCGGTCGCCGTAGCGGATGGCCTCTATGAGCAGGTCCCGCAGCGCCCGCCCGGGCAAGGCGACGCCGAGCACGTCCCACACCTGTCCCCCGAGCGCCTTGCGCTGCTCCTCCAGCTTGGTGAGCAGGCGGGCGTACACCTGGCCCTCACGGGTGTCCTCGGCCACCAGGTTCCACAGATGGCACACGTGCTGCTGGCCGATGCGGTGAACCCGGCCGAAACGCTGCTCGATGCGGTTCGGGTTCCAGGGCAGGTCGTAGTTGACCAACAGGTGGGCCCGCTGGAGGTTGATGCCCTCGCCGGCCGCGTCGGTGGCCACCATAACCACGCAGTCCTTGTCCTGGGTGAAGACCTCTTGCAGGCGCCGGCGCTCCTCCCGGCGCACGCCGCCGTGTATGGCCACCACGGCGCCGGGCCGGCCGAACCAGGTGCGCAGCCGGCCCACGAGGTGGTTGAGCGTGTCCCGGTGCTCGGTGAAGACGATGAGCTTGCGCCGGGTACCGGACTCCTCGACCATCTCCGGACCATCGAGCAGGCCGACCAGCTCCGTCCACTTGCGGTCGGTCCCCGAACGGCGGACAGAATCGGCCAACGCCTCTAGCCGCCCGAGCGTGGCGATCTCGATCTCCAGCTCGGCCAGGGTCCGGGCCGCCGTGGCGTCGTCGACCACCGCCTGCTCGAGGGCCTCGATCTCATCGCCGTCGAGGTCCTCCAGGTCGTCCTCGTCCACCTCCGGTCCCCGGTCGGCCAGAGTGGTGGTGGCCGCGGGCGCGCCTGCCCGCTCCAGATCCAGTCGTTCCGACAGCCGGCCCCGCCGGCGGGACAGCGACTGGTAGATGGCCTCCGGCGACGAGGCCAGCCGGCGCTGGAGCACCGTGGCGGCGAAGCCCACCCGGTTGCCTCGGCGGCCCTCGCCCTCGGCCGCCAGCCGGTCGGCCAGGTTCATCTCCTCCCGCACGTAGTCGGTGACCCGGGCGTACAGCTCGGCCTCGCCCTCCGAAAGCGGGTACGTGACGGTGGTGGCCCGGCGCTCGGGGAACAAGGGCCGCCCGTCGAAGCGCAGCAGGCGCTCCTTCACCATGCGCCGCAGCAGGTCGGACACGTCCGGGGCGGTCTCGCCGGTGGGCCGGCCTTCGAACCGATCGGGGTCGAGCAGGGCCAGGAAGAGATGGAAGTCCTCGTCCTTGCCGTCGTGCGGTGTGGCCGTCATGAGCAGGAAGTGCCGTGCCACCTGGGCCAGCGCCTTGCCCAGCCGGTAGCGCCGGGTCTCCTTCACCTCGCCGCCGAAGCGGTGGGCCGACATGCGGTGCGCCTCGTCCACGACGGCCAGGTCCCACTCGGTGCGGCGCAGCCGCTCCACCAGATCGTCGTTGCGGGAGAGGTGGTCGAGGCGGGCGATGAGCAGGTTGTGCTCGACGAAGGGGTCAGCGGTGGCGCTGGCCTCGATCATGTCTCGGGTGAGGATGGCGAAGGCCAGCCCGAAGCGCTCGGACAGCTCGTCTTGCCACTGGGCCACCAGGCCGCCGGGAGCCACGATGAGGCAGCGACGAAGGTCGCCCCGCAACAGCAGCTCCTTGATGTAGAGGCCGGCCATGATCGTCTTGCCGGCGCCCGGGTCGTCGCACAGGGCGAAGCGCAGCGGGTGGCGGGGCAGCATGGCGCCGTAGACGGCCTGGATCTGGTGGGGGAGCGGCTCCAGCAGGCTCAGATGGACGGCCAGACGCGGGTCGAACAGGTGGGCCAGACGGATGCGGCGGGCTTCGGCGGCCAGACGGAACAGCGCTCCGTCGGCATCGAAGGCCCATGCCTCGCCCGTACCGTCGAGGTCAAGGCGGGCCTCGTCGGCCCGGTACACCAACTCGCTGCCGACCTCGCCGGACGTGCGCCTGTAGGTGAGGGTGACGACAGCGTCGCCGTGCCACTCCACCGCCACGACGGTGACCGGCTCGCCCGGTACGAGCCCCCGCACCGGCGCGCCAGGAGTGAGATCCTCGAGGCGGGCCGTCACGAGAGGACGCTACCGTCTGCCGGCACGGTTTCGTTGGGTTCCCGCCCGCCAGTGGTCACTCCGTTACCCGCCCGCCTCATCGGGAGGCGGTGGTGGTGGTCGCTTCTGGCGGAGGCGGTTGTGGCAGCCGCAGGCGAGGCGGCCGTTGTGCTGTTCGGTCATTCCACCCTCGGACCAGGGCTGGATGTGGTCGACCTGGCAGCGCGAGGCCGGTTCTTCGCAGTAGTCGTGGTAGCAGGACCGGTCCCGGACCTGGATCAGGCGCCTCAGGGCCCCGGTGAAGCAGCGCTTGCGGCTGACGTCGATGTAGCGGCCCGTCTCGCCGTCGAACAGGATCCGCTCGAGGTCGGCATCGGTGATCCAGCGGCGGATGGCACCGAGCGACACGACCTGGCCGTCTTCCAGCTCGGAGAGGCGGCTGAAGGTCTCGCTGCCCAACAACAAGGTGAACAGCGGCTTGGCCTTCTTGTTGTCCTCATTGCCGGCCGAGCGCTCGGCCATCTCCACCACGGCATCAGCCCGGCGCTGGCCAGGGGTGCGGGACAGCTCGAATATCAACGGGTCCCGGCCCAGGCGCTCCTTGGCCTCGGCCCAGTCGGCTTCGAACAGCTTGGATTCGAGGCGCCGCAGCTCATTGGACACGATCGTGCCGCCGATGGGATCGAGCAGGAACGAACCAGAGAACATCCCATTGAGGGTCTCGTCGCAGGAGGCCCGGCGCCGCTCACGGCGCTCCATCTCGCTTTCCTCGGCCCCGTCGGGATCGGCATGCAGGACCCAGTAATCGAGCGCGGTGGTGAACTCCCGGAACCTCATGGTGGTGGCGTGGTTCACCAACATGGCCTCGCTGGCG
>DATLEK010000031.1:0-22695 GCA_035525365.1 Acidimicrobiales bacterium
CGCCAGCGAGGCCATGTTGGTGAACCACGCCACCACCATGAGGTTCCGGGAGTTCACCACCGCGCTCGATTACTGGGTCCTGCATGCCGATCCCGACGGGGCCGAGGAAAGCGAGATGGAGCGCCGTGAGCGGCGCCGGGCATCTTGCGACGAGACCCTCAATGGGATGTTCTCTGGTTCGTTCCTGCTCGATCCCATCGGCGGCACGATCGTGTCCAACGAGCTGCGGCGCCTGGAGACCAAGCTGTTCGAAGCTGACTGGGCTGAGGCCAAAGAGCGACTGGGGCGCGATCCGTTGATCTTCGAGCTGTCCCGCACCCCTGACCAACGTCGGGCCGATGCCGTGGTGGAGATGGGAGAGCGCTCGGCCGGGAATGTCGAGAACAAGAAGGCCAAGCCGCTGTTCACACTGTTGTTGGGCAGCGACACCTTCAGCCGCCTCTCCGAGCTGGAAGACGGCCAGGTCGTGTCGCCGGGCTCCATCCGGCGCTGGATCACCGATGCCGAGCTGGAGCGGGTCCTCTTCGACGGCGAGACGGGCCGCTACATCGACGTCAGCCGCAAGCGCTCCTTCACCGGCGCCCTCAGGCGCCTGATCCAGGTCCGGGACCGGTCCTGCTACCACCAGTACTGCGACGAGCCGGCCTCGCGCTGCCAGGTCGATCACATCCAGCCCTGGTCCGAGGGCGGAATGACCGATCAGCACAACGGCCGCCTGGCCTGCGGCTGCCACAACCGCCTCCGCCAGAAGCGACCACCACCACCGCCTCCCGACGAGGCGGGCGGGTAACTGTATAGCGGTTCGGCTGGGCGATTTCGCCTCGCCAGCAGCCTCGGCATTGGTTCCACGCGGCCGGTCAACGCCCAACCTGTCCCAACATACCGATCGCTGTCGTTCCTCGAGAGAGGACGGTCCTGAATGGCGGCAGTATCGGCTCAGCGGTCCGCTGGAAGCGGATGAGGTGACCCCACCCGATGAACGGGATTCGTCGTTCGGCGACTCCCGAAACAGCGCCCAAGCGAAGCATTGGCGAGAGGTCGAACCCGTACTACCAGAGCCCCGCGTCGGGCGGGGCGGGTTACGCGGGAGGTCGAACACGGCCTCCTCTCGATGTAGGGCGGCGCTCATGTGCTGCCCCATCATTCTGTCGCCATGTTCGGTCGGGAAACTGCGAACTGAAGATAGGAAGCAAGGCTTGTCGGCGGCCATGAGAACCTGAACGGAGACGGCCAAAGAACTGAACGCTGGCGGCCACGAGAACTGCGCGGTGGCGGCCACCAGATCTGCTTTTCCGATTGACCGTTGCTCCGGTGGTCCACCACCGGAACGCTCCTCCCCGGTGTGCTGAGCGTGCTCAAGCACCCAGCCACCGAGGAGGAGCACGTGAAGTCTGACGAGGAGATCATGGAGATTCTTGAAGCGTTTGAACTGACCCGCAGTTTTCGAGACGCCGGCGAACTCGCCGCCTGCTCACCCAACACCGTCGCCCACTGGGTGGCGGCCCGCGACGCGGGAGCCCTGGAGGTGCCCGCCAGGCGTGACCAGCTGATCGACCCGTTCCTGGCCAAGGTGGAGGAGTGGGTGGAGGCGTCCAACGCCAAGATCCGCGCCGACATCGCCCACGACAAGTTGGTGGCCCTCCGCTACACCGGTTCGGAGCGCACCACACGCCGTGCGGTGGCGCAAGCCAAGAAGGCCCACGTCGCCGGGCACCGGCGCATCTACCGGCCCTGGGTGCCAGAGCCGGGCATGTGGCTCCAGTTCGACTACGGCGACGGCCCGGTGGTGGCCGGGAGGCGCACGTGGCTGTTCTGCGCCTGGCTGTCGTGGTCGAGGTTCCGGGTGGTGATCCCCATCCTCGACAAGACGCTGCCGAGCGTCATCGCCTGCATCGACGCCGCCCTGCGCCGCTTCGGCGGGGTCCCGACCTACGCCCTGACGGATAACGAGAAGACAGTGACGACCGCGCATGTGGCCCGCATCGCCATCCGCAACCCCGAGATGGTCTCCGCTGCCCGCCACTATGGCCTCACGGTCGCCACCTGCGTGGTGGCCGACCCCGAGTCCAAGGGCGGCTCGGAAGCGACGGTGCGCATCGCCAAAGCCGACCTGGTGCCGACCGAGGCCAACCTGTTGCCCGCCTACCCAAGCTTCGCCGCCATGGACCAGGCGTGCGAGGCGTTCTGCCACGACGTCAACGAACGGGTCCACCGCTCGACCCGCCGGGTTCCCGCCGAGATGGTGGCCGAGGAGCGCCGGCGACTCCATCGCCTGCCCACCTCGCCCTACACCGCCACCTTTGGGGTTACCCGCACCGTGGGGGTCACCACCCCGGTGATCGCCCACGAAGGCGGTGAGTACTCGGTGCCGCACCGCCTGCGGGGCGAGGTGGTGTGGGTCCGGGCCCATGGCGACGACATCGTTGTCACCCACGTGGGCCCCGCCGGTGCGCTCGAGGTGGCCCGCCACGAGCGCACCACACCGGGCAATCCCCGCCACGTCGACGAGCACTTCGGCCCGACTCCGGAGGGACCGCTCAACCGCATCCCCAGGGCCAAGACCGCTGCGGAGGCAGCGTTTCTCGCCATCGGGGCCGGTGCCGCCCTGTGGCTCACCGAGGCGCCGCCGCCGGGGTGGCCCGTCCACGACCGAAGATGGCAGACGCCGTCGCCATGGCCGCCCTGCACGGTCCAGCGGCGGTGGATTGGGCGCTCGGCCACGCCGCGGTCATGGGCCGCTTCGCGGAGGGCGACCTCGCCTCGATCATCGCTCACCAAGCCGTTGCCGCTCCCGGCGAGGCGCAGCTCCCCGGCGACGGCCACACCCTCCAGCCCGGCACCTCCGCCTGGGAAGGCTTCGGACGATGACGGCGCCGGTGCCCGCAGTGGGCCTCGATGATCAGCTCATGGCCGCCGAGCTGGCAGACCTGCTCGGCTTCGTGGCCGACTTCCTCGCCCGGGCCGAGGGCCCTTTGCTGCGGATGGACTTCGCCGACTTCACCTCCAGTGGCTACGACCTCGACGAGCTGCGCTCGGCTCTTCGTCGCTTCGCCGGCTGGCTCTGTGGCGAGGGCTTCGCATGAGGACGCCTGAACCCCCGCCGCTGGCCGACGACCTCGAGGCGTTGCTGCGCCGACTGCGCCTGCCCCACATCCGCCGCACCGCCCCCGAGGTCATCGCCACGGCCCGGGCGCAACGCTGGGAACCGGCCGAGGTGCTCAAGATCCTCTTCGGCGAGGAGCTGGCCGGGCGGGAGCGCTCCTCGCTCGCCACCCGCCGGGCAGCAGCCGCCTTCCCCACGGCAAGACCTTCGAGGCGTGGGAGCCGGGGGCGTCGTCCATTCCCGCCCCGACCCAGTCAGCGCTGCGCACTCTCGAATGGGTGCGCCGGCGGGAGAACCTGGTGGTGTGCGGGCCGTCGGCACGGGCAAGACGATGTTCCTCGAGGCGCTGGGGCAGCTGGCCGTCGAGGCCGGCATGAAGGTGGCGTGGTTCGCACTGGAGGATCTCGGCGCCCTGGTGCGCCGCCACCGGGCCGACGATACCGTCACCCGGGCTGTGGGGCGCATCCTGCGTTCCGAGCTGGTCGTGGTCGATGACATCGGACTATTGCCGGTGAGCCCCGACGCGGCCGAGGGCCTCTACCGCCTGGTCGACGCCGCCTACGAGAAACGCAGCGTGGCCGTCAGCTCCAATCTGCACCCCTCAGGCTTCGACGAGCTGATGCCCAAAACCCTCGCCGGCGCCACTGTGGACCGTCTTCTCCACCACGCTCACGTTTGCGTCACGACCGGCGACAGCGTGCGCCTCCAGCAGGCCACGACCGGCAAGGGGGTGGTGCCGCTCGACTGAATGTGCGCAGATCTGGTGGCCGCCACCGCGGAAAATTGGGAAAATTGTTTCGGGCGTGCTCGTTGGCCGACAGCAGGCCGACCGCGTACGAGTTGGACGTGAGCACGCATGGCCGGCGGGGAAGCACCAGATCAGCTGTGGCTGCGTAACGACAATTACGTGCGGCTTCGCTCCACGGCGCCGATCAGCCTCGTACCACCAACGAGGGCGTCGGCCAACGCCACTTCTACCTCTTTTGACTCGCGGGCTCGGGATAGGACTTCATCCACAAGCGCTCCGGCCCACGCTTCCAGACCAGCGAGCATCTGGTCGTCTCGACGGTTGTCCAAGGCCAAACCCACAAGCAGGTCAGTTGCGAGCTTGTGGCCGAGATCACCCCTCTCCACGAGACCAGATGAATCGAGCGCGGCGAAGGGCCATGGGTGCCCCAGTCGCTGGAGCTCAACGTCGCGGATGACCTGCATTTGCGGCTCCCGCGATTTCTGGTCCCGAACCACCAGCCGAATCTCTCCGACGAGTTCGAGAAGGTCCATTCCGCTCTAGCGGCCGTCCCGAAGTGCCGTTAGTCGCGCCGGCGACGCGCACAGCGGGCTGCAGGACGGCACAGGCCCCGCCGCACCGAAGATGTGGTCGCGCTGGCCTTGACGGCGCGCTACCCGGTCATACCCGAGCCTCAGCTGGCCTGGAGGTAGCGGCGCAACGCGTCTCGGATCACATCGGAATTCGACCGACCTTCACGCTCAGCTCGGTCGTGTAGCGCGTTGCGCAGTTCAGGGTCGAGGCGTACCGATTCGACGGCCGCCGCACCGGCGCCCATCGGTGGGCGACCGCCTCGGCGACGGATGATCTCATCCACGTCGAAGCCCTGTTCCGCCTTGTCGGCGAGTTCCTCAATGAGCTCCTCCGTGATGGGTTTGCCGCTGCGCGTTCGCCCGTAGTCCTTGTTGGCCATCGTCACACTCCAGGCAGCAGGCGTCGGTATTTGGCTCGCATCGCCATGGCGTGGATCGCCAGTCCCTCACGGTCCCCATCTCGAGGGATCGCGATCACCTCCAACAGGGCGCCGTCGTGTGCCGGTCCGAGGTAGAGGCGGAGGTCGTCCTCGAGTTCGTCGATCACCATGGCGTTCCGCACGGCATGCTCAATGTCCTCGACTGCGACGCCGTGCTTGAGTGCCGAGGGGTGGATGTCCACACGCAGCAATTGTACTACGAAACCAACCCGTCGGGCCGGTGCCGCCTGACGTGGTGCAGTGATCCGTCGGGTCCTGCTCGGGCTGTTGACCCTCCAGCAGTGGCCTCGGCTGACCATGGTTGACCGTCCTTGACGGCGCGCAGCGAACATGTGTGTGTGGGTTTTTTGTGGCCTGTTTGGCGTCTGAGGCGCTCGATCGGCGCCGCCGCCCGCCCCTCCACTACCCCTGACCAGCGCATTCGCGAAGCGCCCTCGGCAGGACTCGAACCTGCGCCACCGGCTCCGGAGGCCGGTGCTCTATCCGCTGAGCTACGAGGGCCCCTGAACCGGCGATCCTACCGGCAGCGTACGATGTGGCGATGGCGTCGAGGGTGCTGGTCGTCGACGACGACCCGGTAATACAGAATCTTCTTCGCGTCAACTTCGAGATGGAGGGCTACGAGGTCATCGTCGCCTCTGACGGGGTGGAGGGGCTGGAGCGTGCCCGTCGGGACGCCCCCGACGTCGTCGTGTGCGACATCATGATGCCGCGCATGGACGGCCTCACCGTCGCCCGGGAGATGAAGGCCGATCCCGCCACCGCCGGCATCCCCATCCTCTTGCTGTCGGCCAAAGCCCAGCAGGCCGACGTTCAGGCCGGCGTGGACGCCGGCGCCGACGATTACGTCACCAAGCCCTTCGACCCGCTCAACCTGCTGGAGCGGGTCGGGGCACTCCTCGACGGTCAACGCTGACTCCATTACATCCGGTCAGGCGCCTCGATCCCCAGCAGATCCAGGCCCCGCGCCAGAACCCGAGCCGTCACATCGCACAGCGCCAGCCGTGAGCTGCGCTGTTCGTCCGACTCGGCCCGCAGGATCGGGCAGTGCTCGTAGAACGTGGTGAAGGCGCTGGCCAGGTCGAAGAGGTAGGTGCACAGGCGATGCGGTTGGAGTAGTTCGGCCGTCTGCTGGACGGCGCCGTCGAACGACAACAGCTGAAGCGCCAGTGCCCGCTCGGTGGGCTCGGCGATGACCACGGCGCCGGCACCCACGCCGGGCCCTTCCTCCTGTTCCGCGCGCCGGAAGATGGAACGGATCCGGGCGCGGGCGTACTGCAGATAGGGCGCGGTGTTGCCGTCGAAGGACAGCATCCGGTCCCAGTCGAAGGCGTAGTCTCTCAGCCGGTCGTTGGACAGATCGGCATATTTAAGGGCACCTATTCCGACCGCTCGGGCCACCAAGGCACGCTCGTCGGCATCCAGCTCTCTGCCGTTCTCGGTCACCACAACCTGGGCCCGCTCCACCGCCTCCTCCACCAGGTCGGCCAGCTTCACGGTGCCGCCGGTGCGGGTCTTGAAGGGCCGCCCGTCCGGCCCCAGCACGGTGCCGAAGGCCACGTGCTCGGCGCGGCGGTCATCGCCGAGCCAGCCCGCCTGCTGAGCGACGGCGAACACCATGGCGAAGTGCTGGCTCTGGCGGGCGTCGACGACATAGGCGATGCGCTGGGCGCCGAGCTCGCGCACCCGGAACCGTAGGGCGGTCAGATCGGTGGCGTCGTAGCCGTACCCGCCGTCGCTCTTGCGCACTATGAGCGGCAGCGGCTGGCCTTCGCGGCCCACGAAACCGGGAGGAAAGGCGCACAACGCCCCCTGGTCGACGACCAGTAGGCCCAGCCCCGTCAGCTCCTCGACCGTGTCGTCGAGCCGCGGGTTGTAGAAGCTCTCTCCCCGAATGTCATCAGGAGACAGGCACACGCCCAGTCGTTCGTAGACGGACTGGAAGTGGCGCTGCGACTCCGCCACCAGCGCCCTCCACAGCGCCAATGTCGTCTCGTCGTTTCCCTGAAGCGTCACCACCCGGGCCCGGGCGCGGTCGGCGAAGGCGGAGTCGGCCTCGAACTTGGCCCGCGCCTCCTGGTAGAAGGCGTCGAGGTCTCCGATGGACGGGCTCGGTCCGCCGGCCTCGGCGCCCAAGTCCACCAGGTGCTCGATGAGCATGCCGAAGGGCGTGCCCCAGTCACCCAGGTGGTTCTGGCGGATGACCCGGTGGCCCAGGGCCCCGAGCGTGCGGACGAGGGCGTCGCCGATCACCGTGCTGCGCAGGTGCCCGACGTGCATCTCCTTGGCCACGTTCGGCCCCGAGTAATCCACGACCACGGTCTCGGGTACCGCGGCGGGAACGACGCCGAGGTTCTCGTCGGCGGCCACCTCAATCACGGCTGCGGCGAGATGGTCGGCCCGCATGGTGAGATTGATGAAGCCCGGGCCGGCGACTTCGACCTTCTCGCACAGCGCGCTCACGTCCAGCGCGTCGACCAGGGCCTGGGCCACCTCACGGGGGCTGCGCCCGACGAGGCGGGCCAGACCCATGGCTACGTTGGCCTGATAGTCCCCGAACTGCGGCTGTTGCGAGCGGCGCAGCTGCGGGTCGGTGCCGGCGTAGTCGGGGCCGAAGGCCTCGGTGATGGCCGTCTCGAGGGGAGCCAGGAGGGTGCGCAGGGGGTCGGCCATTTGCATCATCGTCGGGGGTGGAGGGCGGTAGCGTCAAAAGATCCCCCCGTTGCCGCCTCACCTCCTGCCGCTGACGGCCCTGATCGGGCCGGCCGGGCGCCTCTCGATCGGCGGTGTCGACGTGGTCGATCTGGCTGAGGAGCACGGCACGCCGTTGTTCGTCTACGACGAGGAGCACCTGCGCCGCCGGTGCCGTGAGGCGGTGTCGGCTTTCGGCGAAGGCGTGGCTTACGCGTCGAAGGCCTTCCTCTGCCGGGCCATGGCCGAGCTGGTGGCCGAGGAGGGCATGTGCATCGACGTGTCCACCGCCGGCGAGCTGCACGTCGCTCTGTCCGCGGGGGTGACAGCGGACCGGCTCGTGCTCCATGGCAACAACAAGTCCGAGGAGGAGCTGGCGCGGGCCCTGGAGGTGGGGGTGGGCCGGATCGTGGTGGATTCGTTCGACGAGATCGACCTCCTGCACAAGCTGGCCGGCGGCCATGCCCAGGCCAGCACGTCGCCGCACCGGCCGCAGGTGCTCGTGAGGGTGACGCCCGGCGTCGAGGCCCACACCCACGAGTACGTCATGACCGGACAGGAGGACACCAAGTTCGGGTTCAGCATCGCCAGCGGGGCGGCGGCCCGGGCGGTGGCCGTGCTGGCTTCGTCCACCGACGTGGAGCTGGTCGGCATCCATGCCCACATCGGCAGCCAGGTCTTCGCGCTGGCCTCCTTCGTCAAGGCGGTGGAGGTGCTGGCGCCGTTCTTCGTTCCCCTCGATCTGCCCGAGCTGTGCATCGGGGGCGGCCTCGGTGTCGCCTACGTGGAGGGGGAGGAGGCGCCCAGCATCAGCGAGTGGGCGGCCACCGTGAAGGAAGCGTGCGCCGGCGCCGGCATCCCGCCGGCTACCCGCATCACCGCGGAGCCGGGCCGGGCCATCGCCGCCGCCGCCGGCCTCACCCTGTACCGGGTGGGCACGATCAAGCACCTGCCGGACGTGCGGACCTACGTGGCGGTGGACGGGGGCATGAGCGACAACCCCCGTCCCGTCCTCTACGGCAGTGGCTACGAGGCCTTCCTGCCCAGAGCCACCGATGCCGAGCGCCCCCTCCGGGCGACGGTGGTGGGCAAGCACTGCGAGTCGGGCGACCTACTGGTGCGTGACGCCTTCCTGCCCGCCGACCTCGCCGTCGGCGACGTGCTGGCCACGCCGGTGGCCGGTGCCTACGGCCATTCAATGGCCTCCAACTACAACAAGGTGACCCGCCCGCCGGTGCTGTTCGTGGCCGGGGGCGAGGTCCGGGTGGTGGTGCGGCGCGAGACGCTGGACGACCTGCTCCGCCTCGACCAGTAGCGCCGCGGTTACCTTTGCCCATGGACGCGGTGCGGGTCGGAGTGCTCGGGTGCGGCAACGTCGGGGCCGCCCTGGTGCGGCTGCTTACCGCTGACGGCGCCGGCATCGCCGAACGTACCGGGGTGCGCCTGGAGGTGACGCGGGTCGCGGTGCGGGACACCTCCAGGGAGCGTGGCGTCCACCTTCCCGCCGGCTGCCTCACCGACGACGCCGGCGGCCTCGTCATCGATCCCGAGGTCGACGTCGTCGTGGAGCTCATGGGCGGGATCGATCCGGCTCGGGGGCTGGTGCGCGCCGCGCTGGAGGCGGGTAAGCCCGTGATCACGGCCAACAAGGAGCTGCTCGCCACCGCCGGCGCCGAGCTGTTCGAAGTGGCGGCGAGGGCAAAGGTCGACCTGCTCTACGAGGCGGCCGTGGCCGGGGGGATCCCGCTGATCCGGCCCTTGCGGGAGTCCCTGGCGGGGGAGCGCATCACCCGCGTCATGGGGATCGTCAACGGGACCACCAACTACATCCTCACCCGCATGACCGAGGAGGGGGCGACCTATGCCTCCGCTCTGGCCGAGGCGCAGGAGCTTGGGTTCGCCGAGAGCGACCCCACCGCAGATGTCGAGGGCTACGACGCCGCGGCCAAGGCGGCCATCCTCGCCACCATCGCCTTTGGCGCGCTGGTGGTGGCCGGCGACGTGTCACGGGAGGGGATCACCGGCATCACCGCCGCCGACATCGCCTTCGCCCGCCGCCTCGGCTACGTGGTCAAGCTCCTCGCCGTGGCCGAGCGGGCCGACAAGGACGACGAGGAGGTGGCCGTCCGGGTGCACCCGGCCATGGTGCCTGCCACCCATCCGCTGGCCGCGGTGCGGGGGTCGTTCAACGCCGTGTTCATCGAGGGGGAGGCGGTGGGCGAGCTGATGCTCTACGGCCGGGGCGCAGGCGGGATGCCCACGGCCAGCGCCGTTCTGGGCGACCTCATCGACGCCGCCCACAACCTGCGCACGGGGGGAAGCGGCCGCACCACCACCATGGCGCCGGCGCGCATCCGCCCCATGGACGAGCTGCGCTCGCAGTACTACCTGAACATGGACGTGGTCGACCGTCCCGGCGTGCTGGCCGCCGTGTCCACCGTCACGGCCGAGCACGGCGTATCGCTGGCCTCCTTCGAGCAGGAAGGGCTGGGCGACGATGCCCGAATGGTCTTCATCACCCATAAGGCCAAGGAGCGCGACATCCAGGACACCCTGGAGGACCTGCGGGGCCTCGACGTGGTGAAGCGCGTGGGAAGCCTTCTGCGCGTCATCGGCCCGGAATGACCGACGCATGCCGATGAAGGCGTGGCGGGGACTCATCGAGGAGTACCGGGAGTTCCTGCCCGTGTCGGAGGCCACCCCGGTGGTCACCCTCCAGGAAGGAGCGACACCATTGCTGCCCGCCCCCCGCCTGTCGGAGCGGGTGGGCGCCCAGGTGTGGCTCAAGTACGAAGGGCTCAACCCCACGGGGTCCTTCAAGGACCGGGGCATGACCCTGGCCATCTCCAAGGCCCGCGAGGAGGGAGCCGAAGCGGTCGTCTGCGCCTCCACGGGCAACACCTCGGCCTCGGCCGCCGCCTACGCGGCCCGGGCCGGCCTCACCTGCGGGGTGCTGATCCCGGCCGGCCACATCGCCCTGGGCAAGCTGGCCCAGGCCCTCGTCCACGGCGCCCGTGTCCTGCAGATCAGAGGCAACTTCGACCACGCCCTCGCCATCGTGCGGGAGCTGGGCGACCGCTCACCGGTCACCGTCGTCAATTCGATCAACCCCTACCGCATCGAGGGCCAGAAGACCGGCGCCTTCGAGGTCGTCGACGCCCTGGGCGACGCGCCGGACGTGCACTGCATCCCCGTCGGCAACGCCGGCAACATCTGCGCCTACTGGAAGGGCTACCTCGAGTACCGGGAGGCCGGCCGGTCCTCGAAGTTGCCGGCCATGATGGGGTTCCAGGCCGCCGGCGCCGCACCCATCGTCGCCGGCCATCCCATCGAGAACCCCGAGACCATCGCCACCGCCATCCGTATCGGCAACCCGGCGTCCTGGTACGGCGCCACCGCCGCGGCCAGCGAGTCGGGCGGCGGCATCAGCGCCGTCACCGACGAGGAGATCCTCGCCGCCTACCGCTTCCTCGCCACCGAGGAGTCCGTCTTCTGCGAGCCGGCGTCAGCGGCGTCGGTGGCCGGCCTCATGAAGGTCGGGGTTCCCGATGGATCCACCGTGGTGTGCGTGCTCACCGGCCACGGCCTGAAGGACCCCGACATCGCCATCAGCCAGATCGCCGTCCCCACCCCGGTGGACGCCGACTACGACGCCATCCGCAAAGAGCTCGGTCTCTGAGCTTCACCTCCGGGCGGGGCGTCATCCCTCGCCGAGGCAAGCCCCATCGCCTACACGGCTGCGACAGGCGCCGGCCCCGGCTGCATGGCCATCATGGCCGCCAGCATGTGGCCGAATTCCACGTGGTCGGGGGCACGGCCGGCTCGGCGTCGGGCACCGAGCCCACGACCTGGAGGAAGCGCTCGAGCGTCCCAAGCCCAGGCTCGGGCCAGGCGTAGGTGACGCTTTCCGGGTCAGCCCGGTGCCGATCCCCCGAGTGCTATGGCGTCTCGCGAGGATCCTGCCGTCGGGTCTGCGGCTACGGGAGGCGGGGGCTGGCCCAGGCTCCGGGCCAGGCGCAGGGCTACGAAGCCGGCGACCGCGGCAAGGGCGCCGCCGATGACACCGAGCCGCTGTACACCGACCACGCCCACCAGCACGCCGGCAACCGGGGCCATGACGACGGCGGCCAGTGGCTCCAACGACTGGTTGAGAGAGAGGACGCGGCCATGGGCCGCGGTGGGGGAGTACCGCTGCAGCAGGGTCTTGGCCGGCACGTAGAAGAAGGCGACGTCGACGCCCCACAGGAACACTGCTCCATAGGCCACGGCCAGCGATCCGGTCCCGAGGTAGAGCGCGGCGGTGGCGCCGGATAGCACGGTGGCGATAGCCAGGTACCGGGGCTGGGCGATGCGGTCACCCACTGCGGCGATGGCGAGGCCGGCGCCGACCAGTCCCACTCCGAACACCGTCTGCAGGAGGGCGAACACGGTGTCGGACCGACCGAGCACGTCGCGCACGTAGAGGGGCTCCAGCATTCCGAAAAGGGCCCACAGCAGGTATGTGACTGCGGCAACGGCGAGTGTCCACCGCCTCGCCGGCCAGCAGCGCCCCGAACCCCGGCACCCGCAGCACGCGCATCGCCGGCGACGGTACCCAATGACGAAGGCCACCGGGTTGGAGTTGCCATAGGCCGCCGCCGGCGCCCACGCTGGTGGAGTGGGCCCACAGCAGCGGACCGGCGTCGCCCGCGTCGGCTGCTCGGGCTGGATCTACAAGCACTGGCGGGGCACGGTGTACCCCGAGGCGCTACCTCAGCGCCGGTGGTTCGAGCACTACGCCACCCTGTTGGACACCGTGGAGATCAACAACACCTTCTACCGACTGCCCACCGAGACGGCGGTAGAGGGGTGGGCGGCCCAGGCGCCGGCCGGGTTCACCTACAGCGTCAAGCTCGGCGCCTTTGGATCGCACCGCATGAAGCTGCGCGACGCCGAGTCGTGGTTGCCGAACCATCTCGACCGGGTGGAGCGCCTCGGTGCCACAGCCGGCCCCACCCTGGTGCAACTGCCGCCCCGCTGGCGGCGCAACGCTGAGCGGCTCGATGAGTTCTTGACCGTTGCCCCGAATACGATCCGCTGGGCCGTGGAACTCCGGGAGCCGTCCTGGCTGCACGACGAGGTCTACGAGGTTCTCCACCGCCACGGTGCTGCCCTCTGCATCCACGACCTGCTGGCCGGCCACCCCTGGGAGCTGACGACCGACTGGACCTACGTGCGCTTCCACGGTCCCAACGCCACCGGGCACGCCTACGCCGGCCGGTACGGCGAAGAGGGACTGTTCTGGATGGCCGAGCGCCTGGGCACCTGGCTGGAACAGGGCCGAGACGTCTACGCCTACTTCAACAACGACGACTCAGGTTTCGCTGTTCAGGACGCCCTTTGGCTGGCCGGCCGGCTGGGGCACCAACCCGCGAGCGCCTGATTGCTGGGGTTTGCCGGGCACATGGGCGGCGGGCGACACGGGTAGGGCTGGCGGCCCCGCGGTGGCCACCGGAGTGGGCGAAGCCGCCCGTCTTGGGCACCATAGCCAGCCCGTTCTGGCTATTTATGGGAATAGGAGGGCGAAGTTGGGTTCCTGTTATTCGAAACTGACCTGCACCTGGCCGACAGACTGGTGTGGCGTTGGCCTTCTCCTCGAACCGTGCCTTGAGCTCCACGAGGGCGGCGACCTAGAGCCCGGCGCTAGTTTTCGGGCCATGCCATTGGCCTCCCGGGTTCTAGATGCAGCGGCGGTGCCCACGCTGGACGCCTACATCGGATCTGGTGGCGGGAAGGGGCTGGAGGCGGCCCGGCGGCTCGGTGCCGCCGCCGTTCTCGACGACGTGGAGGCATCGGGGCTGAGGGGCCGTGGCGGCGCCGGCTTCCCCACCGGGCGGAAGTGGCGCACCATCGTCGACAACGACTCGCCGGCGGAGCCGCCCACCGTGGTGGTGAACGCGGCCGAAGGCGAGCCGGGCTCGTTCAAGGACCGTGCCATCCTGCGTGGGAACCCCTATCGGGTGCTGGAAGGAGCTCTGATCGCCGCCGCCACGGTAGGGGCCGAGCGGGTGGTGCTGGCCCTCAAGGCCTCGTTCGTGCCGGAGCTGGACCGGGTCCGTTCGGCCGTCGCCGAGGTTCGGGCCGCCGGATGGGCGGGCGGAGTCGACATCGTCGTGGTGGAGGGGCCGAGCGCCTACCTCTACGGGGAGGAGACGGCGCTACTGGAGGTGGTCGACGGTCGTGAGCCGTTCCCCCGGATCGCGCCCCCGTTCCGCCACGGGGTGGACGAGGTGGGCACCGACAGCGCCTCGGCCGCCGGCACGGTCATGGCCACGCCGGCCGAGGCCACGGTGGCCGCCCCCACGCTGGTCAACAACGTCGAGACGATGGCCAACGTGGCGGGCATCCTGGCCGAGGGCCCCGACTGGTTCCGCAGCCTGGGAACAGCCGAGTCCCCCGGCACGATCGTGTGCACCGTTTCGGGCCACACCCGCCGCCACGGCGTCGCCGAGTTCGCCATGGGCACGCCTCTGCGGGAGGTGATCGAGAGCATCGGCGAGGGCCCCTCCGGAGAGCGTTTCGTGGCCGCCATGTCCGGCGTGGCCAACCCCCTCGTTCCCGAGGAGCTGTTCGACACGCCTCTCACCTACGAGCACATGGCCGCCATAGACAGCGGCCTGGGAGCGGCCGGCTTCATCGTCTTCGACGAGACCGTCGATCCCGTCGCCGTGGCCCACGGTGTATCCCGCTTCCTGGCCGTGGAGTCCTGCGGGCAGTGCACGCCCTGCAAGCAGGACGGGATCGGCATCGCCGAGGTTCTGCACCGGATGCTCACCGGCCGGCCCCAGGCCAACGATGTCGAGCTGGTCGAGCAGCGGTTGACCACCGTGGCCGACGGCGCCAGGTGCTTCCTGGCCACCCAGCACCAGCGGGTCGTCCAGAGCGTGCTGCGCCTGTTCCCCGATGCCGTGCGGGCGCATGCCGCGGTGGGCGCGGCGCCGGCGGAGCCGGAGCTGATCGCCGCCATCGTCGATCTCGACGGCGACCGGTTCGTGCTCGACGACGCCCACGCCGACAAGCAGCCCGACTGGACCTTCGAGGACGTGTACTCCGGCCAGGCCCCCGCCGACCGCATCGACCAGCGGGCCGACGAAGCCGCCGAGGAAGCCGCCGAGGAAGCCGCCGACGAAGCTGCCGGCGAAGCTGCCGGCGACGTTCGACCTGCGCCCAACCAGCCGCCTCGATAGGATGACCCCGGCACGAGCATCGGGGGCAGACATGGACGGGTTCAAGGTGGAGGCGGAGGTAAAGGGAGCCCAGGCGGTGGTCACCGTCGCCGGTGAGATCGACGCAGCCACCGCGCCGATCCTCAAGCAGAGGCTCCTGGCCCTTGTGGACACCGGTGTGGAGCGGGTCGTGGTCGACCTGCGGGAGGTGACCTTCATCGAGTCCGTCGGCCTGGGCACGCTGGTGGCGGCGCGCAAGCGGCTGGCCGCCGGGGACAGGAACCTTTGCCTCGTCATCGGCGACGATCAGGTCAAGATCAGGGCGCCCTTCGAGATCACCCGCCTGGATGACGTCTTCCCGATCCATCCCACCCTGGAAGCGGCCATCGAGGACTGCCTCACCGAACCGGCGGCCTGACCCCGCCCCTGGGGCTCAGGGCTCGATGAAGATGCACTCGCCGGGGCACTCCTCGGCGGCTTCGACCACGTCGTCGAGAAGACCGTCGGGGATGCGGCCCAGGCCGTTGGCCGTGCCGCCCTTCCCCTTCTGCTCGTTGAAGGAGCGGTCGGCGGAAAGGTCCGGGAACTGCTCCTTGCTCTCCTTCACATAGGCCAGCCCGTCGTCCTCCATGAAGAACACGGCGGGGGCGATCTCGGCGCAGATGCCGTCGCCGGTGCAGAGGTCGGCATCGATCCAGACGTTCATCACGCGGAGCTTAGAGGCTCCGCGCGGCAGGTGGCCCACGGTGAGGGTAGAACGGGCGGCCATGCTGCCGGAGGGGCTGTGGTTCGACCGCCGGGGGCGGCCCATCGACGTGGCGGAGATGGTGCGGTTGAGCCAGGACGCCGCCTACCGGGTGGTCGCCCGCGACTGGGTGGGGAGCGTGGAGGTGGCGACGGTGTGGCTCGGTTTCGACCACAGCTTCCGCAGCGCCGAGCCGGTGCTGTTCGAGACGGTGGTATTCGGGGGCCGCATGGATCAGTACAGCCGGCGCTACGGCACCGAGAAGGAGGCGCGGGTGGGCCACGCCAAGGTGCTGTCCAGCGTGAAGCGCCTCAGCCGGTGACGAGCTTGTCGCCAGGGGAGTCCTCGGCTCCCCCGCGGCGATTCTCACCTCACCTCCGATACCTCCGATCCCCTTAGGCTCCGCCTCGTGGAGCGGCTCCAGCTTTTCGACGAGCCACAGGACAGTGTTCGCCGGGTGAGCCTGGTGCGGCTCAGCTCGGAGATCGCGCGCTCGCTTGCCGGCATCGGGCGGATTGTCGTCGAGGGTGAGGTGGTCGCCCCCAGGCAACATCCAGGCGGCACCTATTTCACGCTTCGGGACCGGACCGTACAGGTGTCGGTGCGCTGCCCTGCCGCTCGGGCGGGGCGCTGCCGGACGGTCGCCGGCGAGCGGGTGCTGGTGACCGGGGTGGTGGCCTGGTTGGCCGAGCGGGGCCAGCTCCAGCTGGTTGCCGAGGAGGTGGCCCCGGTGGGGGAGGGCGCCATCGCCGCGGCCATCGCCGACCGCCGGCGGCGTCTCGGCGCCGAGGGCCTGCTCGACCGGCCCCGCCGGCGCCTGCCCCGCCTGCCGGCGATGATCGGGGTGGTGTGCGGCAGCGAGGCGGCGGTGCGGGGCGACATCGAATCGGTGGTGGCCGTCCGCTTCCCCGGGTACCCCATGGCCTTCGTGCCCACCAATGTGTCCGGTGCGGGCGCGGCCGACGCCATGATCGCCGCCCTGGCGCTGCTCGACTCCCGCCCGGAGATCGAGGTCATCGTGCTGGCCCGTGGCGGTGGCGACGCCGCCCAGCTCCTGCCCTTCAGCGACGAGGCTCTCTGCCGGGCCATCTGCGCGTCCAGCACGCCGGTGGTCTCGGCCGTGGGCCACGAGAACGACCGGCCGCTGTGCGACGAGGTGGCCGATCTGCGCTGCGGCACGCCTTCGCTGGCCGCCGCCGCCGTGGTCCCCCACCGGTCGGAGATGGAGGCGGAGCTGAACGGGCTCCTGTCGGGTGCCCGGAGCGTTCTCGACCAGCGGGCGGCGGAGGCCATGGGGCGGTTGGCGAGGGTGGATCGTGCCCGCGCCCTGGAGGCGGGAGTGGCACGGGCGGAGCACCGCCTGGCCGAGGCGGGGTCCCGGCTCCAGCTCGTACACCCCGCCCGTACCGTGACCGCGGCGGGCAACCGCCTCACCCGGGTCGACTGGCGCCACGCCGTCACCCGCCGGGCCGGCCACGAGGGCGAGCGCCTGGCCGGGGCCCACCGCCACCTCGAGGCGCTCTCGCCGGCGCGGGTGCTCGAACGGGGCTACGCCGTGGTGCGCTCCGCCGACGGATCGGTGGTGCGGGGCGCCGACCAGCTGGCAGTGGGGGACCAGGTCCAGGTGCAGCTCGCCCGCGGCGGTTTCGGTGCGGTGGTGCAGGAGGCGCGGCCCTCCCCATGACCGACGGCCACGATCCCTCGATCGCCGGCGACGGCTCCTCGATGACCTACGAGGAGCTGGTCGATGCTCTCGAGCAGCTCACCCATCGCATGGCCGACGGGGACGTTGGGATCGAGGAGGCGGTGGACCTCTACGAACGGGCGGGCCGGCTGCACGCCCAGGCCGCAGAGCGCCTCGACCGCATCCAGGAACGCATCGCGCGTCTGGCGCCGGCGCCTCCTCAGGACGGTCAATAGAGCCCATATCTCCGTCACTTGGGCGGCAGCATGCCCGCTCTTTCGCCGGCGACAGGGCTGTACCCTCGCCTCCGTGCGTGCCGTCAAGCTGACCCTCGTCACCGCCCTCCTCCCGGTCGCGGTCCTGCTCACCTCGGTTCCCCCGGCGGCAGCGACCCACTCGCTCAACCAGTTCCTCCAGGTCACTCCTGAGGTGAGCACGGTGCCCCTCGGCGGGGTGCTGGAGCTCCGGGCACAACTCTTCACCGGCGTCACCAACCGGGTTTCAGTGGCCGATCCGATCGCTCCGGTCGTCATCGAGTTCACAGAGGTCCCTGCCACCCCCGCCACCCTCGTCAGCGCCGAGTGCACCGTGGCGCCCGGGGCCACCGAGTGCACTGTGAGAGCCAGCTCGGCCACGGCGGTGGACAAGGAGTTCCGGGTTTGGGTCAAGGGCCACGCGGAGGACACCACCGAGGGTCGGCTGGCCAACACCCTGCCGGCCGACGACGCCAGGGCCGACTGCATCAAGCCCCCTCCCGATCCCGAGGGTGAGAGCGATCCGGTGGCGTGCCGGTCCAGTGGCGACACGGCGAAGCCCGGCACGGTGGCCGAGCCGGATCCGACCGACGTCGTCAAGGCCAGCTGGATGGCCGGCGGTGTCGACGTGGTCCCCGACGACCAGCGGATCGAGCCCGGTCGCCTGGCCACCTTCACCGCCACCGCGTATGACATCAACGGCAACCCGGCACCGGGGATCGAGGTCAAGTTCGAGTTCTTCGACCTTTCCATCTCCGACGGTGACGGCAACAATCCCGGGCCTCAGCCGGCCGGCAACCCCGACGGCTCCTGTGTCACCAAGAGCGCCGGCCTCGCCGGCGCCGGCACCTGCGCCCTCGGCTACAGCCAGTTGAAGGAGGGAGTGGACCTCCTCTGCGTCTGGACGTCCAACGAGCCGCCCCCGTTCGCCGGCACACGCGACGGCGGCACCTGTGACGGGGAAGGCCTGGTGGATCCCACCGGGAACGAGGGCAAGCCGGACCCGGCGACAGACGACCAGGACGTGGTGCGGGTGACCTGGCAGCGCCCCACGGCTCCGCCTCCGCCACCTCCCACCGGTTACTGGCTGGTGGCCGCCGACGGCGGGATCTTCGCCTTCGGCGACGCCGAGTTCAAGGGGTCCACCGGGGCGTTGAAGCTCAACCAGCCGATCGTCGCCATGGCCGGCGCCCCGGGCAACAAGGGGTACTGGCTGGTCGCCTCGGACGGCGGCATCTTCGCCTTCGGCGACGCCAGGTTCTCCGGCTCCGCCGGCGCCCTCAAGCTGAACCAGCCCATAGTCGGGATGGATTCCACACCCACCGGCAACGGCTACTTCCTCGTGGCCAGGGATGGCGGTGTCTTCGCCTTCGGCGACGCCAGGTTCGCGGGGTCCACCGGCGCCATCAAGCTCAACCAGCCCATCGTCGGTATGGCGGCCACCCCCACGGGCAACGGCTACTGGCTGGTGGCCGCCGACGGCGGGATCTTCGCCTTCGGCGACGCCCGGTTCCAGGGCTCCACCGGCGCCATCAAGCTCAACCAGCCCATCGTGGGGATGGCCGCCACCCCCACCGGCCTCGGCTACTGGCTGGTCGCCCGGGACGGGGGGATCTTCGCCTTCGGTGACGCGAAGTTCCTGGGCTCCACCGGCGCTCTGAAGCTCAACCAGCCCATAGTCGGCATGAGCCGCACCGCCACCGGCCAGGGCTACCGCCTCGTGGCGTCCGACGGCGGCATCTTCGCCTTCGGCGAGGCCAAGTTCGTCGGTTCCACCGGCGCCACGAAGCTCAACCAGCCCATGGTCGCCATGGACGGCTTCTGACCGACGAGGCGCCCCCTACGCCATTCAACCCCTCCTCCGACATGCTGGTGGCCCTGGGATGGGACGAGAGGGTATCCACCCTCTACCAGTCCGTGGCCGAGCCGTTCCACCTGCCCGCCCGGGTGAGCCGGGTGGACCGCGACCGGTGCAGCGTGCACACGGCGTCGGGAAAGCTGAGGGCGGCGGCGTCGGTCCTGCCGGCGACCGGCGACTGGGTAGTCCTTCGCCCCGAGCCACGGCCGACGGTGGAGCACATCCTGCCCCGTCGCTCCACCCTGGAGCGGGCCGGCCAGGTGCTGGCCGCCAACGTCGACGTCGTTCTCGTCGTCGCCTCCCTGGATCGTCCCCTCAACCTCAACCGGGTGGAGCGGGAGCTTGTCCTGGCCTGGGACAGCGGCGCCCAGCCGGTGGTGGTGCTGACGAAGGCCGATTCCACGCCCGAAGCGGCGGCTCTGGCCGAGGTGGTCGCCGCCCGGGCCGTCGGCGTGGAGGTGCTGCTCACCAGTGCGACCACCGGCCAGGGGGTCGACGCCGTGCTGGCCCAGCTCCGTCCCAATCGCTCGGCGGTGTTCCTCGGCCCTTCGGGCTCGGGCAAGTCCACCCTGGTGAACCGGATGCTGCAGGAGGACAGGCAGGCCATCGGCGAGGTGCGGGCGGGGGACCACAGGGGCCGCCATACGACCTCGTCCCGCCACCTGCTGGTGGTCCCCGGTGGCGGCGTGCTCATCGACACACCGGGGCTGAGGTCGGTCGGCCTCGAGGGGGCCGAGGGCGGGGTGGCCATGACCTTCCCCGACGTGGAGGAGATGGCCGAAGGCTGTCGCTTCCGTGACTGCGTCCACACCGGCGAGCCCGGCTGCGCGGTGGTTGCCGCCGTGGCCGACGGGAGGCTGGACCGCGCCCGCGTGGCCAGCTACCGCAAGCTTCAGGCCGAGCTGGAGGAGGGGGGCCGGGAGCCCTGGGCCAAGGCAGCCGACAACCAGCAGTCCCGCATCGTGCACAAGGGGACGAAGAAGGTGCCGAAGAAGCGGTAGCCGGCTGCCTCAGGTGAGGGCGGCGCCGAGGGTGGCCGAAAGAGCGGCCGCCTCCCGCCGGCGGAAGGACACGGCGATGTCGAGGCGCTCGAGGAGCTGGGCGACGGTGCGCTGGCGCGACGGCGCCGGGTGGGCCTCGAGGAACGACCGGACGTCGGCCGCCACATCGGGCGCCGAGAGCGTGGTCACCCCTTCCAGCATGCGGTCCACCAGCTTGTCCGGGATACGCCGGATCAGCTCGTCCCAGTGCTCCTTGACCGTGGCCCAGGCCAGCGCTCCGCCGGCCCGGTTGGCCAGGAGCTGGGAGATGAGGAACGGTGCGTTCTGGGTCCTCACCTCTTCGCCGAGGGCGAAGTCGAGGGTGCGGCGCACGAGGGCCTCGTCCTCGAACGAGGCCAGGCTGTAGAGGTACCGGACCTCCTCCTGGGGTGTGGCCGCCGCCTTGTGGCGCTGCAGGTGGGTGGCGTAGTCGGCTTCGTCACCGTGGACGGCCACGATGGTGACGACGGTGGCGGCCACATCGGCATCCACCGAACCAGGGGTGGCCAGCTCACGGGCGTGCAGCTCCCGGGCCGTGGCCACCACCTCTTCGTCGGCGCCGAGGACGCCCAGAGCGGACAGCACGGTGGCCCGCAGGCTGCCGGTGCGTTCACTCTCGCCCTCGGCTGGCTCCCAGCCGAGCTCCTCGGCCAGGGGAGACAGGAGCACCTTCACCAGCGCCTGCAGCTGGGCCTTGCCGCCACCGTCGCCGGGCGCGGTCATGCGGTCGAGGAAGCCGAGGGCGCCGGTAATCGCCGCCCACACGCTGGGATCCCGTTCGCCGGCCTCACCGGCCGTCCGGGCCAGGCCGAGAAAATCCGGTAGCGGCGAGGTTCCGGCCAGCACCGACGCCCAGGTGTCACTGGCCAGGTTGAACCGCTCGAGGGCGTCGAGGGACCCGAAAGAGCCGGTGAGGCCGGCCAGGAGGTCCCGGTCGTACCGGACGCGGTAGAAGCCCCAACCGCCCTCGTTGACCACCACCCAGTCCACCGGGCCGCCGAGGTCGACGGTGGCGGGCTCGGCGCCGAGCAGGACACGCCGCTGGACCATCTCGCCGCCCACCGAGGCCCGCATCATCACCGGTACCTGCCAGGAGGTTCCGTCGGGGCTGCCGCCGGCGTCGCCGGCGCCGCCGGCGTCGCCGGCGTTCTCCAGGTACCGGAACCGGTGCTGGCTCAGCACCACGCTGCTGCGGTCCCCGCCGGCGGTCACCGACACCAGGGGGTAGCCGGGCTGGAAGATCCACGAGTCCATCGTCGCCCGCACGGGCTCACCGGTGGAGGCCTCGAGGGCGTCCCACAGGTCGCTGGTGTCGGTGTTGGAGTAGCTGTGCTCGGCGATGTAGGCGGCGATGCCGGTCCGGAACGGCTCGGCCCCCACGTACTGCTCCAGCATGCGGAGCACACCGGCCCCCTTCTGGTAGGTGAGCACGTCGAACATCTGCTCGGCCTCGTCCGGGCTTTCCACCGGGAACTCGATGGCCCGGGTGGAGGCGAGGCCGTCCACCAGCATGGCGTGGCCCCGGCTGAGGGCGAAGGTGACCCATCGCTCCCAGTCGGGGCGGAAGTCGTCGATGCACAACAGCTCCATGAACGTGGCGAAGGCCTCGTTCAACCAGATGCCGTTCCACCAGCGCATCGTGACGAGGTTGCCGAACCACATGTGGGCCAGCTCGTGGGCGATCACGTCCACCACGTTCTGCAGCTCACCCTGTGTCGCGTGCTCGGGGTCAGCCAGCAGCAGCGTCTCGCGGAACGTGACGCACCCCACGTTCTCCATGGCTCCGAACGCGAAGTCGGGGATGGCGACCAGGTCCATCGAGTCGCCGGGGTAGGGGAGATCGAAGTAGTCAGCCAGGTAGCGCAGCGCGTAGTCGGCCACCCCGGCGCCGAAGGCGGTGAGGTGGCCCTTGCCGGGGGGGTACACCAGCCGGGTGGGCGTGCCGGCCACGTCGATGGGCTCCGTGGTCTCGAGCGGGCCGACGATGAAGGCGACGAGATAGGTCGACATGCTCATGGTGTCGGCGAAGCGCACCCGGCGCCGACCGCCCTCGATCGCCTCGTCGCTGACCGGTGCCGCGTTCGAGACAGCGGTCAGCGACTCGTCGACGACCAGGGTGATGGCGAAGATCGCCTTGCAGTCGGGCTCGTCCCAGCACGGGAAGGCCCGGCGGGCGTCGGTGGCCTCGAACTGGGTGGTGGCGATGATCCGCTCGACGCGGTCCTGGTCGGTGAAGGTAGATCGGTAGAACCCGCGCAGCTTGTCGTTGAGCAGGCCGCGGAACCGGAGCGACACGACGGCGGGGCCCGGCGGGAGGGCACGGTGCAGGGCCAGGTGGGCTCGCTCGGTCTCCTT
>DATLEK010000015.1:0-15459 GCA_035525365.1 Acidimicrobiales bacterium
GGCGGAGGCCAGTTGCCCGGCAGCGTGGAGGTGTCGAACTTCCCTTCGCCGCAAGTCGTGGGCGGCGCCGTTTCTCTGCTGACGACGGAGTTCCCGTGGTCTGCCGGTGACCGCGCGCGGGTGGACGCGGTCCTCGCCGCCATCGACACCCTCGAAGCCCTCACCACCGATCTACGCACCGAAGCCCGCCGCCGGCCCACCTACCGCCTCGACTCCACCTCCGCCTCCGTCACTACGGGCGCCTTTGTCACCGTCCACACCGTCACGCCTGCCGTGGCTACCGTGGTCACCGGCTACAACTGCGACCTCAACGCCACCGGCGCGTTCAACTACCGGCAGCGTCTCATCACCGGCACCGACGCCGCACCGACCATCGCCACCGCCGAGCAGCTCTCGACGGCCGACAACTCCTGGACCCAGGTCGCCCTGTCGGTGCCCGCCGGCACCCGCATCGCCGTACAGGTGTCCCACGGAGAGGTGACGCCCCAGGAGTTCCGGGCCAGCCTCGCCTACTACGAGGAGCCGTAGCCGGTGGCCGTGACCGTCCCCCCGAGCCGCGATGTCTGGTGCGCCGAGATCCTGGCCACCTGCGCCGAGATGGATGCATCGACCGACGCCGGCACCCACGCCCGGGGCCTCATGGCCATCGCCGAGCTGTGCACCCATCGCCCCGCAGACGTCACTCCCCAGGAGCTGCTAACGGTGGTTGCCCCGCTGGCGGCCCACGCCAACGCCTTCCTTGCCAGCGTGGCCGGCGCTGGCGGTACGCCATGACCATGGGAGACGCCTTCAACCCGGAGGCCAAGAAGGCCAAGAAAGTGTTATTGCGACCAGCTCGCAAGAAGGCGGTTCCGTTCACCATCGGTCAAGCCTTCGCCCATCACCCGCCGGCCAAGAAGAAGAAGGTCGAGAAGTAGATGTCGCACGCAGCCGACAAGATCGGCGCCGGCCCACCGCCCGGAGACGCCAGCACCACCGGACCCAAGCCCATCGGGGTACCCGAGGGCTACGCCGCTCCCGTCACCCGCCAGGTTGACCGCTTCGCCCGGGTGGGCCCCTTCAACGCCAACCCCTATGGCACCCGCCCTCAGCGCACGATTACCGCCGGGATGCCACCCCGCTACTTCGACGGCGACGACTACCTGCCGGCGACTCTCTCAGTGGAGGAACGAGCGCAGCTCCAGCGGGCGATGCTGGCAGCCGGCGTCTACTCGAAGAACGACGTGGTGCGTTTCGGTTTGTGGGACGACGTGAGCCGCAAGGCGTACCGCCAAGTGCTGGAGCTGGCCAACGGTTCGGGCCTGTCGGTGGGCGATGCGCTGCGCTCGTGGTCCCGGGCGGCGCCGGCCGCGGAGGAGACATCCACACGCGCCCCACTGGTAACCCGCGTATCGAACCCCGCCGATCTCGCCCGCCTGGCTGATTCGGTGGCCCGCAAGGTCATCGGCCGCAAGGCTGATCCCGCCGTGGTGGCCCGTCTCGCACGAGAGTTCCAGGCGACCCAGGCCGCCGAGCAGACCGCCGCCTACAACATGGCCGAGAGTGGCGGCCAAATCGTCGAGAGTCAGGACCCGCAAGCCTTCATGGCCGACCGCATCCGCAAGGAGTACCAGGTGGAGGCCGCAGCCAACGACGCCGCCGAGGTGGGAGCGGAGTTCTTCAAGCTCCTTGACGAAGTGAACAAGGAGATCCCGTTCTTATGAGCCCCCACGGCGGCCGGCGCAGGGGAAAGCCGGGCAAGGCCTACGGACAAAGGACCGACTTGAACACGAACCGATCTCCCCTTCCCGTGGAGGTGGCCTCAGGGCAGCCCTACGGCGCCAGAAAGGCCCAGGAGGACGCCCAGCGCGCCATGCCCCTCTCGGCGCCTCCTGCGCCGCCACAGGCCACAATGGGCGCCGTAGCGCCGGCGCCAGCACCGGGCAGCCTTGGCGATCCACTGAGGCCCACCGAGCGGCCGGAAGAACCGATCTCTGCCGGCGTCGATTGGGGACCGGGACCCGGTAGTGAAGCCCTCGCCATCGGCACCGACGATCCCAGCGCGGACGAGTTGCGGGCCATCTATGCCCGGTACCCAACCGAGGCCCTCCGGGAGGCCATCGAAGCACTGGAGGGCTAGTGGCCGCCACCTACTTCTCAGATCCCGACGACGAGGAGCAGGTCTTCGCCCGCCTCGAAGCCGCCCGCCAGCGCCGCAACACCGCCAGCAGCGCAGCTCACCCCCGAGTGGCCGCCCGGGTGACGATGAACCACGATGCGTACCCCTGGATGAGCGGTGGGGCGAACCTGTCCCTCGCCAAGGCAGGCCACGGCCCCGATTCCCCCGTGACCAAGACAGCCGCCATCGGCGCCGCCAAGGCCAAGGCCAAAAAGGGCGGCTTCTCGATCGGCAACGTGGTCAAGGCCGGCGCCAGGGGAGTGGCCGGCGCCGTTGACTTCGTGGTTCCCGAGGCCGTCGAGAACGCCGTGGGCACCGGAGTACGTGCCGCCGGCCGGGGCGCCAAGCCCGTGGTGCGTGGCACCTTCCTGGCCTTCGACGCCCTCGCCGACGAGGTGGCCTACAACTTCCGAGACACCGCCCAGAAGATCCGGGAGGAAGGAGTCGTAAAGGGGCTCCTCACCGGAGGTGGCCCGCGCATGCCGGGTGAGAAGGCACAATCGGATCTCGCCATCATCGGCGAGAAGCTCGACAAGGGCGAACGCATCGACACCGGATCAGGCTTCTTTCCTTCCGGCGACATCGCCAAGGAGCAGGCGGCGCGCGCCCGGGAGTTCGGCACCATCGACGGCCACGCCATCAACCCGGGGCGCCTGCTGGCCTCCACCATCACCGAGCCCGGCACCAAGCCCTACAAGGTGCTGTCCGGTCTGGTGGACGCGGCCATCGCCATAAAGGCCGATCCTGCCGCCGTGGTCCTCGCCGCCAGCTCCAAGGCCCGCAAGGCGGAGAAGCTTTTCGGACCCGAGCACGAGGCCGCCGGCGCCGTCGACGGGACGAGGAAAACCACCATCGCCCCCGCCGTGCAGACGTGGCTCAACGGCAAAGAGGGCCGGGAGGTGACCGACTACCTCGCCACCGAGAAGAACTTCCAGCGGGCATGGGAGAACACCAACAAGAAGATCCCCGTTCAGACGCTCACCAAGCTGATCGACGCCGATACCCCCGCCGAGGTGCGGGCGATCCTGGCCCCCGAGCTTGGACTGGCCATCAGGGAGAAGCCCACGGTGGGCGGCTTCGGCGTGGCCGTCAAGAAGAACCTCTCCGGTGTTCGCATGGCCCAGTTCATGCCCGGCCCCCATATCGACCTCGACGACCTCGACGAATCGGTAGAGATGCTTGACCGATTTCAGCGCACGGCCCGCCTCGACGCCGAGCGCATCGCCACGAACAACGAGCGCATGGCCCGGGCCAAGGGTCGCGCCGGCGCCTTCAAGGTGCTGACCGACACCATGGCCGACGTGGCCGCCAAGGTGGCCGACGAGGCCGGCGGAGGCCCAGACGCCGCCCGCAAGGCCCGGGAGATGACCAAGCTCTTTGTCAACCAAGAGGCCACCCTCACCCGCTACTTCGTGGACGAGATCGGCCAGAACGCCCGGGTGCCCGGCGGTGTCATCGACGGGGTAGGCCAGCCGGTCGCCAGCCCTCACCTGTTCGTGGAGTACATCAACCGGACCATCCCCCTCCCCGACGTGCGCGACATCCGCCGGGCTACCTCCCGCATCGGCCGCATCATGGCGAACCCCGGTATCGACATCCCTTCCGCGATGGTGGACAGCTTCATGTCCAACGCGTGGCGCCCTCTCGCGCTACTCCGCGGCGCCTGGACCGTCAGGGTTCTGTTCGAGGAAATGGGGCGCCAGGCCGCCGCCGGACTCGACTCCATGGTGAACCATCCACTCTCCGCCATCGCCTGGGCCACGGGGCGCAAGGGCTCCTTGACAATGAAGGGCTCAACCTTCGCCGACGACGCCGCCGCAGCCGCAGACCTCGACGACTACTCCCGTGCCCTCAACAAGGGATCGGCCGGCTGGCGGGACAAGCCGGGCACCGTCGCCACGAGGTACAGGACCCTCTACCAGCGCGGAGAGGCCCGCTACGCCCGCTCGTGGGCCGAGGAGCTGGCCCAGCTCGCCTCCGATCCCCTTGGCCGGCGTGTCGCCCTTGGCCGCCTCTCTGACGGGGACAGAACTCCCAACCCTGCTCCCGGGCTCGACGGCATCAAGGACTGGTGGTTCGAGGGCGCCGGCCGGGAGATCCGCGAGCAGATGGCCGAATCGAACCCCGCCCTCCTCAACCGCCTCGACGCCGATGAGTACGTGGAGTCAGTCGCCTACCGGGTGCGGGTGAAGACCCACGGCGCGCCCGAGCTGGTGGACGCCATCGCCACCGGCAAGATCGGCGAGAAGGCCCTCACCGATGGGCGCAGCGTGAGCAAGGAGGCCGTCGAGTACCTGCGCCGGCTGGAGTCAGAAGGCATCGGCCCGAACATCGTCAAGGGTGACGTGACCGTGGCGGTTGGCGGCAAGCTCGACCAGGCCCGCGAGCAGAGAGAACGTGCCATCGAGTGGATGTTCGGCATCCTCATGGCCAAGCCATCGAACTGGCTCTCAAGGTCCCCGGCGTTCAAGCAGGCGTACTGGAACCGGGCCGAGGAGCTACTCCCCAACATGACGCCTGCGGCCCAGCAGAAGGCGCTACAGGCGGCCAGGAAGGCCAAGTTGGACACCGACCAGATCAGCGCCCTACAGCGGGCGGCCAAGGCCGGAAGCGGGAAGCTGGAGATCGACGACGCCGACCTACTCGCCAAGGGCTACGGGCTGGACTTCGTAAAGAAGCTCCTCTACGACCAGACCGAGAAGCGCCAATGGGCCGACATAAGTCGAAATATATTCCCATTCGGCTCCGCATGGGCCGAGGTGGGCGGACGTTGGGCCCGCTTGGGATATGAGCGCCCCCAGAACATCCGCCGGGCGCAACAGGTCGTAGAAGGCGCTCGAGGTGCAGGGATCTTCTACACCGACCCGCAAACGAAGGAGGAGCGCTTCGCCTTCCCTGGTTCACAGTTCGTGTCCTCGGCGCTGATCGGCGTCCCCATCCCCCTCGAAGGATCGGTGGCGGGGCTGTCGTTCTTCGGGTCCAACTTCATGATGCCGGGCTTCGGTCCCATGGTGCAGGTTCCCGCCGGCTGGCTGATCCCCGAGAAGCCCGAGTGGGACGACGTGAGGGAGTGGATGCTGCCGTATGGCGAGAAGGACACCTCCGGGGGCTGGCTGGAGTCCTTCCTCCCGCCGTGGTTCCAGAAGGTGCGCACCGCCCTCGAAGACCCAGAGTCGGACCGCGTGCTCGGCAATGCGACTCAGGACATGGCCCGCTACCTCGCCAGCACGGGCCGCTACGACCTGTCCACCGTGGAGGGCCAGGCCGATTTACTTGAGGATGCCAAGGACAAGGGCAAGGGGATCTTCCTGCTCCGGGCCTTCGCCCAGTTCTTCGCCCCCTCGCCGCCTACTCCGAAGATGCTGGCCATGGACAAGGACGGCAGGATCACCACGGCGTTCAAGCTGACCGAGGAGTTCCACAAGCTCCAGACCGCCGACTACGACACCGCGGCGGAGAAGTTCCTCGAGCGCTTCGGCGAAGACGCCGCGCTGTTCATGGTGGACAAGACCAAGGGCCAGTTCCCCTCCTCGGCGGAGGGCGATAAGTGGGCGAGGGCGAACCCCGAGCTGGCGAAGAACTACCCGACCACCTACGGCTTCTTTGCACCCCAGGGCGGAGAGTTCGACTACGCCGCCTACCGCCGCCAGATTCGTACCGGTGAGCGCAAGGTGACCAAGCCCTCCGAGGCCATCGACGCCGCCAACGCTCAGGTTGGCGCCATGTTGTACCGCCAGGCCAAGGACAAGATGCCGGCCAAGCCCAACGCCGCTCAGCGACAATGGCTGGCCGAGGTGAGAGACGAGATCGCCAAGGAGTACCCGGGCTACGACCCCTTCCCCCGCGACCTCGGCAAGATCCCCCGCCTCATCCGGGAGCTGGAGACGATCGTCGGCGATCGTGCGGTGGCGGCCACCGACGCTGGACAGGGAGTGGCGCTTTATCTCAAAGCACGGGCCAAGGCGCTGGAGGCAGCCAAGGGTCTGGAGCTGGTCCACTTCAACAAGGCCAAGCGCGCACGCCACCTACGGGACTGGCTACGGGAGATCGCCCACGACATCGCCGAGGAGCATCCCGACTTCGCTGAGATCTACGAGCGGGTCTTCGAGCGGGAGATGACCGACGACGCCGAGGAAGCCGAGCTAGTCGCGGCGGGGCATTGAAAGGCTCCCGCCGCAGGAGGATATTCAAGGTCGCCCTGCACGACCTTGAAGCGCACGGTTCCTCCAACTTGGTCACCGACCGATGACCAACGCCATCTACGCCACCGGCCCCACGAGCCCGACCACCGCACTGGCCGACGCCCTCGGATTGGCCCACCCGCCATGGCACGCCGATGCCCTCTGCGTCGAGTACCCAGAGGTGAACTTCTTCCCCGAGAAGGGCGAGGCCGAGGTGGTCAGGGCGGCTCAGGCGGTATGCCGGCGCTGTCTGGCCCGTGAGGAGTGCCTCGCCTTCGCCATGAGCGATTCATCCATTGTCGGGGTCTGGGGAGGGACGACCAGGAGCCAGCGGGTGGCGATGCGCAAGGGGCGCCGGGCTGGGGCGCCGGGCTGGCTAGGGCCGGTAGCTCCGCCCCGCCATCGCCGAGCGCAGGTCGTTGACCACCAGCGGTAGGTAGATCTCCGTGGTGGACACGTACGCGTGACCTAGGGCGGTGCGCACGTCGAGAATGTGGGCGCCACCTTTCAGCATGTCGGTCGCGCAGGAATGTCTGAGCGCATGGGCGGAGCGGCCATCCCTCGGCGCCATCTTCACGCCGGCGGCCTTCATGGCCTCGCCCACGATCTTGCCGACGTAGTGAGGCTGGACGCCTCGACTCGGCTGGACGTAGCTACGGATGAGCGGGCCCGATGCCGTGGGGTACTCCTCCAGGTAGCGCACCATCGTGTTCCACGTCTCGTCGCTGATCGGCAGAATGCGCTCACGGTCGCGCTTGCCGACGACCCGCACGGAGCGGTCCACTTTGGAGATGTCGCCCATCTGGATGCCGGCCACCTCAAAACAGCGCAAGCCTTCTTGGCACATCCACATCGCCATGAGCTGCGCTCGCACGTCGTGGCACGCCCGGATGGTGGCGCCGATGGCGTCAAGGTCGAGCGCCCGGGGGATGCGCCGGCCACGGCGAGGCCGCTGTACGCCGTAGGTCGGGTCCCGGCGCAGGTAGCGGTTCTCCACCATCCACGCGGAGAACCCGGAGATACAGGCGATGCCGTAGCGCACCGTGCCCGGCGAACGGGTGGGCGAGTAGCTGGCCAGCCACTCCTCTACGTGCTTCTTGGCAAGCGTCGATGCCGGACGCTCAGGACCGACATGGGCCATGAAGTCGTACAGCACGTAGCGGTAGTTCGTCGCGGTGGCTGGCCGCCACCCCCTCGCGCTGGTCTGCTCCAGCAGGAAGGTGCGGGCGAGGAACCACAGGCTCGGTCCCTTGCCCGGCTCGTGGCGCACGTCGTCGCTCAGGTGTACTCCGCTGCGGCAGGGAGTCGGGCAGTAGGTGGGCCACCGTCCTACGCCGGGGCGCTTGGTGAGTGCTGTCCCGCAGGCCCGGCAGGTGTGCGCGCCGTTGTACTTTGCAAGCGCCGCTTGTGGATTACGTTCAGCCATGTCAGGGACCTCCAGTGTCCTTGGCCAGGCCCCGGGAGTTCACGCTCGCCGGGGCCACTGATTCAGGCGACGGTACACCTCGGGTGTGCCGGGGCGCTTAGGTTCTTCCAAGTTGGACGAACCTGTCCGCAGCTTGTCCGCAGAACGTGGCGAAACCGGGGGTAACGACGGGATACACCGGGTAGTGTTTCCGCAGGTCAACGGGCATATCCGCAGGTCAGGGATGAGGATGCCTCGCCTTCACACGGCTGAGGTCACAGGTTCGAGTCCTGTTACGCCCACTACAAAAGAGCAGGTCAGGGGCCCTAAGGTAGTGGCTTCGGTAGTGAGAGGTGGCGGAGGTTGTCCGCACAGTGTCCGCAGGAATGCGGACAACGGCGGACAGGGACGCCTCAGAACGGGTACTCATCGCCCGTGTCCGTGCTCGGGGAGGTAGCCCTCCTCGGGCACCTCGACGTACAGCGGGACGCCCTCCGGGCTGAGGCCGTACAGCCGGGTGAAGCGCATCTCCGCCGCGTCTCCGTGCTCATCTGCCTCGGCTTCCCGGCGGCGCTGCTCCCGGTCGTGGCGTGACCATGGGATGTGGAACTTGCCGCAGTCCTCGCAATCCTCCTCCGGGTGGCTCATCCCACGTCGCCCTTCGTGATCTGAACCACGTCGGCGTCAACCTTCGGCGCCACCACGAACCGGGACAGAGCATCGGCCGCCTCGTCCTCGGCAGACGGGAACAGGTGCCCGTAGCGATCCTGGGTGAAGCTGGTCGTGGTGTGGCCCGCCCGCCTCGTGACCTGCAACGGTGGTACCCCGGCAGCGATCCAGAGGGCTACCGCGGTATGGCGCATGTCGTGAGGGCGGAGAGGGGAGAGGCCCGCGGCGGCCACCGCCGGGTTCCAGTGCCGCCGGCGCCAGTTCGTCACCCGCAACGGGGCGCCGTCGGGACCGGTGAACACCAACTCCTGCCCGCTGTAGCGCTCCATGTGGGCGGTGAGTTCGTCCATGATCTCAGCCGGGACGGACACGCTCCGCCGGCCCGCCCGGGTCTTCGGCTGGCCCCAGTGAAGGTGGCCGCCGACGTCGGTCAGGATCTCGGCCACCTCAACGGAGCGCTTCAAGGGATGCACCCTCGATCGCTTCAAGCCCGACAGCTCGCCTATGCGCAGCCCCGAGTAGCAACCGAGGAGCACCAAGGCCCGGTAGCGCGGGTCGATGGCTGAGGCCAGGACGGCGATCTCGTCGGGATCGAGGAAGCGCATCTCCTCCCGCTCGATCTTCGGCAGCTTCACCTTGACGCAGGGGGACGCCGGGATGCGCTTGGCATCGACGGCAGAGGCCATGACCTTCGCCAAGATCTGGTTCGCCTTCTGCACCGTGGCCGGCGCCTTGCCCGCCGCGCTGAGCTGCGCCACCCACTTCGTCACCATCATGTGGTCGATGGCCGCCAGGGGGATCGGGCCGAAGACCGGGAGAATGTGGGTCCTCAAGTAGGACAGGTCCCTCGCCCGGCTCGAGGGCCGTAGTGCCGGCGTCGTCTCCCACCAGGTGGCCGCCCACTCCTCGAACAGCACCCGGCCGTGGGATGGGTCGATCCACGTCCCGTGGTTGCGCTCGTTCTCGTTCTCCGTGAGCCACCGCTCGGCGTCCCGCTTGGTGTCGAAGCGCTTGGCGTGCTCCTTGCCATCGGGGCCCCGGTAGCGGGCCTGCCACTTGTTGCCTCGCTTCTGGAGGTGGGCCATTTCAGTTTCCTTTCTTCTTGGTGGATGTCATTTCGACCAACTCCGCCGCGGTGGGCGGCTCCTCGTAGGGCATCGCCGCCATCTGCTCCAGCGTCGGGGCCAGCTCCTCGATCAGCCCGCGGCTGACGTGGCCGCGGAGGGCCTGGAGCGACCGGGCCGAGGCATCCGGCGCCGCCTCTTGGGTTACCCGTGCGTCTCGCTCAGCGGTGAATCCTCGACCCCAGCGACCGAAGGCGGCCATGGACACTCCGACAGGAGCAACCCCGAATCGCTTGGCCACGGTGTGCTCTGCCTCGCCAACCCTGGCGGCCTCTGCCGCCGCCAACATGCCTTCGGCGCCCTCTGGCATGTCCGGCCAGGCCCAGGCGTAGCGACGGTGGTAGTTGGCCAGGATGGCCAAGAGCTCTGGCCACGCCCGGTCTGAGGGCACGTCCCAGTCATCCGGGCCCCACCTTTGAGTGTCTCCGGTGAGCTTGGCCCGGATGACTGTGCGGGTAGCGGTCGCGCCCGGCGTCAACTCCACCCGGCCGTCACCCTCGAAGAAGTAGCTCAGTGGCAGCCGGTAGGCGAGGGACAACAGCAGAAGCTCCTCGAGCGCCACCTCCCGGCGCCCCGCTTCGATGGCGGCAACCGTGGACCGGGTCCACTCCAGGCCAGCGAAACGAACAGCGTCGGCCACGGTTTCCTGACGCTCGCCGCGGTCCTCTCGAAGCGACTTCAAGCGCTCGCCGATCACCGCCCGTAGTGACTTCACAGTCTTTGACTCGTCCATTGACAGGAAAGAGTAGAGGGTCAGGCGTGCGTTTGCAAACCGTTTGACGAGTGATATTCTTCCGGTCGTGCAGACACGCTTGAAGCCCAGTCAGACGAGCCGGCTGCGGGAGTGGCGGATCGCCCACGATCTGACGCTGGAGGAGCAGGCAGACCTGACCGGCGCCAGCATCTCCATGTTGAGCCTGGCCGAGCGTGGACTGCGGAATCTGAGCTGGCCCATGAAGGTCAAGATCGCCCGCCGCCTCGGCGTCCCCATCCGGGAGCTGTTCGAGGTGGAGGAGCTTGAAGACGAGGCGGTGGGGGAGTGAGCCCCTTCCTGACCGTCGAAGACCTCGCCGCCCGGTGGCGCACAACGCCCCACGCCGTGCGCAACCAGAAGTACCGAGGCCTGCTCCCTGTCCCGCTCCGGGTCGGCCGGCGCCTGCTCTGGGACCTGGCCGACATCGAAGCCTTCGAGGCAGGCCGGCGTGAGACGCCAGTGAAATCGGTAGGGGAGCGCGACCGATTTCCCAAGCCCACCTCCTGGCCGGCGAAGTCCTACAAGGACTGGGGGAAGACGGGATGACAACCGCCGCCGACTGGAAGGGGATGCAGCCCGAGGAGTTGGCGGTCTTCGTCACCGTCTGGGCCCGCTCCTTCCCACCGAAGGACTGGCGCCGCATGGCCGCTCAGGTCGCCGAGGCCTTCAAGTACGACCAACTCGACCTCGCCGAGATGCGGGATCTGCTGCACGAGTGGGCCCATGGGCCCAAGTTCGACTCAGGGCTGACGAACGAAACGTGGGCCCATCGCCGGCATCCGGGCCGCTCCCATGAGCAGTACGAGCGGTTCCTGGCCAAGGCCGCCCTTGGGCTGGCCGGGACCATCCGGGCCATGGCCGCAGAGATGGTGCCCAAGTCGCCAGAGGTGGCCCAGTACGCCGAGCACCACGTACTCGAACCCTGACAGCAGAAGACCCCGCCGTAGCGGGGCCTCCCGACGCTGTTCCCGTGACAAGGAGAACCTAATGAGCGTATCGCAGCCGAGTACCACCGACGAGGCCACCGTCTCCAGCCTGCGGCCGGTCATAGGCGAGCGCCGCGTCCGGGAGATCCTCGAGGAGGTGCGGCGCCAGATCACGGTGCTGCTCTCCAGCGATGAGCCCGTAGACGCCGTCAGGCTCGACAACCTCTCCCGCCGCCTGGCCGGCGCCGCCAAGTGGGCGAGGTGGGCGCGGCGATGAGCATCGCAGAGCCTGCCGCCAAGTTCGCCGGCTACTGGGCCGAGCACGCCCGCCGGTGGCGTGAGCCGGGCGAGGTGGAGGCCCGGGTGGCGGAGCTGGAGGCATGGAGGGCTGAGCACGAGGACGAACACGAGGGGAGCGACCAATGAGCACCGAGTACAAGGTTTCGTGGAGGCGCACGGCGTGGTCTGCCGGCACCTGGCCAAGGCGAAAGCTGTTCCGCCGGTGGTCCGCGGCGGTGGCGTGGGCCAAGAAGCTCGAACGCGACCAAGACCGCTACGGACCCGTCGAGATCGAGATCCACCAGCGCACCTGCACGGCGTGGGCTCCCACGGTGTGGAACGTGGACCTCTCCGACTTCTGTGAGGACGAGGGCGGGCCGGGGTGAACGCCAGCCGGGCAATCTTCGAGGCCGAGAAGCGGATGGTGGAGTGGGAGTCGATGCGGGCCGGCCGGGAGATCTGTCGTGACGAGCATGGCCGGTACTACCGCGACCAGCACGGGAATCCCGTCTACGAGAAATATGAGCCGGAGCCGGAGCCTTCGACCTCGAACGGGGCCACCGACAAAGACGCCGATCCCGTCGTGGAGTACCGCCTCGGCGTGCTGCGCTCGAAGCTGCTCAGCGTCGAGGGCCTGGCCGAGCTGCCGGCGCCCGAGCCGCTGATCGACAAGATCCTCATGCGTAACCGCCTCGGGGTCCTGTGGGGCAAGCCCGGCAGCGGCAAGAGCTTCGTGGCCCTGGATTGGGGGATGAGCATCGGCACCGGGGCATGGTGGATGGATCACGAGGTGACGAAGGGACCGGTGCTCTTCGTCGCCGCCGAGGGAGTCGGGGGGCTGTCCCAGCGGGTGGAGGCGTGGAGCATCGAGCGCCAGGTGCACCAGGTGGATCCCGGATCCTTTGCGATCCTGCCCATGGCGCCCAACCTCTTGGATCGCCAGTGGGCCGCCGCCGTGGTGGCGCTGGCGACCGCTGAGAGCTACGCCCTGGTCATCATCGACACCCTGGCCCGGGTCATGGTCGGTGGCGACGAGAACGGAGCGAGGGACATGGGGGTGCTCATCGACGTTGCCGGCGCCATCCAGGCGGCCAGTAGCGCCGCGGTGCTGTTCGTCCACCACGACACCAAGGAGGGATCGACCATGCGTGGCTCGTCGGCCCTCATCGGCGCCGCTGACACCTCCATCGAGTGCAAGGCGGACGGGACGGCCATCACGCTCAAGTGTGAGAAGCAGAAGGATTCGCGGGCCTTCGAGCCGATCAAGCTCCAGAGGGTCGAAGTGGCTAGTTCGTGCGTCATTCGGTCCCAATCGGGGGTGGGACCAACTGGAGAGCTGACAGCCTCAGAAGAGGCGCTTAGAAAGGCAGCGTGGGACTGTTGTGGGACCGATGGGCTGTCGACCTCGGAGCTGATGCGAACAGCCGACATGGCGCACGGTTCTTTCTACCGGGCTCTAAAGTCCCTGCTCAGAGGGGGTGAGCTGGTCAACGTCGGCACCGAGAAGCGCCCACGGTATCGACCGCCTACCCCGGTAGGACAGTGATGGTCCCAACCGGTCCCACTTGGTCCCATGGGACCAGTCCGAAAACGGTCCCAACCAACCCCCCCTTTAGGGGGTTGGGACCGTGGGACCATTCAGCCACGGAGAGTGATATTTCCACTACGTGGAGGGGTTGAAGGGCAATGGCTGACCCTCTCCGCCAGTCGCCCCCGTTCCCGCCACGTCTGCCCGATGTCACGTCCCCGAGGGGCTCAAGATGCGGGTTTCTCGCTGCACCCTGCCGCCACTCACGGACAAGCCGCGGACAAGGGCCGCCGAGGCCCCCCTATAGCGCATGCATACATGCCCCCTGACCTGCGGGTATGCACTCTCCCCGCCGGCGTGACCTCAGCCTTGGCAGGGCTACGTCATGCTCACGAGGCTGGAAGAAGCTGGAAGTTGAGTGGGGCCTATGCCGAGGCCACCCGACCCCAGGAGGGAGGTACTACCACTCCCACCCACTGAAACTATCAGAAGGAAAGGAGTCATTTTGCCATGAGAACACGCAAATACCCTTCTACCACCATAGAATACCACCATGGCTAGGACCATCAGCGGCCCCAAGTGGGACGAGGCCGTGGCCATGCTGCGTGCCGGCTACTCCCGTACCGCCGTCTGCCGAACCACCGGGATCAGCCACGTTGCCCTCCGTGCCTTCCTCCAGGGCGACCCGTCCTCGTCCGGCCGCCAGTGGTTCGCCATGAAGCGTGAGTTGGCCGAGCTTGACCCCGGACCACGGACCACGGCGCCGGCATGATCACCACCCCCGTGGGCTTCCACGAGATCGCCAAGCGCATGGGCCGCACCCCCGGCGAGATCGCAAGATGGCACGCCACCGGCCGCCTACCCCGCCCCCGCTGGCAGGTCAACAACGGACCCGCCTGGACCTGGGACACCATCGAGGCCTGGGCCGCCAGCCATAACGAGCCCATCCGCATCGTTCCCCGACGCACCAGGAGAAGCGCATGACCGACTACGCCGACGAGTACGACGACCTCGACGAGGAGCAGCGGGCCGAGGAGTTGGCCGATCTCCAGGCCCGCATCGCCGCCCTCAGTGGAGGAACCGTTGCAGCAGATGCAACATCTCCGCCCCCGCCGCCCCCGCAGGTGACTCAGCCCGAGCCCGAGCCCTTCGACCACCTGGCGCATGCCGCCAACGTCGAGTCCTTGGTCAATGCCAACTTCGAGACGGCCGAGGACTTCTACGCAGCAGCAGCCGCCCGTGGCTTGCTCCATGAGGAACAGCCGCCACCGCCACCGCCACCGACCGACGCCGCCAGGGCCGCATGTCTGGAGGAAGGGCTGTCCGAGGAGGAGTTCTGGCGCCGGGCCAACGCCGCCGGCGTGGTGGCAGGCAACGCGTACGGCGTCACGTACCACCCGGGGGCCTGATGCTGATCTTCACCGGTCCCACCATCTATCGCATCGCCAACGTCTGGCAGCGCCACGACGGCGCCACGATTTCCAGAGAGACCAACGACAAGATCGACCTTGCCCCCCATGGCGACGGTGGCGAGCTTGTCATGCGTGGCCTCGATGACCGCCCCCGGGAGTGGCCGGCGTGGCTGTTCCGTGGCGGGCGCATCTACGGGATCTCTGAAGCCAGTGCGAAGGAGCTGGCCGGCGCCGGCTTCGGCGAGTTCGTCGCCCGCGTCCCCGACCCGCCACCGACGCACACCACCCGCACCCAGTCACCCGCCGCTCTGTGGACGGCCGGCCAGGCCGCTGAGTTGGCCGCTCTGGCCGACCGTATCGCCGCCCTCGAAGCCCTCGAAGCCAAGGAGTACGCATCGTGACCTATGAGGAACTGTCCGCCAAGGACCGCGACGAGCTGCGCCTGCTGGCCATAGAGAACAACATCGACGATCCCGGGTGGGGCAAAGAGGATCTGATCCACGCTCTGCTCGAGGCCGGCGCCTGATGGAGTTCGGCTCCGCCTTCAACAACACGCCCGTACCGCCAAGCCTCGATGAGCGAATGGCGAACGTCGCCGACAAGTTGGAGGCCCTCGTCGCCGTGTTGTCCGGTGGGCACCCTCTGCCGCTCGCATCC
Organism: Acidimicrobiales bacterium; assembly: GCA_035525365.1. Classification (GTDB taxonomy): domain Bacteria; phylum Actinomycetota; class Acidimicrobiia; order Acidimicrobiales. The sequence goes on from DATLEK010000015.1 coordinate 15,094, forward strand.
ACGCCGGCGCCCATGCAGGCGATCAGCGCCGTGGATGCCGTATCCGCCGTGCAGGGGCTCAAGGGCAACGCCACCGCCTCAGAGATTGCCGACGCCCTCGCCGCCCGCCTGGCCCCCGCCACCACCGTCTCTGATGGCTCGGGCGCCAGCGTGCTCGCAGCCGTGCAGGAGATGACCCGGATACTCGACCACCGCCTACAGGGACAGCGCCAGGCCTTCGGCGGTGGCGGAGGCCAGTTGCCCGGCAGCGTGGAGGTGTCGAACTTCCCTTCGCCGCAAGTCGTGGGCGGCGCCGTTTCTCTGCTGACGACGGAGTTCCCGTGGTCTGCCGGTGACCGCGCGCGGGTGGACGCGGTCCTCGCCGCC
>DATLEK010000059.1:0-60562 GCA_035525365.1 Acidimicrobiales bacterium
GGCCAGATGGCGGGCATCATGAACATCGGCCGGAGCCGGGCGAAGGTCTACACGACCGAGAAACCCAAGACGACCTTCTCCGACGTGGCCGGCTACACCGGGGTCAAGGAAGAGATCACCGAGGTGGTCGACTTCCTCCGCAACGCCGGCAAGTTCGCCGAGATCGGGGCCCGCATCCCCAAGGGCGTGCTGCTGGTCGGCCCGCCGGGCACCGGCAAGACGCTCATCGCCCGGGCGGTGGCCGGTGAGGCAGGGGTCCCCTTCATCTCGGTGACCGGCTCCGACTTCATGGAGATGTTCGTCGGCGTCGGCGCCGCCCGGGTCCGCGACCTGTTCCAGACCGCCCGCAAGCAGGCGCCCTGCATCATCTTCGTGGACGAGGTCGACTCCATCGGCCGCAAGCGGGGCGCCGGCCTCGGCGGTGGCCACGACGAGCGCGAGCAGACCCTGAACCAGATGCTCTCGGAGATGGACGGCTTCGAGTCCACCGAGGGCGTGGTGATGATGGCGGCCACCAACCGCCCCGACATTCTCGACCCCGCCCTGCTGCGCCCCGGCCGCTTCGACCGCCAGATCGTGGTCCCCCTCCCCGACCTCGAGGAGCGCCTGCCCATCCTGCGGGTCCACTGCAAGGACAAGCGCATCGCCTCCGACGTCAACCTCCAGACCGTCGCCCGCGGCACGCCGGGGATGAGCGGCGCCGACCTGGCCAACCTGGTCAACGAGGCGGCGCTGCACGCCGTTCGCCGCAAGGCCGACGCCGTGCACATGGAGGACTTCGAAGCGGCCCGTGACCGGGTGATCATGGGCCAGCGCCGGGAGTCGCTGGCGCTGTCGGACGAGGAGAAGGAGCGCATCGCCTACCACGAGGGCGGCCACGCCGTGCTGGCCTACGCCCTGGCCCACGCCGATCCCGTGCACAAGGTCACCATCCTGCCGAGCGGCATGGCCCTCGGCGTCACCCAGCAGCTCCCCATGGAGGAGCGCCACATCTACCCCCGCAACTACATCGAGGACGCCCTCGCCGTGCGCATGGGCGGCCGGGTGGCGGAGATGCTCGTCTACGGCGACCTGTCCACCGGCGCCAACAACGACCTGGTCGGCAACACCGAGCTGGCCCGCAAGATGGTCCGGGAATGGGGCATGAGCGACCGGGTGGGCCCAATGGCCTGGGGATCGCAGGGCATGGTCTTCCTGGGCGAGGACCTCTTGCACACCAAGGACTACAGCGACGAGACCTCCCGTGTGATCGACGAGGAGGTCGAGCACATCCTGCGGGCCCAGGAGACCCGGGCCACCGAGGAGCTGCGCCGGTACCGCAAGGGCCTCGATGCGGTGGCGGCGGCCCTCCTGGAGCACGAGACGATCGACGGCGCCGAGGTCAAGCGCCTGGTGGACGAGGCCTTCGGCACGGAAGTCCACCACTACGAGGAGTCCGAGGTGGTCCCCCACTTCGACGACGACATCCTGCCCGAGGACCCGCCCGAGGACCTGGACGACGTTGCGCCCGTCGACGACACCGCCGCGGCCCGGGACGAGACCCAGGTCCTCGACCGGTAGCTCGACGGGTCGTAGGGCAATCCTCGGGGTTCGACCCGCAGAACCGAGTCGTGATGTCTAGGCTCGTGTACTCAACTGCGGTGTCGGAGGGCGACACGCTCCCGAATTCGACGCTCGTAGACCGGCAGGCACGAGCGGTTGAGCTGACGTCTCCGGAACTGCTCCGGGGCGTAACGCGCGCGTAGATCGCAGAGCTTCTCAGCGCCCCGTGAATCGCCTTGGATCCACCGGAGGCTCTAGATCCCACAAGGAGACTGAGCTGTGCCCGCACCCAGGAAGTACGACCAAGAGACCCTGACCGAGCCGTGAGGATGTATCGAGACCGGCGCCGGGGAATAGAAGTAAAGCGTCGTGTCCAGGCCCTCGGTGCGGGCCACCAAGCGATCGGCGGTGTCATAGACGTAGTCGACATCGGGGGCGGCGCCGGGCTGGTCCACCCGGGCGGTGTGGCCGGCAGGGTCGTAGGTGGTGGTGGCGGTGGTGGGGACAACTCCGGCCGTGGTCGTGGTGCGGGAGGACTCTTCGCCCAAGGCGTTGTAGACGCTTGACTAGCGGGCCTTGGTCCCTCCACCTCACGCGGCCCACGGCAACCTGCATTGTGGGTTGCACGTGGAGGCACCATGCGCCATCCGCGCCGCCCGAGGGGTGGCGGTGGTAGCCGTCCCCCTATGGCAGGGCGACGTTCGTCAGGTCCCCAGGAGAGCAAATATCGCAGTCTGAGCCGCAGGGTTCTGAGGCTATGCGGTGCCACCCATGGTCAGGCACCTGCCGAGGTATCCGCGCCACGGTTACCCCTTGTCGAGCGTCGCGGCGGCGGAACATCGAGAGCGGAGCCCCGCGTCAGCGAGCGTGAGGACGGAGCCTGTGGGGCGACTCCGCCGACCCGTGGAGCTGGCGAGGATCGGAGAAGACCAGTTGGCCCTGGGCGAGGCGCACGGGTCCTGGCAAGGTAAGAGATGCGATGGTGAAGGCCCCCAGATCCAGAGCTTCAGAGGGACGTGCTGGCAGTGCGGGACGACCCGGCGTGGATGGGGAAGAACTCGTCGCAGGCCGGCTGGCGTGCCCTTGCTGTGGTGGCTCGCTGGGGTCCTGGGCATGGGCGCGAGCTCGAACGCTTGCGCGCGGGCCTGGTCGGCGGCTGCGTCCACGCCGAGCTGCCGCCGGTCCTGCCGGGCGACGCACGTGTTGGTTCCCACCGCAGCTCTGGCCGGCCGCCGCGACGCCATCGAGGTCATCGGGTGACGGTGGGGGGGGTTGGCTGCAGCACTTCAGCGCACGAGCCGAACCACTTCAGGCGGCGGCCATGACGTGGGCGAACCGGTTCATCGACGCCGGGCTGGCTCCGCTCCGAGGCGCGTGGCAGCCCCCTCGCCGAGGCCCTTGACGCTCTCGGGGCCGCGGTTTGCGATGCAGTCCGCCGCTTCGGACCCGCCAGGTCGCCCTGGCACGTGATCGCCGCGCTCACTGGCGGGCTGATGCTGGCCCCGGTGCACCTGCCAGTCCCGTAGTGGCAACGAGCGCGATCGCAGTTGCCTTCTCGACGCCACTTCCCTCGCTGACTATTCGCCCCGCTACGTCTCCATGTTGGCTGTCGTCAGGATGCTCATCCAATGTGGCGGGCGACACCCTCTGGTGCCAGCTCTACGCTGCCGGCAGTCCTATCGACACCCTCCGCTACGGAGGGTGAGGCGGTCATGGCAGGGCCGGCCGCCGTCTAGGCGGCTTGGCCACCACGTTATTTGCCTCGGTCGCCAAGACGAACTCGACATCATCGAAGCCGCGTCCGGCGAACAGCTCACGTACCCGCTCGTCCGCGAAAAGGACAGCAGCGTTCGCTGGCATCCAGATACCTGCAGTGCTTCGAGAAGCCGGGTCAAAGAGCAGCCCGCGCATCACAGTGTCTGTCCCGCGGAAACCTTCCGTCTTGACCGGTCTACTAAGGGTGTCCAAGATGGGGCCACAGCGACCAGTGACAGCGAAGCCGGTGTAGCGATCGGTCAGCATTCTGTCGCCCGAGATCCTCGTGGGGAAACTTGCCCACCCGGTTACTTCCGCAGCCTTGAGTTCCCGAGCGGCCTCAAGTGAGATAAGGAGGAGCGGATGCTCCTCGGTAGTGAGGAACGTGCGTTCCTCATGGCCGCTTGAGCGTTCGAGAACCAGAGGCTGATCCGGAACCTCATCGCCCCGGATGATCCGGATCCCACGGTCCCACTCCAGCCCGCCAACGACTCGGAGATGCAGCCCGGCGTCGTCGATCGGCGGCCGCATGACGTACACGCCCTGGAACTCGTCGTCGTCGTGGTCCATCAGAAGTTCTGCCGGTAGCCGTACCTGGTTGCGTGGCGCGAAGCGAGCTGCTTCGACTCATACCTCATTCGCGCTTTAGACCACCCAGAGCCCCTGCCGCGAGCGAAGAGGTCCGCGAAGTCGTCGTTGATCGGCTTGGATATCCTCTGGTGGTAGCCCTTGCGTACCCAGGCGCCGAACCTCGCTTCGCTGTTGTCCAGACCCAGAGCCCCGAACTGGGCCGTGAACTTTTTCGGAAGCGTGTGATGCGCCTGAAAGTTCGCCGGATCTCGGCTCGTCAGCTCAACGAGCTTCCTCCCGAACCCGGTGCGGCTCGTGGAACAGTTGTGCACCAGCACCGGCTCGCCCACCACCACGTAGTAGGTGTGCAGGCCCGCCACGGTGAGGTTGTGGACGGTGGCCGAGGCGACGACGTAGCGAAGGCCGGTCACCGCCTCGAGGTCGCCGTCGGCCTCCAGCACCCGGTCGCCCAGGGTCAGGTCCCCGGCGTCCGTCCATCCCCGCCCCGCCACCCAGAAGGGATGCCCGGCGGTGGCGAGGACGTTGTGGCCGTCGATGGTAACGGCGACGAGCTCCTTTCGGCCGGTGCCCTCGATGAGGTCGGTGACCGCCTTGGCCGCCGTCTCCCCGGTCGTCGGGTCCGTCGCCACCACCAGGTCGCCGATGTCGACGTCCTCGATGGCTTCGGTGGTCCCGTCGGCCATGAGCACCTCGGTGCCGGGGACGAAGGAGTTCTTGCACACGGCGGCGGCCTCGTCGGCGTGGCGGGCCAGCGCCTGGGTGGCCTTGGCCCCGCTCTTGGCCTTGGTGAGCTTGGCCGTGACCTTGAGCCCGGCCTTGGCCGCGCTGCCCGCCCCGGGCACCGCCCCGGCCGCGGCGGTGGCCAACAGGAGGGCCCGCTCCGCCCCCGACAGCTTGCGCCCGCCGTTGGCCAGGTCCCGCCCCGTGGCGGCCGAGACCACGTCGATGCCGCTCGAGACCACCGGCACGAACTGCAACACCGGCATGGTCTTTTTGGCCACCGCCTTGAGGGCCTTGACCGGCGACGGCAGCTTGGGGGCTTTCAGCCCGAACAGGCCGTGGCCGTCCTCGTAGAACGCCACCGGGTTGGCCCCGGCGAACAGGTAGCGGTTGGCGGTGAGCTCGTCGGTGCCCAGACCCACGTCGAGAGCGGCGGCCACGTAGGTGTCGGGGGTGGTGAAGCGGGCCGTGGTCGGGTCATAGAGGCGGGCCCCGAGCATCACCGCGCCAGTGGCCTTGTCGGTTAGCGCGCCCTGGAAGCCGAGACTGGTCTTGGCGCCACCGACGAGGTCCTTGGCAGATCCCCCCGGCTCCAACTTGCCGTAGGGGTCGAAGGCGGCCTGTTCGACCACTGTCCGGGCGTCGTCCACGAAGCTTGCCGCGTTGCCGGCCAGGTCCGACAGCTGCCAGGTCCAACGGGCCGTGATCCCACCGGCTACCTCGTAGCGCATGACGGCCACCACCTCGTGGTCGTCGTCAATGACGTAGCGGGCCTTGGTGTAGCCCCCCCCGTCGGTCTCCTCGGCGATAGTGCCCCCCGTGCCCCAGTAGAAGTAAAGCGTGGTGTCCAGGCCCTCGGTGCGGGCCAGCAGGCGATCGGCGGTGTCATAGACGTAGTCGACATCGGGGGCGGCGCCGGGCTGGTCCACCCGGGCGGTGTGGCCGGCAGGGTCATAGGTGGTGGTGGTGGCGGTGGTGGTGGGGACAACTCCCGCCGTGGTCGTGGTGCGGGAGGACTCCTCGCCCAAGGCGGTGTAGGAGAACACGTCGTCGGTGGCGGGGTCTGGCCCGGTGGTGCGCCGGGAGGACAGGCGGCCCGACTCATAGCTGGGGTCGATGCTCCACGTCGTGGTGCCCGCCGTTTTGGTCTCGGCGTCGATGTTGCCCCCGTCGTCGAGGCTGTAGGCGGTGGCGGGCTGGGCGGCGGTGCCCGGCTCAGGGAACGGGCTCACCCAGCGCACCAGGCGGTCCAAGGTGTCGTGTTCGGTGGCGGCCACGCCGGGCGCCGAGGCAGCTGTGGTCTCGCCCGCCGGCTGGGCCACCTGGGTCGTCTCGCCCAGGCGCAGCCCGCCGGTGTCGTAGGCGACGGCGGTGTGGGCCCTCAACAGGGCCGGGTCCGCGGCGGAGTTCTTGCGCCACACCAGCTCGGACAGCGACCCGTTGCGGTGGTAGGCCATGGTGGCCTTGGCCACCCCGCCCACGACATGGCTCGCCGGGGCGCCCGAGGGCAGGTAGGACACGGTGCTGGCCTTGCCCCGCCAGTCGACCATGGAGACCAGCCACCCGGCCGGGCTGTGGTCATAGGTGGTGGTGTTCCCGGAGTGGGTGGCCGAGGCGTGGGCGCCGTTGGGATCGTAGGTGAAGCTCTGGGTGCGAGTGACCTGCTTGCCCGCCGGGGCCCGGAGCACCTGGGTGGTGGCGGTGAGGAAGTCGCGCCCGTCGTAGGAGAAGCTCTGCGAGCGGGTGGTGGTGCCCCCGGCGCAGCCGGTGGTGCCGGTCACCGTGCGGCTCACCAACAAGTTGCCGTCGGGGTCGAAGCCGCTGGGCGGCTGTGCGCCTTCAGCGAAGTTGCAGCTGGCCAGGGTGCGCCCGGTGGCGTTGTCGGTGTAGACCAGCGAGGCCTGGGTGTTGTCGAAGTTGTAGGTGTAGGTGGCGCTGCGCACGGCGCTGCCGTTGGCCTTGTCCACCCGGGCCCGCTGCTGGCCCTCGCCGGTGTAGGCGTACTCAACGGTGTGGCCAGGGTTGAGGGGGTCGGCGGTCTGGGCCACGAGCTGGCCGATGGCGTCGAAGGCGAAGGTGGAGGTCAGCTCGGCTCCAGCACCGGTCGGCTGGGAGGCGGAGGTCTGGTGGCCGGCGGCGTCGTAGCCGAAGCGGGACACGATGTCGCGGGCGGCCTTGCTGGGAGACTTGAGCAGCCGGCGGCTCTCGGTCACCTCGCCGAAGGTGTTGTAGACGCTTGACTGGCGCGCCTTGGTGCCCTCCACCTCCCGGGGACCGCTGGCTTCGACGGCCTCACCGTGGGCGTTGTAGGCGTAGGTGATCAGTGAGCGCACACCTTGGCCGGCCTGGCTTACGGCGGTGGTGGCCGCCTCGGTGGCGACCTGGCCGTCGGGGGTGAAGCTCCACTCGGTCTCGGGGCGGTCGCCGGCGGCGTTGGCCACGGGGCTGCGGGTGAGGCGCACTCGGCCGGCCCGGTCGTAGAGGTGCAGGGTCTCGGCCCGGGCCACCCCGGCGGCGGTGTCGGACCGGGTCAGCTTGAGCGAGGCGTTGGGGTAGTACTCGAAGTCCACCACCGCCCCCGCGGCATTGGTCTCGGAGGCCTTGGTACCGTCGGCCCCGTAGGCGGTGAGGCTCTCGGTGCGGTCGGCCAGGCGGGTGGCGGCATTGGCACAGGGATCGGCGGCAGGGGCGGCGGCGCTGGCGCCGGGCTCTGAGACCTTGACGACCAGGTCGGTGGCGTCGTGGCACCAAATGGTGGTGTGGTCGTCGGCGGCGCCGGTTGCCGTGCCCCGGGGGGACGTCTCCTTCACCTTGGCGTCATTGGCGTCGTAGGCAAAGCGGGTGATGGCGCCGGCGGCGTCTTTGGTCTCGGTCAAGTTGTCCCGCTCGTCGTAGGCGTTGGTGGTGATGCGCTGGTCCCGGTCGAGCGAACTGGCCACCAGGCCGTAGGGGGTGTATTCGAGGGTCTTGGTCTTGCCCAGGGCGTCGGTGAGCCGGCCCGGCATGCCGGTGCGGTCGTAGCCGCCATAGGTCGGATCTGCTGGGTCGCCGAAGGCGGTGACGTCAGCCACGTCACCCCGGGGGCCGTCGATGGACTTGATCCCGCCGCGTGAGTAGTAGGTGAACGATGTCGTGCGGTCGGCGCCGCTGGGCGCTCCCGACCCGTTCGCCCGCTGGGTCACGGCGGTGACGCGACCGGTGTCGGCGTCATAGCCGAAGTCGCTGACCCGCCGAGAGGCGTCGCCGTGGCTGTCGGCCACCCGCACCTGGGCGAGGTCGGCCACTGCCTCGCAGTAGCCCTCGGCGCTGACGGGGCCGGGACCGGCCGCCGGCGCCGTGCAGCCGGGGTAAGCCCACGGGGCGGCGAAGCGGTAGGTGAGCACGGACGTCACAGGGCCGGTCGGCGCGTCGGCGGGCAGGCCGGGGCTGCCGGCCGCGTTGGGCGCGGGCTGGGTGACCTTGGTGACAAGACCCAGGTCGTTGTAGGCGTAGGAGGTCGTGGCGCCGACGCCGTCGGTGGTGGCGGTGAGGCGGTTCTGCGTCCATGACAAGCCGCTGACCACGGCCCCGGCGTCGGTGCCGGCGTCGGTGATGGTGGCGATGTTGCCGCCCGCCACCCGCCGGTCAGACTCGCTCACCGGGCCCCGCCCGGAGACGTCATAGGTGGTCTTGGTCCCAACAGGCGAGGTGGCCGTGGTGGTGCGGGCGCCGGCGGCGTCGGCGGGGCCGTAGGCGTAGCGCCACGGCTTGGCTCGGCGGTCGGTGACAGTGGTGAGGCGCTGGGCTCCGGCGTCGGCGGTGTAGGCGAGGCTCGTCGTCTTGCCCAGGGCGTCGGTCACGCCGGCGAGCAGGCCGGTGGTGGCGTCGTAGGAGAAGCCCGTGGTGCGCTTTCCCTTCTCCACGGTGGCGTGGTCGGCCTCGGTCACAGAGGTGAGCCGGCCCGAGGTGTAGCCCAGCGCCGTACGCCGCTCCCACAGAGGGGTGGTGCCCGAAGCGGGGTCGGGTGCGGAGTAGCCGGGGAGGGAGGTGATGGCGTCGAGTAGTCCTTCGATGTTGTAGGAGAAGCGAACGACGACGGCGTCGCCGGTCCGGGAGTGCTTGATCCGCATGAGGCGGGGCTTGACCACGGTGGCGACAGTGACCGCCTCGTGCTCGTAGGTGAGGCGGTTGGCGTTGCGGTCGGTGACCGAGGTCACCCGCCAGGTTGGGCTAGGCAGCGACGCCAGGCCAGGAAGGGTTTTCAGGTTCTCGGCCCGGTAGGTGACCCCGTCGGGGCGCACCAGGCGATAGGCGGTGACCAGCCCGGCGGCATCGGTCTCCTCGAAGATCCGAAGGCTCACCCCCGGCGGGGCGTCCCAGCGCGATCCCGGGCCTCCTTGGCGAACGAAGCGGTGGGTGGTGCCGTCGGCGTCGACGAACTCGAGGACCTGGCCCACCACCGTGCCCGCCTCGCTCACCAGGTCGGCCAGGGTCAGACCGGAGCCGGCGTCGAGTGACTCCACGGCGCCCTCCACGCCCTCCAGGCCCGCCTCGAGGTCGCTGACCGACAGGCGCCAGCCCGCGCCCAGTCCGTCGAGGTTGCGGGGCTCCTGGGCGTTGTAGGTGCGACGGACCACGACGTTGAGGCCCTGTCCGGGGATGGACACATCCTCTTGCTGGACGACCAGGTTGCCCGTACGCAGATGCAAGTAGCCGGTGGCGGTACCCAGGTCGTGGCGGGAGTAGGGGTAGAAGTGCTCGAGGCCGAGCTCGTCGGACTGGGCCACCGCACCGCCGCTCAGGGTCGGTGCCAGACCGAGGGGACCGTTCTGGTCGACGACGATGGGCCCGTAGCGCAGGTTGGTACTGGCATTGCCCACCCGGTCGATCGTCTTTACGTTGAACCACCAGATCCCGTCTGAGAGGTCGGTGGTGGAGGTGGCGCTGAGAGTGGTCGCATCACCGTCGGCGGCGGCGTCGGCCTCCTCGGTCTTGGAGGTCGTGAACCTCCAGGAATATCCGGCGACCCCGGAGTGGGCGTCGCTCCCCGGCGTCCAGGTCATGGTGGGTTTGGGGTTGGACACTGCCACGCCAGCGGGGTGGGTGGCGGAGACGACCTGGCCCGGCGGGATTGGCGCGGTGATATCGGTGTTGAAGGCGAAGTTGGCACTCGGGCCCCAGGTACCAGCCGCGTTCTTGCCCGTACGTGGAAATACCAGGTGCCGTCCCCGCTGACGGTGTAGGGCGGCGCGGTCGTTCCACTCCCCTTGCCCACCGCGTTGGGATCGCGCACCGCGACCTGGTCGGGTGGGTCGTAGGCGTAGTCGACCACCGGCGAGGTGCTGGCGCCGGCGACCCACGACAGCGCTACCGTGCGGTTCGCGTACCACTTCGTCTTGTCGGTATGGCTGGAGGAGGAGACAACCGGCGCGGCCGGTGCGTCGGCGTCTATGAGGATCTTGCAGCGCGCCGTCTCCCCCCACACCCCGGCGCCGTTGCGGGCTTTGACGTGGAACCACCAACTGCCATTGCCTCTCATCGGGGAGGCATAGGTGGCGGTGGAACCCTCGGCGATGTTATCGAGGGCGAACAATTCTATCTGGTTGAGGTCATAGGAGTATTCCTTGATGCCGGACAGATCGCTTCCGGTCCATCGAAAGCTCGGTGTGTTGTTCGTCGACCATGCGGTGGCGCCGCACACGTGAGGCGCGTCGGCAGTGACCGACGGAGGTGACGGGCCAGTGGAGTCCACCTTGAACCCGTAGCGAGCGTTGAGGCCCGAGTTGCCGGCGACATCGCGGGTACGCACGTTGAAGTACCAGTGGCCGTCGCCCGACACGGTGGTTGAGTACGTCGTCGTCGTCTGGGTGACGGCGGAGCCAGCCTCAGCGGTGGGCGAGGTGGTGGGCGCGGCCACCGCATAGCCAGCCACGCCGGAGCGCTCGTCGGGGGACTGGGTCCAGGAGGCGGCGAAGGAGCGCGATTGATACCAGGCATTGGGATCGGAATGGCTGGAGCTGGAGATGGCCGGTCCGGGTGGCGCCACGGTGTCGACGTCGAGCCACCTCTCGGCCCAGCCCGGGGACCAGTTGTAGCCGTCGAAGGCGAAGGCCCGGTAGTAGAAACGCCCCTCACCCGCCCAGCCCGCAGGTACTTGGGCACAGGCGCGCCCACCGGAGTTGACCCAGTTCGTTGTCACCGTGCCGACGAAGCCCCACCCGCCGTTGTAGATGTCGAAACGCATGTAGCCGGCGTCGCCGTTGGGGTCGGAGTAGGTGGCGCACAGCTCCGGCGTGCGGGTGTTGATCCAGCTGTAGGCGGGGGCCGGATCGGTGGGGGTATTGGCCAGCAGGTTGTAGGTGATGTCGATGTAGGGGCGCTCCCAGTGGGACTCCGCGGATGCCAGCCGCAGGTAGTGACCGGTCCCCCAGTTGTCCATCTCGATGCCGGCATTGCCCCAGAGACCGTGGGTCCAGTTGTGCACCCATCCACGTATGTCGCGGGCCATCCAGCCGCCGTTGGTGTCACCGTGGACCTCGGAGCAGCACCCCCCGGGCTGGTTCTGCCAGTTGATGCCCCACGGGTCCCAGCCCCCCGACGCCGGACGCATGACGAAGTGGCTGTTCCAGTCGCTCACCGAATAGAAGTGGCCCCACCAGTCGGCCTTGAGGATGTCCTGACCGTTGGCCGGCGAGACGTCCCAGGACATGTAGGAGCGGAAATCCCACCAGCCGCCGTTGTACCAGGTGGACCCCACCTTATTGACGTAGTTGGAGCCGTCCCACTGGTTGCCTCCGTTGTAGTTGCAGTTGCCACAACCGCTGCCCACGAAGGCGTCGTTCATCCCCGTGTCCCAGCCCGCCCTGAAGGACGGGTCCACCGACACCGGGTACATCCTGGCGGGGTCGTCGAGCCAGGCGCGGTCAGCCACGACCTCGACCACGAAGCGCCCGTTCTCCTTGACCAGGCGCGTCTCGACGGGAGCCTGAGCAGGTTCGATCCCACTCTCTCGGTCTCCTGCGGAGTCGAACATGAAGCCCTTGGGGATCTCTGCCACTCGCTTGTCGCCGGCGTCGTAGAAGCCGATGGTCCCATCGGCGTCGGCCTTGGGCGTCACCCGCGAGACAGTGAGAGGGAAGCGGAAGACGTTCGACGCGCCGGCCTTCAGTGGCGAGTTGAGCACCACCAGCTCCTTGAGCTCTTCAGCGCCCACCACGTGGTACTCGAGGTCGACGCCCTCCGCGACGCCCGGGTAGCGGATCTTCGAGCCGCCGGCCCTGGGGTCCGAGGCACCCCTCGCCCCTTCGAATCCGAACCCGACGGACCATTTCGATGTCGAAGCACGCACCACCTGGGCGGCGTCGGCCCTGGGCGCGAAGGAGAAGACGACCCGCCCGGAGCGGTTCTTGAAGCCGCGTTCGCCATCGGCCACCACGCTGGGGTCGATGGCCTGCCAGGCCCCTCGGGAGTCCTTCCAGCTGATGGGCCCCGAGAAGGCCCGAAGCGTGCGGGTGCCGTCAGGGTTCTCGTAGATCAGGTTGCGCTCGGTGCGCTCCAGGAGCTTGGCGTTTGCCGGATCGAAGGTGGGGGTGGGGCGAAGGCTCGGGTGGTCGGGCGGTGTCGGCGCCGGCTCGGTGGACGAGCGGGTGGGGACATCTGGAGCCAAGGGTGATTCGGCCTCTGCGGCCGCCGGCTGCGAGCTTGACGCGGTGCTCGCCGATGCAGGCAGGGCGGGCATGAGAGTAGCCAGCAGCACCATTGCCGCAACGAAGACGGCGGTGGAGCGTGCGCCAGAGCGGAGCCTCGACAAGGTTCTCTCCCAAGAGGATTTGGTCGTAGGGCCTCGGAGGGGACCCGCCACTAGATCCATCGGCACGATGGAGGCACAATGAACGATTCCTGGTGAAAAATCCTCCCGGCCCCGGGCTGGCCACCACTCCCAACGCCCCCACCCAACTGTCATACTGCTGCTGGCTCCTCACGGATTCGAGCGGGCCTCGGCCAGCGCCGCCCACAGATCGGTGGCGGTGGGCGCCCCCACGAACGACGCCTGCACCACACCCTCGGCGTCGGCCATGACGGTGGTGGGAACGGCCTCCACCCCGTAGCGCGTGTGCAGGACCTTGGCGTCCTGGTAGGCCACCTCCTGGAAACCCACCTGGGGACTGGCCAGCACCCTGCCCTTGGCCACCGCCTCCTTGCAGGAGTCGCACGTGGCCGAGGTGAACACCACCACCAGCCAGTCGAGGTCAGGCTCGGCGAAGTCGTTGCGGTCGAGCTGGGTGGGGACCGCCCACTTGGCCTGGGTGGGCGGCGCCGTGGTCGCCCGGCGGCGGAGCACGAAGGCGACGGCCGCGGCCACAGCCACCAGCAGGGCGGCCAGCAGGAGCCGCTCCATGTCAGCCGTCCCCGCTGGAGGGGATCCCGATGGTGGCCGAGAACCCGGGCGCCCCGATCTTGTAGAGGGCCCGCTCGGCCACGACCGGCACCGAGGAGGTGAGCACGATGGGCAGCGGCGACCGCTTGACGTGGTCGCTCAGACGGAGGGGGACCCGCCGGCCGGGAGCGATCTTGACGCCCTGGAGGCCCTCGATGGCCAGAGCCTGACCATCGGCCAGGCCGGCGATCGATACCGAAGCGGGTCGACTTCCCGGGTTGTGGACCACGATCCACTCATCGAGGGTCTCCTCCACCCCACCGCCGGCGAAGGTCCAGGTCCGGGCCAGCCGGCGGGCGCCGAGGGTGTCGGCCCGGCCGAGGCGGGGCGCCGGCGCCGCTGCTTCGAGCTCGCGGCTGGCCACCACGGGCACGTCGTCGAGGGACCGGATCACCACGGCGTGGGCAACCCCCACGGGGACACCCACCTCGGGGTTCATCACCACCTCGAGCCGGCTGTCGGCGGCGATGGTGCGCTCGAGAGGCTCGGCCGCCCCCTCGTCGAGGGTCACCTCGATCAGCACCTTGGCCTCCCGTGGGCCGGGATTGGCCAGGGCGTAACGCTCGGTGATGCCGGCGCCGGCGACCCCGTCGGGGAAGTACCACTCCCGCCCGAGGGAGGGCGCGCCCAGCCCGGCCGACAACCCGGCGCGACCAGGCAGGGTGCGGGACAAGGTCTGGGCGGCAACCAGTCGCCCGCTGCGCACGACCACCTCGGTGGCCAGGGCCTCCCGTCGGCGGACGTGGCTGCCGACGTCGACCACGGCCAGCCCCTTGGCCGGCACCACGATCCCCTGGAAGTCGGCGGGGACGGCATGGCCGGTCTCGGTGGCGAAGGACAGGTCGGCGATGGCGTCCTCGGGGAAGGGATTGAGCAGCGAGAGATGCAGGGTGGCATCCTTGGCCGTGGAGCCGCCGGCGAAGTACCAGCGGCGTGAGGCCGACGAGGCGCACGGCGTTACCGCTAGTTCCCCCGCGGTCCCGGGTACGCCGCCCACCACCAGCTCGACCACCACCTCCCCGGAGTCCACGTCCACCACCGCGGCGCCGTGGGCGGCGCCCGGGACCGCAGCCAGCTTCACGTTGGCCACCGCCCTGGGCCCCACGGTGACGGGCACCCGCGGCGGCGGTGCCCCCTGCTCGGCGATGGTGCGCACGCCGGCGGTGGCCACCGCATCGCCGGCGTTGGCGATGACCACCGTGGCCGCCACCGGCCCGCCGGCGTTGGCCGTCGCTCCCGCGCAGTACCAGGTGGAGGAGGCGGCGCCGGGCGGCCCGCCGGTGGGCATCAGCGCCCGCTCCACGGCGCTGGTGGCCAGACGGGAGCGGGGGCGGTCGGCCCGGTCGGCGATGCCACCCGCCACCAGCAGGGCCATCACCAAAATGGCCACGGGCAGGCGCGCCGGCCTCACGGCGTCCACCGGCGCCGGCGGGCCCTGATCATCGCCCTGACCACCACGAACCACAGCCCGACCCCGATGAGCACGGCCACGTGGCGCACCAGCGGTGTGCGGTAGCGGAGGGTGGCATTGCCGGTGGCCGGCGCGTTGAACCCGTTGGCCCAGCCGAAGGCCTTGGTGCGGGGAGCGGAGCGGCCGGCCATCCGGAGCTGCCAGTTGGAGCTGGACGCCTCGGACAACAGGACGTTTTCTCCAGTGGTCAGAGGGCCCGAGAAGCGGGTCAGGGAACGCTCGCGGGGCAGGACCGGCGGCGCCGCCGAGATGTCGACATCCCGCAGTTTCGTCAGCCCGAACTGGGTGCTCGCCTCGGCCCCCACGGCATCGAGCGAGGCGCGGCCCGGCGCCCACGCGGCGTTCTCGTAGACGAGGAGGGAGTCGTCGCCGTCGATCTTCTTCAGGTCCACCTGGGCCTCCAGCGCCAGCCGCAGGTCGGGCGGCGGCGGCAGAAGGGGAGCGTCCTCCGGTGTGGGCGCGGCCCGCAGGGGCACGACCAGGTACCGGATGGCTGTGGGCGCGAGCAGGTGGCCGAGGCTGGTGGTGCCGCTGCGGCGGGCGAGGCCAACGGCGTCGGCCACGAGGTCGGCCGCTCCCGGGGAGCCTCCCGGCCATAGCAGGGTGGCATCGGGGGCCCCGCCCTTGGAGGTCGCGTACCCCACTCCCTCTGAGAGCCGCCAGGAATTGAGGGGCAGCGCCTCGGGATCGCCCATCCACAGCACGCGGAAGGCGCCCTTGGCCCGCTGCTCGGGCATCCACGACAGCAGCCCGGCGAAGTCGGCGTCGGGTGCGTTCCAGCGGCCGCCGACGGCGGCGAGGACGGTGGGCACGGTGCCGGCGAGCGTGAGCACCAGCGCGGTGATCGAGGCCAGGTGGCGCCAGCCGAAGCGGTAACCGGGCAGGTCCATCTCGAAGGCCACCATGCCGAGGGCGACCGATACCGCCATGGCCCCGGCCGCCGGCGCCAGGAAGACGTCGGGACCGGGGACGTCGACCGGCATCCAGCCCCGCCCGCCGGCCCAGGCCACTCCCCAGCAGGTGAGGGCGATGGTCCACATCCGGATGGCCCAGCCCAGGCGCCAGTCGCGCCCGAGGAGCAGGGGCAGGGCGGCGGCGACGAGGAATGCCCATCCGAACGGCGCCGCGCCGAGGGGCCCGGTCTCGAAGCGAAGGAGCGTGCCGAGCCCGGGGGCGCCGGCGGCGGACCGGGCCACACCCACCAGGGAGGACAACCGGGTGTCGGGCAGGAGGAAGTCGAGCGACCACGGGAACAGCAGGGCGACGGCCACCACGATGGCGCCGGCGGCGGCCAGAACGGCGCGCGCCGCCCTGGCCCCGTCGCCCGCCAGCACCGACCCGAGCACGAGGGCGAAGGCCACGACCAGGACCATCACCACCACCGCGGGCACGAAGGCGCCCACCAGGGCCAGCATCACCCCGAGGGGCAGGAGGTGGCGGCGGGCCCACTGGCCGTCGAGCCGCTCCGGCCCGGCCCGGCCTTCGGCCCGGCTCCGCGCCTCCCGCCGGTCGCCATTATCCCTGGGGTGGCTGCGCCGGTCGGTCCCGCCCCGGGCGTCGCCTCCCACCGCCGGCTCGATGGCCGTGGCCCGCAGGAGGCGGGCCAGCAACCAGGGAGCGGCGGCGTAGATCAGCAGGGCACCCCAGCGCCCGCGGGCGATGGCGTTGTAGGGCAGGGGCACCGCCGCGTACACCAGGAGGGCTGCGGTACGGGCCCGGCGGGACCCGAAGGGCGTGGCCAGGCGCATGGCGCCCACTGCGCCCACGGGCAGAGCCCCGAGCACCAGCACCGTTTGAAGCAGGCCGCCGGCGCCGGCCACCATGACCCCGGCGACACCTAGAAGACCCAGGGCCGCCGGCGCCGGCGCGTCCGAGCCGAGACCGGTCTGGCGCCATCCGCTCAGAAAGGAACGGAGGAAAGAGAAAGTGCCCCGGGGGAAGGTGGAGAACTCATGGACCGCCGGCAGTCCCCCGGTGATCAGCTGCCGGCTGCCCACGAGCACGACGAACGCGATGGCCGCCCCCACCACCAGCGGGAGCCGGCTGCGCCCCATGGGGTCCGGCCGCATGACGAAGGGGTTGCGGGCCAGCACCCCGCGGGTGCGCCGGACCCGCTCGCTGGCCAGCTGACCACGGATGAAGCCGCTGAACCGGGCGCTGCCCCGGGCCTGGAGCCGGCGCACCTCGCTGTCGGGCATGCCCCTGTACCCGTGAATGGCCTTGCGGGCCTGGCGAAGCTCGCTGAGCCGCTTGAGGTTCCACGTCCAGGCGCCGGCGGTGTCGCCCGCAGTCCGGGTGTGACCGGTGGCCAGTCCGAACACCACCTCCACCACGGCCAGGGCCACCACCTGGGGCAGGACCCGCACCAGGTGCCACGGCCCGTAGGCCTTGAACACCGCCCGCAGGCGGTGGCGCAACTGGTAGGGGCGGACCTGGCGGCGCAGGGCGGCCAGGTTCTTGGGCGGCGGCCCTCCCCCCGGCGCCCGCTTCCCGCTGGACATGGCCTCGAGGTGGCGCACCCGCGCCGCGGGGGCGACGATCACCCGCGCACCGGCCACCTGGGCCCGCCACGAGAAGTCGAGGTCCTCGCCGAAAAGGAACATCTCCTTGTCGAACCCGCCCAGGCTCCGGAACAGGTCGGCCCGCACCAGGGTGCAGCCTCCGGGGGCGACGAAGACGTCCCGGACCCCGTCGTGCTGCTCCTGGTCGAGTTCGCCCCGGTCCACCAGCAGCGCCGGCGCCCCGCTCTTGTCCGCCCCCATCCCCACCTGCAGGAGCCGCGACGGGTCGTTCCAGTCGACCAGCTTGGGAGAGACCACCGCGGCGTTGGACCGGAAGGCCTCCTCCACGAGTAGGCGCACCGCATCGGGCTCGGGGGCCACGTCGTCGTGGCAGAACAGCAGGTGGCACGACCCCTCCACCGCCTCCAGGGCCACGTTGGCGGCACCCGCGAAACCGGGGTTGGTTGGGAGGCGCCGCACGTAGGCACCGGGCAGGACGGCGGCCACCCGGGGGGTGGGGTCGCCGGCGCTGGCGGCGTCGATCACCAGGACCGACAGGTTCGGGTAGTCCTGAGCGGCAAGGGCCTCCAGGGCCTCTTCCAGCCATGGCCCCGGGTCGCAGGTGACCATGACGGCCACCACGGGGGGGGCCTGCTGGGCAGAAACCATCAGAGATGCGAGGCTAGTTGGAGGAGGTGCAGCCACCCATGGCAGACCTGGTCAGCAACATGAAGGATGCGGGGTACGTGGCCCTGGGGTTCGCCCTGCTCGGGATCCAGCAGGCCCAGGTGCGCCGGCGTGAGCTGGAGAAGGAGCTGAGACGCCTGATGGCCGACCGCTGCGGCGAGAAGCGCTAGCCGCTGCTACGCCGGCGCCAGCCGGGCCGCCAGGCCGGCAATGGCCAGCATGGCAGGAGAGGAGTCGTCCAGGTCCAGGGGCGCCACCGGCTTTTCGCCGGCCCGCTCGACCACCGGGTCCTCCGGAACGCGGATGGCCTCCACTCCGAGGGCGTGGGCCACCCGGCTGCCGTCGTCCTCGTCGCCGCACCGGTTGGCCACGGCGATGATGCGCTTCACACCCATCGATTCGGCGATGCGGCAGGCTCGCCGGCCTATCTCTACCGATTTGGCGCTCGTCTCGGTCACCACGATCACCACGTCGCCATCCCCGGGCCTCGCCCACAGCAGGTCGTTGAGCCCTGCCTCCAGGTCGGTGATGACCACTCGATCCTCGGCCGGCAGGTTGGCGAAGTACTCACGGGTGGTGGAGTGCGACCCGCAGCACAGGCACGACGAGGTGGGGCGCTCGATCTTGCCCGTAGCGACGAGCCGCACCCCGTCGGGAGCGTCCACGCCGTAGCGGGCCAGAAGGTCGTCGGGATCAGGCTTGGGGTCGTCGTGGGTGAAGCCGGCGTCGAGCAACGCATTGAGGATTGGCTGCATTGCCTCCACCGTCGCCATCGACAGGCCGAGGGAGAGACCGAGGTTCGGGTTGGGGTCGCTGTCGACGGCCACGACCTGGTGGCCGAGGCGGCTGAGCTGGCGGGCCAGGGTGGCCGAGACGGTTGTCTTTCCGGAACCGCCCTTGCCGGTGACGGCGATCTTCATCGTGGCTCTCCTTCTGTGGTTGGAGCGAGCAGCACCTCGACAAGGTCGTCGATGGCGCCGATGGCAGGCGAGTCGGGGCAGCGGTCGAGCGGAGCCAGGCCGGCGTGCTCGGCCGCGCCGGCTTCGGCGTCGAACGGTATGCGGGTGATGGCGGCAAAACCCTCGTGGTCCGGGCCTCCGTTCCAGCGGTTGGCCACCACGGCCACGGGCACGTCGTCGACCAACGGAAGGATGCGCCGGCCGGCGAGCGCGGAGCTGTGGGCCGGATTGACGACCAGGAGAACCCGGTCGGCAAAGCTGTGGTAGCGCTCGAATGGTGTGGTGGTGCCGGCCTCGAGGTCGCCGATGATGTCCCATTCCGGGTCGTTGAAGTCGCGTAGCAGGGCGCGAACGGCGGAGATCGACCTCCGGGGCCGGCGCTGGTCGTCCTCGTGGATCTTGCCGATGCTGAGATAGCGCACGCCATCCGGTGCGGTGAGGCTGAACCGCTCGACAGCGTCCTGTGGGGTCATCCCGCCAGCCAGCCGCCAGCCGTAGGTCGAGCCCTCGTGCTCCTCGACCGCCTCGTCCGCAAGCCCTGCCTCGATCTCGTCGCCCAGACCCAGGCTGTACTGGAGGCCAGGGTTGGCGTCGAGATCGACGGCCAGTACGTTGCGCCCCCGCCGGGCGAGCAGCCGCGCAAGCGTGCCGGCGATCATGCTCTTGCCCGCTCCCCCCTTTCCCACGAGGGCAACGCGGACAGGGCCATCCTGCGCCCGCCGGACGCGAAGCTTCACGGAGTGGGCCGGGGGGGCAGGCGAGGTCACAGGTGCTGACCACCGTAGGTTCGGGAATCCCAGGCCGCTACCGGCGGCGGGCACCTACGCTGTGTCCGATGTCTCGGCTCGACCGCCGGCATAAGCGCCGCTCTGTGTCGCGGAGATTCAGGAGAGTTCGGGCTCTTCGTCCATTGTCCCCATAGACGATCCGTCATACGATAGGCGTCATGGCCAGCCATGCAGGCGATGTGCTCCGTGAGGCTCGCAAGCGAGCGCGCCTGTCGCAGACTGACGTGGCGCGCCGGTCAGGCGTTGCGCAGTCGGTGATCAGTGCGTACGAGTCCGGCCGTCGGGAGCCCGGTGTGCATACCCTCGGTCGCCTGGTCCAGGCGACCGGACACCAGCTCGAGCTCGACATCGTTCCGGTGCCCGACCGCCAGCTGGGCCTACCTGACACACCGCTTGGGCGGCGGCTTCGGCGTCGGCGTCGGGCCATAATCGAGACGGCTGCGAACCGAGGCGCTCACAACGTGCGGATCTTCGGAAGCGTCGCACGTGGTGAGGACACCGCTGCCAGCGATGTTGATTTCTTGGTGGATCTCGACAGCGGTGTCGGCGTTGTCGGTCTGGCTGGGCTCAAGCGCGACCTCACCGACCTTCTCGGCGTCGACGTCGACGTGGTGCCCGCCGAGACCCTCAAGCCCCGGATCCGTGCCGAGGTCCTCGCCGAGGCGATCCCGCTGTGAGCCGACGCGATGACGAGCGGCTGGCCGACATCGTTGCGTCGGCCGACGCGATCGCATCGCACCTGCGGCGTGGGGGCCTCGACGACGGCCTCGTCTTCGACGCCGTTCGGGTTCGTCTCATCGAGATTGGCGAGGCGGTGAAGGACATCACTCCCGAGCTCCTCGCCACCGAACCCGACATCGCCTGGCGCGACGTCGCCGGGATGCGGGATCAACTCGCTCATCGCTACTTCGACACCGCCCACGGGATCGTCCAGGCAACTGTCGACGAGGACCTGCCTGTGCTCGTCGCCGCGGTGCAACGCATGCTGATCCGTCTCGGGGCGAGCCCGGAGCCGCCAGTCGGACCTGCGTGAACTCCTACTGCTCGTCAGTCCGTCTGGTGGCATCAGGGGCGGGCGAGGCTCACCCGGCGGTCACGTCTGTGGAGTGGCGGACGACATCGACAGCTTGTGGGTAGCGCTCTGTCCGCAGTTTGGCTAGTCCGGAGGCCTCAAGGCGCGAGACCTCCGCAACGTCAAGAGCGAGCTCCTCTGCCGTCTCTTGGAGAGTCCGAGGTTCCCCTCGGTCCAACCCGAACCGTGCGAGAAGGACTGCCCGTTCGTCGGCAGCAACGGGTGCCAACAGCGTCGAGATCTCCTCCGGAAGGTTCACGGAGCAATTATTCCTTCGCGAGGACGCCCATAGCGACACGCGGAGGAGGACCTTGGCGGCGCCACCGAATGGGTGGCTGGCTGTTGAGCGCCGCCAAGGCCCTTCTCGAACGCTCAGTCGTAAGTCAGGCTCAGCGGGTCGTGGCGGCGAGGCGGCGCCGGCGCTGCTGGTGGTCGGCGAGGGCGAAGCCCCCGAGGAGGGAAACCATGCCGGCCACGGTGAGGCCTATGGCCAGGGCCTGTGGCGGTACCCCGTCATTCTGGGCAGGGGCGTTAAGGCTGGGTGCGCTACGGGCGTCGACGCCGGTGGCGAAGCCGCCCCAGAGGTCGCTGGTCGCAGTGCGAGGCGAGGGCTCCAGCGACTCCTCCGCCGCCGGCGTTCCGGCCGGAGCAGGCGCCTGGCCGGCGGGGACGGCCCCGCCGGCCGGCACCGCTACGGGCGACGGCCGTGTGGCCCCACCTGCCACGCCGCTGACCCGGGCTGCTCCCGAGCGCTGAGCCTCAGCGCTCTGGGCCTGATCGACTCCGCCCTGGGCAGCAGGCGCCCCGGCGGGATCTCCGCTGGTGACACCACCCGAAGGAGCCGGATCCTCGCCCCGGCGGGTACCCACGCCGTAGGTCTGTGCCGAAGCGTCGCCGCTGCCGCTGCCGGCGGTGGTCGACCCGCTGGTGGCGCTGGCGCCGCCAGTCTCGCTTGTGCCGTTGGGAGAGCTGGATGCGGTGACAGGGGGCTCGTCCGTCACCCGGTAGCTGGCCCGCCCCGAGCTCTGGCCGCCCTGGGAGGCCACGACGTAGTACACGCCTGGGGCCCAGTCGGTCCCGGTGGTCATCCGCACCGCAAAGTCGGGGCCGTTCGTCTGGGTGCTCATGACGACCTGGTCGCTACCAGCGGTGACCCACTTGATCTCGACCGCCGACGCGCTGTAACCGCCGCCGGTGATGGTGGTCGTCGTGCCCGGGGCACCAGCGGGCGGGCTCACGTTGATGTAGGGAGCCGCCGTGCACGCCCACGCCACCGCGGCGAACCCCAGGCTGACCGCTGAGAGCGTGATCCCGAACAGCACACCCCTTCGTACGTCGTTACCCCACATCGACGACTCCTTCCGTTTGGACCGGCGCACAACTGTGCCCCATGTCAGTATCCCAGCTATGTGCAGCCGTAGGCTGAGGGAAAGCTGAAGATTTGCGGCTGCGCAATCTGGCCAAATGACAAGTCACTTTCCATTCCCGGTGCCGCCGGCGAGAGTCAATGGAAGCCGCAACACGAAGGCGCCGCTCTCGTAGACCAGATCTCCGCCATGGGCACGGGACAGCGCCCGGGCGATGGGCAGGCCGAGCCCGGACCCGCCCTTGGGATCGAGGGTGGCGAAGCGCTCGAAGGCCACCTCGGCCAACTCCTCCGGAAGGCCCGGACCGTCGTCGACGACCTTGATCTGCACGTCGGCGTCGCTCTGGTCCGCCGCCACCTCGATCCGGGTGCGGGCGTAGCGCCGGGCGTTGTCCAACAGGTTGGACACGATCTCGCGGATGGCCCCCTCGTCGAGGTGGAGCAGCTGCGGGAAGTGGTGGCTGGATCGCACCGTGACCTCCAGCTCAGGAGCTTGTATCCGCACCCGCTCGGCCTCGTGCTGGCACACCGCCAACAGGTCGGTCATGCCGAGCCTTGGGTCCTCACCCTGGTCGAGACGGGCGACGCGGAGCAGGTCGTTGACCAGGCGCGAGGTCCGGTTGGCCTCATCGATCAGGTGGGCCAGCAGTCGTTCCCGCCCACCCGTCGAGGTGCTCCTGAGCAGAGAGTCGGCGCACGCCCTGATGCCGGCCACGGGGGTGCGCATCTGGTGGGCGGCGTCGGCCAGGAACCGCTGGCTGCGCGCCTCGGCTTCCCGAGCTTCTTCCAGCGCCCGCTCCAGAGCCACGGCGAGACGGCGTTGCTCGGTGATGTCCCGAGCGATGGTGGAGATGCCCACCACCCGCCCCACCGGATCTCGCACGGGCGAGACGGTCACAGCCACGTCGACGAGTGAACCGTCCTTGCGGCGCCGAGCCGTCTCGTGGCTGGCCACGGGCTCGCCCCTGGCCGCCGCCTCCCAGCCACTTTGCACCTCGGCGTGGCGCTCCCGCGGGGCGAGGATCGTCGCTGATTGGCCGATTACCTCCTCGGCCAGGTAGCCGTAGACATGCTCGGCCGCCTCGTTCCAGGTGAGGATGCGCCCGTCGAGTCCCTGGCTGATGATGGCCGCGTCGGATGACTCCACGATGGCCCCTACCGAGCACACCAGCTCGTTGGTAGTGGGCCGGTCGAGCACCCTGAAGAAGGCGTTGCAGGTACGGCCGGTACCGGCGCCTCCCCCACTGCTCCACAGCGTCAGCTCCACTGGCACCACGCTGCCGTCAGGCGCGACGACACGCGTCATCATCCTCTTGGACGCCCCCGGTGCCGCATCCTTCGCCAGCCATGCGAGGTCGGTGCCGCCCGGACCGGGCTGGAACGGGTTCACGTTGATCGTGCCGCCCACCACGTCCTCCCGGCGGAACCCGAAGAGGCGCTCCGCCTGGCTGTTCCACTCCACGATGTGACCATCGGCGTCGAGAGCGACAAAGGCGTCGGCCGCCGAATCGATGGCCAGCCGGCACATGTCGGCGACAGCGTCCGAAACTTGTGTCGAAAGCCGAGGAGAGGCCATGTCCTACTGTGACATACGGCGCGGCGTGCAGGCTGAAGAGACCCTGAAGATCATCGAGGGCAGGGGCGCCGGCACGCGGGACTACGGAGAGCCGATCCGAACGGTGGTCTCGGAGAACGAGAACACCCAGGCGCCCTCGCCAATGGCCAGCGTCTTGGGCTCACGAAGGCCGGACATCTCGTAGCCGCCGGCGCCGTCGTTGAGGCCGGGCAACCAGCGGGCGGCATAGTCGGCACCGGCCACGCTCACCGGACCAGTAGCCGAGGGGTTGCCCACCATTGACGCGTGATAGGCGCCAAGGGGAAAAGCTGCACTGGTGGTGCCGGGTCCGGCCAGGTCCACCAGGCGGGGGCAGAGGAACCAGGCCCAGTAACCCCGGCCGCCGAGCACCGGCTCGGCCACGTCCTGAACTGAATAGGCGCCGGCGCCACGGTCGAACCAGCCGTACAAGCGGCCGACCGCGGGCACCACCGAGGAGTCGGGCGCCCCGACCAGCGAGTAGCCGCTTGGGTAGATGACCTGCCCGGGACCAGCGGCCGGTCGCGCCGGGCAGACCAGAGTGGTCACCGACGCCGGGTTGGACAGAGGACCAGGCTGGCCGGCTGCGTCGAGGGCACGCAGGGCGAAGTGGTAAGTGCGCCCGGGGGAGAGGCCGCCCACCCGGAACGAGACCGACTCGCCGGGCGGGACCTCGCACACGCCCCCGCACAGAGCCTCGGCGGCGGCAAAAGAGGCGTCGTCGGTGATCGGTGAATCCGACTGTTTGATGACGTACCGGGTGGCCGGGGGATAGCCGGGCGCGGTGAAGGTGAGAGTGGCCGACGTCTCGGTGTCGGCCAGGGCGGCCAGATCGAGGACCCTGTCGAGAACGAAGTAGGTGAATGTGGCGGCCGGACCGATGGCCGACGTGCCCCCCGGGCCGGTGACCCGGACGTCCACGGGCCCGGGGCGGGCGGCACGGGGACTCACGGCGACGATTCGACGGTCGGACTCGACGGTGACGCTGCGGGCGACTGTGCCGCCGAACAACACCTGAGAGGGCTCCGTCACTCCGGCCAGGCCGGTGCCGGTGATGGTCACCGGCGTGCCTCCCGCGGTGACGCCCCGATCGGGCGCCACAGCGCTGATCTCGGGTGTCGGGAAGAACAGCTCGGTGTTGGCCGTCGAGTCGATCGATTCGCGGCCCGCCCTCCCGCCGACGAGGAGCACCGCACCGCAGGCGGCGCCACAACCGCTTACGGGGCCCGCCGGGAGCACCACGGCGGCCTGGTCGAAGCGGGTCCCCCCGGTCATGACCGGGGTCGGGAGGAAGGCCTCAGCACCGGCGACAGGATCTAACAGCTCCGCTGAGAACGACACCACGTTCTGACTGATGCCCCCGGCCAGCAGAACCCGGCCGTTCGGCAGCAGGCTGGCGCTATGGCCCGAACGGGCGGCGAGCATCGGGATGATGGGCGTGCCCCAGACTTCGGTGGCGCCGGCGTTCGAATCGAAGATCTCCGCCGAATCGTGGGCCTCGGTTTCTCTTGTGAAATCATTAGCGGGGTTAAGCGCGTCTCCTCGTGCCTCGTCACCGCCGGCGACAAGCACCCGGCCGTCAGGGAGCAGGGTGGCGGTGTGGCGGGTCCGTGGGACATGCATCTCGCCCGCAGCGGTCCAGCGCCCGGTGCGCGGATCGAAGAGCTGCGCGGTCGACCGGACGGCTCCATCGGGACCACCGCCGGAAGTGAACTCCCCACCCGCCACCAGCACGCGGCCATCAGTGAGCAGGGTGGCGGTGTGGCGGGCCCGGGCTACGCCCATAGCCTCGACCGGCACCCAGGTGCGTGTCTCGCTGTCGTACAGCTCGGCCGTACCTACGCGGTCTCCGCCTACCACGAGCACGTCACCGCACGACACGGGCGCGGAGGCTGCCGCGCACGCGGGCCCGTCGAGGCGGGTAGCGGTGTGGCCGGCCCGGGGGAGGCTCATGGGCGCAGCAGCCGACCAGGCTCCGGCCGAGCCGTCGCTGCGACCGGCAGAGAGCCACCGCTCGGCCGAGCTGAGCACAGGGACCACCACGTCGGTGGCAGCGGCGCCCGGCGGGTCGTTGACCCCGCCAGCGGCCAAGACCGAGCCATCACCGAGCAAGGCGGCCGTATGCAAGACGCGAGGAGTAACCATGCTGCCGGCCGCCCGCCATTGTCCAGGCGAGGAGAAACCTGCCGGTGGCGATGCTGCGGGGTCGTACAGCTCCGCCTCGCCCACGCTTTCCTGGCCGGAGGAGACCCCCTCAACTGCTGTCGTCCGACCACCGGTGACGAGGATCTTCCCCCCAGCGACTGCGGTGGCGGTGGGCAGAGCACGGTCGTGGGCCAATAGCGGTGCTTGCTCCCAGGTCCCGCCGGTCGAATCGAGATAGGTGAGAACCGGCGGCCGGTCCGGGTTGCCGTCGATCGAAGGGCCACCGGTCCCCGTTAGGACTGTGACGTGCACCGGACCCGGTATCGTCGACGCCTTCGCCCGGGCGAAGAGGCGGTTGTCCGGGGCAGAAGGGTCAGGCTTGAACGACAGCGCCTCCTCGGGTCCGAAGAATACTTGCAGCGCTCCGCTAAGCCGCGCGCCGCTGATGGTGAGACGCGGCTCGGTGGCGCCGTCGGCCGGGACCCGGTCGGGACTGACGGCGTCCACGCGAGGAGCAGGTCCCGTGGGGAACCCGGCAGGAGGGCGGTAGATTTCCGTGGAAGCGAGCACCGGGTTTTGGCTGCCGTTTGCGAAGCCGCCGGCCACCAGCACCTCGCCAGTGGGAAGAGAAGTGGCGACGTGGTCGTTACGCGCCTGCCCCAGTTGCCCCATCGCCGCCCATCCACCCACCGGATCGAAGCGCATAGTACCGGCCACCTGAGAACTGCCGTCATCGTCGTTCCGCTCGTCGCCCCCGACCACCAAAACGCTGCCGTCCCGCAGTGATGCGGCCTTGGCTTGGTATCGCTCTCGGCCGGGCGGTATGGCCTTCGTCGGATCGGGGCTCGCCAGCGCCCAAGCGCCGTTCGGACCTCCCGGGTTAGCGATAGTTGGGTCGAAGATTTCGGCGCTCGCGGCGTCCTTGACTGGTTGGTTGGCGGCGCGGGCCCCACCCACTACCAACACCTTGCCGCACCAATTTGGCATCAAGGGCGCCTGACAGGAAGGGCCGGCGAGCAGAGTGGCCGTATGATCCCTCCGGTCGCGAGTCGCCATAGGGCCGGTGAACGACCACGGAATGGCGGCTGTGGCGTCGTACACCTCCGGTGGGCTCGAGCCTCCGACGAGCAGGGCCCGGCCGTCGCCCAACCCGGTGAGCGTCGCCGAGGTGTGTGACCCTAGCGGCCCCGGAGTGATCTCCCAGGTGCCGCCCTGGGCGCCGGGGCCTGCAGCAGTGAACAGCTGCGCCTGCTTGGAGGACACGTTCACGGTCAGCACCTTTCCACCACGCAGCAATACGGCCTTCCATTGCAAGCCACCGCTGACGCCCAGCGGGTAGGCCGGGGTCGCCGTAGGCGCCCAGGTTCCGGTGTCGGGGTCGTAGACCTCGGCGTCCGGGCCCACGCGGTCCAGGGAACCGTCCTCTGACCCGAAGACCAGGACTTTGCCGTTGTCGAGTGCGGTGGCCACCACAGAGGTCCTGGCCGCAGCCATGGGTCCCGGACAGGTGGGGCCCGGCGGGTCGCTCCCGAGCGGGTCGGTCCCGCAGGACCGCCAGAGCCCGCGACCCTCGTCACCAGCCGGGTCGTACAGCTCGGCCGAGGCGAGGCGTGCAACCACCAACGGTGGTCCGGCGCCCTGACCACCGACCACGAGCATGCGACCGCACCAGATGGGGGCGGGCTCAACCTCACAGGGCCGGCCCCCCAGCACGACGGCCCCGGCCCTATATCGACCGGTGTTCAGTGACGCCCCGGCGGCCCATCCCTGCTGCTCGGCCGTTGCCCGGCGCGGTGGCCCGGCAACCTGGCCGCCAGCCACGAGGGCGGCAGCGAGGGCCAGCCGCGTGATCCATCGGGGGGCGATGCGACCTCTCCCGCTCAGCGCGAGTCTCACCGGCCAGCACCGCCGGCGCCGGGTTTGGTGTGCACGCCGCCGGTGGCAGCCACCACCCGTAGGTCGGAGGCCATGCCCTTGCGGGCGTGGGTCTCGCCGTCGGGATCCGACACGAAGCACACGAATCCGTAGTGACCGGCGGCGAGGTCTACGGCGAAGGCTCCCCGGTCCCCGGGCGCCAGGGAGAGCTGTGCAACCGTCTCCACTGGGCGCCTCGTCGCCGAGAGCACCTGCTCGGCCAATGGGATGGCCTGGTCGTCGGGTAGGCGCACGAGAATGACCTCGTGGCCCACGCGCCCAGCGTTGCGAGCCCGGACCACCACTCGTCCTTCTCGGACTGTGGCCAGGTGGGCAAAGCGGTACTCGGCGGCACTCACGACCGCCATGGCGGGTCCCGCTGGCGCCACGAAGGCGCCCGCCGTCTTGTTGCTCGAACAGGCGCCCGACACAAGCAGCGCCGAGACGGCACACGCCCTGGCTACTCGACGCCGTACGGTCACCCCGTCGCTCCCCGGCCGGACCCACAGCGCCTGCGAAGGCGGACGGCCACCCATGCCCCCGCGACCAGGACGCCGACACCGACGACAGCTACGCCCGATCTGCCGCTCCCATTGGTGGCGCCTGTTCCGCTCAGGCGCACGACGGTTGTGAAAACGTCTTGCTGGAGAGGCTGGCGGGAATTGCGGGTGTCGGTCCATGCCGCCACCGCCGATGCGTCCTGTGACAGCAGGCCGAGGCGGGCGCCGAAGTCCACCAGCCCCGTCGCCGCCGGGCCGATGTAGCGCTGGCCGATCCGGGTGTCGGACGACCTGGAGGTGAGGATGCGGTTGGGGGAGAAACGGCGGCCGCCGTCGAGTGAGTACGAGTAGGCCACGTCGTTGCGGAGGTTGGTAGCGTCGCGTCGACGGTCGTAGAACACGGCGTCGACCCGCCCGTCGGGGGCGGCAGCCAGGCGCGGCTGGTACTGGTGTCGCCCGTTCCTCAGGGCGTCGTCATTCAGCCGGGTGGACGCGGCCCAGGTCCGGCCACCATCGGCGGACCGGCGGGCAAAGGCGTCCCAGTCGCCGTTGCGGGCATCGTGCCAGGCGACATAGACCCGGCCGCTGCCGTCGGCGGCGATGGAGGCCGGCGGCATGGTGAACACGAGCATCACGCGCTCGGGCGGCACGACGCCGGCATCGACGACCACCCCCTTGCCGAAGCTCCGGCCCCCGTCATTCGAGGTCGAGGCCACCAGCGACCACGGCTGATCCCACGTGGGGCCCTCCAACCCGTGGTAGTCGCGTGCGTCGTCTCCGAGGTCGTAGTAGAGGACGTGGACGGCGTGGTCCCGGCCGAGGGCGACCGCGGGCGCGAGAACCATCCTGCGTTCCGGGTCGCTCACCTGGACGGGCCGGCTCCAGGTGCGCCCGCCGTCGTCAGAGCGGGTCGCCCGCAGCGGGTTGGGTGGAGGAGGAAGTGAACCTAGGCCCGGCTCTTTGGAGGCGGCCAACCACACGACGTGCATCCGACCCTGCTTGCCGATGGAGCGATCCACCATCAGTCGAACGCCAAAACTAAAAGGTCCGAGCACTTGCCGGGTCGTCCCGAAGGTGCGGCCGGCGTCACGCGAGGAGGCGAGGAAGACGCCCATCGGCACGTTGGTCTCCTCGGCCAGGCCCACGAAGAGGAAGTGCAGCACTCCCTGGCGATCGAAGGCGACCTCTGGCCCATAACACTTCTCCGCGCCCGGGGGCAGTTTGGGGACGGGAATTGCCGGTGCCCAGCCCCGGCCTCCATCGGCCGAGAGCTGGAGGCCGCAGCTGAAGTCAGGCGCGTCCACCCGGGTGGCCATGGCCATCACCTTTGGGTGCCGGGGGTGGACGGCGAGCTGGGGCGAGTTGGCGGCAACCGCATGGTTTAGGCGGTTGGCCGTCGCCGGCAGCTCCTCTTCGACATTCACCTCGGCCACGGGACGCGCCATCGCCGCTTGCCCAAGCCCGAGGGCGGCCACTCCCGCTATCGCAAGCGACGCTCCGGCGACGACAGCCCACCATACCGTCGCCGCGACTGCCCGGCCGCGACCAAGCGGTGCGTCTGCATGGGTAGAGACCTTTAACACCGCGTGGCGCCGCCGACGACATTCACTTGCTGTCTCGCCAAGACCGCAATGTCGATTACACGACGCTCATGTAGTTCCACATGAGCGTAGGCTCGAAGTCCGCGCACACTATGTAGGTGCCAAGAGACAGCGATGGCACCGTAGTAACGTCCATTGTGACCACGTGCACCCTTTTCAGAAGTAGATCCTTCATCGTCTGGGTGCCGGTGCCAAGCGATGAGCCCGTCGAGCACGGTTCCGTACTGTGGTCATGCCCGCCCGGCTCGGTGGGACACTCCGGGGTTCCCCCTGGCAAAAAACTGCACGGCGTGTAGGTGAAATTGACCGTGGTCGGCCCCGCCGTGTGCGCCGAACAGCCGTCGGAGTCGATCGTGCAGTAGCCCTCAGCCGCTACCAGCCCACCGGGAGCGACCACTGCCGGCGTGACTTGGAAGTCGTGAGTCGGCTGTAGGGCGGTTACCGTGCAGGCGTAGGCAGCCGTCGCCATTGCCAGGAAGATCGCCACGATTGCTGTGGCCCCGATCCCCACCTTGTTCGTCTTCACTTTCGAACCTCCTTTTTTTGTCATTGTTCGCAGTATGACCGAGCAAGCGGCCGATTAGCTGAAGAAAAGCTGAGGATCTGGTGGCGCCCCGTACGGGGCGCCACCAGGCCTCGTCGTCCTGCTACGGGCAGCTGACGACCGTGTCGCCGGCATCGGCCGAGCAGGTGTCGATGCCGCCGCCCCCGTCGTTGGCGTCATTGGCGGCAACCCCGTCCACACTGTTCAGCGAGTCGTCGCCGTTGTCGCCAAACAACGAGTCGGAGCCGGCTCCACCGTTGACACTGTCATTGCCATTGTCGCCGTGCACGATGTCGTTGCCCTGACCGCCCAAGAGGGTGTCGTTTCCATTACCTCCGGAGATGGTGTCGTTGCCACCCAGCCCGCAGATGACGTCGCCGCCGGCGGTGCCGGTGAGGACATCGTCACCCCCGGTGCCCACGATGGTGCAGGCATGGGTGTTGTTGACGGTGGTGGTGGCGCTGCCCGAGTTATTGGCGGCGTTGGGGTCGGCCGTGGCCGAGGTGGCGCTGGCCGTGTTGGATTTGGTGCCTACGCTGTCGGCTTCCACCACGATGGTCACTGTCGCCGAGGCGTTCTTGGCCAGAACGCCCAGCGAGCAGGTCACTGTTCCGCCAGACTGGCTGCAGCTGCCCTGGCTGGGCGTCGCCGAGCGATAGGTCATGCCGGACGGCAGTGCATCGGTGACTATGACCCCGCTTGCTGCATCTGGCCCCGCGTTGCTGACGGTGACCGTGTAGGTGACATCCTCACCCAGGGTTACCGGATCAGGAGTGGCAGTCTTCGTCACGGATAGGTCGGCCCGTAATGCTCCCTGAGTGCAACTGGGCACCGCTCCTGCTGCGCCCCAGGTGTTGCCCCGCCAGGAGTTGTTGTCGCAGTCCGAGTCACGATTGGCGTCGTTCAGGTCATTGTGGTCGTTCGCACCGGGCAGCTGGCCGGGATCGTCTGCTTGGTCGTTGCCGGTGGCGGTGTTGCTGACGATCTCGTGGTCGTTGGCACCGGCGACCGTTATTGCGCCGGTTGTGAGGGACCTCACCGGCCCATCGAGGCGGATGCCGTGGCCGGCGTTGCCCGTCACGGTGTTGCTCTGGATCAGATCAAACTTGGTCCGGGCGAAGAGGTGGATGCCATCGCCTCGGCGGTGGGTCGCCGTGGTGTCGGTGAAGCCGTTGCTCGAGACAGTGTTGTTCAGCATGTCGACGTTCCGGGTGTCGGCGAACAACGAGATTCCGTCGAGCGAGCTGCCGGTGATGGTGTTGCCGGACAGGGTGGCGTCCCAGGTCCAGTTCTCCAAGCGGATGCCACTTGTCTGGGTCGACTGGCTGTTGTTATCGGTGATGGTGTTCCCGCTGACGACAAGCCCCGTTATCTTGTCCGCCGACGTGGCGCCGAACGTCGAGATCCCGCTGAACGGGCCGTTGTTGATGACGGTGTTGTCGAGGAGCGAAATGTCGTCGGCAAACTTCCCCGTAATGGTGATGCCGTCGCCGAAGTCGCCGCCTATGAGCCCGTCGGGGAAGTTGTCCCGAACCGTGAGGTTCGACACGGTGTTGTCGGACGTGTCCGCGTCGCCGCCGTCGATCACCACGCCCGCATCGAAGTCATCGATCTGACCCCCCGTTGTGGTGCTCGTGATGGTGACGCCGGTGTGCCCCGCGAGCCGTACGCCGACCCCACCCGGATCGGTGAGCCCGTCCACTCCGAAGAGCCTGTGCCCGGCTAGGTCGAGGGTGACGTTGTTGGCGCCGATGATCAGGCCGTCGCCGGCACATGGGCCGACATCGTGCGTCAGGGTGGTGTTGGCCGTGATGGTCGTGCCGCAACTGATGTCGGACGCGGCGGCCCGTCCTACGAAAGGGCCGCCGAGCAGGAGCAGCGACGCTGCGCCCACGATAGCGACGACGGGACTGTATGGCTTCCTCATGTGGGTCCTCCCCCAAGTCTGCCGATGAGCATTGGTTTCGCTGATCGATCGCGATCAGCCTCGCTCAAGCGGTCAAGGCCGATGGTAAGGACGATGCTTCCAGAAGTCCATGGTTTCCGTTACATCTTAAGGAAACCTACAGGAACGGTAGATGTTTCGTGCATAGAGCCGCCGCGCACCGACCAACGTGTCAGACATCGAGGGCATAGCCCCTGCCGCGGGCGGTGCGGATGATGCGGGGGCCGTGCTCCTCGAGTTTCTGGCGGAGTGAGCTGACGTGGACCTCGACGATGTTGGGGGCGTAATCGGAAAAGCCCCACACCTCGTTGAGCAGCTGGATCTTCGAGATCAGCTTTCCTGGCTTCTTGGCCAGGGCGACGAGGAGGCCGTACTCCGTGGGGGTCAGGTGCAGAGGAGTGCCGGCCCGGGCCACCTCGGCGTTCTCGTCGTCGAACTCGAGATCGCCGATCCGCCGCACGCGCGCCGACAGCTTGCCGCTGCGGCGGAGGAGGGCGCGGACGCGGGCCAGTAGCTCGGCGATGGCGAAGGGCTTGACCATGTAGTCGTCGGCGCCGGCCTCGAAGCCGGCGAGCCTGTCCTCTATGCGGTCCGCCGCGGTGAGGAACAGCAGGGCCACGTCGCTGGCCTCACGCAGTTGGCGACCGGCCTCGTAGCCGTTGATCCCGGGCAGGCGCACGTCGAGAATGGCGATGTCGGGCCGCAGCTTTTCCTGCACCTGGCGCAGCCGGGAGGCGTTCGACTCGGCCCAGACCTGATAGCCCTCTTCGCGCAAGGCTTCCTCTAGCGCCGACCTTATCGACGAGTCATCCTCGACGATGAGAACCCGCACCGCCGGGGGCCGCTGCACACCGGCGGAATCTACGTGCCCACAGGTGCCGAAGGTCCGAATCTTCAGCCTTTCTTCAGGCTTCTATGTTCGTGCTGAAACGGCCGAGCGGCAGAGGTCGGCGTCGCTGACGGTGTGCAGGCTGGTGGAGGTGATCAGGCGGCCAAGCCGGGGGCTTTGGCTATCGGATGGAGTCGAGGACGGCGCGGAGGGTGGAGCCGAGGGGGATCTGGGGCTGCCAGCCGGTGGCTGTGCGGAGGCGCAGGGGGTCGCCCCGCAGGACGGGGACGTCGGCGGGGCGCATCAGCTCGGGGTCGGGGTCGAGCTTCAGGTCGGCGCCGGCCAGGGCCAGCATTCGCCGGACCAGCTGCTCGATGGCCACGTCGCGGCCCGAGCAGACGTTGTACACCTCGCCGGGCTCGCCCTTGTCCATCAACAGCCGGTAGGCCCGCACCACATCGCGTACGTCGGTGATGTCGCGGCGGGGCGACAGGTTCCCCACCCGCAGGACTCCCCCGCCACCGGCCTGGGCGGCGACGATGCGAGCCGCCAGCGCCGGCACCACGAAGCTCGCGTCCTGGCCGGGGCCGGCGTGGTTGAAGGGGCGGGCCCGGATGACCGGCACCCCGTACCCCAGGTAGGCCTGGAGACCCACCAGCTCGGCGGCCGCCTTGCTGGCCGCGTAGGGCGACACCGGCCGCAGTGGCGCTTCCTCTCCGAGCGGCAGCTGCGCCGGCGCCACGTTGCCATATACCTCGGCCGAGCTGATCAACAGGACCCGTGGCACAGGGTCACAGAGATGCGCGGCCCGGAGGACGTGCATGGTTCCCTCGGCGTTGACCCGGAAGAACTCCTCGGGCTCGTCCCACGATCGGCCCACATGAGCCAGGCCAGCCACGTGGTACACCGCTTCGGGTGCGGCCTCGGCCATGGCCTTCCGCACGCCGGCCGGATCGGTGACGTCGAATCCCGTAGGCGGCGCCACCACCTCGTCGCCCTCCTCCTCCAGGTGGGCCCGCAACCAGGTGCCGACAAACCCGTACCCCCCGGTGACAAAAGCCCGCACGGCTGTCTACTGACCCGCGGCGACGGAACGGTAGACGGCCACGTGGGCGGCGGCGCTGGCCTCCCAGGTGTGGCGGGCGGCCACGGCCAGGCCCCGCTGGCGGCGGGCCTCCAGGCCGGCATCGCCACGCACGAGCATGTCGAGCACGCCGGCCAGGGAATCTCCGTCGCCCGGCTCCACCAGGAGGGCGGCGCCGGCCACGACCTCCTCCATGACCGAGCCGGCGGTGGTCACCAGCGGCGCCCCGCAGGCCAGGGCCTCGAGGGCGGGAAGGCCGAAGCCCTCCTCGAGGGATGGGTAGGCCACGGCGGCGGCCTGGCGCAGCAGGGCGGGAACCACGGCATCGGGGAGGTAGCCGGTGCGCACGATGCGGTCGCCGTGGGCCGCTTCGCCTATGGCCTGGGCCAGGCTCTTGGTCCCCCAGCCGTCGTAGCCGGCGAGCACGAGCGACAGCTCCGGATGCGCGCCGGCCACCCGGTCGAAGGCGTGGACGAGAGTGGGGAGGTCCTTGCGGGGCTCCAGGGTGCCCACGAAGGCGACGTAGGGGGGCCGCACTCCGAGGTGGCCGAGGACCACGTGGTCGTCGGCCGGTTCGGGCGAGAAGCGGTCGAGGGCCACGCCGTGGGAGATGACATGGACCTTGCCCTCGGGCGGGCACAGGGCGGCGAGGCGGTCGGCGGTGGCCTGGCTGACGCACACGACGGCGGCGGCATGGCGGGCCGCCACCCTCGTGGCCCGGCGGAACAGCGGCGCCTTCCAGCGCTCGTGCCACTCCGGATGGTCGAAGAAGGTGAGGTCGTGGATGGTCACCACCGTCGGCAGGTGGGTGGCCTCCGGCATCGTGTAGTGGGGGGAATGGTGGACCACCACCGGCAGCTTGCGCAGCAGGCGGGGCAGGCGGATCTGCTCCCACGCCAGGCGGGCGGGCCGGCCGCCGGGGGCCACGGCGTGGATCTCGCCGCGGGGCGCCAGGGCGAGCCAGCGGTCGGCGTCGCCCCGCCGGGCGACGAAGGTGATGTCCACGTCGTCCCGGCGGGCGAGAGCGGCGGCGAGGTCGATCGAGTAGCGACCCGCCCCCGCCGGCGAGGGAGGCACCGCGCTCACATCGAGGGAGACCCGCAGAGGCTCAGCGATGACTGGACGCTACCGAGCCCACACCCCAGCGCCCGGTATCCGCAGTACACAGCCGGCGGGATCCGCCAGCCATGTACTCCAGATCGGTGGGTTTGGCGGGCGCCATAGGCTCCGCCGGCGTGGAGCGACTGCGGGTGGCGGTGGACGCCACGCCGCTGCTCGGTCAGCCCACCGGGGTGGGGGCGTTCGTGGCCGGGGCGCTGGCTGTCCTGGCCGGCGACGCATCGCTGGAGGTGTCGGCCTACTCGCTGTCGGTGCGGGGCGGTGGGGTGCTCAGCGGGCATCTGCCCCCGGGTGTGGCCGGGTTCTGCCGGCCGGCGCCGGCGGCGGCGCTGTTCCGGGCGTGGGGCCGGCTCGACACGCCACCGGGGAGGTGGTGGACGGGGCCGGCCGACGTGGTGCACGGAACCAACTTCGTCGTGCCCCCGAGCGGTGGCGCGGCCGAGGTGGTGACGGTTCACGACCTGACGCCTCTGCGCTACCCCGAGCTGTCCCCCGCCGCCACCCGTGTCTTTCCCACCCTGGTGCGCCGTGCGCTGGGCCGGGGGGCGTGGGTGCACACGCCTTCGGCCTTCGTGGCCAACGAGGTGATCGACCTGCTCGGCGCCGACCCCGACCGGGTAAAGGCCGTGCACCACGGGATCCCTCCTGAGGTGGGCGGTGGCGGGGCGGGAGTGCCCGGGGTGGGAGGGCCGTACGTGCTGGCCCTCGGGACGGTGGAGCCCCGCAAGGGGTTCCCCTCGCTCGTGCGGGCTTTCGACGCCCTGGCCGCCGACCACCAGGACCTCCGCCTGGTGATCGCCGGCCCCGACGGGTGGGGCGCCGAGGCGCTCACCGAGTCGATCCAGCGGGCGGCCCACGGCTCGAGGGTCATCCGCCTCGGCTACGTGGACGCCGGCCGGCGCACGAGCCTGCTGCGGGGGGCGGCGGCCTTCGCCTTCCCGTCGGTGTACGAGGGGTTCGGGCTCCCGCCTCTGGAGGCCATGGTCGCCGGCGTGCCCGTGGTGGCTTCCACCGCCGGTGCTCTGCGGGAGGTGCTGGGCGACGGCGCCCTGCTCGTCGCCCCAAACAACCACGAGGCGCTGGCCGAGGCGCTGGTGCTGGTGCTCGACGACGAGTCGCTCCGGTCGGCGCTGGTGGCGCGAGGGCATGCTCACGCGGCCAGGTTCTCCTGGGAGCAGTGCGGCGCCGGCATCGCCTCGCTCTACCGCCGTGCCGCCGGCCGGGAAGGCTGACCGCCCTGCGGGTACTTCTGGTCGCCCAGCAGCTGCGGCGGTCCGCCCCCGGCGGCATCGGCACCTACGTCAGGGGCCTGGCCGGCGGCCTCGCTGGCGACCCGGAGTCGGGCCGTCACGCCGTCTCGCTTCTGGCCAGCCGCGCCCCGAAGGGCGTCGACCCCCTCGACGAGCTGGGCCTGCCGGTGCTGGCGTCACCGCTGCCGGACCACGTGCTGACCCGGGCCTGGCACGCCGGGCTCCTGGCTGCCCCCCGCGGGTTCGACGTGGTGCACGCCACCTCGTTCAACGCCCCGCGCAGCTCGGCGCCCCTCACCATGGCCGTGCACGACCTCGCCTGGCGGGTGGTGCCGGAGACCTTCCCGACCCGGGGCCGGCGTTGGCACGACGCCGCCCTGGCCAAGGCCGTCCGCCGGGCCACAACGTTGATCGTCCCCTCCCAGGCAGCGGCCGACCAGCTCATGGCCGCCGGCGCGGGCGCCGGTCAGGTGGAGGTGCTCGACCCGATGTACGGCTGTGACCACCTGTCGCCGCCCGACGATGCCGGCGCCGTCGCCCTCCTCGCCCGTCTCGGGGTGACCGGGCCCTACCTGCTCAGCGTTGGGACCCTGGAGCCGCGCAAGAACCTGGCCCGGCTCATGGAGGCCTACAGCCGGGCCCGGCCCTCGCTGCCCGAGCCGTGGCCGCTGGTCGTGGTCGGCCCGAGAGGTTGGGGCGAGGCCCTCGGCTCCGCGCCCCCGGCCGGCGTCCTGCTGGCCGGCGGCGTCGACGATGCCGTGCTCTCGGCTCTCTACGCCGGCGCGCGGGCCGTCGCCTACGTCCCGCTCCACGAGGGCTTCGGCCTCCCCGCGGTCGAAGCCATGGCCGCCGGCGCCCCGGTGGTGGCCACACCGATGCCCAGCACCGGCGGGGCCGCCCTCGATGTGGGCCCGCTCGACATCGAGGCCATGGCCGGCGCGCTCGTCCAGGCCGTCACCGACGAGCGATGCCGGGCCCGGCTGATCGCCGCCGGGCACGCCCGGGCCGGCCAGCTCACATGGGCGGCGGTGGCCGCCCGCCATCTGCAGCTCTGGGAGAGCCTGGCCCAGCGGTAGTGCACTAGGTCGGGCAGGGTCATCCCTGCCCGACGGGAGGCGGTTGTTTAGCCTGGCCCGATGCTTGTGGCCCTCGCCGGCGGCGTCGGTGCCGCTCGCCTCTTGCGGGGCCTGATCGACGTCATGGCTCCCGCCGATGTCACCGCGGTGGTCAACACCGGCGATGACATCGTGCTGCACGGGCTGCACATAAGCCCCGACCTCGACACCGTCACCTACACCCTCGCCGGCGCCGGCAACCCCGAGCAGGGCTGGGGGCTGGCCGACGAGACGTGGACGGCGATGGAAGCCCTGGCCCGCTACGGCGGCCACACCTGGTTCCGCCTCGGCGACCGGGACCTGGCCACCCACATGTTCAGGACCCAACGCCTGACCGAGCACGCCACGCTCTGCGACGTGACGGCGGCGGTGGCCGAGGCATGGGGGGTGGGCGTGCGCCTCCTGCCGATGAGCAACGACCGGGTGGAGACCAGGATCATCATCGCCGGGCCGGCGCCGGGAACTTCGGTGGAGGTCGGCTTCCAGGAGTGGTTCGTGGGCCGGCGCCACGGGGTCCCGGTGGAGGCGGTCAGGTTCCTTGGCGCCGACGACGCCACTCCCGCCCCCGGCGTGCTCAAGGCCATCGCCGGCGCCGAACACGTGGTGATCTGCCCGTCCAACCCGATCGTGTCCATCGGGCCCGTGCTGGCCGTGCCGGGTATCGAGGACGCCGTGGCCGCCCGCCGGGAGGACGTGGTCGCGGTGTCGCCCATCGTCGCCGGCTCCGCCCTCAGAGGACCGGCCGACCGCATGATGATCGACCTCGGGCACGAGGCCTCGGTGGTCGGTGTGGCCCGCCTGTACGCGCCGCTGGCCGCCACCCTGGTGATCGACGAGGCCGACGCCGATCTTGCCGGCGCTGTAGAGGCCGAGGGGGTGCGGCCCGTGGTGACCCCATCGATCATGAGTGGCCCGGCGGAGGCGGCGGCGCTGGCCCGAGCCGTCCTGGCCGCCCGCCGTTGATCCAGGTCATTCCCATCGAGGGACTGCCCGAGGTGCGGCCGGGCGACGTGATCGCCGAGCTAATCGTCGCCACGGGCGTGCAACTGGCCGCCGGCGACGTGGTGGTGGTGACCCAGAAGATCGTCTCCAAGGCCGAGGGGCGGCTGGCGCCGGTGCGGGCCGGCGAGGAGGAGCAGCGGGAGGACTACCTGCGCCTGGTCGAGCAGGAGTCGGTGCGGGTGCTGCGCCGGCGGGGGGAGCTGGTGATCAGCGAGACCCGCCACGGCTTCGTCTGCGCCAACGCCGGCGTGGACGTCTCGAACATGGAGGAGGGCACGGCCGCTCTGCTGCCGGTGGACCCCGACCGGTCGGCCCGGCGTATCAGGGACGGGCTGCGGGCCCGCGCCGGCGTGGAAGTGGGCGTCATCGTCTCCGACACCTTCGGGCGCCCGTGGCGGCGGGGCCTGGTCGACGTGGCCATCGGCTGCGCCGGCGTCGCGGCGGTCGTGGACCTGCGCGGCACCACCGATGCCCGGGGGCGGGTCCTTGCCGGCACTGAAATCTGCGTGGCCGACGAGTTGGCCGGTGCGGCGGAGCTGGTGATGGGCAAAGCGAGCGGAGTCGCCGCCGCCATCGTGCGGGGCGCCGACCCCACGTGGCTGCGTGAGTCCTCGGTGCGGGGCGAGGTCGTCCGCCCGCCGGCCGAGGACCTCTTCCGCTGAGTTCTCGCCATTCCGAGTACATAGGGGGCGGAAAAGGCCCGCTATGTACTCGCAACGGCGTAGGAGCTCGGCGTTTCGGCTGAGACCGGGCGTTTCGAGTACATACGGGGCGGAAACGGCCCGCCATGTACTCGCAACGGCGTAGGAGCGCAGCCGCAGCGGTGGCTGTCAGCTAATGCACAGCGGGGTTGGGGCGGGACCGGAACCAGTCGAGGACGGCGGCGGTGCCCTCGTCCAGGGTGGTCCACGGCTTCCACCCGAGCTGCATGGCGGCCCGCCCCGGATCGAGGCATGAGCGCTGCAGCTCCCCCGGGCGGGCCGGCGCGTAGTGCGGGTGGCCGCCGACGCTGGCGGCCGCGGCCATGGTGGCGTAGAGCCGGTTGACCGAGGTCTCGGCGCCGGTGCCGATGTTCATGATGAGCCCGCCACCACGTTCGGCGGCCCGCACGAAGGCGTCGACCACGTCGTCCACGTAGACGAAGTCACGGGTCTGGTCGCCCTCCCCGAAGATCGTGCAGACCTCCCCGCCCAGCAGCCGGCCGGCGAAGATGGCCACCACGCCGGCCTCCCCGTGGGGGTCCTGGCGGGGGCCGTAGACGTTGGCCAGGGCCAGTGCCGAGAACTCCAGCTCGTGCAGCTCCCGGTAGGCGTAGAGATAGTCAGCGGCCGATTTCTTGGAGACCCCGTAGGGAGAGACGGCGCGTTGGGGGTGCGACTCCTGTACCGGCAGGTCGTCGGGGTCGACCTCGCCGTAGAGCGTGCCGCCGCTCGACGCGAACACCACCTTCCTGCTCCCGGCCCGGCGGGCACCCTCGAGCACCTGGAGGGTGCCGATCACGTTGACCTCGGCGTCGAACACCGGACGCTCCACCGACACCCGCACGTCAGCCTGGGCGGCCAGGTGGAAGATCACGTCCGGCCGGCGCCGGGCGATCAGGTCGACCACCTGGTCGGAGCGGATGTCGAGGCGGTGGAAGCTGAGGTGCTGGGGCCCACCGGCGTGGGACCTGGCCTGAGCCAGGTTGGAGAGCGATCCGCTGGAGAGGTCGTCCACCACGTCCACGGCGTTGCCCTCGGCCAGGAGGCGGTCGACCAGGTTGGAGCCGATGAATCCCGCCCCGCCCGTCACCAGGCACTTCACGCCGCCGGCATCCTCACACCGTCGAGGTGGGCTCCGGGCAGCACCCGCACGGCGTCGCCCACCACGGCCAGGCCGGTGACCGTCGCTCCCCTGCCGACCACCGCTCCGGCGCCGAGGATCGAGTCGGTGACCGTCGCACCCCGGTGCACCACCGCCCCCGGCAGGAGCACTGATCCACTGACAATGGCGTCCTCCACCCGGGCGCCGGCACCGACCACCGAACAGCGGACCTCGGATTTGCGACCCACGAAGGCGGCGTCACCTATCAACGATCCTGGAGTGGACCCGGCATCGACGACAGGGCCGCCGATGTGCCATGCCGCCTCGCCCACCGAACGGGCGCCGGGCGCCGGCTTCCCCCGCATGCCCGCCACCAGGTCGAGGTTGGCCCGGAGGTACTCGCGGGGCGTCCCGGCGTCGATCCAGTAGGCGGACGAGGCGAGGGCAAAAAGCGAGCCTTCCGCCACCAGGGCCGGGAAGGTCTCCCGCTCGATGGAGACCCGCCGGTCGGCGGCGATGCGGTCGAGAACGCCGGGTTCGAGGACGTAGGTACCGGCGTTCACCAGGTTGGTGGGAGCCTCCTCGGCCGGCGGCTTCTCAATGAAGGCCGTCACCCGCCCGTCCTCGTCGGTGGTCACCACGCCGAAACGGGACGGATCGTCCACCGGCACCAGGCTGATGGTGGCCTGGCCCCCGCTGCGGCGGTGGAGCTCGGTGAGGGCGCCGACGTCCATCCCGGTGAGCACGTCGCCGTTCACGACGAGGAAGGTGCTGTCGATGCCGGCGTCCTCGGCGGCGAAGCGGATGGCGCCGGCGGTGTCGAGAGGCGTGGGTTCCACGGCGTACCTGAGGGCCACGCCGGCACAGCGGTTGTCGGGGAACATGGAGAGGAAGGCGTCAGGCCGGTAGCCCATGGACAGCACCACGTCATCCACGCCGTGGGCGGCGAGATGGGACACCACGCGCTCGATCATGGTCACCTCGGCCACCGGGAGCAGCTGCTTCGGAGTGGTGAAGGTGAGAGGGCGCAGCCGCGTCCCCTCACCGCCGACGAGGACGACTGCTTTCACGGGGCCGGCGTGGCAGGCGGTTCGCTGGGGGGCGCAGCCGGGGAGGACGAGGCCGGTGCATCGGAGGCCGGTGCATCGGAGGCCGGCGGCGTGGAACCCGACGGGATGGAGCCACCCGGCGCCGGCACCCCCCCTGGAAGGACGCCGGGATCGGTGGGGATGGAGATGCTGGTCGATGCCGGTGGGGTGGATCCGCCCTGCCCGCTTTCGTTGGCGTTGGGGTTCTTGAGGTTGCCCACCGAAGGAGGCTTGGGCACCTCGGTGCCGGCGGGGACGAAGGCCATGGTCAGCAGCATGTTGTCGCGGATGCGGACCTTCCTCGGGTCGCCGGGAACGACGCGGCCCTTCTCGTCGTTCCCGTCGTCCCACACCCACATCTGCAGGGTGGCCTTCTTTTCACCGCACTTGCCGCCGTCCTTGACCGGCTTGGTCCCGGGGTAGCTCATCTTGCCGGTCTCCAGCTTGAAGCCCGGCTGGCCGGTGACGAAGCGGCCGAGGGTGGCACCCTTGCCCGTGTCCTGGCTGTTCTGGGGCTCGATGTGGACCAGTCCGTCGTTGTGGGTGTGCAGCCCGATCAGCGTGGGCGGCTGGGGCAGTTGGGGCTCGAACTTGGTGCAGTTGTAGAACCCGTAGGCGGTGTGCCAGTGGTCCCGGATGGTGGGCCGGGCCGACGCCACCTGCTGGCGCTCGTTGCGGCTGAACACGATCGTCACCACACCCAGAACCGCGACAAGGCCCATGGCCAGGTACCAGCCCCAGGGCCGTGCCCCGCGGCTGGTGCGGCCGCCACCCGTGCTGGCCGCACGGGCCACCTTTTTCGAACTCGATGCCTTGCCCATAGAGGGAAGCTACTTTGCGCCGTCGGGGCCACCGGTCCCGGCGCCGCTTCGGTGGGGGCGACGGGACTGCAGAGCCCGCTGCGCACAGGCCAGCGCGGCCCGAGCCGCCACGCCTGTCCAGACAACAGGCAGGAGAGCCCGCCGGCGACCGTGGGTCGTCCTCCACGAGAACCGCAGCAGGGAGCGGTGGTGCTCCACGATCATCCGGTAGGGCGCCAGGTCGGTGGAGACACCCTGTACGTGCAGCACCCTTGCCGCCGGCTCGAAACCGACCCTCCAACCGGCCCTGGAGGCCCGCCAGCAGAGGTCCACGTCCTCGACGTACATGAAATAGGCCTCGTCGAAACCGCCGAGGGCCTCCCACGCCGTGCGCCGCACCAGGAAGCAGGATCCTGAGACCCAGTCCACCGAGCCGCTGGAGCCATGGTCCCAGTCGAGCA
The DNA here is from genome assembly GCA_035525365.1 of Acidimicrobiales bacterium. Lineage (GTDB taxonomy): Bacteria > Actinomycetota > Acidimicrobiia > Acidimicrobiales. The sequence goes on from DATLEK010000059.1 coordinate 42,663, forward strand.
TCCGGTAGCGGCGGGTGAAGCGGTTGGTGGGCGCCACCAGGCCCAGGAAAGCGTGGCCGAGGGCGTCGCCCAGGGCGGGAAAGGTCCGGGGGGAGGGGTAGGTCTTTCCGGACCTGTCCTCGATCCTCGGCCCGACGAGGGCGAGGCCGTCGTCGCCCTCCAGGGCGTGGGCCAGCGCCTTCACCGAGCCGGGCTCGACGACCACGTCGGCGTTGCAGATCAGGAGCAGGTCGCCCGTGGCGCTAGCGGCACCCCGGTTGGCGCCGGCGCCGTAGCCGACGTTGGCGCCCGTGGCCAGCCACACCACGTCGGGGTCGGCCCGCCGCAGCGCTTGCGCCGATCCGTCGGTGGACCCGTTGTCGGCCACGACGATGTCGGCCACGCCCTCGGCCCGCAGGCTGCGAACGCACTCGAGGAGGTGCTCGCAGGCGTTGTAGTTGACGACCACCGCGCTGACAGCGCTCAGGGTCACTACCGCTCCTCGGACCTGAGCCAGTCGGCGGTGATGGCCAGGCCGTGTCGCAACTCGATGCGGGGCTCCCATCCGAGCACCCGCCGAGCCAGGGAGATGTCGGGCCGGCGCTGGGTGGGATCGTCGACGGGGAGGGGCTCGAAGACCATCTCCGAGGACGAACCGGTGACCTCGACCACCAGCTCGGCCAGGTCGCGGACCGTCCGCTCGGTGGGGTTGCCGATGTTCATCGGTCCGACGCAGTCGGAGTCGAGGAGAGCGAGGAGCCCCGTCACCTCGTCCTCCACGTAACAGAAGCTGCGGGTCTGGCTGCCGTCGCCGTAGATCGTGATGGGCTTGCCGTTCAGCGCCTGGGACAGGAAGTTCGACACCACCCGCCCGTCGCCCGGGCGCAGCCGCGGGCCGTAGGTGTTGAAGATCCGGGCGATGCGCACCTCCACGCCGTGGTAGCGGTGGTAGGCCATGGTGATGGCCTCGGCGAAGCGCTTGGCCTCGTCGTACACGCCGCGGGGGCCGATGGGGTTGACGTGCCCCCAGTACTCCTCGGCCTGGGGGTGGACCTGGGGATCGCCGTAGACCTCGCTGGTGGACGCCAGCAGGAAGCGGGCGCCCTTGTCCTTGGCCAGGCCGAGCAGGTTGTGGGTGCCGAGGGACCCGACCTTCAGCGTCTGTATCGGCATCTCCAGGTAGTCACGGGGTGAGGCAGGACTGGCGAAGTGCAGCACGGCGTCGACCGGACCGGCGACATGGACGAAGTTGCTCACGTTGTGGCGCTGGAAGCTGAAGCGCTCGTGGCCGAAGAGGTGGGCGATGTTGTCGAGGCGGCCGGTGAGGAGGTTGTCGATGGCCACCACCTCATCGCCCCGCCCGAGGAGGCGGTCGCAGAGGTGCGAGCCCAGGAAGCCGGCGCCGCCGGTGACCACGGCCCTCACAGACGACCCATGCCCTCGTAGATGAATCCCTTGCGACGCACAGCGGCGGGATCGAGGAGGTTCCTGGCGTCGACGATCCGTGGGGAGGCCATCAGCTCGTGCACCTTGTCGAGATCCAGCCACCGGAACTCGTCCCACTCGGTGAGCACCACGAGGACGTCGGCGCCCTCACAGACGGCATAGGGATCGTCCATGCGCACGACGGCACCGAGGTCGCCGGTGGCGGCAGGGTCGTAAGCGCGCACGGCGGCGCCCTTGTCCTGAAGCCGCCGGATGACGGCGACCGCGGGGGAGTCGCGCGTGTCGTCGGTGCGGGCCTTGAACGAGAGCCCCCAGGCAGCGACGGTGGCGCCGGCGAGGGTGCGGCCCGCCACCCGCTCAACCTTGGCCACGACGCGGTCGTACTGCTCCTCGTTCACGGCCACCACCCCGCGCAGCAGGCTGAAGTCGTAGCCGCCGTCCTCGGCCAGGCGGATCAGGGCACGGGTGTCCTTGCCGAAGCACGACCCTCCCCAACCCGGGCCGGGCTTGAGGAACTCGAAGCCGATGCGCCGGTCGTAGCCCATGCCGAGCACCACCTCCCGCACGTCGGCCCCGACCGCCTCACAGAGGTTGGCGATGGCGTTGACGAAGGAGACCTTGGTGGCCAAAAAGGCGTTGGAGGCGTACTTGATGGCCTCGGCCGACGCCGGGTCCGTGACGATCAGCGGGGCCTCGAGACGCTCGAAGAGCGAGGCCACCCGCATGGCGGCGGCCTGGTCGTCGCTCCCGATCACGATGCGGTCCGGGTGCAGGCAGTCGTGCACGGCTGAACCCTCGCGGAGGAACTCCGGGTTGGACACCACGAAGACGTCGTCGCGCCCCATGGCCTGCTCCACTACGCGAGAGGACCCGACCGGCACCGTGGACTTGTTGATGACCACAGTCTCCGGCCGTAGGTGGGGGGCGATCTCCCTTGCCGCAGCCTCGATGTAGGCCAGGTCGGCGGAGCCGTCCTCCCCCTGAGGTGTGGGGACGCAGAGGAACACGAACTCGGCTTCGGTCACGGCTGCGGCGGCGCCCAGGACGAAGGACAGACGGTGGCCGTCGATGCCTTCGCGCACCATCTCTTCCAGACCCGTCTCGAAGATGGGGATCTCGCCCCTGGACAGGCACTCGACCTTCCCGGGCAGCACGTCGGCGCAGATGACGTGGTGGCCGAGATGGGCCAGGTAGGCGCCGGTGGTGAGACCCACATAACCGGTGCCGATGACGGCGATGCTGCTGGGGCTCATCCGTCGATGTGCTTCACGAGCCGCTCGAGCGGCTCGTGGAAATCGGACAGAAGGGGAATACCCGAGAGACGAAGCGCGGAGTTGTCGAGCACCGACCACGGGGGCCGGGGGGCGGGGCGGGGCGGTTGCAGGTCCGCGGTGGCGATGGGCTTGATCCTGCCCGGGTCCAGCCCGGCGCACTGCATCGCTGCGCAGGCGAGGCCGTACCAGGTGGTGGCGCCCTGGTTGGTGACGTGGAAGGTGCCGGGAAGGCGGGAAACGACAAGGCGGACGATCATCGACGCCAGGTCGTCGGCGAAGGTGGGGCAGCCGTGCTGGTCGTCGACCACGCTCAGCTCGTCTCGTTCTGCTGCCGCGGCCAGGATGGAGCGGACGAAGTTGCGGCCGAAGCGCCCGCAGACCCAGGAGGTGCGCACGATGGTGGCATCGTGGCCCAGCTCCTGCTCACCGCCGAGCTTGGAGCTGCCGTAGGCCGAGCGCGGGCCGGTGGCGTCCCACTCGGTGTAGGGCGAGGTGGCGTCGCCGGCGAAGACGTAGTCGGTGGAGAGGTAACAGACACGCGCGCCGGCCAGCCTGGCGCCCTCGGCCACGTGGCGGGTGCCCAGCGCGTTCACCTGCAACGCCCGGGAGGGATCGAGCTGGCAGCCATCGACGTCGGTCCAGGCCGCGGCATGGACCACCGCATCCGGCTGGGCGGAGCAGATCGCCTGGAGCACGCTGTCGCGGTCGGCCACGTCGAGCTGGCGGCGATCGATGGCGATGACCTCGTAGTTGGGATGGGTGGCGAAGGCCTCAACCAGCTCCAGGCCCACCTGGCCCTGGGCGCCGGTGATAAGGACCCTCATGAGGTGGAGGTGGCGGGCTTCAACGGCTCCCACCAGCGCCGGTTGTCCCGGTACCAGGCAACGGTGGAGGCCAGGGCCTCGTCGAGGTCGCGGGCCGGAGCCCACCCGAGGGCCCGTACGCGGGTGCTGTCCACGGAGTAGCGGCGATCGTGGCCCAGGCGGTCCTCGACGTAGCGGACCATGTCCTCGCCGGCACCCATCAGGGCCAGCAGCTTGTCCACCAGGAGCCGGTTCGGGACCTCGTTGCCGGCGCCGATGTTGTACACGGTGCCGATCTCGCCACGTCGGAGGACCAGATCGATGGCCGCGCAGTTGTCCTCGACGTGGCACCAGTCACGGATGTTCATGCCGTCGCCGTAGAGGGGCACCTGGAGACCGTCGAGCAGGTTGGTGACGAACAGCGGGATGACCTTCTCGGGGTACTGGAAGGGACCGAAGTTGTTCGACGACCTGGTCACCAGCACGGGCAGGGCGAAGGTGGAAAAGTACGAGAGGGCGATGAGGTCCGACCCTGCTTTGGACGCGCTGTACGGCGACCGGGGATCGAGGGCGTCGCCCTCACCCGAAGAGCCCTGCTCCACTGATCCGTACACCTCGTCGGTGGAGACGTGCACGACGCGGTCGACCTCGGCCCGGCGGGCCACGTCGCACACGACATTGGTGCCCAGGCAGTTGGTACGCACGAACTCGTCGGGGCTGGCGATGGAGCGGTCGACGTGGCTCTCGGCGGCGAAGTGCAGCACGGCGTCGTGGCCGGCCATGGCCTGTTCGACCGACTCCCGGTCGCACACGTCGCCCTTCACGAACCGGTAGCGGGGATCGTCCTCGACCTCGGCCAGGTTGGCCAGGTTGCCGGCGTAGGTGAGGGCGTCGAATACGGTGACGTGGTCGTCGCTGCCGGCGAAAACGTGGCGGACGTAGTTGGAACCGATGAACCCGGCGCCGCCGGTGACGAACAGTTTCACGAGGGGAGCCTACAGAGGCTCAGACCAGGTCGACCCGGGAGTGATCGCCCAGCATCAGGCGGACGACGCGGGGCCCGCGCTCGGTGCGGCTCACCTCCACCTGCTTGCCGATGAGGGAGTCGGCGATGCGGCGCACGTCGTGTATACGGCTCTCCTCGAGCACGATCGAGTACTCCACCTCGGACCGCGCGACGTGGCAGCCGTAGTACACCGAGGTGAAGGGCCCGATGTAGCTGTCGACGATGCGGGTGCCTTCGCCGATGATGGAGGGGCCCCTCACGATGGAGCGGACGATCTCGGCGCCGGGCTGGATGACGACCCTGCCTTCGATCCTCGACTCGCCGTCCACCAGGCCCTCGATGCGGGGCTCGATCGTCTCGAGGATGAGACGGTTCCCCTCCAACAACGCCTCGAGGTTGCCGGTGTCCTTCCACCAGCCGTCGAGGATCTGGCTGCGGACGCGATGGCCGGCGTCGATCAGCCACTGGATGGCGTCGGTTATCTCCAGCTCTCCGCGCGCCGACGGCTCGATGGCCCGGACGGCGTCGTGGATGCGGGTGTCGAAAAGGTACACCCCCACCAGCGCCAGATCCGAGGGGGGATCGTCGGGCTTCTCCAACAGACGCACGACCTGGCCCGTGTCGTCGAGCTCGGCCACGCCGAACTGGCGGGGATCGGGAACCCTCGCCAGGAGGATCTGGGCGGCGGCCTCGCCGTCCAGCTTCTCGAAGCCCTCGACCAGATCGGCTATCCCCTCCCGCAGCAGGTTGTCGCCGAGGTACATGACGAAGCTGTCGTCGCCGAGGAACTCCTGGGCGATGAGCACGCAGTGGGCCAGACCGAGCGGCGCCGTCTGGGGGATGTAGGTGACTTCGAGGCCGAAGCGGGAGCCGTCCCCGACGGCCGCCCGCATCTCCTCGGCGGTGTCGCCCACGATGAGGCCCACCTCGACGATGCCGGCCTCAGCCATGGCCTCCAGGCCATAGAACAGGATGGGCTTGTTGGCCACGGGGACCAGCTGCTTGGCGCCGGTGTGGGTGATGGGGCGCAGGCGGGTGCCGGCTCCGCCGGCCAGGATCAGTGCTTTCACCGCTTCAGCATGCCGCCTGCGCCGGCGCCACGCTGGTCTGGGGCGCCGCCGCCTTGCCGCCGGGGCCGGGCTTGGGCGCAGTCGGCGCCGGCGGCGGCGCCGAACTCGGCGGTGCGGGCGTGCCGGCGGGGTCCCTGATGCCCTTGAAGTCGGCGCCGGTGACCAGCACGAGGTCGCCCCCGCGCAGCGCCAGGTCCTCCTTGAGCACGGCGGAACCGTCGACGTAAGCCTTCAGCAGCTCGGCCTTGGCCAGCTGGCCGCGGCCGTAGCGGACCTCGGACTGGCGGTAGGTGAAGGAATCCGCGGACCCCACGCCGGCCACGCCGAAGTTGGCCTTCTGCAGGCCCTGCGCAGCGGTTCCGGCCTGACCGCTGGTGCCCGAGCCGTTGAGCACCCGGGCCCGCACGGTTCCGGGCAGGACCTTGGGCGGCGGCTCCGTCGGCGCGGGAGGAGCCTTGCCGCTGAACCGGTCGATGATCTGGGTGGCGTCCGGCTCGACGAGACGCAGGATGGACTTCCCGTCGATTCGGCCCCCGACCGTGGGGAGGCTGAAGATCTCCACCGCGTCCGGCTCCAGCGACTTGAACTGGCGGGCCAACCGGAAGATGTCCTTGGTGGAGAAGGCCTTGTCGATGGTGACCTTGTTCACGGCGGTGTTCACCAGAGCGTTGAGAGTGAGGGGGTTGCGACCGGCGCGGGAGGCCTTGCCCAGGACCCGGCGGATGAAGCCCTGCTGGCGCTGGATGCGGCCGAGGTCCGCAGTGGGATCCGTCTGCCACTTGCCTTTCTCGAGGTACTGGTAGTTCCGGCTGCGCACGTAGGCCAGTGCGGTGTTGCCGTTCATCTTCACGCACCCCGGGTTGCGGATGTCGAGGCCTGAGACCCTGTCCCGGGCCGGGGCGTCGAAGAAGAGCGTCACCCCGCCAATGGCGTTGACGACTCCCCGGAAGCCGTTGAAGTCGACCTCGGCGTAATGGTCGATCTCGATGCCCAGCGATTCACGAAGGGTGCGGATCAGCACGTCGGGGCCTTTCTCGAAGGCGCTGTTGATGCGGTCCGGGCGCTGGTTGGCCCGCCCGGCGATGGGAACCGCGAGATCGCGGGGAATGGAGAGGATGGCCGCCTTCTGCGCCTCCGGGTCGGCATGGAGGATGAGGATGGTGTCGCTGCGCTGGCCGCCGGCATCCTTCTGGGTCCCGAACTGCTCCTGTTCGGCGGCGCTGATGTCCTTGCGGGCGTCCGAGCCCACCAGGAGGACGTTCATGGGGATCCCCGCCTTGTCCTCACCGCAGTCGCGGAGGACCTCCTGGGCCGGGGTGCACTCGAAGGAGATCTTCGGCACGCGGCCGAACTGCCACTTGAGGTAGGCGTAGCCGACGCCGCTGATCACCAGGCAGATGGCGACGAAGATGTTGACGCCTAGGAGAAGGCGGCGTGGCCACCGGCGCGGGCGACTGGCCCCAGGCTGCGTGGCCACGGCAGGAACCTACCAGTGGCCCGTCGCCGTAGGCTGGCGCGCCTTGGCCCCCGATCCTCTCGCCGTGGTCGGCGGGCGGCTGGCAACCGGCCTCGTCGACCTCACCTCGGACCTCACCGCCCTCGACAGCGCCGGCTTCTGGGCGGTGGCGATCTCCTTCGAGGGCCACGCCACCTGTGCCCGCTTCGAGCGCGTGCGGCCTGCCCGGCCGTGGCCGGGGCCGCCCTGGCGGGGGCCTCTGGCGGGAACGTGGCGCACGAGCCTGGACGGGGCGGCGTTCGCCAAGGCGGTGGTGGCCGTGAGGGAGGCGATCGCCGCCGGCGACGTCTACCAGGTGAACCTCACCCGCCGGCTGTCGGCACCGCTGCCGGCCGGCGCCGACGTGGCCGCCCTCGGTGCCGCCCTGGCCGCCGGCAACCCGGCTCCGTACGCCGCCGTGCTGCGGATCCCCCAGGCCGGCGTGCACATCGCCTCGGCCTCACCTGAACGGTTCCTCCGCCGGGCCGGGCCGATGGTGGAGTCCCGTCCCATCAAGGGAACGGCGGCCACCCCGGACGGCTTCACGGCCAAGGACCGGGCCGAGAACGTGATGATCGTGGATCTCGTCCGCAACGACCTGGGGCGGGTATGCGAGTTCGGCTCCGTGGAGACGGTGGGGCTGTGCCAGGCCGAGGCCCACCCGGGACTGCACCACCTGGTGTCCACTGTGCGGGGCCGGCTGCGGGCCGGCGCCGGCTGGGCCGAGATGATCGGCGCCACGTTCCCGCCCGGCTCGGTGACCGGCGCGCCGAAGCTGGCTGCCCTCCAGACGATCGCCCAGCTGGAGCCCGTGCCCCGCGGCCCCTACTGTGGCGCCATCGGATGGGTGGACGCCGACGCCGGCGAAGGCGACTTGAACGTGGCCATCCGCACCTTCTGGTTCCAGGAGGGCGAGATACACCTGGGAACAGGTGGCGCCATCACCTGGGACTCCACCCCCGAGGGGGAATGGGAGGAGACCGAGCTGAAGGCCCGCCGCCTCCTGTCGGTCGTCTCCTCATGAGCCGGGCCATGAGCGCCCACAGCGCCGGGCGGGGATGGGGACCCCGCCTCGGCGAGGAGGCCGGGGTTGGGGCCCCGGCCGGGCCATGAGCACCGTGTGGGTGAACGGGGAGCTGGTGGATGCCGCTGACGCCAGCATCTCGGTGTTCGACCACGGTCTCACCGTCGGCGACGGCGTCTTCGAGACGCTGAAGTCCTACGGCGGCCGCCCTTTCGCCGTCCGCCGCCACCTCGACCGTTTGGGCACCTCAGCCGCCGGCCTCGGGCTGACCGCTCCTCCGCCCGAGGTGCTCCGTGCCGCGATGGAAGAGGTGGTGGCGGCCAACGGCCTTGGTGACGGGGCCGTACGCATCACCTTCACCGGCGGCCCCGGCCCGCTCGGTTCGGCCCGAGGAGACAGCGGTCCCACGATCATCGTCGCCACCGCGCCGCTGGCCCCGTGGCCCCCCACCACAGGAGTGTCGGTGGTCCCCTGGCCCCGCAACGAACGCGGGGCGGTGGCCGGGATAAAGACCACGTCGTACGCCGAGAACGTGGTCGCCCTGGCTTACGCCCTGGAACGGGGCGGCGGCGAAGCGATCTTCCTCAACCTCGTCGGCAACGTGTGCGAGGGCACCGGCAGCAACATCTTCGTCGGCGTGGACGGCCGGCTGGTGACGCCCCCGCTGTCCGCCGGCTGCCTCGCCGGCGTCACCCGGGCACTGATCCTGGAGAGCGGCCTCGCCGTCGAGGCCGAAGTCACCACCGCCGACCTCGACCGCTGCACCGAAGCATTCCTCGCCTCCACCACCCGCGAGGTGCAACCCATCGGCCAGGTGGACGGACGGCCCCTCCCGTCAGCGCCGGGTCCCCTCACCGAGGCCGCCGGCGCCGCCTTCGCCGCCGTAGTCGCCGGCGACATCGACCCCTGACCCTTCACGCACCCACGCACCGGGCCCGCAGTCGGGCACGTGGGGGCGGAGGTGGACAACGTCGCCGGCGGTGACAATGCGGAGCGCTTGGGGGCCGGCGCCGGCGGCTGTCTTCGGGGAGACGACGAGGTGGCCGGCGTCGGAGATGTCTACGGCCGTGGCGGTGAAGGTCTCGCCGCTCAACTCGACCCGGACCTGCCGCCCGACGGTGACGCAGGCGGCTCGGTACTCCTTGGTGACGAGTGGCCAGTCGCCGTACAGGGCATCGAGGTGGCGGAGCAGGGCCGCCAGCAGCTCGTGGCGGTCGACGGGGCCCAGCTCCGCTGCGCCGGCGGGAAGTGTGCCCACCGGCCAGTCCACGTTGAGGCCGAGGCCGACGATGACGGCCGGCGGCACGGCTTCGGAGAGGATGCCGCCGAGCTTGGCGTCCCCGGGGCCTACGACGAGGTCGTTCGGCCACTTCAGGCCCGGGCGGATCCCGGCCACCTCTGCGCAGGCGTCCGCCGCGGCCAGAGCCACCGCCGCCACCGCCAGGTGCAGGCGGTCAACGGCGAGGCCCGGACGCAGCAGGATCGACACCAGCAACGACGCCCCTGGGGGCGAATCCCAGGTGCGAGCGAGACGTCCGCGGCCGGCGCGCTGCACGTCGGCGACGGCCACAAGCCCCTCTGGAGCGCCCGATCGGGCCTCGCCCAGAAGGTACGAGTTCGTCGAGTCGATCTCCGCGAAGCGGCGCACTTCCCAGTCGATGCGCTAACGATACGGGCACCATGCTGCAGAAGGTCCTGATAGCCAACCGTGGCGAGATCGCCGTACGCGTCATCCGTACGTGCCGTGAGATGGGCGTGGCCACGGTGGCCGTGTACTCCGACCTCGACCCGCACGCCATGCACGTGCGCATGGCCGACGAGGCCTACGCCCTCGGCGGCACGTCGTCCCGAGACTCCTACCTGTCCATCGAGGCACTGTTGGCCGCCATCGAGCGGAGCGGCGCCGACGCCGTGCACCCCGGCTACGGCTTCCTCTCGGAGAACCCGGAGTTCGCCCGGGCGGTGACGGCGGCGGGCGTGGTCTTCATCGGCCCGCCGGCGGACGCCATTGAGATCATGGGCGACAAGATGCAGGCCCGCCGGACGGCGCAGGAGGCGGGAGTGGCCGGCGTTCCCGGCCTGTCCGACGAGCTGACCTCGGCCGAGCAGGTGGTGGCGTTCGGCGAGGCCCACGGCTGGCCGGTGGCCGTGAAAGCGGCGCACGCCGGCGGAGGCCGGGGGATGCGGATCGCCTCCGGGCCCGAGGAGGCGGCCGAGGCGCTGGCATCCGCCCAGAGGGAGGCACTCGCCCACTTCGGTCGGGCCGAGTGCTACGTGGAGCGATACCTGATCCGGCCCCGCCACGTCGAGGTGCAGGTGATGGCCGACGCCCACGGCCACACCGTCTCGCTGGGCGAGCGGGACTGCTCGTGCCAGCGTCGCCAGCAGAAACTGGTGGAGGAGAGCCCGGCCCCCGGCCTCGACGAGGCCACCCGCCAGGCCATGGGCCAGGCCGCCGTGGCCGTGGCCGAGCGCTGCGGGTACGTGGGCGCCGGCACCGTGGAGTTCCTTCTCGAGAAGAGTGAGGCACCGGCCTTCTGGTTCCTCGAGATGAACGCCCGGCTCCAGGTGGAGCACCCGGTCACGGAGCTGGTGACCGGTCTCGATCTCGTGGAGCTGCAGCTGCGGGTCGCATCCGGCGAGGCACTGCCGTTCACCCAGGACGAGGTACGCAGCCGGGGCCACGCCATCGAATGCCGCATCAACGCCGAGGATCCCGCCGGCGGGCGGTTCCTCCCATCGCCCGGCACCATCACCTCCTTCCGCCCTGCCGGCGGTCCGGGTGTCCGCACCGACGCCGGCTACGAGGAGGGGGACGAGGTCAACGCCTTCTTCGACAACCTGGTCGCCAAGCTGATCGTGTGGGCACCCGACCGGGAGGCCGCCCGCCGGCGGATGATCCGGGCCCTCGGCGAGATGCGCGTGGAGGGCGTGGCCACCACCATGCCCGCCCATCTGGCCATCCTCTCCCACCCGGACTTCGCCGCCGGCGAGCACTCCACCAGCTGGGTCGAGGACACCCTCGACCTGTCGGCGGTCCAGGGCGATCCCGGGCCTGCCCCGGCGGATGCCGACGGCGCCGGCCGGGTACGGCGCGACGTGGATGTGGAGGTGGACGGCCGCCGGTACCAGGTGAAGCTCTGGGTGCCGGATACCGAAGCCGCCGCTGGCCCGGCGGGCGGCGGCGAAGGCCGGCGCCGGCGCCGCCGATCGTCCGCCGGCGCCGAAGCCGGCGGCCCCGGCACCATCACCGCGCCCATGCAGGGAACCGTGGCCAGCGTGCTGGTCGAGGTGGGCCAGGAGGTGGAGGCGGGCCAGCCTCTCCTGGTTCTGGAGGCCATGAAGATGGAGAACCAGATTCGCGCCGAGCGTGGCGGCCGGGTGACTGAGATGCGGGTGCAACCAGGTGCCACCGTAGGCGTGGGCGACATACTGGCGATCATCGAATAGCGGTAGCCCCTATGGGTGAAGGTGACTTTTGGCACATTGACCCGCGGGGGCGGCTCAGCCAAAGTCACCGGTACCAAATAGGGCCACCGGGGGGGCGGCCGATCAACCGAGGTGTGAGTGGGACTGGCCGGCGCCGCCGGAGCTATTCGGCGGCGTCGGCCAGGGCCTCGGCCAGGGTGGGGTGAACCAGGAGGCTTTCCACGATGTCGGTGACCTTGAGGTGGGCGGTCACCGCCAGGGCGATGACCGAGATCAGCTCCGAGGCTCCTCGCCCCACGATGGAGCCGCCCAGGACGATGCCGGTGGCGGGGTCGGACACGATCTTTACGAAGCCCCTCGGGTCGCCGTCGATCAGGGCTCGGGCGTTGGCTGCGAAGGGGACCTTGGTCACCCGGATCTTGCGGCCGATGGCGAAGGCCTCGGCTTCGGCCAAGCCGACATCGGCGATCTCGGGTTCGGTGAAGATGGCGCTGGCCGCCTTGTCGTAGTCCAGATGACGGTGCTCGCGGGTGTGGAGACCCATGACGTGCTCGGCCACCTTGCGGCCCTGCATCGAGGCCACCGAGGCCAGCGGCAGGCGACCGGAGACGTCTCCCGCGGCGTAGATGTGGGCCGCGTTGGTCTGACAGTGCTGGTTGACCGGCACGTAGCCCCCGGCGTCGACGGCCACACCGGCAGCCTCCAGACCCAGACCCTCGGAGTTGGGCAGCGACCCGATGGCCAAAAGCGCATGTGACCCTTCCGCCCGGCGACCATCGGTGCAGCTCACCACCACACCCGTGGGGCTCACCTCTATCTCCATGGCCCGGGCGCCCTTGAGCAGCACGACCTCGCGGCGCAGGAAGTCCTCCTCGAGGGCGGCAGCGACCTCGGCGTCCTTCTGGGGCAGCACCTGCTGGCGGCTGACGACCAGGGTCACCTGCGATCCGAAGGAACGGAACATGTGGACGAACTCCACGCCGGTCACGCCCGAGCCGATGACGACCAGATGCGTGGGCAGCTCCGGCGGCGGATAGGCGTGGCGTGTCGTCAACACGCGCTCGCCGTCGACCGGGGCCCAGTCGGGGATGCGAGGACGGCTGCCCGTCGACACCAGGACGGCGTCGGCCGTCAATGCCTCGTTGCCGGCGTCGGACTCGACCTGCACCTCGTGGGGACCGGCGAGGCACGCTGATCCCCGCACCAGCCGGACCCCCTGGCTGGCCAGGAGCTCGCTGACGGATTGGGTGAGGCCTTCCTCGATGGTGCGGATGCGCTTGCCCAGCGCGTCGAAGTCGAGCGAGGCCTCCAGGGAAGCCAGGCCCATTCCCTGGGCCCGCCGCGCCAGCGCCATGACCCCGCCCGTGGCGATCATGGCCTTGGACGGGATGCAGTCCCAGAGGTTGGCGGCACCACCGACGATGTCGCGCTCGACGAGGGTGACCTCGGCGCCGAGACGAGCGGCGTGCATGGCGGCTTGGGTGCCCGCAGGGCCGCCGCCGATGATGACGAAGCGCACGGCCATCCCGGGCAGGCTACCGCCGGCCCGGGATGGCTCTGATGCTCAGGGTGCCGGCGGCGACGCCGAGCTGAGGTTGGTGAGCCGGTGCGTCTGGGTCCGGGTCCCCCGGCCGCTCTGCGGCGGCGTCTGGCCGGGCAGCGGATTCGGGTTCGAGAACTCGTAGACAACCCGGTCGTCCGGACTCAGGGCGGTGTCGAAGATGCCACAGCCCGGAGCCGCCGCAGCCGCTCCCGTGGCACCCGGATACGGCGGCCGGCAGCGTGCCTCCGAGTCGGGATTCGACGGATCGCTGGTGAACTGCGGACCATCGATGAAGTAGGTGTCGGCGTTGCTGCGCCGCTCGCCATGGGTGAACAAGACCGTCGAATTCGGGGTCGGGTCCGCCCGGGTCCCGTACTTCTCGCCGCCTCGGCCGTAGGCATAGGTCACGTACACGTTGCCCGACGGCGTGCCGATCACGTAGTAGTCACGCGCCTTGTCGAGGGCCACGACGAGCCCGTTGTAACAGGGGATGGCGACGTTCGGGCACGGCCCCGTGGCCGCCGGGGGGGTCAGCTGGACGTTCTCGGCGGTGTCGACGTCCACCCGTACCCAACGCGCGGACTTGACGATCGGCGTGCACCCCGCCGACGAGGGCGCAGTGCCGCAGCCCGCCAGCACGAAGCCGTTGGCGTCCACCGCCGTGGCCTCGACCCGGACCGAGCCGACATGGTTGGCGTCGATGACGACCTCGGCGAAGGGGCCGGAGGATGTCCCTGGCGAGAAAGGCACCTGGACCTGACCTCGACCCTGTGGGGGCAGGATCAGCTGATCTTGAGCGCTCCCGTACCGCGCCGCCGCGATCGTCGCGGTCGCCGCCCCACTGGTGTTGGTGATGTCGAAGGTCACGTTGCCTTCACCAACGATCGCCCCTGGGTCGACAGGCTGCCCCGAGGCATCGCGGTAGACGAATCGGAAGACGACGTCACCGCGGCTGCGAGCGAGGAGGTCGGTGGTCGAGTTCGCATCTCTGCTCGTCACCGCGCTGACGGTATTCAAGATGTTGCTGGCACCACCCGGCGCGGCGTCCGGGGACTGACGACCGCTGGCAGCGGCGACATCGAGGCGCTGGCAGGGGTCGACACCCGCGGCCTCGACGTTGTTGGATGCCGATGCACCGGCGTAGGTGACAGGGCAGCCGAAGGTCTGCAGCGAGGAGGCGCTGCTGGATCGACTCTCGTAGGTGGTGGTCCCGCCTCGACCTTGGGGCTCGTTCGCCTCACGGCTGTTCGGGACCTGCCCGGGGAGGTCGTACCAGACCACCGGCGTCGCCGGCGTCGAGGTCGTGGTCGCAGTGGCGAAGTCGGTGGTGATGGCGAAGCTGAAGCGGCCCTGAGAGTTGGGCACCACCTCGGTGCGGGTGGTGTTGTCGGGCTGGGGCTGGGTGCCCGGCGGGGCCTCGCGACCGGTGGGGGCGGTTCCCGAAGGTGGCGTGCCCTTGGTCGTGGCCAGGTCGTTGTCATTGTCGACCCAGGCGATCTCGCCCCGTGTGGTCGTGCCGGCCTCGTTGTCGGTGAGCTCGACGAAGCTCAGGTCGAGGGCCTGGGTGAAGGGAGCGCCCGTCGAGTCCACTGCGGACACGGTGTAGACGCGCTGCTCGCCGTAGCCAAGTGTCTCTGTCGTCGTGGGCGTCACGTTGATGGTGACTGTCCCCGAGCTCCAGGTCGTCGACCCGGCCTTGTCGCGCAGCTCCTGCTTGTCGACGTTGTCCTTGCTCGTGCCGCTCTTCACGGTGTCGAGGAAGGCCATGAACGTGACGGTCTGCGGCGAGTTGGACTTGACGGTGAAGGTGGCCGTGCCGCCGGGCTGCACGACCGTCACGATGGCCAGGGTGTGGTCTTCGTCCGCGGTGTCGGGCGTCACGGTGGTGGCCTGGTCGGCGGTGCTGAACGTCAGCGCCGCCTTGTTGGTGTCATTGAAGCTGATGTCGTCGAGCAGCTCGAGCGCGGTGATGTTCACGTCCTGACCCGGTGCGGCGGTCGGATCCGACGGGATGGTGATCGTGAACGTGCGGGGCTCGTTGACCTTGAGCGTCACCGCCGTCTCCGGGGTCAGCGCGATCGGCACCGCCTGGGTGCCCCACACCGCGGTGCCGGTGTCCTGGATCGAGCTGGCCTGCTTGAGCGAGATCGTGATGTTGTCGGTGCCCGGCTTGGTGCGTGAGTACTTCACCGTGGCGATGCCGTTGGCGTCGGTACGGCCGGTGAGGTTCAGCTCGGTGTTGGCGGGATCGCTTCCCGCCGCAGGCTTGATGTTGAAGATGACGTCCTGCTGGGGCGCGGCCGGACGGGTGGTGTCCGCCGAGCCCGAGGGCGGGTCCGAGGTGGTGGTGGCCTTGAGCGTCAGCTCCTTGGCCGGGCTGGCGCCCGCCTGCTGGTACTGCCACTTGGGGCCGCCGTCGGAGGATCCGCCCGAGATGGCGAGCTCGACCTTGCTGGCCGTCTGGGCGTTGGTCTGGGCCGCGACCTTGGCCTCGTTGAGCACCGGGTCACAGATGGCGGCAAGCCCGCCGTAGGCGCGGATGAGCGAGACCGTGGAGAAGTGGTCGGTGAGCCATTGCTTGGTCTCCTGGGCCAGCGAGCAGCTCGAGGCCGTCAGGAGGATCGGCGCACGGCTGGTGCCGGCGTTGGGACCACCGGCCAGGGCGTCAGCGAACCCGTCGCCGCGGGCGAGGGCGGTGTTGACACCCTCGAAGCCAAGCGAGGCGATGGCGTAGTCCGCGACCCGGATCGCGGTGTCGGCGCGGTTGCTGCCGGACAGGCGCTGAGTGGTCATGCCGTTGGACTCGACCTTGGACTTCACGGTGTCCGAGACGGCGTTGGTGCCACCCAGGATGACGACGGACTGGATCTGCAGGTCCTTCATGGCCTGCTCGACCTCGGCGGGGAGGCGATCGGGCTCTGTCAGGAAGATCGGCAGGCGGGCGGAGAACGCCAGCGGGCCGGCGCCGAGAGCATCCGGGAAGTTGGTGCCGGTCGCAAGGAAGGCGGTGCGCTTGCCGTTGACGCTCCCCACGCCCGTGGTGGCGGTGCGACGGGCGACCTCGGCCGAGGTGCCGTAGCGGGTCTCGCCGAAGACGCGGCTGACGTTGTAACCGGCGCTGGCCAGCTGGGCGCGCACGCCCTCGCTGATGGCCGCAGGACCGCCGAGCAGGATGACGTCACGCACACCCATGGATCGCAGGGCGTTGGAGGTCACCGTCGGCACCTCGTTGGGCGTGACCAGCAGGATCGGGGCGTTGCGAGCCCCGGCCAGGGCTGCGCCGGAGAGGGCGTCGGGGAAGGAATCGCCACGGGCCAGCAGCGCCGTCGTGGTGCTCGTGAAGGTCGCCTTGGCGATGTTGGCGGCGGTCTCGTAGCGGTTGTCACCGCCGATGCGCTCGGTCTTGACCGTGGTCGTGGCGCTGGCAGGCGCCAGGGGCACCAGGAGCGTCATCAGGAGGGCGAGAAGGGGGCCGACGGCCTTCCAGCTTCGATGCGTCACAGAATTCCTGCCTTTGGAGAGGGGCGCGGGCCGGATCAAGACGGAGCCCAGGCGCAGGGTATCGCCTGGATCGTTTTGTCCGGCTGATGGGAATCCACTGCCCGGTACCTGAACAACCGCAGAGAGTGGTGTGACGTGACAGACGGTGCGGGGAGACCGTCTCGTTCAGCGGACGGGGCGATACGTCCCGAATGCGTCTCGGAGGACGTCACTGACCTCACCGAGCGTGGCGCGCCGGCTGAGGGCCACCCGCATGGGCTCGAGCAGGTTCTGGGTGCCCCGGGCCGCGGCGGCCACGTCGCCCAGCGCAGCATCGACACCGGCCTGGTCCCGGTCCTGGCGCAGGGTGCGTACCCGGTTGGCCTGCTCCTCCTGGAAGGCGGGGTCGATGGGGAAGACCTCGGCCACCTCGGGGTCCTCCACGGCGTAGCGGTTCACCCCCACGATGACCTTCCCGCCGTCGTCGATGGCCTTGGCGTAGGCGTAGGCCGCCTGCTCGATCTCGTCCTGCATGAAGCCCGCCTCGATGGCGGCGACGGCCCCACCCATGCCGTCGATCTTGTCCAGGTAGGCCAGGGCCAGGGCCTCCACCTCGTCGGTGAGCCGCTCGACGAAGTAGGACCCGGCGAGGGGATCGGTGGTGTCCGCCACCCCGGACTCGTGGGCCATCACCTGTTGGGTGCGCAGGGCGATGCGGGCCGCCCGCTCGGTCGGCAGGCCGATGGCTTCGTCGAAGCCGTTGGTGTGGAGGCTCTGCGTGCCCCCGAGCACCGCCGCCAGCGCCTGCAGGGTCACCCTCGCCACGTTGTTCTCGGGCTGCTGGGCGGTGAGGGTCGAGCCGCCGGTCTGGGTGTGGAACCGCAGCCGCTTGGACTTCTCGTCCTTGGCGCCGAAGCGCTCGGTCATGATCCGCGCCCACATCCGTCGGGCGGCGCGGAACTTGGCCACCTCTTCGAAGAGGTTGTTGTGGGCGTTCCAGAAGAAGGACAGCCGCG
The DNA here is from genome assembly GCA_035525365.1 of Acidimicrobiales bacterium. Taxonomy (GTDB): domain Bacteria; phylum Actinomycetota; class Acidimicrobiia; order Acidimicrobiales. The sequence continues at coordinate 60,228 of DATLEK010000059.1, forward strand.
GCGCGAACTCATCCACCTGCAGGCCGGCTTCGAGGGCCGCCTCCACGTACGCGATGCCGTTGGCCAGGGTGAACGCCACCTCCTGCACCGCGGTCGAACCCGCCTCGCGGATGTGGTACCCGGAGATGGAGATCGAGTTCCACCGCGGCAGGCGGTCCTGGCAGTAGGCGAAGGTGTCGGTGATCAGCCGCATCGACGGGCGCAGCGGGTAGATGTACGTGCCGCGGGCCACGTACTCCTTGAGGATGTCGTTCTGGATGGTGCCGCCCAGCGCACTCGGCGGCACGCCCTGCTCCTCGGCCACCAGCTCGTAGAGCAGCAGCAGGATCGAGGCC
>DATLEK010000072.1:0-14858 GCA_035525365.1 Acidimicrobiales bacterium
CCAGCGCCCTCTTAGCTCAGTCGGTAGAGCACAGCCATGGTAAGGCTGGTGTCGTGGGTTCAATTCCCACAGAGGGCTCCGCGGCGGCGTAGCTCAGTTGGTTAGAGCACACGGCTCATAATCGTGTTGTCGTCGGTTCGAATCCGACCGCCGCTACTCGCAGAGACACAGAAAGTAGAGTTGTCAGATGGCCAGGAACGAGAAGCGCATCAAGGTCACCCTCGCGTGCGAGGTGTGCAAGCGGCGCAACTACATCACCACCAAGAACAAGGCCAACCACCGTGAGCGGATAGAGATGAAGAAGTACTGCCGGTGGGACCGCCGGCACACGTCCCACAAAGAGACCCGGTAGGTAACCCTCCTTGTCGAGTTGGAGTCGAACCGGCTGATGGCGCAGGAGTTGGCTGACCTGGTCACCGCGGCTAAAGCGGGCGATCAGGCAGCCTTCGAGGAGTTGGTGCGGGTCACACACGCCGACGCCTACACCCTCGCCTTCCGGATGACCGGCAACGAGGAGGACGCGAAAGACGTGGTGCAGGAGGCTTACCTGCGGGCCTGGAAGGGCCTGAAGCGCTTTCGCGGCGATGCCAAGTTCAACACCTGGCTCTACCGGATCACCGCCAACTGCGCGGTGACCCACCTCTCGCGTCGCACCAAGGACCGTCATGACGTGCTCGGCGACGAGGAGGCGGTAGCCGATCCCCGGGCGCTGGACACGGACCCCGGTGCCCATCTGGGCGCCGGCGACGACCGGCGCATTCTCCAGTCCGCCCTCCAGAGCCTGTCCCCGGAGATGCGGGCCGTCGTCGTGCTCCGCGACATCTACGACCTTCCCCATGAGGCCATCGCCGCTGAGCTCGGCATCAGCGAGGGAGCGGCCAAGGTGCGCCTGCACCGGGCACGCAAGAAGCTCCGGGAGCGCCTCTTCCCGCTCCGCGAGCAGCTCACCGGCGAGGAGACCGCCCATGCAGTGTGAACGGGTGGCCGACCTCCTGCCCCAGATCGTCGACGGTACGGAACGAGCGGATGCCCAGGTGCGGTCCCACGTGGAGGCGTGCCTGCGGTGCCAGGCTGAACTGGTCCAGTACCGCAAGCTGCTGAAGGCGTTGCGCCACCTCCGCACCGATATCCTCCAGCCGGCTCCCGGTACTCTCACTGCGATCCTGGCAAACCTGGAGGCGGCCGGCGAGCGTGGCGCCATGCGCTCGCTGCTCGCCGGCAGACGGGGTGCCTATCTGGGTGGAATCGCCGTAGCAACAGCCGCCGCCGGCGCCGCCGGCGCCCTCGTGATGGCCAACCGTGGCCGTCGCAGGATGCGCCTCGCCGGTTGATCCAGCTCCACCGGTAGCTTGCCCTGGGGAGGCGCGCCGGGGCCGGTGCTATCCTGCTCCCGGACAAAGCCCCTAGGGCAGTAGCTCAACTGGCAGAGCACCGGTCTCCAAAACCGGCGGTTGGGGGTTCGACTCCCTCCTGCCCTGCTCGCCCATTTCTCGACCGCCCGAGGTACCAGATGAACCGACAGACGAAGCGGCTGATGCAGCGTCAGGGCCAGGTTGGCGCCGACGGCTCTCCGGTCGCGACCAAGCGGCCGGCCCAGCCACGCGGCCCCAAGCCTGCCAGCGAGCGCACTTCGCCTGCTACCTTCCTCAAGGAGGTTCGCGGTGAGCTTCGTAAGGTGGCCTGGCCGACCAAGGGCGAGGTCGTCAACTACTCCACCGTCGTGCTCGTCGCCCTCGTCTTCCTCGTGGCCCTCATCTTCGTGCTCGACCTCGCCTTTGCCAAGAGCGTTCTCTTCCTCTTCAAGACATGACCGACACCACTGACACCACCATCTCCGAGGAGCCCGTCGCCAATGATGGCGATCTCGAGGCGCCAGCGGACGCGCCTGACGTCGAGGCCGACGTCATCGATGTCGAGGATCTCCTCGACGAAGCGGCCGAGGAGGTGGTGGCCAGGGTGGAAAGCCCCTACGACCGCCCGGGCCAGTGGTTCGTCGTCCACACCTACGCCGGCTACGAGAACAAGGTGAAGTCCAACCTGGAGAGCCGCATCTCCTCCATGAACATGGAGGAGCGGATCTACGAGGTCGTCATCCCGGTGGAGGACGTCATCGAGTTCAAGGCCGGCAAGAAGGTGGTCGTCCAGAAGAAGGTCTTCCCCGGGTACCTGCTCGTGCGCTGCGAGCTGGACGACGACGCCTGGTACGTCGTGCGCAACACCCCCGGGGTCACGGGGTTCGTGCACCAGGGATCCACGCCGGTGCCCCTTTCCCGCCGTGACGTGGAGACGTTCCTGCCCGTCCAGCAGGAGGGCGTGGAGACCGTGCGAAAGACCCGGCCCCGCCTCGAGTACGAGGTGGGCGAGAGCGTCCGGGTCCGGGAGGGCCCTTTCGCCGACTTCTCGGGTCAGATCGCAGAGATCAACGAGGACCAGCTCAAGCTCAAGGTCCTGGTCAACATCTTCGGCCGGGAGACACCGGTCGAGCTCGAATTCAGTCAGGTGGCGAAGCTCTGATGGCGAAGAAGCGTGTAGCGGCGATAGTGAAGATCCAGCTCCCGGCTGGCCAGGCCACGCCGGCCCCGCCGGTCGGTACGGCGCTGGGCCCTCATGGAGTGTCCACTCCCGAGTTCTGCAAGCAGTACAACGCGGCCACCGAGAGCCAGCGCGGCAGCGTCATCCCCGTTGAGATCACGGTCTTCGAGGACCGGTCGTTCACCTTCGTCCTGAAGACGTCCCCCACGCCGGTGCTCCTGCGCCAGGCCGCCGGAGTCGACAAGGGCGCCCCCACCGCCGGGCGGGCCACCGTGGGTTCCATCACCGCCGCACAGCTCAAAGAGATCGCCCAGACAAAGATGCCCGACCTGAATGCCAACGACCTCGAAGCGGCCGAGCGCCAAGTGGTGGGCACAGCCCGCTCCATGGGCATCACGGTCGGCAAGGATTAGGAAGAAGTAGATGCCTGGCAAGAGGTACACCGACGCCGCCCGGCGTTTCGACCGGGACCACCTGCACCGCCCCCGTCAGGCGGTGGAGCTGCTGAAAACCATGGCTCCGGCCCGCTTCGACGAGACCGTCGAGCTGGCTGTGCGCCTCGGTGTCGACCCGCGCCGGGCCGACCAGATCGTGCGGGGCACGGTGAGCCTTCCGGCCGGTACCGGCAAGGCCGTTCGGGTGGCCGTCTTCGCCGCCGGGGATGCAGCGGAGGCGGCCCGTGCCGCCGGCGCCGACATCGTGGGCGCCGACGACCTGGTTCAGCGGGTCCAAGGGGGCTTCTTCGACTTCGACATCGCCATCGCCACACCGGACCTCATGGCCCTGGTCGGCAAGGTGGGCAAGGTGCTCGGGCCCCGCGGCCTCATGCCCAACCCGAAGACGGGCACGGTGACCACCGACGTGGCCAAGGCCGTCACCGAGTTCAAGGGCGGTCGGGTCGAGTACCGCACCGACAAGTTCGGCAACATCCACGTCCCCGTCGGGAAGGTGTCGTTCGAGCCCCAGGCGTTGCTCGACAACATCAGGGCCGTGGTCGACGAGCTGCAGAAGGCCAAGCCGGCGGCCTCGAAAGGCAAGTACGTCCGTTCAGTGACCGTCTCCTCCACGATGGGGCCCGGCATCAAGCTGGATCCGAGCAACATCCGCATCACCGAGGAAGAGCTGGCCTCGGCGGTTACCGCCGCTTCGTAGTACGGTTGCCCGCACATCCATCGCTTCGCCGCAGACATCCGGTGCGCTCCGTGCGCTGAAAGGGCTAAGGCCCGCCTGACGAGGTGAACCTCCTGTAGTCCAGGGCGTTCGCTGTCTGCGTGCCCGGTGGGCTGATCGAGAGGAGGAAGGCGAGTTGGACAATCCGAGGCCCGAGAAGGTCGCTGTAGTCGACGAGGTGCGTGAGCGCCTGTCCTCCTCCACCGCCGCCATCCTCACTGAGTACCGGGGATTGGGCGTGAAGGACCTTTCCACCCTTCGTCGCTCGTTGAGCGAGGCAGGCGGCGACTACAAGATCTACAAGAACACCCTGGTCCGCTTCGCCGCCAGGGACCTGGGTCTCGACGAGCTTGAGGCACTGCTGATCGGCCCGACGGCCATCGCCTTCGTGGACGGGGACGCCGTGGCCGTGGCCAAGGCGCTGAGGGACTTCGCCCGCACCAATCCCGCCCTTGTCGTCAAGGGTGGTCTGCTGGGCAACAGCGTCCTCTCCGGCCCGGATACCGCTGCGCTGGCCGACCTGGCTTCCCGCGACGTGCTGCTGGCCCGCATTGCCGGTGGCCTGGCCGCCCCGATGGTGAAGTTCGCCGGCCTGCTCCAGTCCCTGCCCCGCAACTTCGCCTACGGCCTCAAGGCGCTCATCGACCAGAAGGGCGGCGTACCCGAAGAGGCCGAGGCCGCCGCCCCAGAGCCCGAGGCCCCCGCCGCCGCCCCAGAGCCCGCCGCCGCCCCAGAGCCCGAGCCGGCTAACCCTTCCGATCCCCCTGAAAACCAAACCGAAGAGCAAGGAGCGTCCTGATGGGCACCAAAGAAGAGATCCTCGATGCCATTTCGAGCATGACCGTCCTCGAGTTGAGCGAGCTGCTCAAGGACTTCGAGGAGAGGTTCGGCGTGACTGCCGCCGCTCCCGTAGCAGCAGCCCCGGCCGCCGGTGGCGGCGGTGGCGGTGATGCCGCCCCGGCCGAAGAGGAGAAGGATGAGTTCGACGTCATCCTCACCGCGGCGGGCGACAAGAAGATCCAGGTCATCAAGGAGGTGCGCGCCCTCACCAGCCTTGGTCTCAAGGAGGCCAAGGACCTCGTGGACGGCGCCCCCAAGCCCGTGCTCGAGCGGGCCTCCAAGGAGGATGCCGAGAAGGCCAAGGCTCAACTCGAGGCCGCCGGCGCCAGCGTCGAAGTCAAGTAGCACCCCGGGGACAGGCCCGGCACGAAACCCTTGACGAAAGGGATTTTCGCCCCTACGCTTATCGTGTCTGTCCCCGGATTGCTCTTTTGGCCTGCCCGCGCTTATACTGCGTGGTTGCCGTGGCCGCCCGCTCCACGCCCTGAAGTTTCAAGGCGTAACTGGCGCGCGCTCATCGCTCCTTCCGCCCCCCGAATCTCCACGAGGAGTAGGTCTTGCCGTCTGGTCCCGCCGTCCGGGAACGTTTCTCTTTCGCCAACCTCGACGAGGTGCTGCCGCTGCCGGATCTGGTGGCCATTCAGCGGGCTTCGTTCGAATGGTTCCTCGATTCAGGTCTCGTTCAAACCTTCCGCGACATCAGCCCTATAGAGGACTTCACCGGCCAGCTCCGCCTCGAGCTGGAGTTTGACTCCACCGACCAGGACCTTCGTCCTCCTCCGAAGTTCAGCATGGAGGAGTGCAAGGAGAAGGACATGACCTACTCCGCACCGATCTTCGTGCGCGCCAGGTTCATGAACGCCACCACCGGCGAGATCAAGGAACAGACCGTCTTCATGGGCGACTTCCCCATGATGACGAACAAGGGCACCTTCATCATCAACGGCACCGAGCGCGTCGTCGTCTCCCAGCTGGTGCGGAGCCCCGGGGTGATCTTCCAGCCCGGCCGTGACGCCAAGACCGTCGTCACCGGAACCATCCATCCCTACCGGGGCGAGTGGATCGAGTTCGACGTGGAGGCCAAGCCCGGCAAGGACATCACCGCCGGCACCCGCGTCGCCCGCAAGCGCCGGCTCAGCCTGTTCGTTCTGCTGCGCGCCCTCGGTTACGACGAGGAGGGGGCGCCCGGCCTGCTCGACAAGTTCGTGCGGCACTTCGACTTCCTCGAGGGCCAGTGGGCCAAGGAGAAGGAGCTGGCCCCCACACGGGAGGAGGCTCTCCTCGAGATCTACAAGCGGGCCCGCCCCGGCGAGCCGCCCTCAGTGGAGTCGGCCCGGGCCTACTTCGAGAACGCGTTCTTCAACCCCAAGCGTTACGACCTCACCCGGGTCGGCCGCTACAAGCTCAACCGCAAGCTCGGCCCCGAGGTCGAGCGGGCGGCGGAGATCCTGGACTACGACCTGGAGCGGCCGGTTGCCGGGCAGGGCGTGCTGAGCCCCAGTGAGCTCCTCGCCGCCGCCACCTACATGCTCCACCTGGCCAACGGCGAGCCGGGCTACCGCCTCGACGACCAGGACCACTTCGCCAACCGCCGCATCCGTTCGGTGGGCGAGCTGATCCAGAACCAGGTCCGCGTCGGCCTCTCCCGCATGGAGCGGGTGGTGCGTGAGCGCATGACCACCCAGGACGTGGAGGCGATCACGCCTCAGACGCTGATCAACATCCGCCCGGTCGTCGCCTCCATCAAGGAGTTCTTCGGGACCAGCCAGCTCAGCCAGTTCATGGACCAGGTCAACCCTCTGTCCGGCCTCACCCACAAGCGTCGCCTTTCGGCTATGGGCCCGGGTGGCCTCAGCCGCGAGCGCGCTGGCTTCGAGGTCCGTGACGTGCACAGCTCCCACTACGGGCGCATGTGCCCCATCGAGACTCCCGAAGGCCCCAACATCGGCCTCATCGGCCACCTCGCCACCTACGGGCGCATCAACGAGTACGGCTTCATCGAGACCCCGTACCGCACCGTCATCGACGGCCGAGTGACCGAAGAGGTCGTCTATCTCGCCGCTGACGAGGAGGAGGAGCACGTCATCGCCCAGGCCAACGCCAGCCTGGACGATCAGGGCAACTTCAACGAGGACCGTGTCCTCGTGCGCCGCGGCCCGCAGGGCGCCGGCGTGCGTGTCGGGGCCACCACCACCTCCTACGGCTCGAGCACCGAAGTCGACTTCGTGCCGCCGTCCGAGGTCGACCTCATGGACGTGTCGCCCAAGCAGATGGTGTCGGTGTCCACCGCCCTCATCCCCTTCATCGAGCACGACGACGCCAACCGCGCCCTGATGGGCGCCAACATGCAGAAGCAGGCTGTGCCTCTCCTGCGCCCCGAGGCCCCCTATATCGGCACCGGCGTGGAGAAGCGGGTCGCCTGCGACGCCGGCGACGTCATGCTGGCCGAGGGTGCCGGCGTCGTCACCGAGGTCACCGGCGACCACATCACCGTCGACTACGAGGGCAAGGGCCGCAAGATCGAGAAGCTGGCCAAGTTCCGCCGCTCGAACCAGAACACCTGCATCAACCAGCGCTCGCTGGTGAACGAGGGAGACCGCGTCGAGATCGGAACGCCTCTGGCCGACGGCCCCTCCACCCATCAGGGCGAGCTGGCCCTGGGCAAGAACCTCCTCGTGGCTTTCATGCCGTGGGAGGGCTACAACTACGAGGACGCCATCATCCTGTCGGAGCGCCTCGTGCGCGACGACGTGCTCACGTCGATCCACATCCAGGAGCACGAGGTCGACGCCCGGGACACCAAGCTCGGTGCCGAGGAGATCACCCGGGACATCCCCAACCTGTCCGAGGAGATCCTCAAGGATCTCGACGAGCGCGGCATCATCCGCGTCGGCGCCGAGGTCAGCCCCGGCGACGTGCTGGTCGGCAAGGTGACGCCCAAGGGCGAGACCGAGCTCACCCCCGAGGAGCGCCTACTCCGGGCCATCTTCGGTGAGAAGGCCCGCGAGGTCCGGGACACCAGCCTCAAGGTGCCCCACGGCGAAGCCGGCAAGGTCATCGACGTCCGGGTGTTTTCCCGCGACGACAACCAGGAGCTCCCGCCCGGCGTCAACCAGCTGGTGCGGGTCTACGTGGCCCAGAAGCGCAAGATCAGCGAGGGCGACAAGCTGGCCGGCCGCCACGGCAACAAGGGCGTCATCTCCAAGATCCTCCCGGTCGAGGACATGCCCCACCTGGCCGACGGAACCACCGTCGACATCATTCTTTCGCCCTTCGGAGTACCGAGCCGCATGAACGTGGGCCAGGTCCTCGAGGCCCACCTGGGCTGGGCCGCCCGCTGGGGCTGGGACGCCGCCGGCACAAAAACCGAGCCGCTCAAGGGAACAGAGACCAAGACCAGGCCCATCACCGAGCCCTCGGTGTGGGTCTCCACGCCCGTCTTCGACGGCGCCCACTGGGACGAGGAGGACAAGGCCGGTCGCCACCCGACGATCCAGAGCATCTTCGAGACCCTCACCCCCGAGGGGGCCGACGGCAAGCGCCTCATGGGCCGCGACGGCAAGGCCACCCTCTACAACGGCCGCACCGGCGAGCCCTACGACAACCCCGTGTGCGTCGGCTACGTGTACATCCTGAAGCTGGCCCACCTGGTGGACGACAAGATCCACGCCCGCTCCACGGGCCCGTACAGCATGATCACCCAGCAGCCGCTGGGCGGTAAGGCCCAGTTCGGTGGCCAGCGCTTCGGGGAGATGGAGGTGTGGGCCCTGGAGGCCTACGGCGCCGCCTACGCCCTGCAGGAGCTGCTCACGATCAAGTCCGACGACGTGCTCGGCCGTGTGAAGGTCTACGAGGCGATCGTCAAGGGCGAGAACATTCCCGAGCCCGGCATCCCCGAGTCGTTCAAGGTCCTCATCAAGGAGATGCAGTCGCTGTGCCTCAACGTCGAGGTCCTGTCCACGACCGGCCAGGAGATCGAGATGCGCGACCTGGACGAGGACGTCTTCCGCACGGCTGAGGAGCTGGGGATCGACATATCCCGTCCCGAGCGCGGGTCCGATGAAGAAGACGAGCGTCGTGCGGCCGAACGCGCCTCCCGGTTCTGAGAGAGAAGGGCACTGGAATGCTGGATGTAAACGACTTCGAGCAGATCCGGATCGGGCTTGCTACTGCTGATTCGATTCGGACCTGGTCGAACGGTGAGGTCAAGAAGCCCGAGACGATCAACTACCGGACGCTGCGCCCTGAGAAGGACGGGTTGTTCTGCGAGAAGATCTTCGGTCCCACCAAGGACTGGGAGTGCTACTGCGGCAAGTACAAGCGCGTCCGCTTCCGGGGAATCATCTGCGAGCGGTGCGGTGTGGAGGTCACCCGTTCCAAGGTTCGCCGTGAGCGGATGGGCCACATCGAGCTGGCTGCTCCCGTTGTCCACATCTGGTACCTGCGGGGCACACGGTCGTGGCTGGCCTACCTGCTCATGGGCATCGAGCCCCGTGAGGAGCTGAAGGCCAAGCAGCTGGAGAAGGTCATCTACTTCGCCGCCAATCTGGTCACCTGGGTGGACGAGGAGCGCCGGCAGGTGGAGCTGCCGAACCTCGAGGTCGAGCTGAACGAGGAGCTGGCCGAGGTCAACCGCCGGCTCGAGCTGGACCTAGCCGACCGCTCGGAGATGCTCGAGAAGGAGCTGGAGAAGCTCGAGGCCGACGGGGCCAAGGAGAACGAGATCAAGGCCCGCCACAAGGCATGGGAGAAGGAAGCGGCAGCGGTGCGCGAGCGCGGCCAGGCCCAGCTGGAGCTGCTCCAGCGGGCCTTCGACGAGTTCCGCGACCTGCACGGGCGCAAGATCATCGAGGACGAGTTGCTGTGGCGTGCTCTCAAGGACCGCTTCGGTGAGTTCTTCGAGGGTGGTATGGGGGCCGAGGCCATCGCCCGGCTGATCAACCGCATCGACTTCGACAGCGAGGAGATCAAGCTCCGCGAGGCCATCGACGCCGCTGACGGTCGCCGCCCGCTCAGTGTCCAGCGCAAGCAGAAGGCCATCAAGCGCCTGAAGATCGTCACCGCCTTCAACCGCCGGGACGAGAACGGCAAGCGGGCCAACGATCCCCGCGCCATGATCCTCGACGCCGTCCCGGTCATCCCGCCGGAGCTGCGCCCGATGGTCCAGCTCGACGGTGGCCGGTTCGCCACCTCCGACCTGAACGACCTGTACCGGCGTGTGATCAACCGCAACAACCGGCTGAAGCGCCTGCTCGACCTCGGTGCTCCCGAGATCATCGTCAACAACGAGAAGCGGATGTTGCAGGAGGCCGTCGACGCGTTGTTCGACCACGGCCGCCGCGGACGTCCGGTAACGGGCCCCGGCAACCGGCCCCTCAAGTCCCTCTCCGACATGTTGAAGGGCAAGCAGGGCCGCTTCCGCCAGAACCTGCTGGGCAAGCGCGTCGACTACTCGGGGCGCTCCGTCATCGTCGTCGGGCCGCAGTTGCGCCTGCACCAGTGCGGTCTGCCCAAGCAGATGGCCCTGGAGCTGTTCAAGCCCTTCGTGATGAAGCGCCTGGTCGACGCCGAGTTGGCCCAGAACATCAAGTCGGCCAAGCGCATGGTGGAGCGCCGGCGAGCCCAGGTCTGGGATGTGCTGGAGGAGGCCATCAAGGAGCACCCGGTGTTCCTGAACCGCGCCCCCACCCTTCACCGTCTCGGCATCCAGGCCTTCGAGCCTGTGCTGGTAGAGGGCAAGGCCATCCAGATCCACCCCCTGGTGTGTGCCGCCTTCAACGCCGACTTCGACGGCGACCAGATGGCCGTTCACCTCCCGCTGTCCGCCGAGGCCCAGGCCGAGGCACGCGTCCTCATGCTGTCGGCCAACAACATCCTCAGCCCCGCCACCGGCCGCCCCATCACCGTTCCTTCCCAGGACATGGTGTTCGGCGCCTACTACATGACGCTGCAGGTCGCCGGGGCCAAGGGCGAAGGCCGCGTGTTCCGCCAGATCCACGAGGTGGAGCTGGCGTACCACGCCGGCGACATCACCCTGCACTCGCTCATCAAGGTCCGTACGCCGGTCCACACCAACGGCGACACCGACTATGTCGAGGTGGAGACCACTGCCGGGCGCCTGCTGTTCAACGAGGCCCTTCCGGAGGACTTCCCCTTCATCAACGAGCTGGTGTCCAAGAAGGCCCGCAGCATCGCCTCGATCGTGGAGGAGATCGCCGACGTCTACCCCAAGACCACGGTGTCGCGCTGCCTGGACCACATAAAGGACCTCGGCTTCCGCTTCGCCACCCAGTCCGGGCTCACCATCTCGATCGACGACGTCAAGACGCCTCCCGAGAAGGGAGCGATCCTCGACCGCCACGAGAAGGAGGCGGAGAAGGCGGAGTCCCAGTTCAAGCGGGGCATCATCACCGACGACGAGCGCCGCCAGAAGGAGATCGAGATCTGGACCTCGGCCAACTCCGAGGTGGGCCGGGCCATGGACCGCACGCTGTCCACCATCACCTTCAACCCCCTCGACATGATGGTGAACTCCGGTGCCCGCGGCAATGCCCAGCAGGTCCGCCAGATCGCCGGTATGAAGGGCCTTGTGTCCAACCCGCGAGGTGAGATGATCCCCCGCCCCATCAAGTCCTCGTTCCGCGAGGGCCTGTCGGTGTTGGAGTACTTCATCTCCACCCACGGCGCCCGCAAGGGCCTGGCCGACACCGCTCTTCGTACCGCCGACTCCGGGTACCTGACCCGGCGTCTGGTCGACGTGGCCCAGGAGCTCATCATCCGTGAGGAGGACTGCGGCACCACCCGCGGGGTCTGGTTGGAGGGAGTCGTCCCGGATGAGCCGGGCAAGCGCTCATACCTCGAGACCCGGCTGTTCGGCCGGGTTCTCGTCGAGCCCGCCGGCGCTTATCCCGCCGGCACCGACATAGGCGACGAGGAGATGGCTGCTATCCGGGACAACCCGGAGGTCACCCGGGCCCGCACCCGGTCGGTCCTCACCTGCGAGGCGGAGCACGGTGTTTGTGCCACCTGCTACGGCCGTTCGCTGGCCACGCTCAAGGGCATCGAGATGGGCGAAGCGGTTGGAGTCATCGCCGCGCAGTCCATCGGTGAGCCCGGCACCCAGCTCACCATGCGTACCTTCCACACCGGTGGTATCGCCGGCGAGGACATCACCCACGGTCTGCCCCGCGTCGTCGAGCTGTTCGAGGCCCGCACGCCCAAGGGTGCCGCCGTTCTGGCCCGCACCTCGGGCGTGGTGCGCATCAGCGAGGACGAGCTCGGCCGGCGCATCACCGTTGTCGGTGACGACGGTGCTGAGGACGCCTACAACGTGTCCCAGCGGGCCCACCTCGAGGTCTCTGACGGCAGCGAAGTAGTTGCCGGCGACGCCCTGGTGGAAGGCCCGAAGGATCCCAAGGAGCTTCTGGAGATCAAGGGTATCCGTGAGACCCAGCAGTACCTGGTGGAAGAGGTCCAGAAGGTGTACCGGGACCAGGGCGTGTCCATCCACGACAAGCACATCGAGCTGATCGTGCGCCAGATGCTGCGACGGGTCTCCGTCGCCGAGCCTGGCGACGCGTCGTTCCTCCCCGGCGAGCGCGTCGACTCCCGCACCTATGCGGAGGTCAACCGTGAACTGGTGGAGTCCGGTAAGCGCCCCGCTGAAGGGCGTCCCGAGCTCATGGGTATCACCAAAGCTTCGTTGGCCACCGAGTCATGGTTGTCTGCCGCCTCCTTCCAGGAGACCACGCGGGTGCTCACCGAGGCGGCTATCGAGGGCAAGTCGGATCAGCTCCTCGGCCTCAAGGAGAACATCATCATCGGCAAGCTCATCCCTGCGGGGACGGGCATGGGCCGGTACCGCGAGCCCATAATGGAAGCTCCCGACTACGAGCCCATGCTGGGGTGGTCCTCCGATGCCGAGTCCGACGATCTCGCCTCGTGGCTGGCCCACATCGGTTCCCCGGCCGAAGCCGAGACAGAGGGTCCAGAAGACCAGGCCGGCTGACCGGCTTTGCCCGGACCCTCGCCGAGGGCCTACGATTGTCCACCGCCGACGGCCCGAAGAGTCGAAGGCGATACCAGAGAGGTTGCGTTGCCCACCATCGCGCAGTTGGTCCGCAAGGGCCGTCAGTCCAACCAGACCAAGTCCAAGACCCCGGCCCTGAAGGGCGCGCCCCAGCGGCGCGGCGTGTGTACCCGCGTGTACACCACCACTCCGAAGAAGCCGAACTCGGCGCTGCGCAAGGTGGCCCGTGTCCGTCTCACCAGTGGGACCGAGATCACCGCCTACATCCCCGGCGTCGGCCACAACCTCCAGGAGCACTCCATCGTGCTCGTGCGTGGTGGCCGGGTGAAGGACCTTCCGGGTGTTCGCTACAAGATCATCCGCGGCACTCTCGACACATCGGGTGTACGTGACCGCAAGCAGGCCCGGAGCCGCTACGGCGCCAAGAAGGACGCATAGAGCATGCCCCGCAAAGGTCCTCCCCCCCGCCGCGAGCTGCTTCCCGATCCCGTGTACAAGTCGGTGGTCGTCACCCAGCTCGTGAACAAGATACTCAGCCAGGGCAAGCGCACCACCGCCGAGCGCATCGTCTACGAAGCCCTCGACATCGTCAAGGAGAAGACGGGTGCCGAGCCCATCGCCACGCTCAAGCGGGCGGTGGAGAACACCAAGCCCGCCCTCGAGGTCAAGAGCCGCCGGGTGGGTGGCGCCACGTACCAGGTGCCGATCGAAGTCCGCCCCCGCCGCTCCACCACGCTCTCCATCCGCTGGCTGGTCACCTACTCCCGGCAGCGTCGGGAGAAGACGATGGGGCAGCGCCTGGCCAACGAGTTGCTCGACGCCTCCAACGGCGTCGGCTCGGCCGTGAAGCGCCGGGAGGATGTCCAGAAGATGGCCGAGTCAAACAAGGCCTTCGCCCACTACCGCTGGTAGTTCTCACTCATGCCACCGCTTACCCGAGAGTTCCCGCTTGCCCGTACCCGCAACATCGGGATCATGGCCCACATCGACGCGGGCAAGACCACGACCACCGAGCGGATCCTCTACTACACCGGCAAGAACTACAAGATCGGTGAGGTCCACGAGGGCGCGGCCACCATGGACTGGATGGTCCAGGAGCAGGAGCGGGGCATCACCATCACCTCCGCCGCCACAACCTGCATGTGGAAGGACAATTGGATCAACATCATCGACACGCCCGGCCACGTCGACTTCACCGTCGAGGTGGAGCGTTCGCTGAGGGTGCTCGACGGTGCCGTCGCCGTGTTCGACGCCGTAGCCGGCGTGGAGCCCCAGACCGAGACGGTGTGGCGCCAGGCCAACAAGTACAACGTGCCCCGCATCTGCTTTGTCAACAAGATGGACCGCATCGGCGCCGACTTCAACCGATCCGTGAGCATGATCCGTGACCGCCTCGACGCCGTGCCCGCCGTGCTCCAGGTCCCGATCGGGGCCGAGGGCCACTTCAAGGGAATGATCGACCTCATCGGCATGAAGGCGCTGATGTGGGACGAGGGTTCGGAACACGGCGAGGCCTGGTCGGTCACCGACATCTCCGAGGAGATGGCCGGGGAGGCCGAGTCGGGTCGTCAGCAGCTGATCGACGTGGTCTCCAACTTCGACGACAACGTCATGGAGAAGTACGTGGGCGACGAACCCGTCACCGCCGACGATCTCCGGTCTGCGTTGCGCACCGCCACCATCGCCAACCAACTGGTTCCGGTGCTCTGCGGCTCTGCGTTCAAGAACAAGGGCGTCCAGCCCATGCTCGACGCGGTCATCGATTTCCTCCCCAGCCCCCTCGACCTTCCCCCCACTACGGGCATGGACGTCAAGGGGATCGAGGAGCTGGAGCGCCTCGCTTCCGACGACGAGCCCTTCTCGGCTCTGGCCTTCAAGATCATGAGCGACCCCCACGTGGGCAAGCTGACCTACTTCCGGGTCTACAGCGGAAAGCTCGAAAAGGGCGCGGCGGTCCTCAACTCGAGCAAGGACCGCAAAGAGCGGGTCGGCCGGCTGCTCCAGATGCACGCCAACCACCGCGAGGACAAGGACGCCGTCTTCGCCGGCGACATCGTTGCTGCCGTCGGCCTGAAGCAGACAACCACCGGCAACACCCTCTGCGACCCGAATGCCCCGATCGTCCTGGAGTCACTCGAGTTCCCCGAGCCCGTGATCCACGTGGCCGTGGAGCCCAAGACCAAGGACGCCCAGGACAAGCTGGCCAAGGCGCTGCAGGCGCTCATGGACGAGGACCCCTCGTTCCAGGTCCACGGCGACGAGGAGACCGGCCAGACCGTCATCGGTG
>DATLEK010000084.1:0-8528 GCA_035525365.1 Acidimicrobiales bacterium
CGACCTCACCGTCACGCCTGCGACCAATTGCGAGGCCAAGATCGCGGCCAAGGTGCGCACCAACACCACCACCCCGGCCACCTATCTGAGCGACGTGGTCGCCATCGCCGCCGGGAACAGCCACAGCCTGGCCCTCAAGTCCGACGGCACGGTGTGGGCATGGGGCGACAACGGCCAGAGCCAGCTCGGCCGGGCCACCACCTGCGACGCCTCTACGACGCCGCCCACCAACTGCACCAGCACCTTCGCCGTCCAGGTGCTCACCAGCCCGCTGACCGCCCTGTCCGGCGTGGCCGCCATCAGCGCCGGCGGCCTGCACAGCCTGGCCCTCAAGTCCGACGGCACCGCCTGGAGCTGGGGCCGAAACATCGAGGGCCAGCTCGGCAATGCCACCGCCGGAATCGTGACCGCCGCCGCCAACTCGAACACGGCCAGGCCGGTGGCGGAGTTGGCGGGCGTGACCAAGATCGCCGGCGGAGGCCTTCACAGCCTGGCCTACGTACCGTGAGCGGGCCGTGGCCCTCTTAGGGCAGGCGGATCGACGGCACCGGGCAGGCCGGCCTGGAGCCGAAAGCCGGCATGAGCGTTCGTCTCGGAACGATCTCCTCGCCCGAACGCATGAAGACCGTAGACGCCCCGTATGTCTGTCCGGGGGGCCACGGTGCCCAGGGCTCGCCGAACCTGCACTCTGGTTCCGTTAGCAGATCGTTAGCACCGACCTTACAGGATGCCTTAATGGCTTCTTACCCCTTCGTTGGCGATCCTCAGCACCGACCTTGACGGTGGCGACATGAAACGCCGGCGCAACCGATGAGCATGTTCCCTAGCCTGGTCGCCGGAGTCGGGACGCCTCCGCCCATCTTGCGACCGGACGAGGACGAGAACACCATGACCAGTGAAGATCGGCCTCTAGAGATCGATCGAGGTGATGTTCCTGCCCCCGTAGGGGATGCTGGCGAAGCACACCGGGTGAAGAGGTGGTGGGCACGTCCGTCGCGCTGGGGGATCGCAGGGCTGTTGATAGTCGCCCCCCTGTTCTTCGGGTTGCTGTTCCGGTCAAATGGCCCCGTCGAACGTGATTTTTTCATCGAGGCCGCCTCCACCTTTACCGTAGGCGCAGGACCGACGCCCGTCGGCTCGCCCCACTTCTTTCATGTCGTAACGCCGAGACCATTGGGGAAGCGGCCAGTCCATCTGCTTAGCGCCGAGATCCTTGGGGTTCCTAAGGGACTCGTCATCGATGGCGCTTGGGCCGTGCGGTTCTCTGAGACCGGCGGTGGGGGTTATGTGGGTGGAGCCAACGGCCCGGAAGTGGCGGCGCAGCTTCGTCCGCACTTCCATGACCTCAGCGAGGTAGTACTCGACCCGAGTTGCCCACCGAGCGCACGCTGCGGGCAGCGGGAGGGACCGGGCTTGGCCGGCAGCCCGGTCCAGGACTGGTATCTGATCGTAGAGATGCACGCCACGCGGCCGGGGCACTTCAAGACTCAAGGCTTCCGTGTCATTGCGGAGGTGGACGGGCGCAAGCTCATCCAAAACAGTTTCCGTAAGAAGTTCGAAGTCAACAGCAAACCGAGAGGATTGAGAACGACATGACGAGGAAAACGCATTTTCGGGCTCACCGGCAGGGCGGGAGATCGACCCACCACCGAAACCACCTGCTGTGGATGCTGGTGCTCGCGCTGGTAGGCTCCTCCCTGCCGGAGGTCGGCGCCAGCGCTAGCGTGCTAGGCGCCCCGACGCTCTTTGGGACGGTAAATCTTCCGGACGGTTCTCCCGCCAGCGGAGCACGGGTCGTGGCCACGGCGGCCGCGGCCGATGTTGGCTCAAGCCCAGAGATCATCCCCCTGGTCACCCTCGGCGAGACCATGACCGGCCCTGATGGCACCTTCGCCTTCGCTCTCGCCCCTGACAGCAGCACCGCTCTACCCCTTGTCAATGCCGCCGGGGTTGTGAACGTGAGCCTGATAGCCGTCTTGGACCAGACACCACGGCTCTCCACTGTCTTTGGCGTGCCGCTCGACTTGGAGGGCAACACGTTCGTGGCTGTGACGAATCCTCTGTCTCTGTCGCTCGACTCCATACCTACGAACGCGGCGGCCTCCTACGCGGACTGCCGGGATGACCCTGAGTGGCCGAGTCGGTACAAGGCCAAGTTTGATGCTCCCGCGTACGCAGCAACGAGAGTCGCCGAGTTGCACGCGTGGGACGACATGACATCGAGCTTCGTCTACAAGGAAGGTGGCGAGCACAAGATAGACATCGGAGTCCGCCTTAGCCAGGGCGGCTGGAAGATAGGAGGCACGAGTAGCATTACCAAGGACTCCAGCCTCAGCCAAGGCCCTACTGCAATCCAAGGTCGCTACGGCCGGCCGCAGCGCCCAATCGTCAAGTATCAGCAGTATGCGTACTGCAACGCCTACAACGGCCAATACATAATGGATGGGGCCACCGTAGAAGCCGAATACGCGTCCGGTGGGTTTGAGCCGGGAGCGAACTTCTTGTACAAGGACGGCCCACGGAACTACCTGGAGAACAACCGTCCCGGCAAGATGGGGAACTACGGGCCGGCTTACTATGTCGAGAAGGACAAGGGCATCACCGAGCGCGTTGAAGGCGCCGTCGAAGTCTTTGGGTTTAGCGCGGGCGCGATGTCGCAGTACAGCCAGAAGCTGAAGTTCACTTGGACGATGGGTGTCAACTTCGGGTCTGCAACGGACTTCCAATACCACCTGTGGGGCAACGGCGCCGATCCTGAGAGTTCGCAGACGCTATTCGCCTACTCGGGACCGGAACCGGTCGTTATCACTCCCGCTACTCAAACGACATCGTCCGGGGATGCGAACTGGACGGTGAAAGCAGGACAGGACTCAGCCGGGGCAACGACGCTGAAGATGGAGTTCGGCGACGGCCTGTCTGAGACACGGACTATCCCCCAAGGCTCGGTTACCTCGACCTTTACTTTCTCTCACCGCTTCATCAGTGGCACTGGCACGTATGCACAGCGGGCCACCATCGTGGAGACCGGAGCCTCCGCCACCTCTACCACCACCCGGACGCCCCTGCCCGGACCGCGCAGCATGGTGGGCTACATGAAGCTCAAGGGCAATAACAGCACCAACATCGTGACGGTGACTGGGCTCGGGACCTGGGACGGCGGCCAACAGGCAGCAGCGGCCCAAACGGTGTCGGCCGCCGTCGCCCAGTCAACCAAGACGGGGACGTTCGACGTGTACACCGCGGGCATCAACACAACTGACAAGTACCTCCATGCCGGCACCTACGACATCAACGTCCAGAACGGCACCGGCTCCTCCACCTACGGCTACACCAACCACACCACGTGGACCAATCCGGGCGGCGACTGCATGACCTGGACCATCGACGGCAACACCAAGAAGGTCGGCACGGCCGTCCTCAACCCCGGCACCGATGGGGTCATCGACTCCGTCGTGGGCGGCACCAGCCTCGGTGGCGGCTGGTTCCGCTTCACCCTCCCCAGCGGGATGAACGCCTCGCCCGGCTCCTACGAGCAGGCCGTGTGCATCTCCAGCATCGATTCGGCCAACGGGAACATGGCGCCCCTCGACATCGTGTAGCGCCGCTCGGGCCCATCGCCACTGGAGCTACGGGACGGTCAGCAGGATCTTTTTCGTGGCATAGGTGATGGCACCGCTGGGTGGCCGCACCGGGCCATCGGGGCCTCCCGGCCATTCGCAGACCCCGGGCTGGCCGGCGTCTCGGTGCATCATCGGCCACACCGCACCGGTAGACACTTTGGTGGTGAGTCGGACTGTCACGTCGTTCGACGATCCCTCGGGGATGGCCGTGCAGGCGATCACCTTTCCGGGTCCGCCCTCGTCCAAATGGACGATGACCCAACCGGAGGCGCCATTGATGATGGCTCGCTTGACGGTCAGGGTGGCGCCGTCGCTGGTCTGGTCGTAGACCTCGATGCTGCCGCTCACTGGTCGATCGCCGACCGGTGCGGCGCTTGTTGGGGTGGTCGGCGCGACGCCATCGGATTTTTTGTCGCCAGCCCCGGAGCAGGCGACCAGTCCCACGAAAAGTCCGGTCGCCGTGAGCACCATCGGTGCTCGAAGCATGTGTCGAAAACTCATGGCAACGCCCTCCTCATCTCCTCGCTGCTTCTCCACCAGCCACCACATCCCACCACACGGTCACGCCGCCGGTGTGGTCGGGCCGGCGCCCGACGAGCTCGGAGAACAGCCGGATCATGGCGTCCCGGTGGCGCATGGGCCCGACCAGGATGGTCGCCAACCCGGCGTTCGGCCAGGTCGGCCAGCAGACGCGAGCGCAAATCGTTGGTCAGCTTGGGCACCTCGCCACCCTGCTGCACTTCGAGCATGGTGAGCGACAACGTGGACAGCGGTGCCCCGTACATGCGCCTGCCCTCCGCCGACGTAGTCGGTGACGAACGGGTTGTGGCCGTGGGCCAGGGCCCATGGCGTCCAGTGCAGGAACCACATCATCATCGGGGGGTCCCCAGTGCCGCCGATGTTCCGCACGGCCGGCGAGCGCCAGGTGGAGGCGAAGAGCGAAGATGCCAGCATCAGGTAGACGAGGAGGGCAGGCAGACAGGCCCGTGCCGTGCTCCGCCACGCTTGCTCGGCAACCGGAGCCGTCACCCGCCGATCCATGCCCGGAAGGGATAGAGGGTCCAGAAGCCGTACGCCACGGCGAGGGCGTAGCCCACCACCGCTGCTCGTGGGAGGCGACACGCAGGAAAGAACCGGGCGATGCCCACCAGAATCCCGGGCAGTACCACCAGCATGTAAAAGATGTAGCTGAGCTTCCGGTCGGCGTTGATGACGAGGAGGGGCAGGAAGGTACCGGCCGTCCAGGCGACGACGAGAGTGGCGACACCGTCCCGCCGGCGCAGCACGTCGCGCGCGGCGAGAGCGAGCGCCGGCAGGGCGAAGAAGATCACGAACGGGTTCATCCGGCCGACGAAGAGAACGCCGGCGTCCTCGTGTGGGCCACTTGACGCCGGTTTCTCCGCCTCCGTGGGCCCTGCGTAGTAGCGGATCGGCACCTGGTTCACGAGCCACTGCCACGGCTGAGAGGTGGGGGCGTTGGCGAATCCGGTCCGGGCGGTGGGACGTTCGGGGAGGTTGCTCGAGTAGCCGAGCATGAACTGGGTGTGGGCCACCGGATCGGGGAAGGTGGTGAACCGGGCATCGAGCACCGACAGCAGGCCCAAGTAGGCCACCGCCGCAGCCGCCGCGCAGGTGGCAACGGTCCGGAGACGCATACGAGGGTGGGGGTCGGCCGGTTCGGCCACGACCCCCTCCGGCGTTTCCTCGGATCGGCGATAGCGCAACAGCTCGTGGATGACCACCACGACCAGAGCAAGGGCGCCGGTCAGCTTGGTGCACGCCGCGACTCCGATCACAGCTCCCGCCAGGGCGGGACGTTCTCGCAGGTACAACGCCACCCCCACGAGCATGAAGACCACGACGAAGATGTCGAGGGTGCCCATGCGGCTGTGGACGAAGAACAGGTTCTCCACCGCCATCAGGCTGGCGGCGCCGAGCGCCACCCATGGGCTTCCTCTGGCCGAGCGCACCAGCCAGTACAGGGCCAGTATGGCGGCGCTGCCGAAGGCGAGGCTGGCTGCCCGCCACCCGAATGGCCCGTCGCCGAAGGCGCGTATGCCGGCGGCGATAGCCAGCTTGGCCAATGGGGGGTGCTCACGGTTGGGGTCGATGCCCGGGGTGGCACCGGCGTAGTGCTCGGTGGGGGGCACGGGGAGGTGCAGGATGGTGCGGGCGGCATTGACGTAATAGCGCTCGTCGAACATGGGCTGGTCCGGAGTAGTGATCCATGCCAGCCTGGCCCCGAGGGATAGCAACGACAACAGCCCCAGCAGGACCAGCGGCACCGCCGGATGGCCAATGAGGACCCGGCCCCCGGTCCTTGCCTGCGGGGCCTCTACCGGCTGCCGCTTACCGCCCATAGCGCCCGGGGACACTTCGCCTTGTGTGGTCAGGGCGCGTAGTATAGGGTGACGACAACACATAGGGTCAAGGGGCGGCTTGTGGGGCCAAACGAAACGCTGATGATCGGCGCGGACACCAGACGGGTACGCGTCGCGTTGCAGCAGAACCAGCCGTTGTTCCGGACGGGGCTGGCGCTGCTCCTTCCGGCCGATCCTGACATTGAGGTGGTGGGCAGCGTCAGCACTCTCGAGCAGCTCGTTTCCTTGTGCGGCCGGGCTCAGCCGGCGCCCGATGTCGCCCTGTTGGACGGTGAGTCGGACCTCGCTTTGCTCGCTGCCACCACCGGGGCACTGCGCCGTGCCCACCCGGACCTGGTCCTCGTGGCGCTCGCCGCGCAGCGTGGTACCGGACGGTCGCTGCTCGATGTCGGGTTCAACTCCGTTGTTGAACGACGGGCCGGGGTGGGGACGATCATCGCAGCGGTGTTGCGCGCCGCCGGCCGGGCGACAAAGGCCACGCTGCCCGCATCAGGCGAGTTGCCATCGCTGTTGAGTGGGCGGGAGAGCGAGGTGCTGTCTCTCCTGAGCCGGGGTATGACGGTCCGGGCGATCGCCGGGCACCTGGCCATAAGCGCCAAGACCGTCGAGCACCACAAGAGCCGGATCTTCGAGAAGCTCCAGACCCACAACCAGGCCCACTCGGTGTCGGTGGCTCTTCGAACCGGGGTCCTGTCCGTGGAGCACCCAACTCGGACGGTCGTGAGCTCCATCCACTAGGGGGATTGCCGGGTTTCCACCGGGGGCCGACCTCCTTATCGTCTCCAGCAGGGGCGCGCCCGGCGCTCTCGGTGCCTCGGGGCAGGAGACCGCAAAACCACATGACGCACGTGCAGGCGCAGGCAGTTGAGCCGGAGCCGGCGTTATCGGCGGCCACACTGGTCATCGTGCCCACCTACGAGGAAGCGGGCAACATCGAGGCGCTGCTGACACAGGCGCGGACCGCCCTTCCCGCCGCCGACATCTTGGTGGTGGACGACGCCAGCCCCGACGGCACCGCATCGGTGTCGGAGGCGGTCGGCGCCGGCCTCGGCGGCGTGACCGTGCTGCGCCGGCCGGCGAAGGCCGGGCTGGGCGAGGCTTACCGCCACGCCTTCTCCTGGGCCCTGGCCCGGCCCTATGACGTGATCGTGACCATGGATGCCGATCTGTCGCACGAGCCGAAGGCGCTCCCGACCCTCGTCGCCGCCGTGGCGGCTGGTGCGGACCTGGCCATCGGCTCTCGCTACGTCGCCGGTGGTTCGACACCGGGTTGGGGGGCGCACCGCCGCCTGCTGTCTCGCGCCGGCAACGCGTATGCCAATCTGCTCCTCGGCCTGGACGTGAACGATGCCACCTCCGGCTACCGCGCCTACAGAGCCGAGCGTCTGCGCATGATCGGCATCGCCGGGCTGCGGGCGTGCGGCTACGGCACCCAGGTCGAGCTGGCCTACCGGGTGGCCCGCTCGGGTGGGCGGTTGGTTGAGCTGCCGATCTGCTTCCACGACCGTAGCTGGGGGGAGTCGAAGATGTCGCCGGCCATCGTGCGCGAGGCGCTGTGGCTGGTGACCCAGCTGGGCCTGGACGGCCGTCTTACAACTCTCGGCCTGAGCCCCCAGATCGGGCCGAGGCCGATCCCCGAGAGCAAGATTGGGTAGGGAATTGCCCTATCCATGGTGGGCGAGGTCGTCCATCCTTGAGTCGTCGCCGCAGAGATCGTGAAAAGCTCTTGCGGTCGCCGAGAAAGTGTAGTTAACTTGAATCACAACACCAGGCAGACCGGGAACGGGCTGAGAGAGAGGAGCAGGACGATGGGTGGACGCAGATTGGTAACAGCAGCGTTCGGAGGAGCCGCCGCGCTGTTGGGTGCGGCCGGCATGGCCTTCGCCTGCACCGGCCAGCCGGTGATGCAGCTGGCCGGCCAGCCCATGGGCGAAGCGGGCTCGAGGGTGGCGCTCAACGTGCTGGCCTCCGCCCAACTGGAGAAGGCGCCGGTCTCGGTGCACTGGAACGCCATCAACGGCCCCACCCTGGCCACCGCCTCGCTGCCCGCCGAGGGCGGCAAGATGGAGGTCACCGTGCCCCAGGTGAGCCCGGGCGTGTACTACCTGGTCCTCGACGCCGGCGAAGCCGGCGTGGGCCGAGCCGCCTTCGAGGTGACCGCGCCCGCTGGTGCACCAGTCCCTGTCAACGCCTGGGACGCTGGTGAGCGCCCGGCGTCTCGCACCTCCGAGCCCCTCACCGCCGGAATGGTCATGCTCGCCGTCGGCCTGGTCGGCCTGGGTGGCTTCGGCCTGGTCACCGCCGCCCGCAGCCGGGCTCTCGCCCGCCGGAGCGCCTGAGGCCAAGTGATCGGCTGCCGGGCGGTACGGGTCCTCTGTGGCCCGGTCCGCCCGGCAGCGTCGCGTCAAGGGCCCTTCCCGTTGGGGAAATGACTGTCAT
The DNA here is from genome assembly GCA_035525365.1 of Acidimicrobiales bacterium. GTDB lineage: Bacteria > Actinomycetota > Acidimicrobiia > Acidimicrobiales. The sequence goes on from DATLEK010000084.1 coordinate 8,441, forward strand.
GATGACCCTATGAGCATCTCAGGGACCAAGCGAGCGAAGAAGCGACCCACCGGCCGCTTCCGCCGGGCACCGAAGAACCGCCTCGGGC
>DATLEK010000089.1:0-7475 GCA_035525365.1 Acidimicrobiales bacterium
CACCGAGATCTACACTGCCGCTCCCGAGATCAAAGGGATCAGCCCGGCCAGAGGCCCGGCGCGGGGTGGCAGTCAGGTCGTCATCACGGGGTTCGGGCTCGCCGGCGCCTCGGCTGTGAAGTTCGGCGGTGTGCCTACATCGTTCAGCGTCGATTCGCCGACTCAGATCACCGCCACGGTCCCTGCCCACCCCCGCGGGATCACCGAGGTGACGGTGACGAGCGAAGCCGGCGGGTCGTCCCAACGTTTCCCACCCAATCCGGCGGCGACGTTCACCTACGTGGCCCAGCCGGGCACGGTCACCGACCTGGTGGCAACCGCGGTGTCAGACAGCGAGATCGTGCTGGAGTTCACCGCTCCCGACAACGGGAGCACAGCGGCGCCGGCAACGAGCTATGTGGTCAAGCAGTCCGCCAGCGCCATCGTCGGCGAGGCCGCTTTTGACGCAGCGCAGGCCCTGTGCGGCCAGGTGTGTGTTGTCGCCCCAGGTGAACGTGTGCGCCTGGGCGTGGGGGATCTGGCGGCGGGCCAGGAGTACCACTACGCGATACGGGCGGTCAGTGAGTTCGGGGACCTGGGCGACATTTCCAACTCCGCCTCGGCCACCCCTGGCGTGGCCGGTGTGAACCGACTATGTCCGTCCGTGCCCGGCGGTGACCCGACGGGCATCGTGTTCGCCCGTGGCTACTCACTCCTGGGGGTGCCCGACGGCACGACGTTGGCCGCTGACGGCCCCCTCTACTCCTGGTTGGACCTTGGCGCCGGTGGCGCCTATGCAACGGCCGGCCACGGCCGCCTTGACCGCAGGCCATGGCTACTGGGCCTGGTTCGCCTGCCCCCGCCGGGTGGCCCTCGGCGCCGGCTCAACCTCAGCGGAGCTGCCCTTGGGGGCCTACCGCGCCTCCATGGTGGGCAACCCCTCAGGTTTGGCTCCCGCCAGCGTGACAGGCCATGACTTCTTCGCCCGCTGGGATCCCTCGCTGAACGATGGAGCGGGCGGCTACCACGTCTCCGGGTATCGGGAACCACAAGATCTGGCCACGGGCGAGGGCGCATGGGTCTTCGCCTTCCAGCGCACGGACATCAAGCTCGCTGCACAGCAATGATGCACGGTGGCGTCCTGTTGGTCGGAATGGCCATGGCTGCCGGCGCGTGTACCAGCAGCGGGGCACCTGACGCCGCTCCGGTGGTCAGCGACGGCCCGCTGCAAAGTTCCTGTGCCGCAGCACGGGAGGCCCGAGACGAGATCGTCGAGCTGCAGGGTGGCAAAGAGCAGACACCGGAGTCGCACGGACGCCTGCGGGAGCGGCTCGAGAGGGTCAACGAAGAGGCGAAGCTATCGATCAACGAAGAACTTGACCCTCTGGCCCGGGATGCCCTGGCCTCTCAACAGGATGCAGCAAATGAGGAGCTACCTGTCGGTGCCCGCCACGACGCCTTCCACGTAGTGGTGAATCGGGTCGGCCGCATCTTCACCGTCTGCAAGGAGGCTGGCACTCCCATGCCCGGCGTGATCCCCACGATCCCGAACCGGCCGCGGTAGCTCTCAGCCCCTCAGCCGGCTCAGCCTGCAAGGACTTTCCAGCCCTCGCCGTTAGCGCCAGCGATGCCTCTCGAGGGACTGCATCGGCTGTCCCGCTACACGCCTGATGCTAGGCCTGATGCTAGGGAGCGGGGTCGATGGCGAGGGTTGTGTCCGCGTACGAAAAAGCCCGGGCGCTCACTCCGTGTGCTAACGGTTGGTGAGGCTCTCAGGCGACTCGGGGGGCGCGGAGGCCTGCATCGTCGACGGGGCCGACTACCGCCACGACGCGTTCGTTGGCCAGAACGCGCTCGGCCACTCTCGCCACGTCGTCCAGGGTGATGTGGTGCCGACGAGTTCTCACCCGCCCTTTCTCACCCGCCCTGAGGCTTGCGGATGCGAACCACGAGTACTCGCTCGTCGTCCTCGTCGACGACGTACGTCACGCAGAACCCGCTCGGGGTGCTGTCATCGAACATCTCGACACCGAGGACATCTCGGCGTGTCTCCTTCGGGGGTCCGGATTCGACCCAGCCGAACAGCTCGAAGGCCAGCGTTTGCCTGTCACCTTCGTCGAGGTTCTCGAGGTCGGCTCCGGCCGTGGCGCGTACGAAGACCTGCCAGCTCACGCCGAGCGGCGAGAAGGGCGACCGAGGTGCGCGAGAAAGTCCTCTCGGTTAGTGAACCCGGGGAGGAGGCCTTCGTCGACCTGGCGCCGAAGGTCGTCAACCATCGCGACGATGGCTTCCGGGCCGCCCACCTCCGCTACCCAGTCGTCGAAGCTGTCGTCTCGTTCGCCCACGCCGAGATCGTACCAGCGGGAGTCGCGGCCGAACCGCCTTTCGCTGACCGCTGCGGCGCCCACAGCGCGTACATCCGTGGCTGCCGACGATAGGTCCGGTCCACGGAACGACGAGGTCTATGACTGGTGGGTAAGGCTCTCAGGCGACTCGAGGGGCGCGGAGGCCGGTCTCGTCGACGGGGCCGACCACGGCGACTACCCGCTCGTTGGTCAGCACACGCTCGGCCACTCTCGCCACGTCGTCCAGGGTGACCGCTCCGACCTTGGCCGCCACTTCGGGCATCGTGGGGACCGAGCCGTGGACCAGCTGGCTGCGGCCGATGCGGTTCATCCGGGCCGCGGAGTCCTCCAGCGACAGGGCCAGCTCCCCCGCCAGGTGGCCCTTGGCCACCTCCAGCTCCCGGTCGTTGACACCGTTGTCCCGCAGATCGTCGAGTTCGGCGTGAATCAGCCCGAGGACTTCGTCCATGCGTGCCGGCATGGTGCCGGCGTAGACGGCGAGCACGCCGGTGTCGACGAAGCCGCTGCGGTAGGAGTACACCGAATAGGCGAGCCCTCGCTCCTCGCGGATCTTCTGGAACAGCCGGGAGGAGAGCCCGCCGCCGAGGACGTGGTTGAGCACCGACAGGGCATAGCGATCCTCGTCGTAGCTGTCGAGGGAGCGGCCGCCGACGATGACATGAGCCTGCTCGGTGGGGCGCACGTCGACGGCCATCTTGACCGGCGGTTGGACGGGCGCCACCCGCTTCGGGCCGGCGCCGCCGGCGCTGCCCCGGAAACGCGACTCCACGTCCTGGACCACCTCGTCGTGCTGGAGCTGGCCGGCGGCGGCGAACACCATGTTCCCTGGGCGGTAGTGCTGAGCGTGGAAGCCGGCGATGTCCTCCACGGCCATGGCCTCGATGCTGTCCTCGTCGCCCAGCACCTCACGCCCCACGGGATGGTCGGGGAACAGAGCTTCGGTGAACACCTCGTGGACGAAGTCGGCGGGCTCGTCGGCCCGCATCAGGATCTCCTCCAGGATCACCTGACGCTCGGCCTCCACCTCGTCGGGGCGGAAGGCCGGGCTCCAGAGGATGTCGGAGAGGATGTCGAGAGCCAGACCGAAGCTGCGGTCGAGGACCCGCAGGTAGAACGCCGTGTACTCCTTGGTGGTGAAGGCGTTCATGTCGCCGCCGACCGCGTCGACATCCTCGGCGATCTGGCGGGCGGTACGGGTGGGCGTGCCCTTGAAGAGCAGGTGCTCCAGGAAGTGGGAGGCGCCGAACAGCGCCCCCTCCTCGTCCCTGGAGCCGGTGCCCACCCAGAAGCCGGCGCTCACCGAGGCCACGTCCGCCATGCGTTCGGTGACCACGGTGAGCCCGCAGTCGAGCTCAGTCGCTTTTATCAAAGCGACTTACCGACGTCCCCCACGACGCGGGTTTCGCCGCGGTCCACGATCGCCACCCTCCGAACCCTCCCTGCGGGAGCCGCCGAACCCCTCAGAGGCCGGCGGACCGAGATCCCCGAACTCCGTAGCTGCTTCCTTCTCCCAAGCCGCTTCGAACGACACCACTTCGCCATCGGCCGGCGCAGGTGCGGGGCTCTGTTCGGGCGACGGTGACTCACGCGGAGGACGTGACTCGCCGGAACCTGACGGAGCACGCCGGGGCGCCGCCGGAGGGGCCTCTCCGCCGCCACCGCCACCGCTGTTGTCGCCCACGGGAGACAACGAGACCTTCCCTTGCTGGTCAATGTCATCTACGCGGACTGTGATCTCGTCGCCGAGGTCGACCACGTCCTCCACCCGCTCGACCCGCTTGCCCTGACCCAGCTTGGAGATGTGGACGAGGCCGTCACGGCCGGGGAGGATGTTGACGAAGGCGCCGAACTTGGTGACGTTGACCACCCGGCCGGTGTACACCGCGCCGATCTCGGCCCGGGGCGGGTCCATGAGCAACTCGATGCGCCGCAGCGCCTCGGTCACCGCGGAGCCGTCCTTGGCCCCGATGGTGACCGTTCCCACCTTGCCATCGTCGTCGACGTTGATGTCGGCGCCGGTCTCGGCCTGCAGAGCGTTGATGATCTTGCCCTTGGGCCCGATGACCTCGCCGATCTTCTCGATCGGGATCTGCAGGGTGACGATCTTGGGAGCGGTGGCCGCGACCTCGGCACGGGGCTCGGCGATGGCGCCGGCCATGACCTCCAGGATGGTCATCCTCGCCGTACGGGCCTGCTGGAGGGCCTTGGCCAGCACGTCGGCGGGAAGGCCGGCGATCTTGGTGTCGAGCTGTAGGGCGGTAACGAAGTCAGCGGTCCCGGCCACCTTGAAGTCCATGTCGCCGAACGCATCCTCGGCGCCGAGGATGTCGGTGAGGGTGGTGTACTTGCCCTCGGCGTAGACGAGGCCCATCGCGATGCCGGCGACGGGTGCCTTGATCGGCACGCCGGCGTCCATCAGCGAAAGCGACGACGAGCACACCGAGCCCATCGACGTCGAGCCGTTCGACGCGAGCACCTCGGAGACGAGGCGCAGCGTGTAGGGGAACTCCTCGAGCGAGGGCACGACCGGGAGCAGCGCGCGCTCGGCGAGCAGTCCGTGTCCGATCTCGCGTCGCTTCGGGCTGCCGACGCGACCCGTCTCGCCGTTGGCGTGGGGCGGCATGTTGTAGTGGTGCATGTAGCGCTTCTTGGGCTTGTCGCCCAGGTTGTCGAGCAGCTGGTCCATCTTCGGCATGCCGAGGGTGGTGACGCTGAGCACCTGGGTCTCGCCACGCTGGAACAGGCCGGAGCCGTGGGCCTGGCTGAGCACGCCCACCTCGGAGGTGACGGTGCGCAGGTCGGCCGGGCCACGGCCGTCGATGCGGATGCCCTCGTTGACGGTGCGGGCACGGATGCGGCTCTTCTGGATGCTGCGAGCCGCCTCCTTGATCTCCTTGACGCGGCTGGCGAACTCCTCGCCCATGCCCTCGACTGCCGATGCGATCGCGGCGTCGGTGGCGGCGTTGCGCTCGGCCTTGGCAGCGATCGTGCCGGCCTGACCGAGGGCGTCGCCGGCGATGGCCTCGACCTTGTCGTAGACGTCCTGCTGGTAGTCGAGCACCGGCGTGAACGGCAGCGGGGTGATGCCCCGGCCGGCCTCGACCTGGCGCACGAGCTCCTTCTGGAGCTCGATCGACTCCTTGATCCACACCTTGCAGGTGCCGAGCCCGGCGGCGATGACCTCTTCGGTGACCTTGGGGGCGCCGGCTTCGTAGTGATCCCACGCCTTCTCGGTGCCACCGGCCTCCACCATCATGATGGCGACGTCGTCACCGACGGCCCGTCCGGCCACGATGAGCTCGAAGGTGCTGTCCTCCACCTCTTCGAAGGTGGGATGCGGTACCCAGGTGCCGTCCTGGCTGTAGGCGATGCGCACGGCGCCGAGCGGGCCGTGGAACGGGATGCCCGAGATCGACAGCGCCGCGGAGGCACCGTTGATGGCGAGCACGTCGTAGGGGTTCTGCCGGTCCGAGCCGATGACCGTGACGACGACCTGGGTCTCGTTGCGGAAGCCGTCGGCGAAGGACGGGCGCAGCGGGCGGTCGATGAGACGGCACGCCAGGATGGCGGCGTCGGTGGGACGGCCCTCACGACGGAAGAAGCTGCCGGGGATGCGGCCCGCGGCGTACATGCGCTCCTCGACGTCGACGGTGAGGGGGAAGAAGTCCATGCCGTCACGCACGCTCTTGGCGGCGTTGGCGGTGACGAGGGCGCTGGTGCCCGCGATCGACGCCACGACGGCGCCCTGGCTCTGGAAGGCGAGCTTCCCGGTCTCGAAGGTGAGTGTCTTGTCGGTGCCGGAGATCGGCCCCGACACGGTGATGGCTTCCGCCATGGTTGTCTCCTTGGTCAGCCCAGGACTCCCCGGGCTGGATCGGGCGGCGGGAGCCAGTTCCCAGTTGGCGACCACCGGGGTGCCCCCCGGGGATCGGCAACTGGCAGCTGACTCGTCGATGCCGCCATGTGTTGGTTTGGTTGTCGCTAGATGTGCAGCGGGCGGTCCCTGATGGACCGCCCGTCCTGCAGATCGGTTGTCAGCGGCGCAAGCCCATCTTGGCGATGATCGTGCGGTAGCGCTCGACGTCGTTCTTCTTGACGTAGTCGAGGAGCCGCCGCCGTCGGCCCACCAGCATCAGCAGGCCTCGCCGGCTGTGGTGGTCCTTCTTGTGCTTCTGGAGGTGGTCGTTCAGATGGTTGATCCGCTTGGTGAGGATCGCGATCTGCACCTCGGGGCTGCCGGTGTCGCTGTCGTGGAGGCGATGCTCCTCGATGATGCCGGCCTTGGCCTTGTCGATCTGCTCAGACATTCGTTGGGGTTCTCCGAATCGGGAGGGTGGGAACTGGGGCCCGGCTCGATCGATCGCTGCAGCACGACGGGGTCGTGACCGCTGGCGGATCGGCGAGCGGAACACCTCAGCGCGCGCGACTGCGCCCACTGAGGACCCCGCCAAGGTAGCAGGAGCGTCCCCCGGGACCTCAATCGCCCGTCTACCGTGCCTGTGATGTCCCGTCGTTCGTCCAAGTCCCCGACGCTGCTGCGCGGCGTGCCGCTCGAGCACGCTCTGGCTGACTATCGCACCGCCTGCATCTCCCGGGCCATCGACGACCGGGAGATGGCCCTGCAGAAGCAGAGCCGGGTGTTCTTCCAGATCTCCGGTGCCGGCCACGAGGCGCTGCTCCTGGCGCTGGCCCGGCAGCTGCGCCCCGGCTACGACTGGTTCTTCCCGTACTACCGAGACTTGGCGCTCGTGCTCGGCCTCGGTGTCACCCCCACCGAGGTGCTGCTCCAGGCCGTCGGCTCGGCCGATGACCCAGCCTCGGGCGGCCGCCAGATGCCGGCCCACTGGGGCCACAAGGCCAAGAACATCGTCACCCAGTCGTCCTGCACCGGCTCGCAGTGCCTGAACGCGGTGGGCTCCGCCGAGGCCGCCCGCTACATCTCCCGCCGCCCCGACCTGCCTGGGTGCACCGCGCAGGGTGACGAGCTCACCTACGTGTCCCTCGGCGAGGGGGCCACGTCCGAGGGCGAGTTCTGGGAGAGCCTGAACACCGCCTGCACCCTCCACCTCCCGGTGCTGTTCGTCGTGGCCGACAACGGCTATGCCATCTCGGTTCCCTCGGCCGACCAGT
>DATLEK010000095.1:0-21239 GCA_035525365.1 Acidimicrobiales bacterium
CCCCGAGAACCTCATGGACGTCGTGGCCAGAGCGAATGCGACTCGGGCTCAAGCAAGCGAGCTATCAGACCGCGCTCAGCATTTGACCGCCTCGGCTGCTCGGAGCCTCATCGTCGACCTCGGCATGACCGTCCGGGACGCTGCTCAACTGCTCGGTGTCTCCCACCAACGGGTCCACCAGCTCGTCCATCAGGACCAGGCCCGATCCGCATAGCAACCGGCCCGGCGATTCCTGCCTGCCCGAGTCCTGCTGAGGTCGAGAGGAACTCAGACAGCGCGGCTGGACACAGTGCAGACGAGGGATCGCGGCGGCGGCGGCGACCGGACGACGACGACCGGGGCGCCAACTTTGCTGAAGCAACAGGGCACTGGTTCCGTCCGGCCGTGACAGGCTTCTCGATGTCAATACGCTCTTCTCCATGAGCGACGACAGTTCGGGCGGCGGTATCGGTGGCGGCGGGGAGTGGTGTCAGTGCCGCGCTCCTCGCTGACGGGGCGGTACTGACCTGGGGCGGGATGCTCTTCGGTGACGCCGGTGGACACGTCGGCGAAATCGAACCTCACCTGGTCTCGGGACTTCCCTCGCCCGTGGTGAGCGTCGTCGCCTCCCACAGTTCTGTCCTGTTGCTCCTCGACAACGGCTCGGTGTGGACCTACAGCCACCCGCATCGACAGTCGGAGGGTCTTCGAACGCCGACTCAGGTGGACCTTCCCGGACAGGCTGTCAGCATCTCGAGCAGCGGGCTCAACGCTCTCGCCCTGATGAGCGACGGCACGGTGATCGCTTGGGGTAGCTCGAAGGACCGACCAAGACCAAGGCCGGCCGGCGCACCCTGACCATTCCCGGCAACGTCCTCGCCGAGATCGAGGGACACCGTGGCCGCTTCCCCAGCACCTCGCTCGTTTTCACCTCGCCTGACGGCGGGCCGATCAGGGCCAACAACCTCCGCCGCCGGGAGTGGGCGCGAGCCGTGCGCCTCTCGGGCATCGTGCCCGCCCCGACTTTTCACGACATGCGCCACACCGCGGTGTCGCTGTGGGTCGCCATCGGGGCCTCCGATTTGGAGATCGCCAAGTGGGCCGGCCACCGCTCCAGCCAGTTCACCAAGGACCGTTACGCCGCCCTGTTCCCCGAGGCTGGGACGCTGCTGGCCGACCGCCTGGACGCGCTCTTCGAGTCAGCGACGTCGACTTCGGCGGCGCCGCTCCGGCTGGTCAGAACCGATGATGTTGATACGGACGCGGCCGAGGCCGGTGGGCAGCAGCCTCCGTCTCCTTGATGAGCCGGTCGAGGCGGTCCATCACTTCTCGAGAGTGTGCCTCCAGCACCTCCGGCGGAGGCTCTCGTATGTCCACCAGCCAGACGTAGCCGCGGCTCACGCCGGTACGGACCCGCCAGCCCAAGCGGTGGGCAGCAAGGCGGGCGGCCCGGCGCCAGCGCTCCACGTCTGGCACCTTGGCCACCGGCACCTGCAGGCTCCCCATCGGCGCCAGCGGGGCCATGTAGTGCTCCAGCACGGCGGCCAGCTCCTCCGTCTTGCGCTGCTCCAGACTCACGATCTTCGCCATCCGGCGACCCTCCTGAGCTTTCCTTCCGCGCCCTGTACGCGCCCTTTGTGATTCGCTGGCGTCGGCCGGCCCGGCGGCGCAACCGCCTGACCAGCACTTTTACCGTGGGCGTAACAGGACTCGAACCTGTGACCTCAGCCGTGTGAAGGCTGCGCTCTAACCAACTGAGCCATACGCCCGAAGCTCGGCCATGGTAGCGGTCAGGCCGGCCGGCTCCGGCCCCGGCGCGAGGTTGGGGACACGCAGGGGGATGCTGGAGAAGAGCCCGGTGGGGCGGCGGGGCGGGTGGGCCACCATGCTCAGTGCGCCCGACATCACGCCGGGGTGGCGGCCGGCCAGCGTGGCTAGGCGGTCACCCTCAGGCGCCTCTACGACTACGGCGGCCATGCGCAGGCGGCCCCTCATACGACGGGGAGCGACCACGGGTCCCGAGGGGCCGCCCTGCAGCGACCGCAACGGCAGGATCACCGGCAGCCAGGGGCCGCGCGGTCGCCCCCGCAGGACGATCTCCCGCTCCTCCCACACGAGGGACCGCTCCTCACTGTCGCCCGACCACGTCATGGCCGCCACCTCGGTGGGCAGTTCCCACCGCTGCCGGCAGAGCGCTCGGGCCGCCGGCGACGTGACGGCCATGGTCGTGACGCACAGCCCGGTCCGCAGCCCCAGCCGGGCCGGCTCGGCCACCGAGAGCTCGATATAAGGCCCCACCGGCGACACGTCGTACCGGACACCGATCACAGCGATCGGCCCGAAAAGAGGCGAGAGAGCCGAGGGGAGTGCGCTACGCCATCCCCTGGGCCGGCGGGCGAAGCCGACCATGCACTCACCGCTCAGGCGCCACATGTCGTCCACCGGAACCCAAGCTAGGCCGCTGGGCAGCCCGCCCCGAAAGAGGAAGCGTCGCGGCACCGCAGGGGGCGCAGGAGTCCCAGCCGGCGCCATCCCGGTCGGGCTGATCTATGGGCGGGATTGCAGCACCTCCACCCTCGGATGTTCACTGGGGCCATGCGCATCGCCGTCATCGCACCGCCCTGGACCCCTGTGCCGCCGACCCGCTACGGAGGCACAGAACTCGTGGTGGACATGCTCGCCACCGGATTTCAGGACGCCGGCCACGAGGTCCTGCTCTACACCACCGGCGACTCCACCTGCCCCGTTCCGAAGGCATGGGTCCTGCCAACGGCCCCCGAGCCGATCGGCTCCTCGGTTGCCGAGCTCCGTCATGTGATGAACGCTTACGACCTGGCCAAGGATTTCGACATCGTCCACGACCACACGGTCATGGGACCTGTCTTCTCCGAGCGCTTCCCGGGGCTCAAAGTGGTCACCACCATGCACGGTCCCTTTGTCGAGGAGCTTGCCGACATCTACCGCCGCATCGCCGTCACCGTTCCGCTCATCGGTATATCCGAAGCCCAGCGCCGGCCTGTTCCGGACATCCCGATCAGGCGGGTCATCCACCACGGTGTGCCGGCCAGCGCCTTTCCCTACGGAGACGGCAAGGGTGGGTACTGCCTGTTCCTCGGGCGGATGTCGGCGGACAAGGGTGCCCACCGCGCCACCGAAGCCGCCTACAAGGCCGGTGTCCCCCTCGTCATCGCGGCCAAGATGCGGGAGCAGGCCGAGATCGACTACTTCGAGGCGAACGTCAAGCCCTACCTCAACGACGACATCCGTTACGTCGGGGAGGTATCTCACGAAGAGAAGCTGGAGCTGCTCTCCAACGCCAGGTGCCTGCTCTTCCCGATCCGCTGGAACGAGCCCTTCGGCATGGTGATGGTGGAGGCGCTGGCCTGCGGTACGCCGGTGATCGCCTTCCCCGAAGGCGCCGCCCCCGAGGTCATCGAGGAGGGTGTCACCGGATTCCTCTGTGACAACATCGAAGACATGGCCGCCACCATCCCCCGCCTCGACAGCATCGACCGGGCCAACTGCCGGGCCGCCGTCGAGGGCTACTTCTCGGCGAGAAGGATGGTCGAGGAGCACCTGGAGCTCTTCGAGGAGATCCTCCAAAGCTGACGGCGAGCGGTTTCAGCGCCACCGAGCGGCGGGTACGTCGTGCCCATGGAAAACTTCGATGAAATCAAGGGCAGAGCCAAGGAAGCCGCTGGCGACCTCACCGACAACGAGGATCTGCAGCGCGAGGGCAAGATCGATCAGGCCACCGGCACGGTGAAGGACAAGGTCGGCGACGCCGCCGACAAGGTGAAGGACATCCTCAACAAGGACTGAGAACTGGCCAGCTCACTCCGCCGCTGCCGGTAGCGGCCCCTCTGGGGGCAGCGCCGGCGGAGGCGGTGAGCCGGCATCGCTGGACGTGGTGACCACGACCGTCTGGCCAGGTCCCCGCACTCCCTCACGGCGAAGCCGGTCGGTTATCCGGCCACGGAGTTCCCGTGCCACTGCGTACTGCTGACGCGGAGCGGTCTTCACCACGAGCCGGATCGTCACCCCGTCGGCGCCCATGGCCTGGACGCCCCACACCTCGGGCGGCTCCAGGACGAACTCCCGCCAGGTTTCCTCCTCCGAGAATTCGACAGCGACCTCTTTCAGTGCCCGGGTGACCGAAGCCACGTCGTTGTCGTAGGCGACCAGCACGTCGATCAAGGCCCTGGACCACTCCATCGAGCTGTTGCCCACCTGCTTGATCTCGCTGTTGGGAATGAACCAGACCGTCCCGTCGGTGCTCCGAAGCCGGGTCACCCGCAAAGTGAGATCCTCGACAGTGCCCGTGACCTCACCGAGGTTGATGACATCACCGACTCCGTACTGATCCTCCAACAGGATGAACAGGCCGGACAAGAAGTCCTTTACGAGGCTCTGCGCGCCGAAGCCGATGGCCACACCGGCGATGCCCGCTCCCGCCAGCAACGGCGCCAGGTTGACACCGATCTCGCCCAGGACGAGCAGCAGGACGACCACTGCGATGGCCACCCGCGCCATACCGGCCAGAACATTGCCCACAGTGCCCATCCGCTGCTCGGCTCGCAGTGATCCACTGCGGACAGGAGAGCGGGAATGAGCGGTCTTGACGAACTGTCGAACCGCCCGCGCCGCCAGGCGTCCGACGACTACTCCGGCCAGGACCAGTAGCAAGACCCGGAACGGGCGGACAAGAAAGACCTCGCCCGTGCTGGCCCCGAAGTCGCTCAACCCGAGCTTGCGCAGCAGGTCGTAGAGATACCCGTGGTCCTTCACCCGGCCAGCCTCGCGCGCCGCATGGACCTGGTTCCGCACGGTACCGTTAGCGCGGTGAGTGGTGAGATTGGGGAGCGGTTGAATATTCGACCGCTTTCGGTCGTCTTTTGTGGGGTAGGTGCGTCTTGGACGCCCTGACCACTTTTGAGGACTTTCATAGACAGAGAGCCAAGCATGCCCTTCACTACGCCCGCGCCATCCTTGGCTCAGATGCAGCGGAGGATGTCTGTCAGGAGGCCTGGTTCAAGGCCTGGCGGGCATGGGGCACCGCTGACCCGGCCAAGCTCGATCCATGGCTCATCGCCATCGTGCGCAACTGCTGCTTCGAGCGTCTTCGCTCCACCCGCGCCGTCTCGGTTCTCGACGAGCAGGACCTGGCGCCGGTACCGCCGGCCGATGATGTCGTGGTCGCCGCCCTCGAACTGGCTGCGGCCTGGGTCCTCCTCCAGCGTCTCTCACCACCTCTGCGCGAGGTTCTCTGGCTGCGCGAGGTCATGGACCTCTCCTACGAGGAGATCGCCAGCGTCCAGAAGGTTCCCAAGGGAACGGTGATGTCCCGACTCCACACCGCCCGCAAGAAAGCAGTCCGGCTGCTCGGGGAGCGAAACGCGCCGTGATCGGCCACCACCCCCACAAGCTGGCCATCGCCGCGTGGTTCGACGGCGAAGGCTCCGAGAGCGTCGGCGGCCACGTCGCCCGGTGCGGAAAATGTCGGCGGTACGCCGCTGAGCTGGCCCGTGTCCGCTCCTGGCTACGGGCTCAGCCTTTCGTCGCCATGACCGACGATGTCGATGAGCCGGCGCAGTCCCGTAACCGCTGGCGCCCGGTGATGGTGGCCGCCCTGTTGCTCTCCGCTTACCTCATCGCTCCCAACCGTGGTGACGACAATCTCGACCGTGCTCCTGGAAACCTGGGCGCACTGGCCGAGCGGGTTTCGGACCGCTCGTCGCCACCGGAGTCCCCGGCTCAGAGCACAGGCCCAACTGCGGCCGATCCTCTGGAGGATGGCGAGGCGACACCTTCGGCCGGCTCGCTGAGCAGGGAAGGTGCAGCCGGAGGCCAGGAGTCGGCCCTGGGCGTCGCCAGCCGACCGCCTTGGACTTCGCCGCTCAGGCTCGGTCTGATCGTGCCCACTTCGGGTCCTTTGGCCAGGGAAGGCTCCGAAGTGCGCGATGTCGTCCAGCGGCGGGTGCAGGCGGCCAACACCTCCGGCGGTGTGGCAGGAGTACCCGTAGAGCTGGTCGTGGCGCCGGCCGAGGACAGAGCGGCCATCGAGGCCATGGCCGGCCAGGTCAGTGCCGTAGTCGGAGGCTTCGGAGCCGAAATCCCCACGGCGACCACTTGGATATTCCCGGCCGACCCCCTCGTGACAGGCCCTAACGTGGTGCCTGCCGAGGCCTCGGCCAGGGCCGTCGGGGCCCAGCTCGGCGCTGATCTCCGCAACGAAGGCCCCTTCGGCCTCGTTGGGATCGTCGTCGGGAGCGGCCCCGACGCCGCGCTGGCCACCGGCCTGGCGTCCAAGGCCAATGTGACCACGGTCGCGGCCAGGAAGAACACGACTTGTCTCACCGAGGTCGCCACCCTGCGCCGCTCCGGTGCAATGATTCTCGCCGTAGCCGGCGATACCGACCTCGTCATCAGCTGCATCCGCGCCGCCGCCCGCTCCGCGTGGCACCCACGGCTGGGTCCACTGGTCCCGCCATCCGCCGCCTACGCCGGGGTTTCCTCCATCCCTGAGGCCACAGGTACCCGTACGGTCCTCGCTCTCCCCTGGCCCACCTCATCGGCCCCCGGCGCCGCCCGCTTCCGTGCGACCACGACATCGCAGTCCTACCGTGCCCTGGTTTCCTACGCGGCCACCGAGCTGGCTATCAACGTGGCCCGCCAGACCGGGACGATCTCACCGGCCTCCATGGCCGGCCGGGCGTGGCACAGCGATCTGGCCGAGGTGGACGGTGTCACCAACCGGGCCGGCAGCGTCGTCTCGTCACTCTTCGAAGCCTGGATCGCCGTTACCTGATCATCGGGCGCCGGCGCCGCTGTCGACGTCCGACTGGTGTGAGCACAAACCAGCCCCAGAAGCCCACCAGTTCCTTGCGGTAGACAAGAGTCATGATCGGTGACGCCCTGGACGGCGCGCGTATTGCCATCACCGGCGCTACCGGCTTCCTCGGCACGGCACTCGTGGAGCGCCTGCTGCGCTGTGTCCCTGGCTGCCAGCTCGTGCTCCTCATCCGTCCGGGACGACGCACCCCCGCCGCCGAGCGGGCTCGGCGGGAGGTGTTCCGCAACGACTGCTTCGACCGTCTACGGGCCCAGCACGGCGAGAGCTTCGACGCCGAGATCAAGCGGCGGGTGGCGGTGCTCGGTGGCGACGTGGCTACCGACGGCCTGGGTCTGGACGACGAAGGTCGTTCCCACCTCGCGGCCTGTGACGTCGTGATCCACGTCGCAGCCGCCGTCAGCTTCGACTCCCCCCTCGACGCCGCCGTCGAGGTCAACCTGCTCGGCCCTGCCCGCGTGGCGGCCGCCATCGCCGCCACCGGCTCCAAGGCCCACCTCGTGGCCGTCTCCACCGCCTACGTCGCCGGTACCCGCCGGGGTCGCTCCCCCGAGGCGCTGCTGGCCGACACTCCCTTCGCCTCCGAGGTCGGCTGGCGGGGCGAAGTCGATGCGGCTCGGCGGGCGCGGGGCGACGCCGACGCGGCCAGCCGGACACCGGAGCGACTGGCCGGCTTCGCCAAGAAGGCCCGAAGCGAGCTGGGTGCCGCGGGGTCGCCGTTGCTGGCCGAGAAGCTGGAGAAGCTGCGGGTGGCGTGGGTGGCCGACACCATGGTGGAGGCGGGACGGGCCCGGGCCAAGGGCCTCGGATGGCCCGACGTGTACGCCTACACCAAGGCGTTGGGCGAACGTGCCCTCCAGGACGCCTGCACCGAGGGCGGCGTGGCCTTCACCATCGTGCGGCCGTCCATCATCGAGTCGGCCCTGGCCGAGCCCAAGGCCGGCTGGATCCGCGGCTTCCGCATGGCCGAGCCGGTAATAATCTCGTATGGACGCGGGCTGCTGAAGCAGTTCCCTGGCATCCCCGAGGGGGTGGTCGACGTGATCCCCGTCGACCTCGTCGTGGCCGCACTGATAGCGGTGGCCGCCCGCGGTCCTGCGCCGACCGGGCCCGATGTGTTCCAGGTGGCCTCAGGCGACCGCAACCCGCTGCGATACCGCCGGCTCGTCAACCTGGTGCACACCTGGTTCCGGGAAAACCCCCTGTACGACACCGCTGGTCAGCCAATCGTGGTGCCCGAGTGGTCCTTCCCGGCGCGTGGTCGGGTACAGCGCCAGCTGGTTCGGGCGACGCGGGCGCTGTCGGCGGCCGAGCGGGTCGTGAGCGCGCTTCCCATCCGCGGGAAGCAGGCGGAGATGTCCTCCAAGTTCGAGGAGCGTCGCTCCGAGGCCGAGCGGGCCCTCGGCTACGTCCAGCTCTACGGCGCCTACGCCGAGACCGAGGCCGTGTTCGCCGTCGACCGCCTGGTGGCACTGTGGGACGCGCAGACGCCCGAGGACCAGGCCATGTTCGGCTTCGACCCTGCTGTCATCGACTGGGCCCACTACGTGCGCAACGTCCACCTGCCGTCCATCGTGTCCAACTCCCGGGTGCGCACGACGGCGGGACGCAAGACGACCGCCACCCGCCAGGAGCGGGGCCGCAAGGCGGTACTCGCGCCGGCCCGGCACATGGCCGCCTTCGACCTGGAGAACACCCTCATCGCTTCCAACGTGGTCGAGTCCTACGCCTGGCTCGCCACCCGCCACCTGCCGGTGGACGAGCGGGTGCAGTTCAGTTTGCGTACCCTGCGCGAAGGTCCCTCCCTTCTCGCCCTGGACCGCCGTGACCGGGGTGACTTCCTGCGCCACTTCTACCGGCGTTACGAGGGGGCGTCGGCGGAGCAGCTGTTCACCGACTCGTGGGAGATGTTCAGCTCGCTGATCCTGGCCCGGTCCTTTCCCGCCGGGATCCGCCGTATCCGTGAGCATCGGGCCCTCGGCCACCGCACCGTGCTGATCACCGGGGCCCTGGACTTCGTGGTCGCTCCCCTGCGCCCGCTGTTCGACGACATCGTGTGCGCCAGCCTCGGCCAGGATGCCGAAGGGCGCCTCACCGGCGAGCTGCTGGCCGGGCCGCCCACGGGCGAGGCCCGAACTCTGGCCATGGCCGCCTACGCCGACGCCGAGGGCTTGCTGCTGGAGGAGTCGGTGGCCTACGCCGACTCCGCCTCGGACCTGCCGATGCTCGAAGCGGTCGGGTTCCCCGTTGCCGTGAACCCCGAAGCCAAGCTGGCCACCATCGCCCGCAAGCGGGGTTGGCACGTCGAGCACTGGGCCTCGGCACCGGGCTTCGGCAAGCAGCGGCTGCCAATCGGGCCCCTTCTCCGCCCGGGGGCCAATAGCCGGCGTAGGTCCCCCGTCCTGCATTCGGGCGCGGCCGGAGGCGACCGTTGAAGGCGCTGCTCTTCGAACGCTCTGTTCCCCGCTTCGCCGCGGCCAGGCTGGCGTCCACCGTCGCCGCCGGCCGTGGAGCCCGAGTAGGACCGCTCCGGCTGGCCGACGTGGAGCCGCCGGCGCTTCCGGGCCCGGGATGGCACCGCCTTACTCCCCGCCTGGCCGGGATCTGCGGGTCCGACCTGGCCACCGTCGACGCCCGCAGCAGTCGCTGGTTCGAGCCCATCGTCAGCTTTCCCTTCGTTCCCGGCCACGAGGTGGTGGGCGATCTGGAGGACGGACGGCGCGTCGTACTGGAGCCGGTGCTGGCTTGCGCCGCCCGGAACATCGTCCCGCCCTGCCCGTTTTGCGCCGGCGGCGACAACGGCAGCTGCGAGCGGATCGCATTCGGCTGCCTGCAGCCCGGCCTTCAGACCGGCTACTGCGCCGACACCGGTGGCGGCTGGTCAGGCGCCCTGGTGGCTCACGAGAGTCAGCTCCACGACGTTCCTGAAGAGATGACGGACGAGGCCGCGGTGATGGTGGAGCCGGCGGCGTGCGCCGTCCACGCCGTGCAGGCCGCAGCCATCAGCGACGGTGAAACCGTCGTCGTCCTCGGCTCCGGCACCCTCGGGCTGTGCACGATCGCCGCCGTGCGCCATCTGGCTCACCCGGGCGCGGTCATCGCCAGCGCCAAGCACCCCGAGCAGCGGCGTCTGGCCGGCGAACTGGGTGCCGGCGCCGTGGCCGCCCCCTCAGAGGTACGGCGGGCCGTGAGACGGGCCACCGGCTCACTGGCCATGGACGGCCGCCTCACCGGCGGTGCCGACGTGGTGATCGACTGCGTGGGGAGCGAGTCCTCACTGGCCGATGCCCTGGCCATCGTGCGCCCCCGTGGGACCGTCGTGCTCGTGGGTATGCCAGGCCCGGTCAACGTCGACCTCACTCCCCTGTGGCAACGGGAGATCCGATTGGTGGGCTCCTACGCCTACCGGCACTCCACCTTCGCCACCGCCTTCGAGCTGGTCGCTTCGACACAGCTCGAGCGCCTCGTCTCGGCTCTCTACCCCCTGGAGGAGTGGCGGGCCGCCCTCGACCACGCCGTCCACTCCGGACGACGAGGCGCGGTCAAGATCGTCTTCGACCTCCGTTCCACCAGAAAGGCCGTAACAACTTCCTGATGTCCAGGCCCGGGTTCGTCCTCGACGTGGATAGCTCCACGCCCCCACTGCTGTTCTGGCACGGCGAGAAGTTCAAGATGGAGCGTCTCCCTGCCGGATCCAGGGTCATCTATCCCCCTGAGCCGGTGAAGCCGTTGGCCGATCCCGACGCCGCCATTCGCCATGCGCTGCTCAATCCCATCGGCGACAGCGCCCCCCTGCCGGTGCTGTTGAAGCCGGGGATGCGCCTCACCGTCTGCTTCGACGACGTGTCGCTCCCCCTGCCGCCCATGCGCCGGCCCGACGTGCGCCAACGGGTGATCGAAGCCGTCCTCGACCTGGCCGCGGATGCCGGCGTGGACGACGTCGTCCTCATCGCCGCCCTCGCTCTTCACCGGCGCATGACCGAAGCCGAACTGCGCCACGCACTCGGCGACCGCGTCTACGACGCCTTCGCCCCCTCGGGCCAGCTCACACAGCTCGACGCCGAGGACCCCGACGCCATGATGCACCTCGGCACCACCGACCGCGGCGAGGATGTCGAGATCAGCAAGCGGGCGGCCACCAGCGACCTCATCGTGTACGTCAACATCAACCTGGTGGCCATGGACGGGGGCCACAAGAGCGTGGCGACCGGGCTCGCCTCGTACCGGTCGCTCAAGCACCACCACAACGTGGCGACGATGCTGAAGAGCAAGTCGTTCATGGACCAGCACCATTCCGAGCTGCACACGAGCAATTGGCGGATGGGCCGCCACATTGCCGCCTCCGGCATCAAGGTCTTCCAGATCGAGACCACTTTGAACACCGACACCTTCCCCGAGCAGTTCTCCTTCCTCCAGCGGCGGGAGTGGGAATGGGGGGCCAAGGACCGGGCCACGTTCCTGGGTGTCAGCCGCGCCCTCGACCGCACCCCGGCCCGCTTGGCCCGTTCCATCTTCCACGGGATCAAGGCGCCCCACCAGATGGCGAGCGTCCAGGCCGGCGAAGTGGAGGCCGTCCACAAGCTCACCACCGAGAACCTCTACCGCCAGCAACTGGTGGAGGTGCAGGGCCAGACCGACGTGCTGATGATGGGCCTGCCCTACATCAGCCCCTACAACGTCAACTCGATCATGAACCCGATCCTCGTGGCCTGCCTGGGCCTGGGCTACTTCTTCAACATGTACCGGGGCAAGCCCCTCGTGCGGGAGGGCGGGGTGCTGGTCCTGCGCCACCCCACGCCGTGGGCTTTCCACCCGGTACACCACCCCAGCTACATCGACTTCTTCGAGGAGGTGCTGGCCGAGACCACCGATCCGCTCAAGATCGAGGCGGACTTCGAGGAGCGCTTCGCCACCGATCCCTGGTACATCCACCTCTACCGCACGAGCTACGCCTACCACGGCGTCCACCCCTTCTACATGTGGTACTGGTGCGCCCACGCCCTGTCCCATCTGGGCGGAGTGATCGTGGTCGGGGGTGACGTGAAGGCGGTGCGCCGCATGGGCTTCAAACCGGCATCCACGATGCAGGACGCCCTGGAGATGGCCAGCGACGTGGTGGGCCGGGACCCGTCGATCACCTACCTGCACGCCCCGCCCCTGCTCATGGCCGACGTGAAGTGAGGCCGCTGGCCTTCCCCTTCACCGCGCCCACGTGGCCGCGCCAGATCCCCAAGCCGCCAGCGGTCCGGAATACCGGCGTCGACTACGACACCTCCTGGGCCCGCACCTACCCGGCCCGGCTGGCCCGAGCCCTCATACTCGACGGGGTGACCCGTCCGCTGGTTCATGCCCTCGCTGCCCCCGAGGTCGAAGGGCTGGATCGGATCGAGTCGATGGCCGGGCCGGTGATATTCGCCGTCAACCACAACAGCCACATCGACACGCCACTGGTGATGACGTCGCTCCCCGAACGGTTCCGCCACCGCACCGCCGTCGCCGCCGGCGCCGACTACTTCTTCGACAAGCGGGCCAAGGGAGCGGTCTGGGCGCTGTCGATAAACGCAATCCCCATCGAGCGGGTGCGGGTCAGCCCCCAGTCCACCCGCCTGGCGACCGACCTGCTCCGTGACGACTGGAGCCTCATCATCTTTCCCGAGGGCGGGCGCAGTCCCGACGGCTGGGGCCAGGCCCACCGGGCCGGCGCGGGCTACCTCTCGGTGCGAACGGGGATCCCCGTGGTGCCCGTGCATCTCGAAGGCACCAGGCGCATCCTCAAGAAGGGCGGCACCGGGGTCCGTCCCTCTTCCACCCGTGTCACCTTCGGTCATCCCCTCACGCCGGCCGAGGGCGAGGACGCCCGCGATCTTGCGGCCCGCATCGAGCAGGCCATCGCCGCGCTGGCCGATGAGCAGGCCTACGGCTGGTGGGTGGCCCGCCAGCGGGCCGCCCGCGGCGCCACCCCCGCCCTCACCGGCCCCACCGGCCCCAGCTGGCGCCGCACCTGGGCCTTGAGCGAAGGCCGTAGGCGCACCACCCGCCAGCACCGCTGGCCCCCCGCCTGACCTCCCCTCGCCGTTTCGAGTACATAGCGGGCGGATTCCGCCCGCTATGTACTCGAAACGTGAAGACGGTGCCGGCGCTACACTTTCCGTCCAGCAAGACCGGGGCGGTACCCGTGGCAATGGCGCCTCCTCCGCTCGATCCTTCAATGGAGAAGGTGCCCCGGTAGCGACACACCACAAGCCCGACCGTCCCCACTGATAACGAGGTGACCAATGCGCCCCTCTGCCGAGCGTGACGCCTGCGGCATCGGCTTCGTAGCCGATGCCCAAGGCCGCTCTTCCCGTGCCGTTGTCCAAGCCGCCCTGGACGGCCTCTCCTGCGTGATCCACCGGGGTGCGGTGGCCGCCGACGCCCGCACCGCTGACGGCTCCGGTCTGCTCGTGCCCATTCCCGCCGCCATCTTCGGCGAGGGGCGGGGCGTGGCCATGCTCTTCGTGCGCGGCGACGACCCCCGGCCGGCGGTGGAGCGGGCGGCCAAGGAGGAGGGACTCGAGGTCGTGGAATGGCGTACCCCGCCCACCGACGACGTGGCCCTGGGCGACGTGGCCCGCCGCACCTGCCCCGAGATCCTCCAGGCCGTTCTCGCTCCAGCCTCCCCTGACAGCCCGAACCTGGAGGCGGCCGCCTTCCGGCTACGCCGGCGGATCGACGCCGAGGTGGCCGGCACCTACGTGGCCAGCTGCTCGTTCCGCACCGTCGTCTACAAGGGCCTCGTGGCCGCCGACCTGCTGTCACAGTTCTTCCTGGACCTGGCCGACGAGCGGTTCGTGGCACCGTTCACCGTGTTCCACCAGCGTTTCTCCACCAACACCCTTCCCACGTGGGAGCGGGCCCAGCCCTTCCGTGCGTTGTGCCACAACGGCGAGATCAACGCCATCGCCGGCAACGTCAACCGCATGCGGGCCCGATCCGTGCTCGGCACCGAAGCCGCCGGGCTGGGGCCCGAGGAGCTCTTCCACCCCGTCCTGGCCGACGGCGAGTCGGACTCGGGACAGCTCGACTCGGCCGTGGAGCTGCTGGTGCAGGGGGGCCGGGACATCCGCCACGCCGTGGCGATGCTGGTACCAGAGGCCTGGGAAGGCGCCCGGGACCTGGACCCGGCGGTCCAGGGCTTCTTCCGGTACCACGCCTGCCTGGTCGAGCCCTGGGACGGCCCTGCCGGGCTCATCTTCACCGACGGCCTGGGCGTGGGCGCCGCCCTCGACCGCAACGGCCTCCGTCCACTGCGGTACGCCATCTGCGAGGACGGGCTGGTCGTGTGCTGCTCGGAGGCCGGCGCCGTCGACATCTCGGGCCACGGCTCGGTCCGCCGCGGCCGGCTGGGACCAGGCGAGATGCTCTTCGTCGACCCCACCCGCGGCGTAGTGCTCGATCGGGAATGCAAGGAGCGGCTCGCCGCCCTCGGCCCCTACGGCCGCTGGGCCGCCGACGGCCTGCGCAAGGTCAGCAACGGCCGCCCCGTGCAGGAGCCGCCGGCGGCCGACGAGTTGGCCCGGCGCCAGGCAGCCCACGGCTACACCACCGAAGAGCTGCGGATGGTGCTCAAGCCCATGACCACCGACGCCAAGGAGCCGGTGTTCTCGATGGGCGACGACACGCCCCTGCCCCTGATGGCCGATCGGCCCCGACCCATCCACCACTACCTCAAGCAGCGGTTCGCCCAGGTGACGAACCCGCCCATCGACCACCTGAGGGAGCGGTTGGTGATGAGCCTGCGCACTCTCATCGGTCCCCGGCGGCCGCTGCTCACCGAGACGGCCGAGGCGGCCCGTCTCATCTCTCTCAGCTCGTTCTTCCTCTATCCCAGTGCCATCGAGGTCCTGGCCGACGAGGAGCACGGCGACTTCGGCTCCGCCCGCCTCGACGCCAGCTTCCCTGTGGGTGACGGAGCAGCTGGGCTCGAGGCCGCCGTGGGTCGTTTGTGCGACGAGGCCGAGCACGTGGTCCGCTCGGGCAAGGCGGTGCTGGTCATCGACAACGGGTCGGCATCAATCGGCCGCGTACCGGTCCCCGCCCTCCTGGCCGCCGGCGCCATCCACCACCGGCTCGGCGACTGCGGTCTCCGTGAGGCGGCCAGCCTCATCGTGGCTGCCGACGACGCCCGCGATGTCCACTACGTGGCCTGCCTGCTCGGCTACGGCGCCGACGCCGTCTGCCCCCGCCTGGCCCTCTTCAGCGTGGCCGCCGAGGCCGACGCCACCGAGGACTCCGACATGCTCAGTCCCGACGCCCAGGAGCGCTACCACGCGGCGGTGGAGGACGGTGTGCTCAAGGTGATGTCGAAGATGGGCATCTGCACCGTCGACTCGTACCGAGGCGCCCAGATCTTCGAGATCGTCGGTCTCGGCCCCGACGTGGTGGGCACCTCCTTCAAGGGTACGCCGTCCATCGTGGGCGGAATCGGCTGGGACGCCCTCGGGGAGGATGCCATTGCCCTGCACGCCCAGGTCGCCTGGCCCCCGGAAGGCGACGAGCTGCCAAGGCTGGGCAACCCCGGGTTCTACCGGGACCTCAAGCGGGGCGGCGAGTACCACACCCACAACAAGGAGGTGGTGGGCGCTCTCAACAACATGAACGCCGCCCACCTGCTACAGCGGGCCCTGCGATCCGACAGCGAGCCCACCTACGAGGAGTTCGCCACCCTGGTCAACGACCGGCCGCCCACCGAGCTGCGCGACCTCCTGGAGTTCGTGCCCTGCGTGAACCCGGTCCCTCTCGACGAGGTCGAGCCGGCTTCGGCCATCGCCACCCGTTTCTCCACCGGGGCCATGTCCCATGGCTCGCTGTCCCGCGAGGCCCACGAGACCCTGGCCGAGGCCATGAACCTCATCGGTGGCCGCTCCAACTGCGGCGAGGGCGGCGAGGCCCGGTACCGGTTCCACACCAGGGGCCAGGCGACCGGCGACAAGAACAGCAAGATCAAGCAGATCGCGTCGGGTCGCTTCGGTGTCACGCCCGAGTACTGCGCCTACGCCGACGAGCTGCAGATCAAGATCGCCCAGGGATCCAAGCCCGGAGAGGGCGGCCAGCTCCCCGGCCACAAGGTGAGCGACGAGATCGCCAGCCTCCGCCACACCCAGCCGGGCGTCACCCTCATCTCCCCGCCGCCACACCACGACATCTACTCCATCGAGGACCTGGCCCAGCTCATCTTCGACCTGAAGCAGGTGAACCGCCACGCCGACGTGTCGGTGAAGCTGGTAGCCGAGGACGGCGTGGGGACCATCGCCGCCGGCGTGGTGAAGGCGCTCGCCGACGTGGTCCACATCTCGGGCTGGAACGGCGGTACGGGAGCCTCCCCTCTCTCGTCGATCAAGCACGCCGGCATGCCTTGGGAGCTGGGGCTGGCCGAGACCCAGTCCGCCCTCATGGAGAACGGTCTGCGTGCCCGGGCCCGTATCCGCGTCGACGGCGGCTTCATGACCGGCCGCGACGTGATAATCGCCGCCCTGCTCGGAGCCGACGAGTACTCCTTCGGCACCGCGGCGATGATCGCCGAGGGCTGCATCATGCTGCGGGCCTGCCACCGCGACACCTGCTCCACCGGCATCGCCACCCAGCGCCCCCACCTGCGGGAGAAGTTCACGGGGACACCCGAGGGTGTGGCCACCTACCTCCTCTTCGTAGCCGGTGAGGTGCGCCGGATGCTGGCCCAGCTCGGCTTCCGCACGATGAACGAGGCCATCGGGCGGGTGGAGTCACTGCGGCAGCGACGCACCGGGAACCCCCGCACCGACTCGATCGACCTGAGCCCGGTGCTGGCCCTTCCCGAGGCTTTCGACCCGGCCGGCTCCCGCCACTTCGTGGCGACCCTCCCCGTGCAGCGGCCGCGATCGGTGCTCGGGGACCGTATTGAGGCCGACGCCTTCCGATGGGTCTGGGAGGGCGACGACATCGAGCTCCGCTATCCCATCACGAACCGGGACCGCACCATCGGCGCCGCCCTCGGTGGCGCCATCGCCCTGGAGTGGGGAGGGCGCCCGCCATCCGGTTCGGCCACCATCCACCTCGATGGCTCCGCCGGCCAGAGCTTCGGTGCCTTCCTGTCAGAAGGCATCGAGATGGAACTCGTGGGCGAGGCCAACGACTACGTGGGCAAGGGCATGGGCGGCGGCCGCATCGTCATCCGTCCCCCGGCCGACGATGCCGGCGATCCGGTCCTGGCCGGCAACACCTGCCTCTACGGCGCCACCGGCGGGGACGTCTTCATCGCCGGCTCCGCCGGAGAGCGCTTCGGTGTGCGCAACTCCGGCGCCAACGCCGTGGTCGAGGGCACCGGCGACCACGCCTGTGAGTACATGACCGGCGGGACCGTTGTGGTCCTCGGGCCGGTGGGCAGCAACCTCGGCGCCGGGATGACGGGCGGCGAGGCCTACGTCTACGACCCCGAGGGGCTGCTCAGCGGCCGGCTCAACTCGCAGCTGGTGGAGTCGCGCCGGCCCAACGAAGCCCAGTCCGGTGAGCTGCGCTTCCTGGTCGAGCGCCACCGGGAGCACACCGGCTCGGTGCTGGCCGCCGCCCTGCTGGCCGACTGGGACGCCACCATCCGCTACTTCTGGTGGGTCGCGCCGGTCGACGAGGTGGCCCGCATCGAACGGGCCCACGAGGGCATGCTCGGAGCCAGTGCCTGACCCTCAGCGGTCGACCCAGGGGCAGTGGCGGCATTGGGAGAAGCAGCAGTAGCCGCGCTCCCAGAGGTTGACGGCGGTCATGGCCCACAGCCCGCTTTCGGGGTCGCGGTAGCGGCCGGAGCCACGGCGGACGGCCGCATCGTGAGCGGCCATGATCTCGTCGTAGAGCGGAGCGTCGGGCGAGAGCCGCCGGGGATGGGGCCGGAGGAGCTCCTCGGGGAGCGGGTCCGGATTGGCGATCGTCACCGGAAGAGCTCCCGGGCCAGCCAGACGATCCCGGCCATGGCGAGAACGCCGACGGCGACGCGCAGAACGGCCAGGACGGCGAGCGCCAGCCGGCGGGAGCGGGGGCCGGCGGCCGAACGGGCCTCCACCCGGCGGACCTCCGGGGTGCGCACGCGCCGGGCGCGCCGGAAAGCGACGAGCGCCAGCAGGAACCCCGCTCCGAGTGCCACCGCCGCATCCATGACGGTTTCAGGGTAAAGGCGCCGACCTCCGTTCGTGGATGACGCAGCATCGATAACACGGTCATGGATACGTTTTGGCGATGACCGACGACCCTGGAACGCACCGCGCCCTCGACGCGGCCCGGCGGTGGCGGGAGGACCTCGAGTCCTGGGAGATCCCCGCCGAGATCCTGGCCGGCGCCCCCGAGACCCCCTGGGGCTGTCCGACCCGCCTCTTCGCCCGCTCGGCCGAGGAGGCGGTGGCAGCCAGAGAGACGGCACCGTCGCCGTCGCTGCGCCGGGCCCTCGAAGCGCTCCCGGACGGCGGGTCCGTCCTCGACGTCGGGGCCGGCGGGGGAGCGGCCAGCCTGCCGCTGTGCCCCCCGGGAGCGGCCGTCCCGGCCGTCGATCAGAGTTCCGCCATGTTGGCCGCCTTCGCCGACCTGGCCGGGGGCCAGGGGATCGACCACCGGGAGGTGGAGGGGTCCTGGCCCGACGTGGCCGCCGACATCAGCCCCGCCGACGTGGTCGTCTGCCACCACGTCCTCTACAACGTGGGCGACCTGGTCCCGTTCGTCGAGGCGCTCACCAGGCACGCCCGGCGGCGGGTGGTGGTGGAGATCACCGCCGAGCATCCCCAGGCGACCCTCAACCCGCTGTGGGAGCACTTCCACGGAGTCGCCCGTCCCACCCGTCCCACCGCCTCCGACGCCGCCGCCGTGCTGAGGGCGCTGGGCTACGACGTCGGCCTCGAGGCCTACGACGCCCCACCCCGATGGCACGCCGACCACCGGGAGGAGATGGTCGCCTTCACCCGTCGCCGGTTGTGCCTGGGGGCCGAGCGCGACGCCGAGGTGGCCGCCCTGCTCGAGCCGTCGCCGGGCCCCCGTCCTCAGGTCACCCTGTGGTGGCCGGGAACCGCCGGCCGCTGAGGCTTAGTGGCGGTGGCGGTGGGCCTGGATCCACGCCCAGGCGTCGCCGACCATGGCCTCCAGCTCCGCCTTCTCCGGGACCCAGCCCAGCTCCCGGCGGATCTTGTCGCTGGACGCCACCAGCACCGCCGGGTCGCCCGCCCGGCGGCCCACTTCGATGGCCGGGATGGGGTGCCCGGTGACGGCCCGGCACGCCTCGACCACCTGGCGGACCGAGAAGCCCGTCCCGTTGCCGAGGTTGTAGATGCCGTGGGTGCCGGGGGTGATGGCGTCGAGGGCCAGGAGGTGGGCGCGGGCGAGGTCCTCCACGTGGATGTAGTCCCGCACCGCCGTCCCGTCGTCGGTGGGGTAGTCGGTGCCGAAGATCTGGACCGACTCCCGCAGGCCGGCGGCCACCCGCAGGACCAGCGGGATGAGATGGGTCTCGGGGTCGTGGAGCTCGCCGTAGTCGCCGGAGGCTCCGGCCACGTTGAAGTACCGCAGGCTGGTGGCGCCGAAGGTCTGGCCCCGGGCCGCCGAGGCCGCGCACTCGAACCCGATGGCCATGTCGACGGCCAGCTTGGAGGCGCCGTAGGGGTTGGTCGGGATGGTGGCCGCCGTCTCCAGGATCGGTACGTCGTCGGGCTCTCCGTAGGTGGCCGCCGTCGACGAGAAGACCAGCCGCTCCACTCCGGCCGCCCGGATGGCGTCGAGGAGGTTGATGGTGCCGGCGACGTTGGTGCGGAAATAGCGGGCCGGCTCGGTGACCGACTCGCCCACCAGCGACAGGGCGGCGAAGTGGAGGACGCCGTCGAAGCCGCCGGCGAGGAGCTCCACCAGCGCCGGGGCGTCAGCCACATCCACCTCGGCGAAGGCGGCCTGCGGTGGGATCGCCCACTTGTGGCCCTTGGACAGGTTGTCGGCCACCGTGACCTCGTGCCCGGCGTCGATCAACTGGGCCGCCACCACGCTGCCGATGTAGCCGGCGCCACCCACCACCAGAAGTTTCATCGATCGTTCTCCACCGGTCCGGTCCGCTAGGCGGGGACTTCGAGCGTACGACGGTCGTCGTAGCCGAGGGCGCCGGCCACCAGCCGACGGGGGAACCCGCCCCGGGCGCGCTGGTAGGCGAGCACCGCGGCGTTGTAGGCGACCCGGGCGCTGGCGCTGTCGGTCTGCTGCAGCCGCTGCAGAGCCTCGGTGACCTCCGGCGCCGCCCGCAGCCGCGGGGTGGTCGCCACCGTCGCCGCCAACCGTCCGGCCAGGCCCTCGAGCCGGCCGGCCTCCGCCACCTGCCGGTCGGTGGCCGACCGGGCCGTCCCCGGCCAGGCGGCCACGGCGCCGCCGATCTCGTCGAGAACGGCCCGCTCCGCACCGAGGCGCGCCCGGGTCACGGCGGCCGCTTCGCCGAGGGTCCGGTACCGGGCGGTGAGGGCAGGACGCAGCTTCGCCCAGGCGCCGTCGACCCGGCGGCGCGAGGACGACAGATCGGTGCGGCTGCCGAGGGCCACGGCGGTGGCCGACGCCGCCAGGGACGACACCACCAGCGCCATGACGACGAGCAGGAGATTGCGGCGCCTCGGGCGCCCTCCGGTGGTCACGCCGGTCATGGGGAAATCCCCCGGGTCGCCCGGCCGGCCGCCGGTACGATCCGCCCCTGATGCGAACGCCGTCGGGAGAGGCACGTAAAGC
This sequence comes from Acidimicrobiales bacterium, assembly GCA_035525365.1. Taxonomy (GTDB): domain Bacteria; phylum Actinomycetota; class Acidimicrobiia; order Acidimicrobiales. The sequence continues at coordinate 20,573 of DATLEK010000095.1, forward strand.
TCCCAAGCACTGGGCGGTGCTCGTGGCCGCCCTGGCCGCCGCCTCGCTGGTCGGCTGGCGCCTCGGTGGCACCCGGCACTCCAACGGCCCCCGGGGGAACTCGGCCCGGGTCGTCGCCGTCGTCGACGGAGACACCGTCGACGTCGCTTGGGGCGGCCGCCGGGAGCGCCTGCGGCTGCTCGGCGTGGACACACCCGAAACCGTCGACATCTCGCGCCCCGTCGGCTGCTACGGGCCCGAGGCCTCCGCCTTCACGAAGCGGCGGCTGTCCGGCCGGACGGTCCGGCTCAGCTTCGACCGCCAGCGCCGCGACCGCTACGGCCGCCTCCTGGCCTACGTGGAGCTCGACGGCCGCCGCTTCAACGACGAACTGCTGGCCGGGGGATACGCCCGGCTGCTGGTGATCCCGCCCAATGGTCTCCACGGCCGGGCCATGCTCGACCAGGAGCTGGCGGCACGGGCGGCACGGCGCGGCCTGTGGGGCGCCTGCGCCGTGACGGAGAAGGGATGACCGGTGGGGAGTCAACCCCACCGATGGTACCGGGGGCGGTCAGGCCTCCAGGGCGACCCTCGTCCGGACCTTCTCGATGGCCCGGCCGAGCAGCTCGCGGGCCGTGGCGTGGGTGATGTCCAGCGTGCGGGCGATCTCCTTCATCGAACGGGCCCG
>DATLEK010000012.1:0-3720 GCA_035525365.1 Acidimicrobiales bacterium
GGGGATCCCTTTGATCAACCGCCTGGAGGCCGAGGCCGACCGCATAGCTCGCGAGGCCCGTCGCAGTGGTTCCACCGAGTCGAGGGAGGCCTATGCCGCCGATGCCCTGGCCAAGATGCTCTCAGGTCAGGGCCGGGGGAACGGGCGGCGGGCCGATGTGGTGATCGTGTGTGACCTTCGCGCCTACCGCCGTGGACATGGCGAGGAGGGTGAGACCTGCCACGTCATGGGCGGAGGCCCCGTACCGGCCTCAGCGGCCCGGGAGGCGGCGGAGGACGACGCCTTCATCAAGGCCGTGGTCCACGACGGCACCAAGATCGACACCGTGGTCCACTACGGGCGCCACATCAGCGCCGAGCTGCGCACCGCTTTGGACCTGGGGGACGCGCCGGGCTTCGAGGGGGTGGTGTGTGCCGAGCCGGGCTGTGGCCGGCGCTACGGACTGGAGTGGGACCACGTGGATCCGGTGGCCAATGGCGGGCCAACCTCGTTCAAGAACCTGAAGGGCCGATGTTGGCGCTGCCACCGGGAGAAGACACGGCGCGATCGCATCGCCGGGCTGTTGGGCGCCCGCGGCCGTGATGGGCCGGCGGGCACGGAGGCCGACGAGGACCAGGATTGGGAGTGGTGGGAACACGGCACGGACGGCAATGGCGTCGCCGATCTACATGCGAATGAGACCCTGTTCCCTCGCGGCAAGGAGCAGACATGCTCGAACCCATAGAGAACTACCTACGGACCGCCGAACAGCTCGAACCCGATGCTGACCTGGTCTTGCGGGGCTCGCCTCTCGATGTCGAGGGCCTTCTTCGCAACGCGGACGACGCGCGGGGTCGATTCAGCTGGAGGGGAGCGCCTCTCGTTGCGGTTTCCGCCGAGGCGACCGTCGGGGGGCGGACGGTGGAAGACCTTCTTGCCGGGCCCCGTCTGCGAACCAGGAGAAGGTACGCCAAGGCACGCGCTCGCGAGCTCCTCGATGCGGGGTTTGTCCTGTTGCCGACCTTCGCTGCTGCGCACTACGACATCGTGCTGGGTGCCTACACTGAAGCTGAGGCCCGGCGTCTCCTCGACCTATTGGGCGAGGCGCACCCGAACCCCTTCTACCTGAGGAGGCAGCGATGAACGACCAGCCCACTGTGCGGATCACGCTGCCCGCCGATGTTTCCCAGATCGACCAGACCGGATACGTGTGGACCTTCCTCGACCGAGCCGCCGAGCCTGAGCGGGTCGTCCCCGGCGCGCTCCTCGTCGCCGGCGACGAGGAGGAGCCGTTCCTGGCCAGGGTCGTCGACGTGGTCAGCGGCCCGGGTGAGCGCAAACTGGTTCATCTCGACGTCGTCGGGGTCCCCGAGCAGGCGATCGACGAACTCCGCCACGCCCGGCTGCTCGCGGGGTAGTTCCTGCGCGGCGTCGTCGTCGTCGGATCTGGTGGGCCGTACGCCGGCGCTGGCACGGGACCGGGCGCCGGTGGTGGTAATGGGTGATGTGGGGATGCACCTGGAGCGCACGCCGTTCTACGAGAAGGAGCTGTCGCTGCGCTTCGCCCGCTCCTACGGGCCGGGGCGCTACGAGAGGGCCTATGAGGAGTGGGGGATCGACTACCCGCCCGGGCAGGTGCGCTGGACCGAGGGGCGCAACCTGGAGGCGGTGCTGGACCTGTTGGCGTCGGGGCGGCTGGCGGTGGCCGACCTGATCACCCACCGCTTCCCCATCGATAAGGCGCCCGACGCCTACGAGCTGATCGAGCGGCGGGAGGAGCCGTGTGTGGGCGTGGTGTTGACCTACTCCTCCTCGGGCTCCTCCGGCCCAGAGAATGTTTTCGACTTTGACGACCATGCAACTGGCGAACATGCACGAGGTCGGCACCGAGGTCGGTCACAGGGCGCTGGTATCGTTTTGGCACGGGTCCCGGCCCGCATCGGTGACTTCGGCCACCCCCCAGCCCACCAAGCAGGAGGTGCACCGTGTCGGTTACCGAGTATGAACGTCACCAGATCTTTCAGTGGTACGAAGAGGCCATGGGCAGTGAGCGGGCGACCATCATGATGAACCTGGTCCCCCCCGTCGGGTGGGGCGAGGTGGCCACCCGCACCGAGTTGGTCGCGCTCGGTAGCGGCCTTCGTGGCGAGATGTCGGTGCTCGGTCGCGACCTGCGGGCCGAGATGTCGGTTCTCGGGAGCGAGCTGCGCGGCGAGCTGGTGGAGCTGCGGGCCGAGATGTCGGTGCTGCGCAGCGAAATGAAGACCGGCAACGCGGAGGTGCGGGGCGAGATCAAGGCCGCCACCTCGGAGGTGCTGCGGACGATGTTCTTCGGGATGGTGGCCAGCAATGCGACCCTCGTGGGCCTGGTGTTCGCCGCCGTCAAGCTGGCCTGATCGTCACCTTTGGTCCAGTCTCCAAACTTCGTCTGGCGAGGCCCGCAGCCTGCGCACAACGACTAGGAAGAGCCGGATGCGACAGGTGGTGCAACCGCTCTCCGGGGGGGCCGTGGAGGTGCTCGAGGTGCCCCGGCCCAGCATCGACGGCACCGAGGTGCTGGTGCGCACCGTGGCCAGCGTGATCTCCTCGGGGACGGAGCGAGCGCTGACCTCACTGGCCCAGTCGAGCCTTTTGGCGAAGGCGCGGGCGCGGCCGGACCTGGTGCGACAGGTGATCCGCAAGGCCAAGGCCGAGGGGGTGGTGCAGGCGTCCCGGGCGGTGCGATCGCGGTTGGAGTCCGACCTTCCTCTCGGCTACTCGGCCGCCGGCGTGGTGGTGGAGGTGGGTCGTCATGTGTCGGGCCTGGTGCCTGGTCAGATGGTGGCCACCGCTGGGGCGGGCAAGGCCAACCACGCCGAGTACCAGGCGGTGCCGGGGCTGCTGTGTGCGGTGGTGCCGGCGGGGGTGGAGGCCGAGGAGGCGGCGTTCGCCACCATTGCATCCATCGCCTTGCACGGGCTCCGGTTGGCCGAGCTTGGGCCCGGGGCGAAGATTGTCGTGTTGGGGTTGGGCCTGGTCGGCCAGCTGGCGGTGCGGCTAGCCCAGGCGTCGGGGCTGGACGTGGCCGGCATCGATGTGGCCGAGCATCCCTTGTCGCTAGCTCGGGGTTCAGGCGCTCTGGCGTTGGCCGAGCGTGGTTCGGAGACCACCGACGCGGTACTGGAGTGGTCACGTGGGCGGGGCGCCGACGCGGTGCTGGTGTGCGCGGCGTCGTCCTCGTCGGACCTGGTGGCACGCACGCCGGCGCTGGCACGGGACCGGGCGCCGGTGGTGATAGTGGGAGACGTGGGGGTGCACCTGGAGCGCACGCCGTTCTACGAGAAGGAGCTGTCGCTGCGCTTCGCTCGCTCCTACGGGCCCGGGCGCTACGAGCGGGCCTATGAGGAGTGGGGGATCGACTACCCGGCCGGGCAGGTGCGCTGGACCGAGGGGCGCAACCTGGAGGCGGTGCTGGACCTGTTGGCGTCGCGGCGCCTGGCGGTGGCCGACCTGATCACTCACCGCTTCCCCATCGAGAAGGCGCCCGACGCCTACGAGCTGATCGAGCGGCGGGAGGAGCCGTGCGTGGGCGTGGTGCTCACCTACTCTGGTGCGGACGAGGCTTCGGCGGGCGCCCCTGTTCGCCTGCGGGCGCCGGCCGGCGGAGGGGCGACGGGTGTGGGGCTGGTCGGAGCGGGTGCATTCGCCTCCACGGTTCTGGTCCCGGGGCTGAAGGCGGCCGGCTTCGAGCGCTTCGTGGCC
>DATLEK010000022.1:0-86310 GCA_035525365.1 Acidimicrobiales bacterium
CGGAGCTGAACGCGATCAGCCGCTTCATGTCGCTCTGCGCGAGGCAGCCGAGCGCGCCGTAGATGATCCCGATCACGGCCAGCGCGCCGATGAACGGCGCCCACTTCACCGCCGCCTGGGGCAAGAACGGCAGGGCGATGCGCACGAAGCCGTACGTGCCGAGCTTGAGCAGGATCGCGGCGAGGATCACCGAGCCCTGGGTGGGCGCCTGAGTGTGGGCGTCGGGCAGCCAGGTGTGGAACGGGAACATCGGCACCTTCACCGCGAAGCCGATGAACATCCCGGCGAAGATCCACACCGCGGTGTTCGTCGCCAGCCCGGAGCCGTGGGCGATGAACCACGAGAACGCGAAGCTGCCGTTCGGATCGGTGTTGCCCTTGGTGAGGATGAACAGCGCGATGAACGAGACGAGCATCAGCGCCGAGCCGAACATCGTGTACAGGAAGAACTTCAGCGATGCGTACTGGCGCTGCTCGCCGCCCCACACGCCGATCATGAAGTACATCGGCAGCAGCACGACCTCGAAGAAGACGAAGAACAGGATCAGGTCCTGCGCCACGAACGACCCGAGCATGCCGGTGTGCAGCACCAGGATGAGGGCGAGGAACGCCTTCGGGTTGTGCGGCTCGGGGAAGTGGTTCCAGCTGTAGATGATCACCAGCGGGGTGACCAGGAGCGTGAGCGCCACCAGGGGCACCGACAGACCGTCGAGGCCCATCAGGAAGCGGGAGCCGATCACCTCGATCCACGACTTGTCGACGACGAACTGCAGCTTGTCGGCGTGGTCGTAGTCGAAGTCGACGAGGACGGCGAGGCCCACGCCGGCGGAGGCCAGCGAGGCGACGAGGGCGACGACCTTGACGGCCTGCTCCTCCGCCTTCGGGAGGAGCAGCACCAGCACGGCGCCCGCCACCGGCAGGAACACCATGAGGCTCAGGCCCCAGGAGGTGAGGAAGTCGTTGTTCATGGTCCCTGTTCGTCCCCTAGATGACGATGATGAAGATGGCGGCGAGGATCGCCGCGCCGGCGAAGAGGAAGGCCGCGTACTGCTGCACGCGCCCGGTCTGCATGTGGCGGAGGCCCTGCCCGGAGCCCTCGGCGGCCGCCCCTGACCCGTTGACGATGGTGTCGACCAGCCCCTGGTCGATCTTGTCGTAGACGAGGCGGCCGGTCTTGACGGCGGTGGCGCCCGCCCCGTTGATGACGCCGTCGATGCCCTTCTGGTTGAACCAGTAGGCGCCACGGGCGACGGGGCCCTTCACGCCGTTGGCGATGATCCCGGTGTAGAGGCGGTCGAACCCGTACTTCTCCACCAGGATCGTGGGGCCGACGCGGGCCACCTTGTTGCGCTGGGTGATGCCGTGGGGACCGAGGCCTCGGAAGTACCACGCGTAGGCCAGCCCGATGCCGAGCAGGCCGATGAGCGTGGAGGCCACCGCGATCCCGATGTTGAACTCGGGGTGGCTGAACGAGGCGAGGACGGACGGGAAGTACTCCCCCTTCGGCTCGTAGAAGTGCTCGAAGCGCAGCGCCAGGCTGTCGGGCACGAACTCCAGGACCCCGGTGTTCGGAAGGTTCACGAACCCGGCCACGATCGCCAGCCCGGTGAGGATGTACAGCGGCCGCACGATGCGGGGGCCCGACTCGTGCGGCGGGTGGTCGGCGTCGGCGGCGTGCCCGCGGGGCTCGCCGTGGAAGGTGAGGTACACGCAGCGGGTCATGTAGGCCGCCGTCATGAAGGCGCCCACCAGTCCGACAACCAGGAACAGCTCATACCCGTTCTCGCCGGCACCGAGGAGTATCTCGTCCTTGGACCAGAAGCCGGCCAGGGGGAAGATCCCGGCGAGGGCGAGTGTGCCCACCATGAAGGTCTTGTAGGTGGTGGGCATGAACTTGCGCATGCCGCCCATGTCCTTCTTCATGTCGAAGCTGTGGACGGCATGGCTCACCGATCCGGCGCCGAGGAAGAGCAGGCCCTTGAAAAAGGCGTGGGTGAAGAGGTGGAAGATCCCGGCTGTCCAGGCGCCGACACCGAGGGCCATGACCATGTATCCGAGTTGGCTGACGGTGGAGTAGGCCAGCACCTTCTTGATGTCGCTCTGCACGAAGGCGAGCAGGGCGGCGATGATCACGGTGATGCCGCCGATGAGGGCGATGGGGTTGATCCCGCCACCGCCGATGTCGAAGGCGGACCAGAACACGCCGTACATGCGGGCCACCAGGTAGACGCCGGCGACGACCATGGTGGCGGCGTGGATCAGGGCGGACACCGGCGTGGGGCCGGCCATGGCGTCAGGCAACCAGGTGTGGAGCGGGAACTGGGCGCTCTTGCCGATGACCGCGCAGAACAGGGCGGCGGCGGCGGCCAACAGGACGGTGTGGCTGATGTCGCCGGAGAGGGCGGCGCGGTTGGTGGCGGCGATGTCGAAGTTGGTGCCGGCGGCGAAGAACAGGATGGAGATGCCGACGAGCAGGCCGATGTCGCCCGTCCTGGTGGTGAAGAAGGCTTTGAGGGCGGCATCGGAGTTGTTCTTCTCCTCCCACCAGTGCCCGATGAGCATGAACGAGCAGAGCCCCATCATCTCCCACCCGAACAGCAGCTGGAGGGTGTTGCCGGCGGTGACCATGATGAGCATCCCCGCAGTGAAGAGGCTGAGGGCGGCGAAGAAATGGGTATAGCGGCGGTCGTCGTGCATGTAGCTGGTGGAGAAGACGTGCACGGCCAGAGAGATCAGGGTGACCACGAACAGCATGACCACGGCGAGGCCGTCCATGTGGATGCCGGCGTTTACCTTCACCGGACCGTTCTCGAACCACGTGGCCGTACGCACCACCGGTGACCGGATGGGTTCGACTTCGTGTTCCGCCTCGGCCGGCGCCGCGCCATGGGCCTCGGCCGTCGCCGGGGCCACCGTCAGATCGGACGGACGCCCGACCCACTCCACGGCGCACACGGTGGAGAGGGCGAAGGCGATGGCGATGGCGGCCAGCCCGATCTCGTGGCCCTTGCGGGGGAGGCGCTTGCCGAAGAACAAAATAAGGGCGAAGGACAGGACCATCACCGCGGGGATGACCCATGCGTAGGCGAGCACCGTCAGCCCTTCATCAGATCGACTTCGGACAAGTCGATCGAGTGGCGGTTGCGGTAGATGAGCAGCACGATGGCCAGGCCGACTCCGACCTCAGCGGCAGCCACGGCGATGACGAAGAGAGCGAACACCTGGCCGGCAACGGTGTTGTGGAAGGCACCGAAGGCGACGAGGTTGATGTTGACCGCGTTGAGGATCAGCTCGATCGACATGAGGACGAGCACGCCGTTCTTGCGGGCCAGCACGCCGTAGACACCGACGCTGAACAGGAATGCCGCCAGCAGCAGGAACTGGTTGAGGTACACCCTCAGTCCCTCCTGGCGATCACGACGGCGCCGATGAGTGCGGCCAGCAGGAGGACCGAGATCACCTCGAAGGGGATTACGTAGACCGTGAAGATCGAGGTGCCGACCTCGGCGCTGCGCTGCACAGCGGCATCGGCCGGCAGCTTGACGTCGTCGTAGGCATCGGTGAGCACGCCACCGAGAATGCCGAGGAGGAGCAACGACACGACGAGGGCGAGCCACCGTTGGTCGTTGTCGAGATCCGAGGTACGCCCGATGGGGGCGCGGGTCAACATGATCCCGAACAGGAAGAGCACGACGATGGCGCCGATGTAGACGAGGATCTGGGCCGCCGCGGTGAACTCTGCGGCCAAGAGGATGAATATGGCGGCCACGCCGGCCAGCACCACCACCAGGTAGAGGGCGGCGTGCACGATGTTCTTGGTGGTGACGACCCGGATGGCGGCCACGCCCATGGCGGCGGCAATCATCCCGAAGATGACGTTCTGGGCGAGCATCGGCTACTTCTTGGCGCCCTTCCTGGCTTCGGCGCCCCGCTCCAGAGCGGGCGGCTCGGGAACGGTCTCCATCCATTCGCCGAGCTTGGTCTTGTCGTGAAGGAGATCGGCGATCTTGACCTCCGAGTACTCGAACTCAGGACTCCAGAACAGGGCGTCGAACGGGCAGACCTCCACGCAGATCCCGCAGTACATGCAGAGCGAGTAGTCGATGTCGAAGCGGTCGAGCTTCTGGACGGTGCGGGGCTTTCCGCCTTCGCGCCGCGGCGGTGCCTTGTCCTTGTATCCCTCGATGTAGATGCACCAGTCCGGGCACTCCCGGGCGCACAGCATGCAGACGGTGCAGTTCTCCTCCTTGAGGGCGATCACCCCGCGGGCCCGGGTGGGCGGCGCCTCCTTCACGTGCGGGTACTGCACCGTGACAGCCGGCTTCATCATCGTCTTGAAGGTCACGCCGAGACCCTTGAGCAGACCGGGCATCTGAGCCACTTAAAAGACCACCTTGAGTACGCCGGTGACGGCGATGTTGACGAGCGACAGCGGGATGAGGATCTTCCAGGCGAAGGCCTGGAGCTGGTCCTCCCGCAGGCGGGGATAGCTGAAGCGGAACCAGAAGATGAAGAAGGCGACGAGCATGATCTTGGCGCCGAGGACGAGTGGGCCCAGGACGTCGGCGAGGGTGCCTTCGACGCCCGGCACGTACCAGCCACCCAAAAAGAGCGTGGCGCCGATGGCCGAGAAGGCGAAGGCGGTGCCGAACTCCCCCATGAAGAAGAAGAGGAACCGGAAGCCGGTGTACTCGGTCATGTACCCGGCCACCAGCTCGGACTCGGCCACCGGCATGTCGAACGGGGCCTGGGTCAGCTCGGCCTGAGCGGCGATGAGGAAGAGGGCAAACCCGACGAACTGGGTGAGGAGGAACGGGTTCCCGATCAGGCCGACGCCGAAGATCTCGCCGTTGGCCTGGGCCATCACGATGCCCTGGAGGCTCATGGTTCCGGCCTGGATGACAACGCCCACGACGGCGAGGACCAGAGGCAGCTCGTAGGCGATGAGCTGGCCGGCCGCCCGCAGCGCACCGATCAGCGAGTACTTGTTGGCCGAGGCCCAGCCGGCCATGAGGATCCCGAGCACTGACAACGAGGAAACGGCGAGGGCGAAGAAGATCCCCGTGTCCAGGTCCTCGATGATCAGCCGCGGGCCGGCGGGAATGACGATGTAGAGCAGGAAGGTGGACAGCAGGACCACGATGGGGGCGGCGGCGAAGACGAAGCGGTCGGAGCGCTCCGGGAAGATGTCCTCCTTCTGGATGAACTTGAGGCCGTCGGCCACCAACTGCAGTGACCCGTGGGGCCCGGCTTCCATGGGCCCCAGCCGGCTCTGCATGTGGCTCATCATCTTGAGCAGGAAGACGTAGCCGAGGATGATGGCCCCGGCGGGGATGAGCCCGAGAACGACCATCACCTTCAACAACGTGGTGGCCCAGTAGGCGCCGAAATCGATTCCCAGCATCAGGGGCATCAGCGGTCGATGTCCCCGAGGATGAAGTAGAGCGACGCCAGGATTGTGATCACGTCGGGAACGTATACGCCACGGAGCAGCCACGGCACGATGGAGATGTTGTTGAACGAGGCGCTGCGGATCTTGACCCGGAAGGGACCCCGGCCGCCCTTGCTGACCACGTAGTAACCCATCTCCCCGAGTGGGTTCTCGGTGTGGCACCACGCCTCGCCGGCCGGCACCTTGATGATGCGGGGGACCTTGGCCTGGATGGACCCGGAGGGGAGGCCGTCGAGGAGCTGGGTGATGATCTTGGCCGCCTCCCGTGTCTCCTGGAGGCGCACCCAGTAGCGGGCATAGGAGTCGCCGTCGGGGTGGGTCCACACCTTCCAGTCGCAGTGCTTCCACGCAAGGGGCGAGTCCTGGTCCCTGCGCAGGTCCCAGTCCACGCCGCTGGCCCGGATGTTGGCGCCGGAGAGGCCGTACTCGAGCCCCACCGCAGCGGGGATCACGCCGATGCCCCGGGTGCGGGTCTGGAAGATCTCGTTGCCCATCAACAGGTCCTCCATCTCCTGGCAGAAGGAGATGACCCTGGTCATGACGCCATGGCACTCGTCCACCCACCCCCGGGGGAGGTCCTCCTTCAGGCCGCCGAGGCGGTCGAAGTTGGGGTGGAACCGCCCGCCGGTGGCCGCTTCCATGAGGTTGAGGACGTATTCGCGGTCACGGAAGGCGTAGAAAACCGGTGTGATGGCGCCCAGCTGGATGCCCATGTCGCCGAGGAAGAGGCTGACGTTGGCGATGCGGGCCATCTCGAAGAAGATTGTGCGGATCCATTGAGCGCGAGGGGGGGCCTCGATCCCCATGAGCTGCTCGGCGGCCAGGATGAACGGGACCTCGTTGGCGAAGTGGCCGAGCCAGTCGATGCGGTTGATGAGGGTGGTGACCTGCGGATAGGTGCGGACCTCGCAGAGCTTCTCGTAGCCACGGTGCATGTAGCCGCAGATGGGCTCGGCCCACACCACCTGCTCCCCGTCGAGGCGGACCACGATGCGCAGGGTTCCGTGGGTGGCCGGGTGCTGGGGCCCGAGGTTGAGGGTCATGCCCTCGGTCTCCAGTTCCACATTCACTCTGGCGTCGGCCGCCTGGCCGGCGATGTAGGCGGACTTCTGCCAGTCGGTGGTGACCGCCATCAGGCGTCGGCTCCCGCTTCGGCGGTGGCCACACCCTCGTCGGCGGAGGGCTCCTCGCCCGGCATCGGCTCCACGTCCACCAAGCCGGGCCAGGGCTTCACCTCACGGGACAGCAACGGGAAGTCCTTACGCAGAGGGTGCCCCTCGAACTCACCAGGCAGGTACATGTGCCGGAGAAGGGGGTGGCCCTCGAAATCGAACCCGTACATCTCCCAGGTCTCGCGCTCGTGCCAGTCGGCACCGCGGTACACGCTCACCCACGACTCAACCCGGGGATCGACCTCGTCGAGGTCGGCCTTCATCGTCAGGCCCTGCTTGTCGGTCGTGGAGTAGAGGCGGGCGAACACCTGGAACCTGGTGTCGCCGCCGGCGAGGCCGGTCTGGATGCCGGTGGGCTCGACCGGCTCGTCCTCGTCCCCCTCCATCACCACCCCGCCGCCTTCGGGCTCCCACACCTTCTCTCCCGACATGGCGGGGTTCACCATCCAGTCGATGCCGGACAGGAAGCAGAAGTAGTCCATGTTCAACTTGTCCCGGCACGTCTCGGCCAGCTTGCGCCACATGGTGCGGTGGACCCGCACGCAGAGGTCCGACCCGGTGACATCCGAGCCCAAGATGGCGCCACCGAGCTCACGCTGGAGCACCTCCAGCATGCGCTGTGAGGCCTCCTCAGGAGCCGACGACAATGGGGTCACCCTTCCAACGCTCCGCCATGTCCTCGTGCTGGATGCGTTCCTGGAGCAGGACGATCCCCTCCAGGAGAGCCTCCGGGCGGGGCGGGCAGCCAGGCACGTACACGTCCACCGGGATGATCTGGTCCACCCCTTTGGTGACCGAGTAGCTGTCCCAGTACGGCCCACCGCAGTTGGCGCACGAGCCCATTGAGATCACGTACTTCGGGTCCGGCATCTGCTCCCAGAGCCGGCGGATCGGAGGGGCCATCTTGTCGGTGACCGTGCCGGAGATGACGACGAGGTCCGCCTGGCGGGCGCTGGCGGGGAAGGGAATTACCCCGAGGCGCATGACGTCGTACCGCGGCGATCCGAAGGCAGCGCCCATCTCGATGGCGCAGCAGGCCAGTCCCCACTGGTACACCCAGAGGGAGTACTTACGGCTGAGGTTGAGCAGGTAGGTGAGGGGCTTGGGTATCAGCCCCTTCTCCACTAGACCCACCTCAGCACCCCCTTGCGCCAGGCATAGACCAGGCCGAGGGCGAGGATGACGATGAAAATGAGCATCTCCACCAGCCCGAACACACCCAGAGCCTCGAGTTGGATGGCCCAGGGAAAGATGAAGACGGCTTCCACGTCGAACATGACGAAGAGCAGGGCGAAGATGTAGTACCGGACCTGGCTCTGGGACCAACCGGTGCCCACCGGGTCCACGCCGCTCTCGTAGGAGATGTACTTCTGGGGCTGCGGGCGAGTGGGCCGGATCAGGCTGCCGGCACCGAGCATTGCGCCCACCATGGCGACCGCGGCGCCGCCAAAGATCAGAACGCTGAGATAGCCCCGGAGGAACTGCGACATCGCGGCGGGAGCCTAACCGAGGGCTTTCTCGACCTGCCAGACCGCCTCAGGGAGGTGGAATACGGCCCTCAAGCTCGCCCGCGAGTCGTCCGAAGTCTTTAGGGCCTTACCCCGTACACCACTGAACCTCACCCACGAAAAGGCAACCCCCGGGAAACCGTGGAGACGCAAAGCCACGGGCCTACCGGCGAAGACACCGCCAACGGCAGCCGGCTCCCGAATGGGGGCGTGACACCGCCCTCGGAATCGAGTGCTTTGCCATGACCAGTCCCAAACTCCAGCCCTTTCGCCTCGTCGCCAGCATCCTCGCCGGCCTTCTGATCACAGGGCTCGCCGCGGTAGGTTTCCCGGCCCGGCCGGCGGGCGCCACGTCCAGCGCCCTTGGGGAGCGGGCGGGCTTCTCGCCTGGCGGGCCTTTCATCTGGAGCAGCGACGCCGATCTCGCCCGGGACCTCGATGCCATGGCCGCCACGGGCGCCAGGTGGGTGCGGGTGGACTTCGACTGGTCCTCAATAGAGGCCTCGCCGGGCAGCTTCAACTGGGGTCCCACGGACCGCGTGGTCAACCAGGCCCAGGCCCGGGGCCTGCGGATCATCGCCCTGCCCGCCTACACGCCGGCTTGGGCCCGTCCCCCCGGCACCACGGACAAGTACCCCCCCTCCCAGCCCTCGACCTTCGGGGCATTCGTCCGCGCTGCGGTGCAGCGCTACTCGCCGTCCGGCGTGAAGACATGGGAGATCTGGAACGAGCCGAACATCACCGGGTTCTGGCAGCCGAAGCCCAACGCGGCGGCCTACACGGCCCTTCTCCAGGCAGGCGCTTCGGCGGTCCGCGGCGTTGATCCCTCGGCGACGGTGCTCAGCGCGGGGCTGTCGCCCGCCACCGACGCGGCCGACGGCTCGCAGGTATCCCCGATCACCTTTCTCCGCCAGATCTACGCCGCCAACGGGGGGCCTTCATTCGATGCCGTGGGCATCCACCCCTACAGCTTCCCGGCCATGCCCATGGACCCCACGACGGCGAGCTGGAACACCTTCTACCGCCTGCCCCTGCTGCGTGACGTCATGGTGACGAACGGTGACAGCGCAAAGCAGATCTGGGCGACGGAATTCGGCGCCCCGACCTCCGGGTCCGGCGCGGTGAGCGAGAGCGTCCAGTCTCAGATGGTGACGGAGGCCTACAACGCCTTCACCAGCTGGTCGTGGACCGGGCCCCTGCTCTGGTACTCCTACCGGGACCAGGGAACAAACGCCCTCGATCGTGAGGACAACTTCGGCATGGTCCGCCGCGACTTCACGCCGAAGGCGGCGGCGGCCACCTTCACCGCCTTGATGACCGCGCCTGCGCCGACCACCACCACCACGGTGGCGCCGACGACCACAACGACGGTGGCCCCGACGACCACAACGACAGCACCGACCGCTCCCGCTCCCGTTGCGCCCCAGGGCTACCGCACCGTGTCCAGCGATGGCAGTTCGGTCACCTACCGTGACGGGCTTGCGGCGACATCGACACCGCCTGTCCCGATACAGACTGCTGATCCGGTGATCGGTGCCGCCGCTCGCCACGGTGGAGGGACTTGGGCCACGACGGGCAAGGGAGCCGTCTTCGCCATCGGCGGCGCCCCCTTCCTCGGCTCCCTGGCCGGTCAGCGGCTCAACAAGCCGATCGTAGGCGTGGCCGCCACGCCATCCGGCGGCGGGTACTGGCTCGTGGCTTCAGACGGCGGCGTCTTCGCTTTCGGTGACGCCCGCTTTGCGGGTTCCACCGGAGCCGTCAAGCTCAACCGGCTCGTGATTGGAATGACCTCGACTCCCTCCGGTGCCGGGTACTGGCTCGTGGCTTCAGACGGCGGCGTCTTCGCTTTCGGTGACGCCCGCTTTCTCGGATCCACCGGAGCCATCAAGCTCAACCGGCCGATCGTCGGCATGACCTCGACCCCCTCCGGTGCCGGGTACTGGCTCGTGGCCTCTGACGGCGGCGTCTTCGCTTTCGGTGACGCGCTGTTCTTCGGCTCGACGGGTGCCATCTCCTTGAGCCAACCCATCGTCGGCATGACCTCGACCCCCTCCGGTGCCGGGTACTGGCTCGTGGCCTCTGACGGCGGGATCTTCGCTTTCGGTGATGCCCGCTTCCTCGGATCCGCGCCGGGGCAGGGCCCGGCCACCGCTGCGCTCGTCGGGGTCAGTTGAGCGATGGCACCAGGGACCGGTACACGGCCGCAGTGCCTGTTGCGGTGGCGGCCCAGCTGAAGCGGCTCGCCCGCTCCATCCCGGCGACTCCGAGCGCGGCCCGCTCGTCGTCGTCAGCAATGAGTCGGCGCAATGTCGCGGCCAACTCGTCGACGGCTCCGGGCGCGACGATGCAAGCGGCGTCGCCGAGGACCTCGGGGAGGGACGCCACCCGGGTGGCGACCACGGCTGCTCCGCAGGCCATCGCCTCGAGCGGCGGGAGCCCGAAACCCTCGTACCGCGAGCAGTAGGCCACAACGGTCGCCGCCCCGTATAGCGGCGGCAGCGCCTCTCGGGGGACATAGCCGAGCATCCGCGCTCCGGGCGGTACAGCGCCGCCCCGGCCTACGGCGCCCGCCAGCACCAGGGGCACGCCGGCCTCCCGGCAGGCGACAGCCAGGCCGGCCACGTCCTTACGGGGTTCCAGTGTTCCGACCTGCAACACGCATCGCTCGGGGAGCTCGTAGAGAGCCCTGACGGCGGCAACCTCCTCCGGCGATGGTGGCTGCATGTCCGGCGCAGGGGCCAGGGGCACGATTGAGGCATCGCGACCGAACCGCGACGCCACCCGTTCGGCGGTGAAGGCCGACATGACCACGAGAGCGTCCGCTCGCCATATCGCCTGGCGAACCAGGCCCCGTTCGTTGAGCGCTCGCCACCGCGAGAAGGCCCACGGGACATCGAACACCGACAGATCATGAACGGTGACGACGCTTGGCGCCCGCGGGCGCAACGGGATGTCCACGTCAAGCCCGTGCACGAGCTCGACGCGACCCAGGCCCCGCATCCCCGAAAGGGCGCGCCGCGCCCCGGTCGCCACTGGACGAACGATCGGTGTCACCCCGCCGAACAGCTCCCCCACGGCGTGGGCCTGTACCGCCGCGGCCAGGTCAGCGTCAACGGCCGCCGGGAGCGCCCGGAGTAGCTCCCGGATGTAGGTCTGAACCCCGCTGCCGCCTGGCCCGAGGGCCAGCGCGTTCAGGCCGATTCGGGATCGCACCGGGCCACCACGGCAATCAACAACCAGAAGAGAAGGTCCATCGGAAATATCTCGAAGTACGTGGCCACCACGGACGCGGCAGCAGCTGCCACCACCATCGCCGACACCCCCGACGCGAGGGCGGCGTCTCGTCCGGCGAGGCGTTTCGCCGCGGCCCGGGTGCAGGCGAAAGCAGCAACGAGGAGCAGCACCAACAGCCACAACCCGAGCAGTCCCAGCTCGAGAAGGATCTTGAAGTAGAAGTTGTCGGGTTGGTAGGTCTTCGCCCCGTCCGGCCCCGCCACCTTCTCGGCCGCGGCCCCGCTGGCGCCCACACCTACGCCCAACGGGTGGGCCAGAACCCGGCCGATATTTTCCTGCCACGAACTCGTTCGTTGCTCCGCACTGGACGGTGACAGCGCCGAGGAGGCGAACTCGCCGGGCAGGAAGGCGACGGAGACCGCGGCCAGAGGTATCAGGAGGAGAAGTACCCGGTAGCGATGAGCGCCGAGATAAGCAATGCCCACCGCCGCACCCAGCCACGCGCCCCGAACGACGCTGGAGAGGAGCCCGAGGCCGAGGAGGGGAAGGAGAAGCAGGAAGACGCGGTTGCGCCAGCGCCGTGGCTCGGAGAGAGCCTGGGGGATGCCCACAAGCAGGACCACCATCAGGAAAAAGCCAAACCCGAAGGGCTGGTTGAACGTCGAGAACGAGCGCAGGAAGCCGCCCGTGAAGCGGATGGTGTCGTTGTAGGGATAGCCCATGGCGTTGAGCCGGCCAGCGCCGAGGACCTGCTGCACCAGCCCGTATGCCGCGGTGAGCGCTCCGACAACCATCAAGATGGTCACCAGACGGTCCCGCTCGCGCCCGTCGAGCGGGCATCGCCAGACGGCTACGGCCACCAGCACGAAGAAGTAGCCGACCTTGAGGCCCACCAGTGCCTGGGCTCCACCGATGGCCAACCCGGAGACAACCGCCAAACCCACCAAACCGATGACCGCCGGGGACCACCCGGGAAGCCGCTCCTTCGAGTCGGCGCGGGCCGTGGCGGGCGCCAGAAACGTGCATAACAGGGTGGCCAGGACAAGGCCCTCCTTCCAGCCGTCGAGAGCCGGGGGGTGTGGAACGATGATGAGAAGGCCGTTGAAGGGGGCCAAGGCAGCCAGCACCAGCAGTCCACGCTGGGGTCGCTGGGCAAGCCCGATGGCGAGCGGAACGCCACAAGCCAGGAGAGCCACGGTGGCCACGCCCGGTGGACCAAGTACGGCGACCAACGCGACCACTGGCACGTTGACAGCTACGAGAAGGGGGAACTCGGGGCGCGTGCATATGGCTGGGAGGGCCACGGCCATTCAATGGGGAGCGTACCCCCGCCACCGAGAGGGCCGGCGTGGCGGGCGGGTAGCCTCGCGATCGGGTATGGAACTAACCGCGCATTTCCGGGTGATGTGGCGGCGACGGTGGCGCATCATCATCGTGTCGATCCTCATCGCCGGCGCGGTGTACGCGCTGAGTTCGTCGCGCCCGCCGGTGTACCGGGCCGAGGCGCTACTGGCTGTCAGGTCGGGGCGAGCTGCAACAGGAGACGCACCGAGCCAGGAGGACACGCTGTTCCTGGCCCGGACCTATTCCGAACTGGCCAAAACGCGCCCCGTCGTTTCGGATGGCGTGCGCCGGTCAGGTCTGGCCATCTCGACCGGCGCAGCTCTCCAGAGAATTGATGTCAACGCAAGTACCGACGTGGGCTTCGTGTCGGTGTCTGCGACGGGGCCAACGCGAAGCGCGGCCGGGCGATTGGCTCAGGGCCTCTCCCGAGCATTGACCGCCACCGTCGAGCGCCAGGAAGCGGCCGCGTTGGCGGCCGATGTGACCCCATTGGGCGACGAGATCACGCGCCTCGAAGCCGAACTTGCGAGATTGCCGGAAGACGCGCCACAAAGGGCCGCCGTCGAGGCGCGCTACACCTCCCTGCTCAGTGCTGTCACGGAACGGGAATTGAGGCCGGCGAACGGCATGGCCGTGATATCTCCATCACGGGCTGGTACGGCGCCCATTTCCCCCGCGCCGTTTCGTGACGCCCTGCTCGCCCTCATAGCGGCCCTCGTTGTCAACGCGGAGCTGGCCGTGTTGTTGGAGGTGATGAGCGACCGGTTCCGCAGAGAGAACCTTGTCGAAGAGGTTTCGCGCGTCACCGGTTTGCCGGTGCTGGCCGAGGTCCCGAGTGGCGATGACATCGATGTGATCGAGGCCTTTCGCACCCTGCGCTCGAATCTCATGTTCATGGATACCCCGGGCATGTTGCGAACCGTCGCCATCGTGAGCGTGGATCCGGGTGCCGGCAAGTCTTACTGTGCGATCCATCTGGCGGCCTCCGCCGCCGAGCTCGAGCTCGCCGTCGTACTCATCGATGGCGATCTGCGGTGGCCGATGATTCACGAACGCATGGACATCGAGCGCACTCCGGGATTGAGCGAGGTGCTGCGAGGCGCTGCCGTCGACAGCGCCGTGGTCCACCCACGGGAGTATCCGAAGCTGGGGGTGCTGCCGGCGGGTTCGCCCGCCGGCGATCCAGCGGGGCTGGTGGGAGGCGGGCTACTCAGAAAGCTCTTCGCCGACCTTTCGGCTCAGCTCGTAATCGTCGACACGCCGGCGGAAACTCTCTTCTCCGACGCCATGACCCTCGCTCTTCAATGCGATGTCACCATCGTCGTGATCGACGCCCGTTCGACCCATCGCCGAGCGGTGCGACGACTGGTCGAGAGCCTGCGCCGGGTGAACGCCAATCCCATCGGCGTGGTCATCAACCGCACCGACCGCTTGTCCCGGCCCTCCTACTATGCGAGAGAGGGACGCAAATCGGCCGACGCGATCAGTTCGTGATCGAAGCCATTTTCCCAATCGGCAGTCGGCGTCCATGCGTGCGCTTTTCCTGAACGAGAACATAGGCGGTCACCGCACGGTCCACCTCCATGTCGAACGCGCCCTCGAGGGCAGCGGGGTAGACGCTCGTTTCGTGCACATTCCATCACCCGGACTGTGTCGTCGGGTGGTCGGTGCCGGCGTTCCCGGGCTGGGCCGCCTCGATCTCGACCTGCAGCCCCTTCGGGCGCAGCTGGCCCTCAGCGCCATCGCCCGCCGGCAGATCCTTCGCCTCGACGGCTGGTTCGACGTGCTGCACGTCTACACCCAGAACGCCGCCCTGCTCTCCACCGGTCTCCTGCGGCATCACCCGACGGTGGTGTCACTCGACACGACCAACGCCCTCAACGCCTACCGGTTGCCCTACCGGTCGCCCACGCGGTGGACCCCGCTTGCCTTGCGGGCGACGGTTCCCATCGAGCGTCGCGTCTACAGGGCGGCCACCCTAATGGTGGCCCAATCGGAGTACGCCGCCGCATCCCTGCGGTCCGACTACGGCGTGCCCGACAACAAGCTGAGGGTGATCCCCCTCGGCATCGGCCTGCCTGATGGACCGCCGGCCCGCCCGGGCGCCGCCGGCCTCCCTCGTATCGTCTTTGTCGGTACCACCATGGAGAGGAAGGGCGGGAACCGCCTGCTGGAGGTTTTCGGGGCCCACCTGCGGGAGCGGGCCACCTTGGCCCTGGTGACCCGGGAGGACGTGGCCCCTCGGCCAGGCGTGGAGGTGATCAGCGACGTCACCGCCGGAGATGGACGGATCTGGCCGATCCTCAGGTCGGCGGCGATCTTCGCCTTCCCGAGCACGATCGATCAGGCGCCCAACGCCGTCCTGGAGGCCATGGCCGTCGGCCTTCCCGTCGTGGCGGTTCGCACCGGTGCCATTGCCGAGATGGTGGAGGACGGCGTGAGTGGGATCCTGATCCATCTTGAGGACGAGGGTCGAGCGCTGCTGCGAGCGCTGACCACCCTCCTCGATGATCCCGCACTTCGCGCGCGGATGGGTGCAGCAGCCCTGAAGCGAGCCAGGGAACGTTTCGATGCCCGCCGTACGACGGCGGCGCTGGTGGAGACACTCGAGGAAGCCCACAGCCTCCGGCCGTACTCCACGATCTGACACGGGCCAGAGCAGGACCGGCTCAACGGGCGTCCTACCATCATCTCTACCGTGGCGAGCCCTACGGGATGTTGCTTCCGAGGACCCGGTCTATCCGGCACCAGGATCCCCCTCGGTTGCGGTTCCTGCCCGCCGACTCAGCTTCAACTGCTTTACTTCCCCGAGCACTCCCGAGATCTGCAGACCACCCAGGAAGACCAGCGCTACTGCTGCGGCTACCACAGGCCAGGGTGCAACCAGTTCTGTGGCCAGGCCGGCTCCAAGAGCCACACCACCGGAGCCGAGAGTACCGAGAACGGGCCGCATCGGCACCAGGCCGCGCACACCTGTGGTCCGGGTCACCGCCCACCACATGGCGCACAGCACAACTACCTCTGTGAGCAGTGTCGCCAGCGCGGCGCCTTGGTAGGACATTGCCGGGATCAGCACCAGGTTGAGGCTCACGTTCAGGGCCAGCCCGGCGAGCGTCACCAATGGGTAGACCCTCTGCTTACCGGCCGACACCATGGACGTGTAACCGAGCAGGACGAATATGTGAATCGTCGCGCCGGTGACGACGAGGCGGGCCGCGTCAGCGCCCTTGACGTACTTCTCCCCGTAGAGCAGACCGATAGCTGTCTCAGCGAGCACGACGAACTGAATCGCAAGGAACACGGCTGCTACTGCGAAGAGAGTTGCGACACGACGGCAGACGGCGCGGAACTCGTCGACGTCGTCCGGCCAGGCCCGCACGAGCATTGTCGCCGTCGGCGTGAGGACTGCAACCGCAAGCAACACGACCACGTCGGCGAACTTGTATCCGATGGCATACACACCCACGGACTCGAAGGTGTCGAGCCGGGACAGCATGACGAGGTCCACCTTGTAATAGAGGGTGCTCAAGGCAGTCCCGATAGCGAGAGGAACTGCGTCCACCAGCATGACGCGCCAGAGCGCCCAGTCCACGCGGGGACGAGGACGGAGCACGCCCAGGCGACTGGCCTTCCAGAAGAGCCCGATGACATCGTTGACGACGAAGGGCACGGTGAACCAGATGAGGGAAGGACGCCAAAACGCAATGGCAACTGTGCACCCGAGCTGAGCCGTCTGTCCCATCACGTCGGCCACGGCCACAGCGGCCAGACGCATCCGGGCCTGGAATAGAGCATCGAGCGCTCGAGACGGTGTGGCAATGACGACGACCATCCCGGCGACCGCGGTCGCCCTCACCACGCTGTCCGGGTAGCCACCCAGCAACACCACGGCCATCGCGAGGGAGTAACCCATCAGTCCGAGAACTATCCGGAGGCCGACATACGCGCCGGCAAAATCGAGCGTGTCGCGCTCGTCGCGGACCAACGCGGCCAGCACCACGCGGCCGATCCCGAACCCGGTGATGATGGACATCAAGCCGAGCAGGCCGAACACGAACGAGAACCGGCCGAACTCGGCCAGCGAGAGCCGCTGCGCGATGAGGACCATGCCGCCCCACCCGAGCGCGGCGACAACCAGCCGGCTCGCTACCAGTGCGGTGGAGTTGGCGAGCAACCCCCTGCCCTCCCCCGGTCCGGGCGGCGGCAGCGGGCCTTCGCTGGACGCGGGCAGGGAGTCGCCAGCAGTCATCGTCGGTCGGTGTTGGACCGCCCGCTCATGAGAAGAAACTAGTCCGGTCGGAGGACCTGGCCCGCCCGAATCGACCGTTGGGACTGAACGCGCCACGATGGACGAGCGTGCCGTTGCCCTCCAGCCTCTCGCACTCAACACCAAGGTCGCTGACGCTGCGCGTCGGTGACCGACCGATGGTCGGCTTCGTCGACGTACCGGCGGTGGCGGCGCAGATGCTGGTCGCTCGGCTCGGGCCGATGGCCCAACCCGACAGCTCGGGTGAGCCGCCGGTCGTGGTGCGGTTCACTCCACCGCCTCGCCCGCGGTCCTCGGTGCTGCTGGCGACGGCGGGCGCCCGTGTCGCCGCCGACGATGACGAGCGATTCTTCCTGCTCGACCGCGCCGGGCGCCGCGGTCAGCTGCCGGTCACCTCCGGCGAGCGGGTACTCCTCGTCGATCCAGCCATCGACGCCCGCCCCATGGGGACGCTGAACCAGCTGGCTGAACGGCTGCTCGAGTGGCAGGTCGCCGCCCACGGCATGGTGATGCTCAAGGGCTCGGCTGTTGTCGTGCCCGAAGGCGGCGTGGCACTCCTCGGTTTCGCTGGGTCGGGAAAGTCCTCAGTCCTGCTGGCGATGCTGCCTGACGCGTCGGCCTACCTGGCCGACGAGCGCCTCGTGCTGTCGGGTCCTCGAACGGTCGCCGCGTGGCCAGCACCGGTCTGGCTCGGGCTCGACCGGCACTACCGACTACCCGTCGGAGTGTTCCGGGCGATGTCGCGACGAACCAGAGTGGCGCTGAGCCTCGCCGGCGCGGCAACGACCGTCCCTGGTTCACGCGCCGTGATCGGGCGGGTGCTGGCCGACCGCTGGGTGGCGATCGACCCGGTAGCGGCATTCCCGGCCCTCGACCGGCGGCCGGAAAGCCAGCTCGACGCCGTCGTGTTCTTGTTGCCGTCCGGTCCTGGCGCGCTTCGGATGGAGCCACTGCTGCCCGACGACATGGTCACACGCGTCGCCCATCAGGTGGCCTACCTCGACCATGTCGGCCTCTTCGGTCTGCGGGCCATGTTCGGCACCGCTCTGCCTCGGCACGTTCCGTGGGTGCTGGCGCCGCCGCTCGAGCAGCGGCTGGCGCGGCTGCCGGCTTTTCTCGCAGGTGTAACCGGTTGGGCGGCCCACGTCCCGTTCGGGACGCCAGCCGCCGACGTGGCAGGCGCGATCCGGACAGCCCTGGCGTAGTCCGCTTGACGAAGCGGGTTATTCGGTGGTGGTGGTCGTCATCGTCGGCAACCACCCAGACGCCCGGCATAGCGCTCCCGTACCGGCTTGGAGATCACCTTGGCCAGGTCGATCAGCCCCGGGACAGGATCGCTCCAGCAGAGGACGTCGTAGCCGTCGCGAGGCGACAGCAGCCGCAGTGATACACCGACAGCGGCCCGACGCGGCGGAAGCGTTCCGACCGCGGGAGGCCGTCCTCGGAGCACCTCGGATATCCATGCCCGCTCGAGATCGAGGTCCCGCGACCGCACGCCCTCGGCGTAGTCGGTGGCCACAGGCTGTCCGGCGGGGGGCGGACCGCAGAGGTGGAGGTCGGCCAGGCGCGCCGGGAAGTCCATCCCGCTGGCCACAGCCAGTGGGAGCGCTCCCCACACCCGCCCGTTGATCTCCATCAACTGCGAGCCGGCGTCGCTGGTTTTGAACTCGACCATGGCGAGGCCGGT
Organism: Acidimicrobiales bacterium; assembly: GCA_035525365.1. Lineage (GTDB taxonomy): Bacteria > Actinomycetota > Acidimicrobiia > Acidimicrobiales. The sequence goes on from DATLEK010000022.1 coordinate 18,664, forward strand.
CCATCGCAGGGCGGCAAGCATCCGCGCCGCGGCACCGTACAGCTCATCGTCGAGGACTTCGCTCTCCCGCAGCGCGCTGGCCCCGCCGCTCGGTGGCATCTCGCGAAGGCGGAGGTGCTGGAATGCGGCAATCGGCGTCCCCTTGTGGGCGAGGAGAGAAACCGCTCGTCCGGTGCCGAGGTGGAAGCGTTGGAGCAGCGCGCCCACGCCGGCCGTCGCCTCAACGGCGAGGTGCAGCTCGGTCTCGTCGCGTGCATAGCTCACCCAGCGCCGCGTCGGAGCGTGGCCGGGCCGCCAGTCGTAGGAGCGGCGGGGCTTGACGACGATCGGCCAGCCGAGCGGTCCGGCCTCCCGTACCGCCTGTTCGGCCGTTTCTACGGCGACGGTGTCGGGGACGGCTACATCGAGCGACCGGGCCAGCGCGACAGTGGCCAGCTTGTCGACCACGGACTCGAGCGCCTCGGCGTCCGCCATCGCCACCCGACAATGAGAGGGGAGTCGGTCGCGGGCCACCGACAGCGGAAGGATGATCTCGTCGGTAACCGGGATGAGAAGGTCGACGGCGTGGCGGGCGGCGGCATCGGCCAGCGCGCCGATCGCTCCGTCGGGATCGAAAACCGGGTCGGGGTACCGGACGGCGGCGCTGGTGTACCGGGAGTGAGAGCCGGGAGCGAGGCGGTCGGAGGCCGCGGCCACGACGCTCCAGCCCTGTCGACCGAGGGACCGGATGATGGCCACGGCGCTACCCCGACCGGCGTCAGTGACGAGCACGGTGGGCACGGTTCACCGCCTCGCCGGGCCCGCCGCCAGCCGACGACGGATGGCGTCGACGACCGCGGCCTCCACGTCAGGCTGCGGGCGGTCGGCGTCAACGACGACGGTTGCCGGCGTGAGCGACTCGAGATCGGCGTACTCGCCTCGCCGGCGGGCCACCGCGGCGAGCGTGCCCTCGGGCTTGCGGGCGAACAGAACCTCCGCGGGCGCATCGAGCACGATGGTGAGATCGGGGCGCGGGAGCACGTGGACAAGCCACCAGCCATGCGCCCGCTGCACCGGCGACCGGTCGGGCGCGGCGATGTCATGGTGCCAGTAGTCATGGATGTAACTTCGATCCAGGACGACCACGTTGCCGGCGGCAGCCCACCTCCGCGCCCGCCGCAGACGGGTCCACTCCTCGGCGCACTGGTTGGCCAGCAGGAGCGTTGTCCGCGGGGCGGTGGCGACGCGCCGCGCCAACGACCGGCGGGGGGGGCGGCCGAGCGGCGGCGGGCCGTGCGCCGGCGGACCGCTCGTGCGTCGCTGGTACCACCACAACAGACGCGTCGTTGGCAGCGGGCGTTCGCCACCTTCGGGGTTGTCGCCGGCGTAGAGCGTCTTCACCGGGCCACCCAGCAGCGATGGAAGGCGCCCGACGATCGTCGACTTGCCTGTGCCGTCGGGCCCGACGACGGCCACGATCAACCCGCTCCTGCGATCGTTCATGAAATTGCCTGCTCCACCGCCGCCCGGAGGGTTGCGAACGACGTGGGTTGGCGGTGCCGGAGGAGAAAGACGGGCCGGGAGGCGAGGTGGCGGGCGAGGAGCCGGCGGTTGGCGGCGTCGGTGGCTCCGAGCGAGTGTTCGCCCGATCGAGCGGAGGAATAGTGGAGCACCCGACGGGCGGCGTGGAACTCGGCCAGGTCATGTTCAAGCCCTACGGCGATCCTCTCCGTGGCGAAGCCCGCCCCGACCCGCTCCACGGTCGGTTCGCCCACCTCCGCGTCCTCCAGCAGGACGAGCACATCGAACGATGCCGTAGGGAGACGACCGGTCACCTCGGCCCCCCTCGCCCCGGTCTCGAACCGGTGCAGCGGGACATCGACCTGAAGGGCCCGGTCGAACCTCGCCTTCACCGGCGGCGCGACCCGGGCAACCATCGGACGGAGGGAGGCCAGCAGCCGCCCCCGGGTGCCGCCCACCGCTCTGGTCAGCCTCGCCAATTCGGCGCAGCGGTCGACGTGGGACGGCTTCAACCGCACCGCCTGCGGAAGGCCGAGGAGCCGGCTCCCGTCCTGGCTCACCAGCACCCACTCGGCGGCCACGGGCTGCGCCCGGCCCGCCAGCATGGCCAGGAGCAGCGCCGTCTTGCCCGACCCCGACCACCCGGTGGCAGCAACTCCAATGCCTCGATGGGTGAACGCCACGGCGTGCAACGCCAAGAGGCCTTTGGCCAGGGCGGCCATCCGGACCAACGTGAGAAGAAGGGGCACCTCTCGTACATGGCGTTCGCACACCACGACACCGTCGCCGCCGCCCAGCGGTACACGGGCCCGGGCCGTTCGCCCGTGGCCCGGGCGGACCAGGACCACGCCCTTGTCGTCGACCAGATCGTCACCGATCCTGTGGACTTCTCCGTGCATATCCAGCGCGTCCACGAAAGCCACGACGACGTCCGGATCGACCACGCCGACATGGGGCGCCACCCCCGGAAGTTGACGCTGCACCAGACGAACATCCGCTGGGTGAACATCGAGGAACCGGAGCGTCACCCCGTGGAGATCGATGTCCATCACGCCCTGCGACTTCACCTCACACCATCGGCGGCCAGCACTCCACCTGAGTGTCGGGCCAGGAATCGGCGGGCCGGGAAAGGTGGTAGGCGAGGCGGAGCATGCCGTGGTGGCGCCCCATCGTGAGGCGGGGCAGGCGCAGGCGATCGAGGCCGGGGACCACCCGGCCGTTGAAGAACGTGTAGCCGGCCGTGTAGCCGGCATCCGCCACCGCGGCACGAGCCGCCGGATCATGGTCCCCGAACGGATAGGCGAACAGCTCGACCGGAGCCCGGGCCAGGTCCTCGAGCAGCTTGCGGGCGTCGAGAACCTCGGCTCGAAGGCGGCGTTCGTCGAGGCCCGCCAACGACGGATGGGTGCGGGAATGGGCGCCGATGCGGACGCCGGCACCCATGACCTCCTCGAGCTCCCTCGCCGTCATCGTGCGCTTCGCGTTCGGCCACCACGGAGGCGAGCTCCCCACGATGTCGGTGACGACGAACACGGTGGCGGGCACCTGGAGCTCGGCCAGGACGGTGAGGGCCTGATGGTGGACGCCGACGAGGCCGTCGTCGAACACCACGGCGCCGAGCCCGTCGACGCTGTTCCCGGTGAGGAACTCATCGGTCAGCTCGGCCAGGTCGACGAACCGCACGCCAGCGCGCTGGGCGGCCCGGAGCTGGGCCCGGAGCTGGGCCTGGCTAACCGAGTAGCCGCCGGTGGCGGCAGGGTCGTCATCGACATCGTGGTAGGCGAGCACGACGGCCCCCGGGGTGGCAGCACGGCCACCGGCGGCAACGCGGGCAGTGGCGGCGGCGGCTTGAAGCCGCCGTCGTAGCGATGGCGCCGACGGGTGGGAAGCGGCAATCCTGGCGGGGGGCTCGGTGACGAGCGCGCTCAGGACGACGAGAAGTTCGTCGAGCTTGATGTCGAGCTGGAAGTGCGCGGCCACACGGGCGCGGCTCGACTCGCGCATCCGCTCGCGAAGTGCCGGATCCGCGAGGAGGGTATCGAGGGCGCCGACCAAAGCGAGCGCGTCGCCAGGTTCGACCAGAACGCCCGCATCCCCGACGACCTCGGGCGCCCCGCCATGCGCGGTTGCCACCACAGGTATGCCGAGGCTCATCGCCTCGAGAACCGAGAGCGGGCCCGCCTCGGGCTCGACACTCGCCGACACCGCTATCGTCCAACGGCGCATGACGCCAGCAGCATCGGAGGTGAAACCGAGCAGCCTGACGCGTCCGACCAGGTCGAGCTGGGCGGAACGGGCCTCGATGGCGGCCAAGTACGGGCCGTCCTTGGGGAAGGTTCCACCCAGCAGCTCCACTTCGACATCGCGCCGCGAAAGCACTGCTACGGCGTCGAGCAGCACGGATTGGCCCTTCCAGGAGGTGAGCAGGGCGTTGCAGCCCACGATCGGGGGCTCCGTTGGGGCGGGGTCGGACGGCTCGACGGGCCATGGTGTTCCGTTGTGGACGACGGTGGCGGTTATGCCGGCGGACCGCACGGGGCCGGCGACCGCCTGCGACACAGGCACGGCCAGCGTGACCGCCGGCGCGCACAGGCGAAGAACGACCTTGGCGTCGGTTCGTGCGATGAAGTCATGCACGATCCATGCCACAGGGGCCCGGAGGCGGGCCAGGCGGACGGCGGGCAGGGCGAGCAGGCCGTTGACCAGAACGATGTCTGCGTCCTGCGCGGCGCGACGCAGACGGCGGGCGGCCCGAACAGCTCCAACTCCTGCCCACGCCATCGCCAGCGCCCTGGGGCCCTTTGCCAGCTTCAGCTCCGGCAGGGTGGGACCGGCCAAACCAGCCACCCGAAGGCGATCGGCGAAGGGGCCCGTGGGAGCCAGGCACGTCACCGACCAGCCCTTGGCCACAGCGCGCCCAAGCACCCGTTCGAGGACGATCTCGGCTCCCGAAAAGAGGCCCGTGTGAGAAACCGCTACCAGCCGAGGGGGGTGCTCGTCCTTCATGAAAGGGTTTCCCACTCCTGACAGGCTAGGAGGGGTGGCATGGGTAGCCTTGGCCCGTGGCCCCGCACGACCTCCGAAACGATCTGGAACGCCTCTTGGTCCAGGTGGAGTCGCCTGGCTTCGCGGTCGCCTTCCGCGGGTACGACTCGCACCAGGTCGAGGTGCTTCTGGAGGCGGTAGCCACCGCCCTGCGGACCGTCCTTCGAGACGGAGAGCGGCCGATCGCGGGCCCGCCCGGAGGCTCTATCGCTGCTGACGGGCCCTCATCGGCCGAGGTCCTGTCGGAGCTGCTCGCGGCCGTGGCGGACGAGGTGGACCGCTTCCGCCAGGAGGCCCGGGGCCTGGTGATCGAGGCCCAAAGCCAAGCAGTAGAGATACTCGACGCGGCCCGGACGGAAGCGGCCACCCTTGTGGAGGTGACCAGGCGAAACGCTGAGGCATCGGTGGCGGAGGACCTCGTCGCTGCTGCAAACCTTTTAGCCGAGGCGAGGGACGAAGCGGCGGCGATCCTGGCCGGAGCCATACCCCTCGCACCCGTCTCCGCTGAGGTCGACCAGAGTCGGCGTGACCCCGGAGGCTTCGAATAGCCGACATGGGGCCCGCCGGCAAGTACGGCGACGAGGAGGTCCTCGGGCCGCGGGTGGCCATCGTCCACGAGCGGCTGACTGAGGCGACTGGCTCCGAGCAGGTGCTCGTCGCCCTCCACCAGATGTGGCCCAGCGCGCCGATCTATGTCCCGATCGTGGATCGCGAGGCCCTTCCCGACGAGCTTCGTGACGCGGAGATCCGGCACGGCCCGCTGCAGCGGCTCTACCGGGGCGGCGGCGTCTACCAGCATCTCCTGCCCCTGTTGCCGATCGCCTTTGCCCGCATGGACCTGGCCGATTATGACCTCGTCGTGGCGAGCCACCACGCCTTCGCCAGCCGGGTACGACCGCCACCGGGAGTCCCGACCCTCGCCTACGTTCACACCCCGGCCCGGTGGATCTGGGACGCCGGGGCCCGCTCCGGGGAGCCGGGCGGCGTACTCGGGCGGGCCGCCCTCGCCTCCTTTGCGGCAACCCAGCGGGGGCCGGACCGTCGATCGGCCGGGCGAATCTCACACATCGTCGCCAACTCTTCCCATGTGGCGAACCGGGTTCGACGACATTGGCGCCTTGAGGCCGACGTGGTCCCCCCTCCGGTCGACACCGACTTCTATGCCCCTGATCCCGGCATCCCCCGAGAGGATTTCTTTCTCCTGGCCGGACGGCTCGTGCCCTACAAGCGCCCCGAGGTGGCTGTCGCCGCTGCGGTCGCCGCAGGCGTGCGGCTGGTGGTGGCCGGCGATGGCCGGGCACGACCTCAGGTGGAGGCAGCGCGAGGGCCCGGGGTGGAGATTCTCGGTCGCGTGGACGACGCCACGCTTCGCGACCTCTACCGACGTTGCCGCGCGCTGGTCTTCCCCGGCGAGGAGGACTTCGGCATCGTTCCCGTGGAAGCCCAGGCCTGTGGAGCGCCCGTCGTGGGCCGCCGTGTCGGTGGCCTACTCGATTCTGTGGTGGACGGAGTGACAGGCGTCCTCTACGACAGCGGGACCTCGACCGGCGACCAGGTTCGGGCGCTGACACAGGCGCTGGTGCATTTCCGATCCGACCCGTATGACTCCAGCGTGATCCGCGGGCATGCCGAGTCGTTCTCCACCGCCGCGTTCAAGGCCCGGATGACCGAGCAGGTTCGCAAGGTGCTGGAGCCGGGCTGACCACCGCTGCGCCTCACCAGGTCACCTCCCGACGGTCCTCGCTGGCCCACGACCTGCCCTGGGCCGTCCATCGGATGGCCGGTACACGGGCCGACGGCTCCACCGTGAGACTTCCCCCTCCCGAGGGAAGCCGGAACTTCATGACCTGGGTGATGGTTTCACCTCGATCCACTCGTATCGGCCACGCCACCACCGTCGTGGGGCCATCGGCTCCCGCCGCGGCCAACAGCGGCTCACCCTCTACCTTCACGTCGTCGGCGAAGCCGGGAAGGTTGACGCTGAGCAACCCCGAGTAGTCACCCGGCCGGACCCCGCTGGCCGGGTTGAGACCGGCGACGTAACCGCTCTCTGCTTCGGGTGTGCCATTCCGCACGGTGATCCGGAGCTCACCGTGGCTTCGCGCCCGGGACGGGCGAAGGACAAGGCGGGCATCCACCTGGAGGAACGGGTCGAGCTTGTTGCCCGCCCGGTTGAGCACCGAAACGAGAAGTGAATCGTCGGCGAGCTCACCGGCCACGCCTGCCGCCTCCCACACCCGTTGGCCGGCGTCGTCGGTGGCCCACGCCATGAGGTGTCGCCCGCGTGTCGCTCGGCCCAGCGCCGTGGCCAGCGCGCCGGTGTCGCTGTCGGCCTCCTGGAGGGCGCCGAGCGCGGCCCCGGCGATCAGCCCGGACAGTTCCCGGCGGCCGGCCTGGTCCCCGGCGGCCAGCGTGTCGATGGCGGCGTACTGGTCGTGAAGCAAGAGCGCCAAGACGTCGTTGGCGGACACGGTGCGGTCGTCCACCGCCACGGGTCCCGTGGACGAGAGGACAGCCTGGAGGGCGACCGGGTCGAGCATCAACACGCCATCGGTGGGGGCCCCTCCCCTGGCTACCCACATCCTGGAGGCGAGAGCGGCGCTGGCGGCGAAGCGGGGGGAGGCGGCCAGGTTGCGCCACTCGATGTTGGGATTGAGCCAGCCCCACCTAGCTTTGAGGTCCGCGTCGTCGATGGGCGGAGCGGATTTGGGATCAAGTAGCAGATCGCCGGCCGGTCGGAACTCCCCCAAGCTCATCTCGCCGTCGGTGAAGGTCAGCTCGCCGATACTGAGGAACATCCCCGAGCCAGCGCGCATCTCGGCATTGTTTGCCGCCAGGACGAGGTAGCGGCGCGGCCCGGCGAGCAGATCAGCAAGCCCCGCCGCCACCCGGCTGCCCTTGGCCATGGCCACCCTGGCCGCACCGAGGCGGTCGGCCAACTCCGCTCGCCGGCTCGCCAGGGGCCCGACCAGGGCCTTGCCGGGCCCGAGATCCACCATCTTCAGCTCTTGTTCGGCGCGGGCGGCCACGCCGGCCAGGCGGCGAAGCGTGGCAACTCGCGCTGGGCCGCTGCCAGGTCGTTGCGCCAGCGCCGCTCGAGCCTCGCGCACCGCTCGCCTCCCAGCGCCGGTCACCTCGGTGGCCGCTCGGGTGAGGGCGCTGGCCGACCGGACCTGGCGCCCCAGTATGGGTAGCGCCTTCAGCGGGGCCACCGCGGGGCTGTCAAGGCCGCGCCTGGCCTTGGCGAACGCCTCGCCCGCCTTCGTCAGGGGGACAAGAGCGCGACCCCGCACAAGATCGGCGGGGGCGAGCAACCGCTCGGCGGCCCGCACCGCGGCGACACCCTCGCCAGCATCAGCGCGAGCCCCCCGGAGCGTCGCGCCGCAGACGAGAAGCCAGACCACCAGGATGGCGAGAAGCAGATCGACACGCCGCGGCCGCCAGCGGCGCGAGACAAGAGGGAATTCCGGGGTGGTGCATTCGCTGCTCATCAAGCGGTGGCGATCTGCCGGATCAATAGGCGCCCTTGGAGAACAGCACCACGGGGACCGTCTTCAACAGAATGGCGATGTCGCGACCTATCGACCAATTATCGACATAGTACAAATCAAGGCGATCCTTGGTATCGCGCGCCGCGCTGCGACCACTCACCTGCCAGATGCCGGTCAGCCCGGGCCTGACCCGCAGCCGGTCGAACAGGTCGGCACTCCACAGCGCCACCTCGGCCGGTTGTTCCGGCCGCGGACCGACGAGGCTCATCTCGCCGCGCAGCACGTCCAACAGCTGAGGTACCTCGTCGATCGAAAGCTTGCGCAGAAGACGGCCGACAGGCGTCACCCGCGGGTCCTTGCGGAGCTTCGCCACCGGACCGGCCGGGATGTCGACGGCCAAGGAGCGGAGGCGCTCGTCGCCGTCCGTGTACATCGATCGAAGCTTGAAGATCCGGAACCGGCGCCCGTGCCAGCCCACCCGCTCCTGTCGGTACAGCACCGGCCCGGGCGAGGTCGCTTTGACAGCGAGGGCGGCCAAAATCATCAACGGCAGGGTCAACACGACGATGAGAAGGGAAGCCACGATGTCGAAGCTCCGCTTGGCCGCAGGGCGCCAACCGCCACGCTTCACCTGCTCCACATACATCATGGGGAAGCACCCAAGGGGCCGCACCGAGAGCCGCTCAGCGTCGATGTCTTTCAGCGACGAAGACATCTCGACGTGGATGCCGGCGTCGGTCAGGGAGCGAACGAGGCGATTCGACGTCTCGATGCCGACATCGGTGGTGGCCACGAGGACGCCACCAGCGCCCGCGTTGCGCACTTCGCCGGCCACGTCGCTGGTGGAGTTGAACAGGGGAAGATGGCGGACCCGGGGGTCGACCGCCCCCGCTCCGAGCAAGCCCACGACACGGTAACCCAAGTGAGGCTGCTCATTGAGCATGATGACAAGGGCGGCGGCCTCTGGGCCCGTCCCGGCCACGACCACCCGTCGGATGAAGTGGCCGCGCCGTCGCAGCCGGGCGAACCACCGACGGACGACCACCCGCTCGAGGGTAACCCCGGTGCTGGCGAGCACGAAGACGAGGATCAGCCAGCGGCGGGGGACTATTTGATCAAGGCCGTAGGCGACAAGGGCGGTTAGTATCACTCCGAGGCCGACGGCGTGGACGACCTGGCAGCACTCGTCGCGGTGGCTGGCGACATGGCGGGAGTTGTACAGGTGGTAACGGTGGAATGCCATCAACCACAAGGGCAACGACGCCAGGGCGACCTGGTACGAACCGCCAGCCTCGGCTGGCGCCGCCGGCAGGAGAGCGAACGCCGCCGCCATGGCGGCGGCAATGGCGGCGGCATCGATGCCGACGACTCCGAGGCGGACGGCGCAGACGAGCCTTCCATTCGTGGCCTTGGAACCAGCGGCCAGCGGCGCGACTAATTCCAATTTCCCCGTTTGCGCCCTAAAGCGGGGCCGAGCTACTAACGCCTGCGGGGCCTCCAGGAGCGACATCAGCGAGCCTCAAGGCGTCCGGGCCCGGCTTCGTCGGACCACGAAGACGCCGGTTCCAACCGCGCCCAGGCCCAGGACGAGCAGCCCCGTGACATCGCCACCCGTCACCGGCAGACCCTGGTCGCTCCCGTCGCCGCCCGCGCCGCCCGCGCGGCCCGCGCTGACACTGCCCGCGCCGACACCGCCCGCGCCGACACTGTCCGCGCTGACACTGCGGCCCGTGGTCACGCCCTTCACCTCGGGCCTGATATGGGCAGGGGCACTTCGGGTTATCTCCACTCCCGCCACCTGGGGGGGCCTACTCCCCACATAGTCGGTCGCGGTCTGGGCGCCGGCGGCGCTCGGGGCGAGGAACCCCGAAGCCGCGGCCCCTGCCACGACCAACCACAGCTTCCACCTCTCGCCCATGGCAATGACTCCCTTTAACCCTTAATTAAAGAACCTTCTTACCCGTGATCATTTCCTAGCAAACCTTTTCTAGTTATGAATTACTAGTCTCCCTACTTGGGCGACAAGCAGCCAATAGTCACACCGCTGGGTTGTACCGGCCCCTCACAACTGGTAATCTTCTTCTAGCAATCTTTTTCGATCCTTGAAGTTTTGCACTGGATTTGTTGTACTGTCCTGCCAATGGGCGAGTGGAGCTTCCTCACCAATCACGCTCGGGCGATGCTGTTCATCGCCAGCCATCCAGACGCCCGGTTGCGCGATCTCGCCGCCGCGCTCGACGTGACCGAACGCACGGCCTACGGGATCGTCGCCGACCTCACCGACGCGGGTCATGTGGTGAAGGAACGTGACGGTCGCCGCAACCGGTACCAGATCCAGAAGCACCTGCCCCTGCCGGACAGGATCGGCAGGAGACGAACCATTGGCGAGGTGCTGGACCTTCTCGGCGAGGGCAAGGGTGGCGAGGCGCTGGACCTTGTAGTCGAGGGCAGGGGCGGCGAGGCACGGGACCTTCTCGCGGAGGGCAAGGCTCGTCGGAGGAGCCGCCCACCCCGTTGATGTTGTTGAACCGCCACCAGTCCAGACAGGGGATCAGCCTGCGGCGGCCGTCTACAGCAGCGTGGCTTGCCGGGCGAAGTGGATCATGGGCGACGGCAGCAGCCCGAATGCGAGGGTGAAGGCCACGGCGACGGCCACCACGATCCCGGTGGTGGCCGGCAGGTGGAGGCGAGGAAGCTTCGGTCCCGGATCGTCCGCACCTGCCTCGGTGGTCATGTACATGAGCACAGTGACCCGGAGGTAGAAGTAGGCGCCCACCACGGCGGCCAGCATCCCGATCAGGCCGAGGGCATAGGAACCCTCCTCGACGGCGGCTGAGATCACGTAGAACTTGGCCAGGAAGCCGGTTGTGAACGGCACTCCCGCCTGAGCCAGGAGGAGGACGGCGAAGGCAAACGCCAGAACCGGCTTCCGTGCGGCGAGGCCCCGATAGGTGTCGAGGGAGTGGTGGGCGTCACCTCGCCGGCCGACCACGGTGACGATGGCGAAGCTGCCGAGCACCATGAAGGTGTAGGCCAGAAGGTAGAAGAGCGAGCCGGCGATGCCATTTGCACTGCCGGCCTGAAGCCCGATCAGGACGTAGCCGGCGTGGCTGATCGAGGAGTAGGCCAGCATGCGCTTGATGTCGGTCTGGACGACAGCCAGCACCGAACCCACCAGAAGGGTGATGACGGCCAGCCCCCAGACCACCGGCTCCCAGTCGAGACGCAGGGTGGTGAAGGTCGAGAAGAAGATCCTCAACAACGCGGCAAAACCGGCCGCCTTCGCTGCTGCCGCCATGAATCCCGTCACCGGCGAGGGCGAGCCCTCGTAGACGTCGGGCGTCCAGGTGTGGAAGGGGACGACGGCGACCTTGAAGCCGAGGCCCACGAGGAGCAGGGCCATCCCCGCCAGCAGCACACCGTTGTCCAGGGCGACGTTGCCGGCCAGGTACTGGGCGATGCTCCCCAGGTTGGTGGAGCCGGTGGCGCCGTAGACCAGGGCTACGCCGTACAGGAACAGCGCGGAGGAGAACGCTCCCAGCACGAAGTACTTCATTGCGGCCTCACGCGATTCGAGTCGCCGCCCGTGGAAGCCAGCCAGAACGTAGAGAGCGATGGACAGGATCTCCAGGCCGAGGAAGGTCACGATGAGGTCGTTGGCGGCGGCCATGAACATCGCCCCCGAGGCGGAAAGGAGCATCAGGACGTAGAACTCGGGGCCACCGAAACCCTCCTGTTTCAGGTAGCCCTCAGCCACCAGAGCTCCCAGAACGACGGCCACGCTGATGATCACGAAGAAGAAGACGGCAAAGCCGTCCACGGCCAGGGCATTGGCCACGGCCAGCCGCGGCCCCTCGTCCCTGATGTCGAACCAGAGCCACAATGACGCGGCCGCCGACGCCGCGCCGGTAACGAGGGTGAAGGCCGCCCACAGCGACGGCGGCCGGCGCTTTACCACCGACACCCACAACAGCAGCGTCAGCGCCCCGCCGATGAGGATGAGGGCGGGAGCCATGGCCGAGTACTCGACGTCCGGCAGCTGGAGGGGCGCCCGGGTGGTGCCGCCGACCTGAGCGAGCATTGCCATGGTCATCAGTGCCCGCCCTCTTCTTCTTTTTCTTCGTGCCCGGGCTCATTTTCAGCCTCGGCCTCACGGGCGGCGCGTTGACGAGCGACTCCCTGTTCGGCCGCATGAACGTTGTTTTCGAGGTCCGCGGCCACCGCAGGTTGCCGGTAGTCGGTCCGGGCCTCGATATGGTCGATGAGCCGGTCCACCGACGGATCGATGCGGTCCAGCATCGGCTTCGGGTACACGCCCAGGAACACGATGAGCACCACCAGCGGCGCCATGACGGTCTTCTCGCGCCGGCTCATGTCGGCCAGCCCCACGTTGTCGCCCGTAGGCGTGCCATGGAACACCCTCTGGTAGGCCCAGAGCAGGTACAGGGCGGCCAGGATGACACCGCCGGTGGCCGCGACCGCCCACCACCGGTGGGTGGTGAAGGTGCCGACGAGGATGAGGAACTCCCCCACGAAGCCGTTGAGACCCGGAAGACCGATGGACGACATCATCACAACCGTGAAAACGGCGGCGAGCAGAGGCATCGACTTCTGCAGCCCGTTCAGCTCGGCTATCTGGCGGGTGTGGCGGCGCTCGTAGATCATGCCGACGAGGAGGAAGAGGGCACCGGTGGACAGGCCGTGGTTGACCATCTGGAGCACGCCACCGGAGAGGCCCTGGTTGGTGAAGGCGAAGGTGCCCAACACGATGAAGCCGAGGTGGGCCACCGAGGAATAGGCCACGAGCCGCTTCAGGTCCTTCTGGACGGTGGCCACCAAGGCCCCATAGATGATGCCGATGACGGCGAGGGTGAGCAGCAGCGGCGCCAGGTCGACTGCCGCCTGAGGGAAGAGGGTCAGCCCGAAGCGCACGATCCCGTAGGTGCCGAGCTTGAGCAGCACGCCGGCGAGGATCACCGAGCCGGCAGTGGGTGCCTCGGTGTGGGCATCGGGGAGCCAGGTGTGGACGGGGAACAGCGGGACCTTCACGGCGAAGGCGGCCATGAAGGCCAGGAAGATCCAGCGGGCGGTGTCGCCCGTCACCGACCCTCGCTCGGCCAACTCCCGGATGTCGAAGGTGAGCGGCGCCTGGCCCTTGGCGGACAGGTACACCAGAGCCAGCATCCCGACGAGCATGAAGGCCGACCCGAACAGGGTGTAGAGGAAGAACTTCACGGAGGCATAGACGCGGTTGTCGTAGCCCCAGCCTCCGATGATGAAGTACATGGGCACGAGGGTGATCTCGAAGAACAGGAAGAACAAGAAGAGGTCAAGGGAGAGGAACGACCCGAGGCAGCCGGCCTCGAGTACGAGCATCCAGGCGACGTAGGACTTCAGGTCCTTGTGCACCTTGGGGCCGTACAGGGCGATCGGGAACATCACACCCGACAAGACGACGAGGAACAGCGAGATCCCGTCCACCCCGAGAATCCACGAGATGCCGAACTCCTCGATCCAGCTGTGCTGACTGACGAACTGGTAGCCGGCGACGCCCACCTCGAAATCGATGGCCAGCAGCACAGTCAGTACGCCGACGGCGAGGCTCGCCACCAGGCCCACTCCACGGATCAGGTCTTCTCGCCATCGAGGCAACAGAGCCACGACCACCGCGGCGAGCACCGGGAGGGTGACGATCAGGCTCAGGAGCGGGAAGTCGGATCCCATGGTCAGGCTCCCGTCCTCACCACGACGAGGCCGAGCAGCACGGTGGCACCAATGGCGACACCAAGGGCGTAGTTGCGGACGTAGCCGGTCTGGACCTTCCGCAGCTGGCCGCCGCCGGAGCGGACGAGCGAGCCGAGCCCGTTGACGGCGCCGTCGATGACCCGGGCGTCGATGACCCGGGCGGAGAAGCTCGACAGGGCGTGACCCGGCTTCTCGATGAGCGTGGAGTAGAGGGCGTCGATGCCCCAGGCCCGCTTCAGGATGCTCGGCTCGAAGGCGGTTGTGCGCCGGCCCCGTACGAAAATGCCGTAGGCGATGGCGATGCCGACCAGGGCGGCGCCACCTGCGGCGGCGGCAAGGGCCTGCTTGTGGCCCGACGTGGCGTCAACGTGCCGGAGGCTGTCGCCGAAGACGGGCTCCAAAAAGTGCTCGAGCCGGGCCCACTCGCCGAAGGGCAGGTTGAGCAGCCCGCCGGCGGCGGCCAGGCCGGCCAGCACGACCAGCGGCAGGGTCATCACCCACGGCCCCTCGTGGGGTGCCCGGGAGTGCGCGCCGGCGTGGGCGTCCGCATCGGCCGCCGGCACGTCCTTCCAACGCTCACCCCCGTAGAAAACGAGGAAGACCTGCCGGCTCATGTAGTAGGCGGTGAGGAGGGCGGTGATGACGCCGGCGCCCCACAGCAGAGGGCTTTTCTCGTAGGCAGCCAGCAGGATGTCGTCCTTCGACCAGAAGCCGGCGAAGGGGGGAACGCCGGCGATGGCCAGCCAGCCGACGATGAAGGTGACGGCGGTGACAGGCATCAGCCGGCGCAGGGCGCCCATGTGCTTCATGTCCTGCTGGTCGTGCAGCCCGTGGATGACAGATCCGGCTCCGAGGAAGAGCAGGGCCTTGAAGAAGGCGTGGGTGACCATGTGGAAGATGGCGGCCACGTAGGCGCCGGAGCCGACAGCCAGGAACATGAAGCCGAGCTGGGAGACGGTGGAGTAGGCCAACACCCGCTTGATGTCGTTCTGGGCACAGGCGACGGTGGCGGCGAAGAACGCAGTGGCCACGCCCACCACCGCGATCACGGTGAGGGCGTCCTCGGACAGGGCGAGGATCGGGCTCACCCGTGCCATCAGGTACACGCCGGCGGTCACCATGGTGGCGGCGTGAATGAGGGCCGACACCGGCGTCGGGCCCTCCATGGCGTCGGGAAGCCACACGAAGAGCGGCAACTGGGCCGACTTCCCGCAGGCGCCCACGAAAAGCAGCAGGGCGACGGCCGTGGCCGTGGTGGCGGAGAGAACGTCCACCCTCGACAGCACGCCGTTGTAGTCGAGGGTGCCGAAGGTGGTGAAGATCAGGAACATGGCGATCATGAAGCCGAAGTCACCGACCCGGTTGACCACGAAGGCCTTCTTGCCGGCGCTGGCCGCCGAGTTCCGCTCGAACCAGAAGGACACGAGCAGGTACGAACACGCCCCCACCCCCTCCCAGCCGAGGAACGTGAGCAGGAAGCTGTCGCCGAGCACGAGCATGAGCATCGAGAAGGCGAACAGGTTCAGGTACACGAAGAACCGGGGGTAACGCTCGTCGCCCTTCATGTAGCCGATGGAGTAGAGGTGGATCAGGGTCCCCACGCCCGTGACGAACAGGGCCATGGTGATCGAGAGAGGGTCGATGAGGAGGCCGGCCTTTACCTCGAAGCCGCCGGCCTTGATCCAGGTGAAGATGGGCTTGGAGACAGAACGCGCATGTTCGTCCTCGCTCAGCAGCTGTACGAACGTGACCAGCGAGGCGACAAAGGCCAGGCCGATGGCCGAGGTGGCCACCCAGCCGGCCCCGGGATCACCGGCACGTCGTCCCATGCAGACCAGCAGGACGAAGCCGGCCAGAGGAAGGGCGGGGATGAGATAGGCGGCGTCGAGCAAGCTGGGGCCGAGCTATCCCTTGAGGAGGTGGAGGTCGTCGGCGGTGGTACCGCCCCGTCGCCGGAAGATGGACACGATGATCCCTAGCCCCACCACGACCTCGGCGGCGGCCACCACGAGCACGAAGAAGACGAGGGCTTGGCCGCCTATGTCGTCGAGCATGCGGGCGAAGGTGACGAAGGTGAGGTTGACGGCGTTGAGCATCAACTCGACGCACATGAACATCACCAGCACGTTCCGGCGTACGAGGAGACCCACACCGCCGATGGTGAACAACACGGCCGCCAAAGTGAGGTACCACGCGCCGTCGACCGTCACAGGGGGAAGACCTCAGAGACGCGGCGGGTGCCGGGATCTTCTGCTTCGAGCTGCTCGGGCGGTTCCGGAGGGGGCCGGCGGGACAGCACCACGGCACCCACCACGGCGATGACCAGCAGCACGGACGTGATCTCGAAGGCCAGCAGGTAACGGGTGAACAACGACGTGGCCAGCTTCTCGACGTTGGCGCCGGGGCCGCTGGCCGGCCCCGCCACCGACTGCGCCCCGGTGACCCAACCCGTGCCACGGGTGAGCAGGACCAGTTCGGCGATCGTGACGATGCCCAGCAGGAAGGCCATGGGCCGTTGACCCCGTAGCTCCTCTCTGGCCACATTCTCCTTCCGGTCCACGCCCAGGAGCATGATCACGAACAGGAACAGCACGACGATGGCGCCGGCGTAGACGATCACCTGGACGGCAGCGAGGAAGTGCGCCTCCTGGGCGACGAAGAGCACGGCGACGCCAAAAAGGGTCATCACCAGCGAGAGGGCTGCGTGAACGGGGTTGGCCGAGACCACCACGCCGATCGCTCCCGCCAACACGATTATGGCCGAGGCGCCGAACACGGCGACGTCGACCTGAGTGGCGGCCAGCACGAGCCCGGAGGCTAGCCGAGCCGGTCCTCCCAGAAGCCCTTTAGGCTCCTTCGGACTCGCCGCCACGCCGGTCGAGGGACTGGCCGGCTTCGGGCGGGCGCACGCCGTACCCGAGCTCACCCGACCATTGAACCCGCCCCTCGAAGTCGACGGCACCCGAAGGTGCAGTGGCACGGACCCATGCCGACGTGTGCTCGTCTTCACCGTCGCGCCAGTCCTCCCAGGGCTGGTGGCGGGGCCGGCCGTCGTCGTCGACCACCAACTCCTCCTTGGTGTAAATGGCGTCCTGGCGGTTGGTGAAGGAGAACTCGAACAGCTTGCTCTCGGTTATGGCCTCGGTTGGGCAGGCCTCGACGCACAGGTCGCAATGAATGCAGCGCAGGTAGTTGATCTCGTACACGAAGCCGAACCGCTCGCCTGGCGACACCGGCGCCTCCGGCGGGTTGTCGGCCCCGCGGACGTAGATGCAGTGAGCGGGGCACACGCCGGCACAGAGCTCGCAGCCGATGCACTTCTCCATTCCGTCCTCGTAGCGGTTGAGCACGTGGCGACCGTGGAGCCGTTCGGGCTTCGGGCGCTTCTCCTCCGGGTACTGGGTGGTGACCCGGTCGTCGAAAAGGGTCTTGAAGGTGACCTTGAACCCGTCGAGATAGCCCATGGGGTCAGCCTGCCTTTCTGAGTGCGGCCGTGGCCGCAGCGGCGTCGTCGGTGGCGCTCTGACCGACCCGTACGGCCCGCAGGAGCACGAGGCCGCAAAGGATGCCGCCGGCGAAGACGACGAAGCCGTAGCGGCGGTTGAGGATCATGGCGGCCAGGACGAGCAACCAGAACAGCGAAAGCGGGATCAGCTTCTTCCACCCGAGATCCATGAGCTGGTCGTAGCGCAGCCGCGGCAGCGTGGCCCGGAGCCACACGTAGGTGAAGAGGAAAATCATCAACTTGGCGAGGAACCAGAAGACCGGGAGCAGCGCGCCGGGGAAGCCGCTGTCGGGCCCGGGGCCACTGGGCCCGCCCAGGAACAGGGTGACCACGATGGCCGACATGGTGACCGTGTTCATGAACTCGGCGAGGAAGAACAAGGCGAAACGCAATGAGGAGTACTCGGTGTGGAAGCCGCCCACCAGCTCCTGTTCGGCCTCGACCAGGTCGAACGGGGGCCGGTTCAGCTCCGCCGTGGCGGCCAGCAGGAAGATGCCGAAGGGGAGGAACCCCAGGCGGAACAGGTTCCAGTCGAACACCGAGCCGGATTGTTCGGACACGATGTCGCTGGTGAGCAGCGAGCCTGTCACCAGCACCACCGCCGCCACCGACAGCCCGAGAGCCGCCTCGTAGGAGACCATCTGGGCCGAGGCGCGGACCGATCCCAGGAGCGGGTATTTGGAGCCGGACGACCAACCGGCCAGCATCACCCCGTAGACGGCTACCGAGGACATGGCGAGCAGGAACAGGATCCCTACCGGAGGATCGGCGAGCTGAAGGCGCGTCTCACGGCCACCGATGCTGATCACCCCTCCGAGGGGCACGACGGCAAAAGCGAGGAAAGCAGGCACGATCGACAGGTAGGGCGCCAGGCGGAAGATGCGCCGGTCGGCCTGCTCGGGCAGGAGGTCCTCTTTGAAGAACAGCTTGATTCCATCGGCCAGCGTCTGCAGCATCCCCCATGGCCCCGCCCGGTTGGGGCCGATGCGGTTCTGCATGTCGGAAACGAGCTTGCGCTCGAACCACACCATGAACAGCACCGATACCATGAGGGCGACGAACGCCACTCCGGTCTTGAGAAGGACGATCAGGATCACCGCACCGTCGACGCCGCCGACGAAGAGCGGGTCTCCAGCGACCATCACGGCGTCTCGAGACGCAGGTCGGTTACGGCGACGGTGGCGTCGATGATCTCGCCGGCGCTGGCCTCGCCGGCGCCGGCGTCGAACGGCAGCCAGACCGAGCCGCGGGGAACGCCGGTATCGGGAACCGCCTCGGCCAGGAACGTGACACGGTTGGAGCGGACCCGGACCTGGCCGCCCTGCCCCCTGCCCAGCCGCTCCAGGTCATACGGGTTGGCCCGCAGCTTCAGCGGGGCACCCAATGAAGCCATGGCCGGCGCGTGCTGCGTCAAGGTGCCGTGGTCGTAGAGAGTGCGGCCGGTGATCAGCCGCAACGAGTAGCCGTCCAGCGGCGGCAGCGGCTGCTCCGCCTGGTCGGCCGACCACGTGACCATCGCCGGTGCGACGCCCGATTCGGTCGGCGTCGCCCCGGCCAAGGGTGCCACGACGCCGTCGCGGTGCCGGCGGTCGGTGAGGAGCGACGGGCTGATGCCGCTGCGGGAGGGCGCCAGCCGCTCCACCTCCTGCCAGATGTCCTCCAGGCTCTCCACCCCGAGGTCGGCACCCAGATGAAAGGCGAGTTCGGCGGCGATCATCCAATCGGGCCAGGCGACGCCGGGCGGGACGATCTTCTGCCCCAGGCGGGTGATGCGCCCCTCGAGGTTGGTCGTGGTGCCCGCTCGCTCGGCGAATGAGGCGGCGGGCAGCACGACATCGGCCTGGCTGGAGGACGCGGTGAGGAAGGTGTCGACGGCGACGACGAAGCTGGCGCCGGACACAGCGGCCCGGGCCAGGTGGCGGTCAGGGAAATCGGAACGGGGGTCAGCGCCCAGAAGCACAAGACCCTGAACCCGACCCTGGGCAGCCGCGGCGAGAATGGCGCCGGCGTCGAGGCCTCGGCCTTCCGGGACCGTCCCCCAGGCGTGTTTGAACCACTCCCGCCCGGCGTCGAGAGTCACCCGCCCCGGAAGCATTCCCGGTGCCAGGCCCATGTCGAGGGCGCCCAGGACGTTGGCCCGCCGCAGGGCGGGAAGAAAACGGGATCCACTGAGTCCGGTGGCCAGGATGCTGGCGGCGGCGGCGATCGATTCGGCAGGCTCGGCCAGGGAAGGCCGTCCCAGCACCACCACGACACCGTCGACTTCGAGCACCTTGCGAGCGGCGGCGATGGCGGCCGCCGGGACACCGGCCACCTCTGACGTTGTGGTCCCGTCAACCAGAGCCCCGGCCAGAGCCGCCGCTTCCCCGGGGCGGTAGGTGAGACTTGTCTGGCAGTGGCGCGACATCCCCGTTCGGCGGGGCGTCAACTCGACGAAGGGAACACCCGAGTCGAGGGCCGCAGCCCGGAGACGGAGGTAGAGGACGGGCAGCTCCTCCTTGAGGTCCGGGGCCAAAAGGACCACCGCCGGGGCCGAGCAGGCGTCGTCGATGGTCGCACGGGGAAGGCCGAGCACCAGCTCGGCAGCGAGGCCGTCGCCGAGCTGGGCGTCGACGTTGTCGGTGCCGAGCACGCCCTTGGCCAATTTGGCCCACGCGTACGCGTCCTCGTTGGGGAGCCGGGCCCCGCCGAGAACGGCTATGGACGCCGGCCCGTGCACCTTGCGGGCATCGTCCAGTCCCCGTGCCGCCGCCTCCAGCGCCTCGCCCCATGATGCTTCCACCAGCTCACCGTTCTTGCGGACCAACGGGTGCGTCAGGCGCTCCGGTGAGTTGACGTTCTCGTAGCTGTAGCGACCCTTGTCGCAGAGCCAGCCGTGGTTGACCGGGTCACTGTCGAGGCCTATGTAACGGGTGATCTCCGGGCCCGAGGACTGGACGGCGATACGGCATCCGACGCTGCACATGGTGCAGGTGCTCTCGACCTGCTCCAGGTCCCAGGGGCGCGCCTTGAAGCGGTAGGGCTTGGACAGCAGGGCGCCGACCGGGCAGATCTGAACGGTGTTGCCGGAGAAGTAGGACGCGAACGGCTGGTCGGGGAAAGTGGCCACCTCGATGTGGTCACCCCGGCCCTTGAACTCGATGAGAGGATCGCCGGCGACCTCATCTGCGAACCGGGTGCACCGATCGCACTGGATGCAGCGCTCCCGATCGAGGTACACCAGGTCGGAAAGGGCGATGGGCTTTGCCCAGTGGCGCTTCTCCTCGACGAAGCGCGTCTCTCCGGGGCCGTAGGCCAGCGTCTGATCCTGAAGAGGGCACTCGCCGCCCTTGTCGCAGACCGGACAGTCGAGGGGATGGTTGACCAGCAGGAACTCGAGGACGCCGTCCTGGGCCTTCTTCACCTTGTCGGAGGTGGTGATCACCTCTTGGCCGTCGGCCACCGGGATGAAGCAGGCGGGGGCCAGGGCGAAGCCGCGCGGTCCCTTGACCTCCACCAGGCACATCCGGCACATGCCCACGGGCCGAAGCCGCGGGTGGTAGCAGAACCTCGGTATGTAGACGCCACCACGCTCCGCGGCGGCGATCACCATCTCGCCCGGATTGGCGGGCATCGCCTTCCCGTCGACGGTGATGGTGACCGTCCCGGTCTGGCTGGCGGTGTCAGCCATACGGGCACGCTCCCTCTTTAACGTGGGTGAGGAACTCGTCCCGGAACATGTTGACGCCCGACTTGATGGATGAGGGGATGGACGGGCCGAGCACGCAGATCGTGGTCTGCTGGGGCGGCCAGCCGAGACCTGGGGCGATGTTGTCGCAAACGTCGAGGAGCAGCTCGAGGTCCTCTTCGCGTCCCGCACCCTGCTCTATCCGGCGCATGATCTTCTCCAGCCACC
This sequence comes from Acidimicrobiales bacterium, assembly GCA_035525365.1. Classification (GTDB taxonomy): domain Bacteria; phylum Actinomycetota; class Acidimicrobiia; order Acidimicrobiales. The sequence goes on from DATLEK010000022.1 coordinate 39,845, forward strand.
CGCTCCCTTCACGGCAGGGTGTGCACTGACCGCACGACTCGCGGTCGAAGAAACGGGTGATTCGCCAGACGGCGCGAACGGCGCAGGTGGTTTCGTCCATGACCACCACCGAACCGGACCCGAGCATCGAACCTGCCTTTCCCACGGCGTCCTGATCGAGGGGCATGTCGACCTGGTCGGGAGAGAACCACGGCGCGGAGACTCCGCCGGGGATGAATGCCTTCAACTGGTTGCCGTTGCGGATGCCTCCACCCAGGAGCGGGTCTTCGATCAGGTCCCGGAAAGTGACCTTGGCCATTTCGACCTCGTAGTTACCAGGCCGGTTCACGTGACCCGATACCGAGAAGATGCGTGTTCCGGTGGAACGCCCGATGCCCAGAGCGGCGAAGGCCGCTCCCCCGTTCTCGATGATCCAGGGCAGGTTGGACATCGTCTCCACGTTGTTGACCACGGTGGGAGCGCCGTAGAGCCCGATGGCCGCCGGGAAGAACGGGGGCTTGATCCGGGGAAATCCTCTCTTGCCCTCCAGGCTCTCTATCAGCGCGGTCTCCTCACCGCAGATGTAGGCACCCGCCCCGGGATGGATCACCACATCGATCGAGAAGCCCGATCCGAAGATGTTCCGGCCCACGGCGCCGTGTTCGTAAGCCTCGTTCACCGCCGCCGTCATCCGCTCCATGCCCAAGGCGAATTCGCCTCGGACATATATGAAGGCCTGGGCCGCCCCAACGGCGTAAGCACAGATCAACACGCCCTCCAGGATCTGGTGGGGGTCGGTCTCCAACAGCATGTGGTCCTTGAAAGTGGCCGGCTCGCTCTCGTCGCCGTTCACGACGAGGTAAACGGGCTGCGCCTTCCGCAACATCGACCACTTCTTGCCGGCCTCGAACCCGGCACCGCCGCGGCCGAGAAGGTTGGACGTGAGGACCTCCTGGGTGATGGCTTCGGGCTCCATGGCGAGCGCCTTGCGCAGCCCCACGTAGCCACCGTTCTCCAGATAGGCCTTCAGCGTCCACGACTCGGGGATGGCGACTCTTCGGGTGACGATGGGCTTGGCGTCGGTGAGCGGCATCAGGACTCTTCCTCCACTGCACTGCCGGGCAGCCCTACAGCGCGCCGTACGCGACACAGGGTGCCGTGGGGCGGGACCTGATGGGCCAGCTCACCGTCACGCAGGTACCCCACGAGCTTGTCGAAGCGCTCGTTCGTGACCGGGCCGAAGAAACGCCAGTTGACGGTGAGGCACGGCGCCGCGCCACACAGAGCCAGGCACTCCACCTCCTCCAAGGTGAACTCGCCATCCTCGGAGGTGGAGCCGGCCTTGATGCCGAGCTTCTGCTCGGCGTGTTCGAGCAACTCCATACCTCCGTTCAGGAGACAGGCGATGTTCGTGCACACCGAGACCAGGTGGCGGCCGACCGGTTCGGTGAAGAACATGTCGTAGAAACTGGCTGTGCCGAGAACCTCGGCAGCGGTGAGCTCGAGCAACTCGGCCACATGGACGATGGCGTCCGGTGTGAGCCACCCGTCCTGCTCCTGGGCGACGTGAAGGATGGGGATCAATGCCGACCGCGGGACGGGGTAGAGGGCGATCAGGTCCTTGGCCCGCTGGAGGTTTTCCGAGCTCAGCCTGGCCACGTGTGCCCGCCTCTCAACGGTCCACTCCGCCCATGACCGGATCGATGGAGGAGATGACGGCCACGGCGTCGGCGATCATGCCGCCCCGCAGCATGACGGGCAGGCTCTGGAGGTTGGCGAACGAAGGGTCCCGCATGTGGAAGCGGTACGGCTTGGCCGAACCGTCCGAGACCAGGTACCCGCCAAGCTCTCCCCTGGGCGACTCGACGGCGACGTAGACCTCACCCTCGGGAACCTTGAAACCTTCGGTGAAGAGCTTGAAGTGGTGGATGAGCGCCTCCATGGACTCATCGATGCGCGCACGGGGTGGCGGAGTCACCTTCTTGTCCTGCACGCGGTAGTCGCCCGGCGGCATGAGGTCCACGATCTGGCGAATGATGTGGAGAGACTCGCGCATCTCGTTGAGCCGCACGGCATAGCGGTCGAAGGCGTCGCCGTAGGTACCCACCACGACGTTGAACTCGAGCTGGTCGTAGAACAGGTAGGGCAGGTCACGGCGGATGTCCCACGGAGTCCCCGTAGCTCGGAGAATCGGACCGGTGGCCGACAGGGCGATGGCCTGCTCGGCGGTGAGGACGCCGACGCCCTGGGTGCGCTGCTGGAAGATGGGCTGCCCGGTGATGAGGGTGTCGTACTCCTCCAGGCGGGGGGGGATGGCATCGCAGATGGCCAGCACGTCCTCCCGCCAGCCGTCCGGCAGGTCGGCGGCGACACCGCCGGGCCGGATGAAGTTGTGGTTCATCCGCAGGCCCGTGGTCTTTTCGAAAAAGGCGAGGATCGTCTCGCGCTCCCGCCAGCCGTAGAGCATCATGGAGATGGCCCCGACGTCCATCCCGTTGGTGGCCATGAACAAAAGGTGCGACGACACCCGGTTCAGCTCCATCAGCAACATGCGGATCCAGGTGGCCCGCGGCGGCACCTCTACGTCGAGGAGCGCCTCCACGGTGAGCGAGAACACGCTCTCGTTGAAGAAATTGGCCAGGTAATCCATGCGGGTCACGTTGCTCGACCCCTGGATGTACATGAGCTCTTCCTGGGTCTTCTCGATTCCTGTGTGCAGGTACCCGATCACCGGCTTGGACCGCAGCACCGTCTCGCCCTGCAGCTCGAGCATCACCCGCAGGACGCCGTGCGTGGACGGGTGCTGGGGACCCATGTTGATGATCATGGTGTCGTCGTCGTCGACCGATTCGAGGTTGTAGTCGCCGGGATCGAGCGCCGCGCCTTCAGGAAGGCGGAGCACCGAACCCTCCTCCCGCAGGAGCTCGGCCGCGTCGGTGCCGCTCCGGGCGCCCATCTCCTGCGCGCCTTCTGAGGTCTCCGCCATGTTGTGGCTCGTCGACGTCATCGGCTCACCTCCCGAGCGGGGCGGCCTTGAACTGCACCGGTACCCGTCCGACGGCGTAGTCCTTGCGTAGCGGGTGCCCTTCCCAGTCCTCGGGCATCATGATGCGGGTCAGGTCCGGGTGCCCCTCGAAGCGGATGCCCATGAGGTCGAAGGCCTCCCGCTCCATGGCCTCTGTTCCGGGATGGACCGAGAAGAGTGATGCGACGGTCGGGTCCCCCTCCGGGACCTGCACCCGGATCCGCAGGCGCCGGTGCTGAGACAGCGACGTGAGGTTGACCACCACCTCGAACCGGGCGGCGTTCACCCCCTCGGGAAGTGTTCGTCCGCAGTGCGTGAGATAGTCGACGGCACAGAGGTCGCTGCACAGGTTGAATCCTTCGGCGTAGAGCGCCTCCACCGCGGCCAGGTAGCCATCCCGGTCCGGATGGATCACCTGCTGCCCGTGCGGCCACGACACCGGCGCCCCGTGGAGCACCTCCGGCGCGGGGGCGTCCTCCTGGACTTCGCCTTCTGGAACCGTGCCCGTCACGCCGGCTGCCCGATCACCAGGGGCGCCCCGCCGGGGCGGCGGGTGATCTCTCCGGTGCGGATCTTGTCGTGCAGGGTGATGATGGAGTGCAGCAGGGTCTCGGGGCCTGGTGGGCAACCCGGCGCGTAGACATCGACGGGAACGATCTGGTCCACACCCTGGACGATGGCGTAGTTGTTGAACATACCGCCCGAAGAGGCGCACACGCCCATGGAGATGACCCACTTCGGCTCCATCATCTGGTCGTACACCTGACGCAGCACCGGCGCCATCTTCTGGCTCACCCGGCCGGCCACGATCATGAGGTCGGCCTGGCGGGGGGAGGAGCGGAACACCTCCATTCCGAACCGGGCGATGTCGAAGTTGGAGGCGCCGGTGGCCATCATCTCGATGGCACAGCAGGCAAGACCGAAGGTGGCGGGCCACAGGCTGTTCTGGCGGGCCCACTTGACCACCTCTTCCAGAGTCCCGGTGAGGAAGTTGTGGTTGAGCGACTCCAGGCCCATGGGTACTAAGCCGCCTCGACGGTCTGGCCGCTGCGGTTGATGCGGCGGATGGTGGAGCCGGTGGTGCGTCCCGCACCCGAAGCGTCTCCGGGGCGAGTGGGGCGGGCCGGACCCCAGTCGAGGGCACCGTTGCTGATCAGGTACACGAACGACACGAACACGGCCACCGCGAACACGACCATCTCGATGAGGCCGAACAGCTCGAGCTGGCGGAAAATGACGGCCCATGGATAGAGGAAGATGATCTCGATGTCGAAGATGATGAAGATCATGGCGACCAGGTAGAAGCGCACCGGGAACCGCTCGGCCGGCTCCCGATCAGGAACGATCCCGCACTCGTAGGGGGCCGATTTGGCCGCCGTGGGCTTCCGTGGAGCCATGAGCGCCGAGGCCAGGAAGGACCCGCCCGCGAAGACGAGGGCCAACACCAACATTGTCAGGATGGGCAGGTATTCGCTCACGTGGGCCTCCTCCGCGCTGAGGCTACGCCACCGCCGCCTCGGCCCGCTGACGCATGATCTCCCGGTCTCTCTGGTGGAGCGAGTAACAGGTCACGCCGAAGAAGATCGAAGACGCCAACATGAACAGGAACGGCGGGAACCTCAGGTTGCCGAGGTCCCGGATCATGATGATCGAGGTGGTGGGAGCAGTGAGGTCGATCTGGGGCTTGAGGCCCGGCACCGTCTCGTCGAAGAACGACGGCTTCACCCGCACCATGGCGTAGTGGGGCCGGTGACGCAGGGTGAGGAAGTAGTCCTCCCCACCCTTGCGGTAGCCGTCGAGCAGCACGTAGTCCTCGGTCTTCTTGAAAGGCGACTCGAACACTGCTTCCGGTTCCGCGCCTCCGGCCTCTTCGCCATGGGCGGGAGCCTCGGCCACGGCAGGCGCGAGGATACGGTCGGCGGCAGCCTGGGCGTCAGCCAGCTCGGCGTCACCGGGCGGTAGCGGCTTCCACTTCTCAGGGAACCCGGCAACCGCCTCCTCCGTCGCCTGGGCCACTTCTCCGTTCACCACCTCGAGGACCGTCCATGCGGGATCCGCCCCCTTCAGGCCGATCCCGAACACCATCCAGACCGCACCCATGACGGCCATCCACCCGGACAGCCCGGCGACGGCGAGCAGTAACCCGATCCGTGCACCCATGTTGGTGGCCAGCAACATGTACACGCTGCCGATCAGGACGAAGATCCCCGCCAGCACGATGGACGCTCCTCGAATCTGGGGGTCCCAGGTCAAGGCGGCGAGGAGGGACACCATCAAAGGCTCCGTTCGTAGGCCACGATGGCCTCGATCTGTTCCAGTGTCAGGACCTTGGAGAAGAAGGGCATTCCTCCACCCTCGTAGCCGAGAACGCCGCGATCTCCATAGTTACGGCCGTACGGGGCACCGGGGTCCCCGGGCGAACCTTCACTCACGAACTCGACATGGTCGGCGACGTTGGGGAACTGGCGAAGAGTGGCACCGGCGGTGAGGGCCGGGCCGAAGGCTCCACCGGCCGGCTCCTCCGGCTCGCCGTACGACCAGCCCTTGGTGTGGCAGCGGGCGCAGAAGCCGTCGAACAGCTTCGGTCCGTCGGTGCCGTACTCCTTCAACGCCCGCTGCTGCGCCGTTTTCGTATCGATGGCGATGCTCTCGAGGTAGGCGATGAGGTCGGTGATCTGCTGGTCGTTCATGGGGCCACCGCCGAGCACGCCCCACGGCGGCATCGGGGTGTTGAGTCGCCCGTAGACGAGAACCGCCTTGAGCTGGTCCTTGGTGTACGTGCGGGCGACGGCGTCCAGAGGCGGTGCCGCCCATTGAACCTGCCGTGGGGGGTTCTCGGTGTTGACGGGGTCGGCCAACGAGTAGGTGGCGGCACCGCCCTGACCCTCGGTGCCGTGACAGCCCCCGCAGCCGAACTTCCCGATGTTGCCGGCCGGCACCGGCGAGTCCGCCGGCTGGAAGAGGACGAATCCGCGCTTGGCGGCACGATGGTCGAACCCCCGCTCGGCACCGGCCTGGCGTCCCGGTTCGTTGGCCCAGTAGACGGGGAGGCCGACGGCCACTATGACCATGAGCACCAGGGCGGCCAGAAGGGCCCGGTCGAGCCGCGGTCCCTCCAGCCCTTCGTCGTCGAAGTAGGGTTTGCGGTTCGGTGCGAGCTCTATCTCCGAGCCGACCGGAGGCTTCTCGGGCCGGCGCAGGTGACTGGCGATGTAGGCCAGCCATCCGATGAGAAGGAGGATGACGGTGACCGCACCGAGCTTCTGCTGAGCGCTGACGGCCAGCACAAGGGCAACTTCGCTCATGCGCAGTGTGGCCCTTCAGCCTCCTGGCCCGTGGTGTTGACGCCGACCGGCGGGCCCTGGATGACCACTTTGGTGTCGACCATGATGAACCCGCCGTCGATCTCGATGCCGAAGCGGTCCAAACCTCGCGGAGCAGGACCGCCCTTCTTCTCGCCCACCCGGTTGTACCTGGACCCGTGGCAGGGGCACTCGAACCACTGGGCGCTCTTGCACCACGGCACCCGGCAGCCCAAGTGGACACACTTCTGGTACAGCGCCACCACACCCTCCTTCATGCCATCGAGCACGGCACCGGTGTAGGCGGCCTCGGCTTTCGGTATGGCCGAGGACGGATAGGTGGTGATCCACGTCCGGGCCGAAGCCAGGTAGAAGGGAACCTTCGTGGCGTTGATCTCAGAAACGATCTCGTCCAGCTTGCCGGCCTTGATCTTCGACCCGAACCCGCCGGACAGCGTGGGCCAGAGGAAGCCGATGGATGCCGCTCCGAAACCGGCCAACCCGAGACCGAAGAAGTTGACGATGCTCCGGTTGAGGAACTGCCGCCGGGTGACACCCAGCGTCTCCGGGTCCATAGGCGCCCGCAGCGCCGGCGGCGCCGAAGCCGGCGCAACGGTGAGGCCTCCACCGCTCTCCCGCTCCGCCTCAGCCGACCGCTCCACCGCCCGCCCCGACGGCCCAGAGGGGGCAGCGTCGGCCGGCGCGGCATCAGCCTTGCCGAGAGCCGCGGTCCTGTCACGACGCGACGAGGTGGTGAACACGAACAGCGCACCCAGACCGATGACGACGAGAACGCCGATGACGACGATGGCACTAGAGGACATGGTTCTCCCAGGCGGCGGCCACTGACGCCGCCGAAGGCGGCCCCCAAGGCTGCCGCCCCGTCGTTGCGGCGGCCACTGACGCCGCCGAAGGCGGCCCCCCCGGCTGCCGCCAAGAAGAGGAGCGCGGAGCCCGATCCCGCTCCGCGGGTCGGGCGGAGCCCGATCGAGATCGGCGAGCAAGCTCTGCTTGCGAGGCGAAACTCATAGGTCGAAGATTTCGTGGACGCCCTGGTGCCAGGGAAGGATGAAGTTGAAGCCTTCGCCGCGGAAGAACGATCCGATGATGACGAGGGTGGCCCAGAACATCAGGAACAGCGTCATGAGAGCAATGGCGAACTTCCGGTCTTCGGGCTTGCTGTTGGGGTTCTTGTCGATGAAGCCGGCGGCCCCGATTACGAAAAGGCCCATTCCCGGGATGGTGACTCCGGCGACCATCGGGTGGAACATGGTGAGCAGTTCCTGAAGACCGAGAAAGTACCAAGGCGCCTTGGAGGGGTTGGGCGTGAGGTTGGGGTTCGCCATCCCGAGCAGGGGTGCGTTGACGAAGGCCGAGAATACGAACACGAAGGCGGTCATGGCCAGAGTGGCGATGAACTCGCCGATGAGAAGGTGGGGCCAGACGTGCACCTTGTCGGTGGGCGTGGCCTTGACGTCCTGGATCGATCCGGCTTTGACCACGGTGAGCAGGCGCTGGGTGTGGCCGGCGGGACCGACCATTCCGGCCGCCGGGGCCTGGGCGCCGGCGGACGCAGCCGCGCCGGTGGCCACAGGAGCCGTTGCTGTGGCCGTACCGCCACCGCCACCGCTCTGGCCCTCACCGCCGCTGCTCTGGAGCAGGCCGGCGGGGATCTTGTCGGGGTCGCCGGCCGGGGCATCGCCTCCGCCGCCGTCTCCGGGTGCCCCGCCGCCACCCTGGCCGGCGAGGAAGGCGCGCCGCTCCTGGGAACGGCGCAGAAGGTGTTCGGGAACCTCAGCCATGGCTGCCTCCGCAGGCTCGCAGGGTTGGGGCAGATGCTGTCATCAGCGGCTGGATCATCATCGTCCTACAGCGGTCCGGAGATCCCGCCGTCCTTGCGGACCCGCCAGAAGTGGACAGCCATGAAGATGACGATGACGAAGGGCAGCATGAGCACGTGCAGGACGTACCATCGGAGCAAGGTATCGGTGCCGATCTCCACGCCACCGAGCAGGACGAACCGGACCTGGTTGCCGAACACAGGCGTGTAGCCCATCATGTTCGTTCCCACCGTCACCGCCCACAGTGCGAGCTGGTCCCATGGCAGCAGGTAGCCGGTGAACGACAGCAACAAGGTGAGGGTGAGCAGCACCACGCCGATGACCCAGTTGAACTCCCGGGGCGGCTTGTAGGCCCCGTGATAGAAGACCCGCGCCATGTGGAGGAAGACCGACAGCACCATCAGGTGGGCGGCCCACCGGTGCATGTTGCGGACGAGGAGCCCGAACGCCACCGAGGTGTGGAGCGTGGAGATGTCGTTCCACGCCTGGGCAGCGGTGGGCCGGTAGAAGAACATCAGGAAGATGCCCGTGACGGTGAGGAGCATGAACAAGAAGAACGAGAGCCCGCCGAGGCACAGGGTGTAGCTCACCTTCACGGCGTGCCGCTTCACCTTCACCGGGTGGAGGTGGTACATGACCGAGTTCATGATCACGTAGGAGCGGTTCCTCGGGCTGTCGGTGTAGCCCTTGCGGAAGATGGAGCCGGGGCGGAAGATCGATCCCCAGATCTGGGAGCCCTGGATCGACTCCATCCGCTCCGCCATCTTCTTGGAGAAGTGCTCTTTTGCTGCCAGGCGCTTGGCCATGTCGGTGTCTGCTCCCCTAGCCCTTAGAACCGCATCCCGTAGGAGTACCCGTGCTTGTTATCACGCTGGTGGCGGTCGCCGTCACGGGCGCCGAGGCCGGCCTTGCCCATGATGATGACGCCGGTGGGGCAGCGGTCGACGCAGAGCCCGCAGCGGGTGCAGACATCCTCATCCACCACGAACACCACGTGGTCGTCGGGATCCAGGCCCGGTTGCTCTGTGTTGGTGGCATCGGTGATCGTCTCGGTCGACAGCATGTGGATGCACTTCCACGGGCAGATGTCCACGCAGCCCTCGCACATGATGCACTCGGACTGGTCGATGTGCAGGAACTGCTTGGGCTTGACCGACATGGACAGCGCAGACGGCTCGACCTCGGTGAGGACGTACTCGCCCGGGAACGAGGGCATGGGGGGATTCGCATCGGTCTTCGCCATGGCTGCTCCTCTCAGGCCTTTCTCGTGAGTCTGGCGAGCGGTCGGCCGAAAGCTGACGTCTTGATCTCGCCGGCCGCGGCGACGGGCTTCCGGCCACGCTTCTTCTGCCACCACAGCCAGCCCACGATCTGGCCGGCGAAGAACACGATATAGATGACGGAAGCGATGATGTCCCGCACCACCTGGGCGGTGATGATGACCTGGCCCCGACCGCCGAAGCGCAGGCCGTCCTCGAACAGCCGCCCGAACGGTGTGGGGATCCCCAGCGAGTCGCTCCGCCAGCCGAGCTCGTTGTCCGACCAGATCAGCCACTGGTTGGGGACCACGCCGTACATCAAGAGCATGAGAGCGAACATGAAGGTCCCGGCGACGAAGGCCTCACCCCAGGTGAGCGGTGTGCCGGGTGGCCGGCGCTGGCCCACGACCAGGATGATTCCGCACATCACGATGGTGATGATCAGTGATACCAGGAAGGCGACCATCCACTCTCTTCCGCTACTCGTGAATCTGCTCACATTCTAGCGGAGAGGCCGTAAGGCCCCACCGCGGGAACCACGGTTCGGTTCTACCACGCGCCGTTTGCCCGCTCCACATCGCGAACGGGACGTCTTTCACCTACGAAGAACGTGCCTGGTGCAAGGCTGCTGCGCACCACTACAGTCCCGCCCGTGGCCGAAGTACCCGAACACCTCCTGCGCCGGTCACGGGAGCGTCGCGCCGCTCTCGGCCTAGGCGGCGGCACCGAGGGTGGCGAGACCCCGGCTCCATCCGAGGGAGGCGTCCCTGCGGTGACGGAGGCGTCGGCATCCCCCGCCGTGGCCCCATCGGCGCCTGTTCCAGCGGGGCCGCCGCCAGCGCCCGTCGAAGAGCCTGTCCACCCTTCCTACATCGCCGCTGAGGCGGTGGCCCGCACCCGGGTGCCGATGTGGGTCATGCCCGTGCTCGTCCTGCTCCCGTTCTGGGGCTTCCTCTACCTGGGAGCCTTCGGTGAGCGTGGCCACGAGGAGGTGCTCGACCCTCTGGTCCTCGGTCAACAGGTCTATCGGGCCCAGGGCTGTTCCTCCTGCCACGGCGCCACAGGTGAGGGTGGCGTGGGGCCGCCGCTGGCCGGCGGCGAGTCGGCCATCACCTTCCCCGAAGAGGCGGATCACGAGGAATGGGTCAAGTCGGGCTCTGGGCCGTTCAAGGGCCAGCCGTACGGCGATCCTGATCGTGAGGGCGGCCAACGGGGACCCGCCCAGGGCATCATGCCCGGCTACCCGAGCCTTTCCGACGAGGAGATCAAGGCCGTAGTGGCCTACGAGCGCGAGAAGCTGTGACCTCGCCCGCCCACGACGTCCTTGTCGTCGGGGGCGGACCGTCAGGAGCATCTTGCGCCTACTGGCTGGCGCAGGCCGGTCACGACGTGCTCGTGGTCGAGAAGAAGCGGTACCCGCGGGAGAAGACCTGCGGAGACGGGCTCACTCCACGATCGGTCAAGCAGCTCCTGGACATGGGCCTCGCCGATGAGCTGGCCGGCCATCACCGCTTCGACGGGCTGCGGTCGATCGCTTTCGGGCGCACCCTGGAGCTCAAGTGGCCCGAGCATCCCGACTTTCCCAACTACGGCTACGTCGTCACCCGCAAGGACCTCGATGCCCTGGTGGCGGAGCGGGCCCAGAAGGCCGGCGCCACCGTGTGGCAGCAAACCGAGGCCGTGGGCCCCCTTGCCGATGGGGAACACGTGACCGGGGCGCTCCTCAAGCGCAAGGACACGGGCGCCACCGAAGAGGTGAAGGCCCGGTACGTGGTGGTGGCCGATGGGGCCAATTCGCGCTTCGGACGGGCTCTGGGCACCAGCCGTGACCGCGCCTACCCGCTGGGGATGGCCATCCGCGGCTACTACACATCACCCCGACACGACGAGCCGTGGATCGAGAGCCATCTCGACCTTCGTGACCGCGACGGCAACAACCTGCCCGGCTACGGCTGGATCTTCCCGGTGGGCGACGGGCGCATCAACGTGGGCATCGGCCTGCTCTCGACGTTCAAGAAGTGGAAGGACGTCAACACCAGCCACCTCATGGCCTCCTTCGCGGAGACCGCCCCGGAGTCGTGGGACATCCGCCCCGAGACCTCCTGCGGCCCGCCCACGGGCGGAAAGCTCCCGATGGCCTTTTCAGTGAACCCCAGCGCGGGGCCGAGCCATCTGGTCATCGGCGACGCGAGCGGCGCCATCAACCCCTTCAACGGCGAGGGCATCTGCTACGCCTATGAAACAGGTCGTATGGCTGCCGGCGCAGTGGGAACGGCTCTGGAGACCGGGGATGCGGCGACCCTTCAAGGTTACTCACGGCAGGTGGCAGCGGAGTACGAGCTGTACTTCAAGGTGGCTCGCGCCTTCGTCAAGATCATCGGCCATCCCCAGCTCATGCGGGCCCTGGTGAGCACGGGCATGCGTTCACGCACCTTGATGGAGTGGATCCTCCGGATCATGGCCAACCTCCTGCGGCCGGACGAGCTGGGGCCCGCGGAGGCGGCTTACAAGGCTGTGGCCGCCATAGCGAGGCTCGCCCCTTCGCGCTGACTCAGGCTGGGAAGGAGGCGAGGGCGGCTCTGGCTACGTCGGCGGTGCGTTCTAAATCGTCGCGGGTGTGGGCCAGGCTGGGAAAGAGGACCTCGTAGGGGCCGGGGGCCAGGGCTACACCACGGTCGAGCATTGCTCGGAAGAACGGGGCGTAGGTGCCGTTGGCGCAGGCGGCCTTGGCTAGGTCGTAATCGGTGACCCGATGTTCGGAGAAGAAGAGGCCGAGCAACGTGCCGAAGACGGGGATCTGGGCGGGGACGTCGGCTTCGGTGAAGACGTCGGCCAGGAGGCGGGCCAGTTCGGTGGCTCGGCCGGAGAGCATGGTGTAGGCGGCATCGTCCAGGAGGCTCAGGACGGTGAGGCCCGCCGCTGTTGCCAGCGGGTTCCCTGAGAGGGTGCCGGCCTGGTACACGGGGCCCAGGGGAGCGAGTACCTCCATCACTTCTCGGCGACCGGCCAGGGCGGCGAGGGGCAGACCGCCGCCGATGATCTTGCCGAAGCACCAGAGATCGGGGCGAACGTCGAGCGCGCTGGAAGCGCCGCCGAGGGCGACCCGGAAGCCGGTGATCACCTCGTCGAAGATCAGCAGCGCGCCTGCTTGGTCACAGGCGGAGCGGAGGCCTTCGAGGAAGCCCACGGCCGGTGGCACGAGGCCCATGTTGGCGGCCACGGGCTCCACGATCACGCAAGCGACATCGGTGTCGATGGCGGGTACCTGGTTGTAGGGCACGACGAGGGTCTGGGCCACGGCTTCCTCGGGAACGCCCGCTGAGCCCGGCAGGCCCAAGGTGGCCACGCCGCTGCCGGCCTCGGCCAGAAGGCCGTCGCTGTGGCCGTGATAGCAGCCGGCGAACTTGACGACCCGGTCGCGGCCGGTGAAGCCGCGAGCGACCCGCACCGCCGTCATGGTCGCCTCGGTGCCGGTGGAGACGAGACGGACCATGTCGCAGCCCTCGACCCGGTCGCGGATCGTCTCAGCCAGCAGCACCTCTCGCTCGGTTGGCGCTCCATATGTCATTCCGTCAACCGCAGCGCGTTGGACAGCCTGGACCACATCTGGATGGGCGTGGCCGAGGATCGACGCGCCGTACGACTGGACGTAGTCGAGGTACCGCCGGCCGTCGATGTCCCACACGTACGCACCCTCGGCCCGCTTCACGAAATAGGGCGTGCCGCCCACGGAGCCGAAGGCGCGCACCGGGGAGTTCACCCCGCCGGGGATCACTTCGCAGGCTCGCTTCCAAAGGTCGGAGTTCATCGGTGCCTGTGATCGTAATTTCCACACAGGCGGGGTCATGCCGTTCTGGTGGCAAGAACCGGTCGCTATTCGACGGTTTCTGCCACCAAAGGTGGTGCATGCACACCTCAGAGCGACTCGGCCAGCTCCCGGGCGAGGTAAGTGAGGATGATGTCGGCGCCGGCCCGCTTGATGGCACCCACGTGCTCGAGGGCCACTGCGGGCCCGTCGATCCAGCCGCGCTCGGTGGCCGCCTTGATCATGGCATACTCGCCGCTCACGTGGAAGGCGGCGACCGGAACATCGACGGCGGCCCGGACGGCGGCGATCACGTCGAGGTAGGCGAGTGCGGGCTTCACCATCACCATGTCGGCGCCCTCGACCACGTCCTCGGCTACCTCGGCCAGCGCCTCACGGGTGTTGCGGACGTCCTGCTGGTATCCCCGACGGTCGCCTCCGCCGGCGATGGTCGTTGCGACGGCGTCACGGAAGGGGCCATACAGGGAGGAGGCGTACTTGACGGAGTAGGCGAGGATGGCCGTCTGATGATGGCCGGCACCGTCCAGGGCGGCCCGGATGGCGGCGACCTGGCCGTCCATCATCCCGCTCGGAGCTACCACGTCGGCGCCGGCCTCGGCCTGGGCCTGGGCGATTTTTGCGTACAGCTCCAGAGTGGCGTCGTTGTCGGGTTGACCGTGATCGTCGAGAACGCCGCAGTGGCCGTGGTCCGTGTAGGGGTCGAGGCAGACGTCGGCCATCAGCACCACAGCCTCGCCAACCTCGTCACGAAGATCCCGCAAAGCCAGCTGCACGATCCCGTTGGCTGACCACGCTCCGGCACCCGTTGGATTCTTCGTACCGGCCTCGGCCACACCGAAGAGGAGCACTCCCCGAACCCCGAGCTCCGCCAGCTCCCGTACTTCCTTGACAAGCGACTCCCTCGTGTGTTGGACGACGCCGGGGAGCGAGGCGATGGGCTGCGGAGCGTCGATCCCGTCCCGCACAAAGAGGGGCGCCACCAGGTCGTCGACGCCCAGGCGAGTCTCGGCCACCAGCCGGCGCAGCGCCGGCATGCGCCGCAGACGCCGCAGTCTTCGAGCGGGAAAGGCCATCGCCCAAGAGTACGTCTCGATGTATCCTGGTCCGGTATCGGAGCCACAGCTCCCTCCAAGGAACACAACAAGCAGGAGGCGAGAGATGGCTGTCGACGAGCGATCAAGGCACGAGCTGTACGTGAAGCTTCAGGAGGTACTCGGCCCCGAGCCGGCAACGACGTTCATGGAGATGACCCCCCCGATCGGTAGCGATGTCGCCACTACTCAGGACGTGACCTCAGTCCGCCAGGACATGGCGGTTATAAGGGTCGACCTGCACAAGGACATGGAGCTGCTGCGCTTCGAGCTGCTGGCTGCCTTCCGAGGCGAACTCAACACCGCGCTCACCAGTCAGATGAAGTCCATCGTGTTCGCCAACACTTCGCTGTTCGTCGCTTTCGCCGGGCTCGTCTGGAGCCTCAAGGTCTTCTGAAAACCTCCTCCAGCGCGGTGACGAGGCCATCGATGGTGTGCACCTCAGCCTCGATGGTGACCTCCAGCCCGTTTTCCCGTGCCGTGGCTGCGGTGACGGGACCGATGCAGGCTACGACGGGGGGCACGGCGTCCCTGTCGGCGACGGCGAGGTACTCGGTGACGGTGGACGAGGACGTGAAAGCGATGGCGTCGGCGGCCGCCGCCTCGGCCAGCGCCTCCGGCGAAGGGTATCCGGGCTCCGTTCGGTACGCCTCGATGACATCCACCTCGTAGCCCATCGCACGAAGGCCCTGGGGCAGCACGTCGCGGGCCGCCGCCGCGCTCGGCAACAGGGCACGAGCTCCCGGTGTCGCCGGTGGCGGGAAGGCCTCGAGGAGGGACTCGGCCACGAACCGCTCGGGGACCAGGTCGGGGACCAGTCCCGCCGCGGCCAGCGCGGCGGCGGTGCCGGTGCCGATGGCGGCGATGCGGACGCCGCCGAACGACCTGGCATCTGGAAGGAGAGCCACCAGGCGGCCGACGGCATTGGCCGAGGTGAAAACCACCCATTCGTAGGTCCCGAGGCACGCCGCTGCGGCCTGTAGGGCGGCGCCACCGTCGGCCGGGTCGGTGATGGCGATAACCGGCACCTCCACTGGCTCGGCTCCCCGCTCCCTGAGGGCTTGCACCAGCGCCTGCGCCTGCTCACGGGGTCGGGTCACCACTACCCGGCGCCCGAACAATGGGCGGCGCTCGAACCACGGCAGGTCGAGCCCGGCCACCTGTCCGATGACGATGGTCGCCGGCGGTTCCAGATCCACCTCCGGCAGCTCCGCCAGCGTGGTGCGAATGGTCTGCTGCTGCGGCCTCGTCCCCCAATGGACACACACCACCGGAGTGGTGCCGGCCAGCCCGCCCGCCTGGAGCCTCTCCGCGTACTCCGTCCGCTCCGAGACTCCCATGAGCACGACGATCGTCCCGCCGGCGGCGGCCAGCGCCTCCCACCGCGGGCCCTCCTCCTGACCCGCTCCACCTTCCTTCGGTCTTCCGTGGCCGGTGACCACGGTGAACGATGTCGAGAGACCCCGGTGGGTGAGCGGTACCCCGGCGTAGGCGGGTACGGCCACCGCCGAAGTGACGCCCGGGACCACCTCGAAGGCCACGCCGGCTTCGCGCAAGGCCAACGCCTCCTCGCCGCCCCGGCCGAACACGAAAGGGTCGCCTCCTTTCAGGCGAACCACCTCCAGGCCAGCCCGACCCTTCTCCACGAGCAACTGGCTCACCTGCTCCTGAGCGACCGGCTGGCCCGGGCGCTTGCCCACGTCGATCCGTTCGGCCCCAGCCGGAGCCAGATCGAGCAGCTGCGCCTCGGCCAGCCGGTCGTGCACCACCACATCGGCGCGGGCGAGCAACTCGGCGCCCCGCAGAGTGAGCAGGCCCGGGTCCCCCGGGCCGGCTCCGACCAGGTAGACGGTCACGCCCGCCGCTTGCGAGTACATAGGGGGCGGTTTCCGCCCGCTATGTACTCGCAATCGTTTGGGGGAGGTGAAGTCATGCCAGGCCCCGGAGGCTTTCGAGGAGCCACGACCCGCCGGATTCATCGAGCAGGCGGCGGGCGAGACTGCGGCCGAGATCCTCTCCGCCGCCGGCGGCTGCTTCGCCGGCGGCCCGCAGGACGATGCGGCCGTCGAGGCTGGCCAGCACCGCTTCCATCGTCACAGTGCCGTCAGCGACCAGGTGGGCGTAGGCGCCCACCGGCAGGTCGCACCCGCCACCGATCTCGGCCAGGTAGGCACGCTCGGCGTCCACCGCCAGGCGGGACGGCCCGTGCTCGATGGCTTGGAGCAGGACCAGCACCTCCGCGTCGTCCTCCCGCGTCTCCACGGCGAGGGCTCCCTGACCCACCTGGGGGACCATGACGGTGCAGTCGAGCAGTTCCGCCACCTGATCGGCGTGGCCCAGTCGCTCGAGGGCGGCGGCGGCCATGACAATGGCGGCAAAGCTCGTTGCTTTGGCCAACCTGGTGCCGACGTTGCCTCGAAGGCCGGTGAAGGTGAGGTCCGGCCGGAGCGAGGCGAGCTGCGCCCGCCGGCGGACAGATCCGGTGGCCACCAGGCCGCCGATGGGTAGGCCCTCCAATGAAGCACCCACCAGGGCGTCACGGGGATCGGCCCTCATCGGCACGGCGGCGATGACCAGCCCGGGCGTGACCGACGAGGGAAGATCTTTGGCGGAAT
The DNA here is from genome assembly GCA_035525365.1 of Acidimicrobiales bacterium. Lineage (GTDB taxonomy): Bacteria > Actinomycetota > Acidimicrobiia > Acidimicrobiales. The sequence goes on from DATLEK010000022.1 coordinate 56,783, forward strand.
GGACGGCGAAGTGGGCGCGGCCGTCCAGCACCGCGGCCTGGACCTCCTTGACGAACACGCCGCGGCCGCCGATGGCCCAGATGGGCAGGTCCTGGCGAACGTCGCCGGCCGTCTCCACGATCACCGGCTCGACCCGCACATCCGATACGGCGGCGAGGAGCGAGCCGATGTGCTCCGTCTGCCACAGGGCGAGCGCGCTGCCCCGCGTGGCGGCCCGGAGCACGGGCGGGCGCACTACGGCAGGTCGAACAAGGACCGCAGCGCCTCGGCCAGACGATCGCCGCGTGGGGTGCCGGCCGCCTCTTTCAGGCGCACGGTGGGCTCGTGCAGCAGCTTGGCCAGCAGAGCCCGGGTCAGACCGTCCACGGCCTCCCGCTGGCCCTCGTCGAGCTCACCGAGACGGGCGCGGAAACGGTCCAGCTCCGTGGTGCGCATGTCCTCGCCGCGCTGGCGCAGCGCAACCACCAGAGGCGCAAGCTGGCGCGCCGTAGAAGTCGCACGGTAGCGCTCCAGCTCTTCGCCGACGATGGCCTCGACCCCCGCCACTTCCCCCCGGCGCCCCGCTAAGCCTGCCTCGGCGAAAGCCTTCAGGTCGTCCATGTCGAGCAGGGTCACCCCGGGCACCTCGGCCACGCCGGCCTCCACGTCGCGGGGAACAGCGATGTCCACCACCAACAGAGGCCGGTCCGGCCGGGCCGCCATCACCGGCGCCAGGTCCTCGGCACTGAGGAGCACCGACGGCGCACCGGTGGAGGTGAGAAGCACGTCGGCCTGCTCGAGCGCCGGCCGCAGGTCGGCGAACGGCACAGGGCGGCCCCCGGCACGCTCGGCCAGTGCGACTGCCTTGGCCCAGGTGCGGTTGGCCACGGTGAGCTCGCCCACGTTCGGCGCGCCGGCGAGGGCGACCGTCATCCCCTCACCCATGTCACCCGCTCCGAGGACCAGAACGCGCCGGCCTTCGAGAGTGCCCAGTCGCTGCGCCGCCATCTCCACGGCAGCCTGCGAAACCGATGTGGTGCCCCGCCCGATTCCCGTCTCGGTGCGGGCCCGCTTGCCCACCTCGAGGGCATGCCGGAAGAGGGCGCCGAGAACCGGGCCGGCGGAGGACTCGGCTGCGGCCCGCTCCCAGGCGTTCCGCACCTGCCCCAGGATCTCGCTCTCGCCCACCACCGCGGAATCAAGGCCCGAGGCCACACGGAACAGGTGCGCGCCGACGTTGTCCTCGTAGTACGAGTAGAGGTGGTCCGAGAACCGCTCGGCAGGGATCGAGCTGATGTCGGCGAAGAAGTCACGAACCTCGGCCAAAGCGCTGTGGAAGCGTTCGGCAACCACATAGGCCTCCGTGCGCATGCAGGTGGACAGGAGCACCACCTCGCTCAGGTTCTCCCGCGAGCCGAGTGAGGCCAACGCCTTGGGAAGGGCGGCGTCGTTCACCGTCACACCCTCGAGGATCTCGAGGGGCACGGTGCGATGGTTCAGTCCTACGACGACGACAGACACGCCTGTAGGCGCTCCTTGGCTTTTCGGACCTGTCCGGCCCGTATGAGATCGAGCATGTCCGATTCCAGGGCACTCTGCCAATTCAGCCCTTCAGTGGAACGCCCCGAAGTCCGGATTGCATCCCGCTCGGCGGACAGCAGTTCGGCCAGCACCTCGTACTCCGGTCCCACACAGTCAGCGACCCTCTCCTTGAGCCAGCGGGCGAGAGCGGGGCTGTGGCCTCCCGTGGACACGGTTACCATCACCGGCCCACGGCGTACGACGGCAGGGAGGGTGAAGGTGCAGTTGTCGATGTCGTCGGCCGCGTTGACCCATACGCCTGCCTCCTCGCCATCAGCCAGCACGGCGGCGTTGACTGCCGGGTCGCCGGTGGCAGCGACGACCAGCCGGTAACCGTTCAACTCGCCCCGCCGGTAGGGGCGACGCTCGACGGTGACCTCCGCCCGCGCCTCCAGTTCGGCGGCCACCTCAGGAGCCACCACGTGGACCCGGGCGCCACAGGCGAGCAGGCCTACCGCCTTGTGCGTCGCTACGGTGCCGCCACCGACGATCAGGCAGCGACGCCCTTCCAGAACGAGGTTGACCGGGTAGAGCGGGACGTGAACCGGCATCAGATCGGCGCCAGGTGGCCTGTGGGAGGCACGGTGCCGCGCTCTCCTGCGACAGGCAACGCCAGAGCCTCGTCGAGAGGTCCGGGGCCAGCCTGACGCTGTTGGTAGAAGGAGAGGATCTGCAGCTCGATGGACAGGTCCACTTTGCGCAGGGAGACGTGATCGGGCACGTTCAGCACCACTGGAGCGAAGTTGAGGATGGAGCCGACGCCGGCATCCACCAACAGGTCGGCCACCTCCTGGGCAACCGCAGCAGGCGTGGCGATGATGCCGATGGCCACGTGGCTCTTCCGGGCTATGGCCGCCATGTCGTCAACGTGCTGGACCTCCAGGTCGCCGATGAGCGTGCCGACCTTGCCGGGGTCGGAGTCGAGAAGGGCCACCACGTGGAACCCCCGGGCTAGGAATCCGCGGTAATTGGCCAGGGCAAGACCTAAATTGCCGAGGCCGATGATCGCTACCGGCCAGTCCTGCGTGAGACCGAGCTCCCTACTTATCTGGTAAAGCAGGTACTGCGCGTCGTAACCGACTCCACGCGTGCCGTAGGAGCCCAGATAAGAAAGGTCTTTCCGGACCTTGGCGGCGTTGACTCCGGCCATCTCGGCCAGCCGCTCCGACGAAACCGTGGCCGTCTTGGATTCGGCCACCTCGAGGAGGCTGCGCAGGTAGAGGGGCAGCCGGGCGACCGTGGCGTCGGGGACCCGTCGGGGAACGCTGTCGGCCATGATCCATGGTACGACCTCGTGCCGTAGTTCACAAAGGCAACCCGTCGGCGTCGAAGCTGCGGCAAATCGGCTCTTCCGGCCGCTGTACCCTGGCCATACATGTACGACTTCGACCTCGCCAGGGGAAAGTCGAGCACGCTTCGGAGTCTTCCTGGCGATCTGCGGGCACAGCTCGCCATGGCTGTCGCCCAGGCGGAAGCCAGCCCTGACGGGATGCTCGTCGTCTCACCCGACGGAGAGATGGTGGCCCTCAACCGCCGCTTCGCCGAGTTGTGGGGGTTTCCTGAAACCGTGATCGATACACGCGACGACGAGGTGGCCCTCGAGGCCTCATTGGCTCGGGTCGCTGATCCCGATGAGTTCATCGCCAAGGTTCGCCATGCCTATTCGGCGCGGGTGGCCTGTCGGGACCAGATCCTGCTCGTCGACGGTCAGGTGCTGGATCGCTACGGCGCCCCCCTGTACGACCCCGACGGCCACTACCTCGGGTACGCCTGGTACTTCCGGGACGTCACCGTCCAGATGAACACCCAAGCGGAGCTGCGGGAGCTTGCGGTGACCCTCCAGGCCAGTCTTCTGCCCCCGCGACCTCCGGAGGTGCCCGGCATGGAGGTGGCCACGAGGTACCGACCGGCCGATCGCAACCTGGCCGTCGGTGGAGACTTCTTCGACGTGTTCCGGCTGGGGACCAACGAGTGGGGACTGGTCATCGGCGACGTCTGCGGCAAGGGCGCCTCGGCCGCAGCCCTCACCGCCCTCACCCGTTACACCCTCCGCGCCGCGGCCGTCCACCACGCCGAGCCTTCGGCGGTGCTCCAGGAGCTGAACACCGCCATCCTGGCCGAGCCGGAGGCGGACGGCCGTTTCTGCAGCGTGGTCTACGGCCGACTGGAGCTCGATCGCTGCGGCGCATGGGTCACGCTGGCCTCGGGGGGCCATCCGCGACCGATCGTGGTCCGCCGGGCCGGCTGGCTCGATGTACGGGGCCAGGCCGGGAGCCTGATCGGCCTCTTCGAGAGCCCGGAGCTGGACGACGACATCGTGGGTCTGGGACCTGGCGATGCTCTCGTGCTGTGCACCGATGGCATCACCGAGGCCCGCAGCCCGGACGGGGACATGTTCGGCGAGGAACGGCTGTACACCCTGTTGCTCGAATGCGCGGCCGATGATGCTGACTCGATGGCGGGCCGGCTGGTCGACAGCTGCCTGGCCTTCGCCGGCGGCGCGGCCCATGACGACATCGCCGTGCTGGTGGTGCGGGTGCCGAGCGACGCCGTCACCAACCCAGGCCTCCGTCTGCTCCAGGCCACCGGATTTGCCAGCACCGACGTGGAGGCCACGACCGAGAAGGCCGGGGAGGACGACGGCAGCCCGCGGGGCCGGCGGCCGTCGCCACCACGTGAAGCGCGCATCAGCTTGCCCGTGCACCCTTCCAGCTCCGGGAAAGCGCGCCGTTTCGTCGCCGGCGTCCTGCGTAGCTGGCACATGCCGGCGATAACGGACGGAGCCGTCGAGCTCCTGACCAGTGAGTTGACCACCAATGCAGTCCGCCACGCGCGGTCGCCCTTCACCGTCTTCGTCCGCTACGACGGCGACCGGGTGAGGATCGAGGTTGACGACTCTTCACCCGAGGCGCCGGAACCCCGGATCCCGAGCGACGAGGACACGGGGGGCCGGGGGCTGATCCTGGTGGAGGCCATGGCTGAGGCATGGGGGACGACACCTCTGCCCCATGGAAAGCGGGTGTGGTTCGAAGTCGTCGTTCCGCCCGACGGCGCTGACACCCCGACGCTCTGACGGGGTCAGCGGGCCAGAATCAGGAACTGCACAAGTGCCGCACCGAGAATCAGGGCGAGCAGCAGAACGAGCGCGATCGTCGTCCCCCGCCTCACGAGGCCGCCTCCAGGCTGACGGCGTCGCCGGGACGCAACTTGAGCTCCTCGGCCGCCGAACGTCGGTCCAGCGCGACCGACACCAGGCCGTAGGAATCCACCACCAAGCCGACTTCTCCTGCCTTGAGCTCGGCGTAGTTGTCCGCCAGCCGGCCGGTCCGCACCTGGCCGATACCCCACTTCAGTGAGATGCGATCGCCCATGGCGGCGATGTCGCCGGGGTCGACGTTGAGCTGGGCGTTGCCGAAGTGATCCACCCAGAGAACCTCGCTCACCAGCTTTCCCTCCTCGTTCCGGCTCAGGGGGAGTAGGCCCGGTCGCAAGGTGATCGGGTCTATGGGCAGGCCCATCTCACTCAGATCGACGCCGTTGCACAGGTGCCCCACGACCGGAGCAAAGACGTCCCGGCCGGCGAAGGTGGCGCCGGGCGCCGGCAGGTGGAACCTGGTCTCGGTCAGCTCGACGGCCCGGGTGGCACCTCCCACCATGGCCACGGCGCCGGCGAGCAGGCCGTTGTCGGGACCGACGAACACCGCCTCGCCCTCGGTGCCCACCTCCACCGCCACGGCCCGGCGATCGGTACCTACGCCAGGGTCGACCACGGCCAGAACCACCCCCGGTGCGAGGTACTGCACGCTTCGCACCAGGGCGAGACTCCCTGCCCGCACGTCATGGGCGGGAACGCCATGGGTGATGTCGATCACCGTCACGTGCGGTGCCACCGACCGGATGACCGAGCGGACCACGCCCGTGAACTCGTCCTCCAGACCGAAGTCCGAGAGGAAGGAGACCGTTTCGTGGCGCCTCGTCATGTGGGGACGGACGCTACCGGTTTAGTGCTATCCGGCCTCGGTGTAGCGGTCTCCGAGATACTTGTCGACATCGTCCTCGCGGAGCCGGTAGGACTTGCCGACGCGGACAGCGGGCAGATCACCGGCGGTGATCAGGCGGTACACGGTCATGTTCGACACGCGGAGCACCTCGGCGACCTCGGCCACCGTGAGGAACTTGGCCTTTGCATGCTCTTCCCTTGCCAGTGGTATCACCCCTCTCCGCCCGTGGGGCCACTGTACGCCAATGGGGCCGATGTGGAAAGTGGGATCTTTCCGAGCCCCGGCAGCGGGCTTCGGCGTCAGGCCCCGAGCTGGCGCGATCGCTCGGTGGCCGCCTGCACCGCCTCGAGGAAGGCGCCGCGCACCGCCCGCTCCTCCAGTGCCCGCAGTCCGGCGGCCGTGGTACCTCCGGGTGAGGTGACCGCCGCCCTGAGGGCCTCGGGCCCCTCGCCCGATTCGGCCAGCATCCGGGCCGACCCCAGCAGCGTCTGGATCACCAGCGCCACGCTGGTCTCACGGGGCAGGCCCACGAGGACGCCGGCGTCGATCAGTGCCTCGGCAAGGAGGTACACGTACGCCGGACCGGAGCCGGAGAGCCCGGTGACGGCGTCCAGAAGGTGCTCAGGAACTCTGGCAACCGTGCCCACCGAGGAGAGCACGCCCTCCGCCCAATCGAGATCGTCGGGGCCAGCACCGGGCCCGGCCGAGATGGCGGCCGCCCCTTGGCCGATGAGGGCCGGGGTGTTGGGCATGGCCCGCACGACACGCACACCATCACCGAGCCAGCTTTGGAGAGCAGAGAGGCGCACGCCGGCGGCGATGGAGAGCACCTGGACCACACCCGACGCCGCCACCTGCCCGCAAGCCTCGGCCACGTCGCCTGGCTTGACGGCGATGACCGCCCCGGTGGCCGCAGGGGCCGAGTCGACGACGGCGACGCCCGGCAGGAGATCCTCCAGACGGCGGCGGCGTTGGTCCAGCTTCTCGACGACGGCCAGCTCCGCCGGGGCAGCCCAGCCGGAACGAAGAAGCCCCGAGACGAGGGCCTCCCCCATCCTCCCGCCGCCGACCACTACGAGCCGGACGGTCATCCCACAGCTCCACCGGCGCGGAACATGTCGCTCAGAGCCTCACGGAAGGTACCGCCGCGGGTTCTGGGGCGAGCCGTTGACTCTGGTCTCGAAGTGCAGGTGGGGGCCAGTGGAGTGACCGGTGGAACCCACGAACCCGATCACCTGGCCCTGCGACACCGTGGCCCCGTCGCTCGTACCGAGGCGGCTCTGATGGGCGTACAGGGTGGTGAGCCCGCCTCCGTGGTTGATGATCACGCAGTTGCCGTAACCGCTGTAGGAGCCGGCGAAGATGACCTCGCCGGCCTTCGCCGCCCGGATGGGCGTCCCGCTGCCGGCACCGATGTCGATACCGGCGTGGAGACGGCCCCACCGAGGCCCGAAACCGGAGGTCACCGGACCTCGTAGAGGCCAGGCCAGTCCGGCTCCCGAGATCCGCCCGTCGGCGCCGGGGTCCACGACGGCCCGCTCCTTGGAGCGGATGAGAGCGGTGAGGCCCGACTCCTGGCGCGCAACCTCGTCAGCCTCGGTCTGGTACTCACGGATGCGGGCCTCCAGGGCATCGGAGAGCCTCTGCTTCTGCATCCGCGCCGTCTGCAGCTCTGACAACCGCGCCAGCACGAGCTTTCGCCGTTCGGCGGCAACGTCACGCGCCTGGGCCGCCTTGACCTGCTCCTCGTCGAGATCCTGGCGGAGTGAGCGGAGCCGGTCCAGCACGTCCCTGTCACGGTTCGTGACCTGGGCAAGTAGGGAGCTGCGCCGGCTCGCTTCCCCAAGGTTCCTGGCCCCGATGACGTCGACGAAGTCGGTCCGGTCGGGACGGACGTAGGCGGAGACGGCCCGGTTGACCACCGCCGTACGCAGGGTGACGACCTCCTTCTCGGTAGAGGCGATGCGAGCCTCGGCGTCGGCGACGGCGCTCAGGGCGGCCTGGACGGCCTGGCGGGCGGTGTCGGCGCTGGCCTGCTGGGCCCGCACCTGGGTGTTCAACACCCTCACGGCGGTTGTCAGCTGCGCGTCCGATGCCCGCAGGGCGTTCAGCTGCGTGGCCAGTTGGGCCCGCTTCTGGCGGGCCGCCTCGCGCTTCTGGCGGACGCTGCTCAACGACTCTCCGGCCAGGGCCGGCCCCGACAGGGCGAGCACGAGGATCAGGACCAGGCCTGCGATGGACGGTCGGTGTGTTCTCGGCATGGGATGCAGCCCCAGGCTTCCCACCCGGAAAGCGCCTGAAGGGCCGGTCGGACGCTAGTTAGGACGGAGGTGCTGGCGCAAGAACCGCTGACCCGGCAGCGGGTCGAGCGACCATGCCGAGCCGGACGCGCCACGACCCGAGGAACCTCGCAACGCCATTCGCACTTCCCCGAACGAATGACGCCGTTCCGCCCCTCGGGCCGCAGCGGCGCTCACGGTAGCCGCCCCTCAGCCGCCAAACAAGAGCCCGCACTAATCAGCTTTCAGCGGCAGGCCACCCGGGAGCGGGCGGTGAGGCGGGCACAGAGCGCCTGGACCTGGCTGGCGGCGAGGGACCACGTGTAGCGCCGGGCCCGCGCCGCGGCGGCGCGTGACATGCGATCAGCCCGTTCCGGGTCCTTCAGGATCTCAACGGCATGAGCGGCGAAGGCGGCGGGGTCGCGGTCGTCGACCAGAAAGCCGGTGCGACCATGCTCCACGAGGGTACGGAGCCCTCCAACGCCGGCAGCCACCACCGGGGTCCCGCAGGCGGCGGCCTCGAGGGCGACCAGGCCGAAGGACTCCGAGCGGCTGGGCACCAGGCACACGTCGGCCGCCCGGTAGTACGTGGACAACAGCTCATGAGGTTGAGGATCGATGAAGCGCACCCGTCCCACCAGACCAAGCTCGGCGACGAGGCGGCGGACGCGGGCGACCTCGGCCACCCCGCCGGCACCGCTCGGTCCGCCGACCACAACGAGGATAACGTCACTGGAGAGGGACCCCGGTCCAGCCCTCAGCGCAGCCAATGCTCCCACGGCCACGTCCACCCCCTTCAGCGCCTGGATGCGGCCGACGAACAGCAGCATCGGGCCGGCGGGAAGCCCGAGGGCCCGGCGCGCCTGCGGACCGTGACCGGGAGAGAAGAACGCGTGGTCGACTCCGGGCGGCACCACTTCGATCCGGGTGGTATCCACGTCGTAGAGCCGGGCGATCTGGGAAGCCTCCACCGAGCAAGAAGCGAGCACAGCGTCGGAACACGCCATCACGTCCCCCTCCGCCTGTGCCCGGTGGGCTGAGCCCACTTCCCCGTCGGCCTTTACCCGGGCCAGGGTGTGGAAGGTCGAGACGAGCGGAAGATCGAGGTCGTGCTTCAGGGCATGGCCCGCCAGACCCGACAGCCAGTAGTTGGCGTGGATGGCGTCCGCCGGATGATCACCCAGCAGGCGGGCCAGCACACCGTCGGTGAACTCACCCACCAAACCGGGGAGATCCTCCTTGCGCACCTGCTCGAGCGGTCCCGCCCCGATGTGGTGGACCCGGAGCCCCGGTTCCACCGCCACGACCGCCGCCTGCGCCGGCGACCACGCTCTGGTGTAGACGTCGCACTCCACGCCGCGGCGGGCCAGAGCCGAAGCGAGCTGGCGCACGTACACGTTCATTCCCCCACCGTCACCGGTGCCCGGCTGGGCCAGCGGCGACGTATGCATGGACAGAACGGCGAGCCGGCGCATGAAATTGAGGGCCGATGCTCAGGGGAGCAGGCTGTCGACCGTGGCCTCTCCGGACTTGTAACGACGGATGATCTCGGCCTGCACGGTGTCCTGGCACTCGTGGAGAGCCCGGCGCTGGGAAGAGACCCGCTGCTCCAGGTCAACCAGAGCGGCGGCGATGGCCGCGACCTCCTCCTGGTCCATCGTCGGCAGCGTGGCGACGGTGTCGACGTCGATGATGCGGTCCAGTTCGGCTGTGAGCAGGCGGTGGTTGACGTCGCCGGTCATCTCAGTGGGCCGCCGGCCCGTGGTGGCGCCGCGCCCTCCCTCCGACAGGATCTCCGGGAGGTGGTCGACGATGTCGGCCAAGCCTCCGTCCTCGCCACCCTCCCGACGGCGAAGCTCGGCGTTGATGATGTCCAGACGACCCTGGACGAGGCGCCGGACGTACGAGAGCTCCCCTTCGACCTGCTCGCAGTGGCCCTTTCTCGTCCGTAGCTCCTCCATCGGGAGATCGTCGAGGTCCTCCACGAAGTCTGTGGCGAGAAGCCGGTCGAGTTCCGGAGGCGCATCACCCATACCCGTGATGGTACCCCCACCCTCAGTGGACCTGGCCCGTGCGCCCGCCCGGGGCATAGCGGTAGACGACCCTCGCTTCAATCCGCACCGTGCCGAACACCGAGCTGTCGGTGCTGGACCCCGTGTTGTCCCCCCTCACTACGGCCCTGTTCCCCTCCATGGAGACCACACGCTTGACCAACAGGCGGTCATACAAGCGGGGATCCCGGACCACGACCAACTGGCCCGGGCGGGCCCGCCGGCATCGCACCGCCAGCACCCGGTCGCCCTGCCACAGAGTCGGCAACATGCTGTGGCCGCTGACTTCCACCCGGCGCAGCAGGGAGAAGCCGGCGACGAGCGCAGTGACTACGGTACCCAGCAGCACCTGCCGGGTCGCGAGCCAGAACCCGGCACCCCGACAAGGAGGAGCGTTGCCATGCCCATGCTTGCCCGCCTGTTGACCGTCCTGGACCAGCTGCGTCCACCTGTTGCGGTTCATGCCCATTGCGATCTCCCCTGCGGGGTGTACGACCCGGCGCAGGCCCGCATCGAGGCCGAATCCATCAAGGGCATCCTCGACAAGTACCACGCATCGGACGACGAAACTTTCCGCCAGCGTGCCATTCTCATCAAGGAGGAACGGGCCGACCTGGTGAAGCACCACCTGTGGGTGCTGTGGACGGACTACTTCAAGCCACCGCATCTCGAGCAGTTCCCGAACCTGCACGAGCTGTTCTGGAACGCCACCAAGGCCGCTGGCGCCACCAAGCAGTCCGCCGACGTGGCGTCGGCCGAGAAGCTGCTCGCCGCCATCGACGAGATCGCCGAGATCTTCTGGAAGACGAAGGTATAGCCGTGGAGATCTTCACGCAGGCCGGTGGGGAGATGCTGTCCAGATGGGGGCACTACCTCTCCGGCGTCACCTGGATCGGCCTGCTCTACTACTTCAACTTCGTGCAGGTGCCTTCGTTCGCCCAGTTCGATGCAGCCTCGCGCACCGAGGTGGTCACCAAGCTGGCCCCCAGGGCGCTGTGGTGGTTCCGGTACGCGGCGGTGCTCACCGTCCTCACCGGGGTCATGATCCTCGGGTTCCAGGAGAACCTGTCCGGAGGTGACTACTTCAAGACCTCGCTCGGGATGAGCATCGCCACCGGCATCCTCATGGCGTTGATCATGTTCGCCAATGTCTGGATGGTCATCTGGCCCAACCAGCGGATCGTGATCGCGTCGGCTGAGCAGGTGGCAGCGGGGGGACAGCCCGATCCGGCGGCCGCGGCTGCGGGGCGCAAGGCGCTGCTCGCGTCACGGACGAACACCCTGCTCTCCATCCCCATGTTGTTCTTCATGGGGTTCACCAGCCATCTGGCCCGCGTGTACGAGCTGCAGCCGAAGGGCGGCGAGCGGGGCCTGTACTGGTTCGTGACCATCCTGGTCCTGGTGCTCATCGAGCTGAACGGGACCGGCCGCATCGGCGGCACCGGCCCTGGGCCGACCAAGGTCTATCTCGAGACCCACAAGAACACGATCATCGCCGGCTTCGTCGTCTGGGCCTTCTTCCTCCTCTTTTGGGAGATCCTCTTCTAGTCCAGGGACAGGATGGCAGCCAACGCCCAGACCGGGCCGAGTACGAGCAACGAGTCCAGCCGGCGCACAGCGGGAACGCGTGTCCTTCGATCTCCGACCAGCTCAGCGGCGGCCAGCGGCCCCACCGGTGCGAGGGCGGCGGCAAGGAGCCCGAAGAGCCAGGGGGTGGCTCCACGGAACGGCGGTGACAGCACTGCGGCGACGGCCAGGGTGACGGCGGCGATGCTCGCCACACCCGCCGCCGGTCCCTCCCAGGCCGATGCCGCGCCGGCACCCACCAGATAGGCGCTGGCGTCGAAGACCTGCACGAAGCTGAGCAGGACGAAGACGGGGATGAAGGCTTCCGCCCGGAGCAGGACCAGCGCGGCGCCGGCCAGTCCGAAGGCGACAGCAAGGATGCCGGTCAGGCCCGGGCTGGCGGCTCGATGCCCCGGTGGCGCCATGAGTCGGGCGGCGATGAGCACACAACCGACCAGGAGCACCGCGGCGCCGACGGCCAGGATCCCGAAGATCGACGCGCCGGCCACCAGAGCGGCGCCGGCGCCACTCATCGGTACAGCGGCTCGGCGGTGGCGGCGGCGCCACGATCTCGCCGCCTGCACCGCGGCCAGAGCCGCTACCGGGGTGATGACCATGGCCAGCGGGATCGGGCCGGCGGCGGCGGCGACATGGGTCACCAGCGCCCACAGCAGCCCGAGCCGGATGTGGGGGCCATCAGCCGGAACAGAGACCGTTGCCGCGCTCCCGAATCTGATGGAGGTAGGCAGCCGAAGTCGGCCTAGCCGGCCTTCACGCGCCAGCCTCGTCGCACGATGCGCCATCGCCTACGAGCCGCCCGAGACGGGGGGCAGGACGGCGACCTCGTCCTCGTCCAGAACGGGGTCCTCCGCCACCGCCGGTTGTCCGTTCAGCCAAACCCGACTCCTGCTCAGCACCGCGGCGAACCCATCGCCATAACGGAGCCGGGCCGCAGCAAGGACATCTCCGACCGTGTTTCCTTCGAAAAGCTCCCGCCCTGTTCCCGCAGCCTCGCGGGCGGCGGCGAAGAGCCGTAGAACAGCCATCGGCTCCGTCCCCTCGGGACTACGCCGCGACCTCGGCGCGGCCGTGGGTGATGCACCGGCGGCCGTTGCTGTGGGCCTCGAAGGCATAGACGAGGTGTCCCGTGGTGGGGTCGGCGCCGGCGTCGTAGACGGTGGTGACCAGATCTTCGCCGGGAAGGACGAACTCCGAGAAACGCACGGCTAGTCGAAGAAGGCGAGACGGGTCGCCGCCGGCCACGGTGTCGAGAACGGCCTGTCCGGTCATGGCCATCGTGCACAGCCCGTGGACGATGATCCCCGGCAGCCCCACGCCACGGGCCACCTCGTCGTCGACATGGATGGCCATCTCGTCTCCTGAGGCGTCGCGGTAACGAAAGGTCTGGTCCGGGTCGACGTGGATCGACTGCTCACCGACCCAGTGGTCACGGGCCCCGGCCGGAAAGCGGTGGTCCGGCTTATCCGGACCGGCTTTCTCCGTGCCCGGTAGGTCACGGATGACCATGGTGGCGTACTGCTCCAGGACCGGCTCGCGGGTTGTGCCGTCGGTGCTGGTGAGCTTAACCGTGTAGCGGCTGGCCGAGCCGACCGGCCGGATGCTGTAGGCCTCGGCGACGGTGGACAGAACCATCCCCGGCACCAGCGGTCGGTGGAAGTGCATGTCCTGCTCGCCGTGCACGATCCTCAGCGTCGCCTCGGCCGGCACGACGTCGGCAAGTGCCTCGCCCAGCGCAGCCCATGTTGGTACCACCGCGAACACCGGTGGCACGGATCCGCCGGAGCGGTAGGCGTCGTCGCCCTCGTTGGTGGCCGCGGCGTAGGCCTTCACCCGCTCAGGGTCGACCACCTCGGTTCGCTCTCCGTAGCGAACTCCCACCTTGTGCCTCGCCAGCCCCATGCCGGCGAAGGTAGTTGACTGGCGCCCGTGGCCCGCCTGCTGCTTCTCCGCCACGGCCAGTCCACGTGGAACGCCGAACACCGGTGGCAGGGCATGGCCGACCCGCCGCTCTCCGAACTGGGCGAGCGACAGGCCGAGCGCGCCGCAGCGTGGCTGGCCGGCGCGGCTCCATCTTTCTCGGCAGTGGCGGCCTCGGACCTCCGGCGGTCGCGCCGCACGGCCGAGATCATCGCTGAGGCGCTGGGCCTCGGGGAGGTCGAGCTCGATCCGGCCCTTCGCGAGCGTGACGTGGGTGAGTGGAGCGGCTGCACGACGGACGAGATCACGGCCCGCTGGCCGGAGGAGTTGAGAGCATGGCGTAACGGCCGTCTCGCCCGCCCGCCCGGTGGCGAGGACGATTCTTCGCTGGTCAGGCGGGTGGTGCCGACCCTGGAGCGGCTGGCCGCCGGCCCCGAGGGCTTCGTGCTCGTCGTCACCCACGGCGGAGCCATCCGCGCCCTCGAGCGCCACCTCGGCGTGCCTTCCTGCACCCCGGCCAACCTGTGCGGTCGCTGGTTCTGGTGGGACGACGCCGACGACCTTCGGGCCGACGAGGCTCTTCACCTGCCGGAAAGCGCCCAAGCGGACGATGACATCGTCGCTCCGCTCTGACCGTCGTTCAAGTCGTCACAGCCCTGTAGCCACCTTTGCGCCATGTCTCCGATCATGGCGAAGGGTCTGGAGCCGGACGGGTGACACGGGTTGCCAGCTCGGCCAGCAGGCGGTCGGCGAAGGCGGGCGTGAGCAGGTCGGTGCCGTGGCCGGCGTCCTCGTACCACCAGAGGGCCTTTGGCTCATTGGCCCAGCCGTAGATCGCCTCGGCGTGCTGGGGACCGAAGTACCAGTCGTCGGGATCGTGGACCACGATGGTGAAGGCGGGGGCGATGGCGGCCACCACCTCCTCGGCCTCGGGGAGGAACTCGCAGTCCACCGCCACCCTGGTACGCAGGACCTTCGACAGGAAGACCCTCCCTGCGGGGCCGCTGACCCACCTCCGGGCCCGGGTCGAGCCCTCGCGGTCCACCTGGCCCCACGCCGGCGCGCTGATCGCCACCGTGCCGGCTACTCCGCCGGCGCTGCCGGCGTGCAGCAGCACGGCGGCGCCTCCCAGGCTCATGCCCACTGTCACCACCGGCAGGCCCGGCGGGGCGGCGGCGGCGGCGGCGGCCACGTCGAGCGGCTCGAAGCGCCCCATTGAACACAGCCCGCCTGATTCGCCGTGCCCCCGGAGGTCGGGCACCACCACGTGGGCCCGGCGGGCCAGCAGGTGGGCGAAGGCATACACCCTGGGCGCGCGGGACCAGTTGACGAAGCCGTGTACCAGAACGACCGTGCAGAAGGCGTCACTCGGCCCCTGCAACTTCCATGCGTTCAGCCCCACCCCGTCGGAGGTGGTGAGCGAGATCCGTTGCTCCCGGTCGTACCGGGGAGCAACGACGTACTTGCGGAGGTAGCGGGTTACCGCCCGGCCGGTACGGAGCGTCGCCATTCCGCTTCGAGTCGTCCCAGCTCCGTGCACGGCGGCGCGCCCTCCCGGTACTCGGCGAGGATGCCCCGCCAGTTGTTGGTGGCCTCGAGGCGGCTGAGCAGTGCGCTCACTCCCCACACCACCCGGTCGAGGATGACGTAGGACGTCGGCATGTTCAGCTTCTTGATCAGCTCGCCGTAGCGGCCCTGCATGTCAACCACGGTCTGCAAGGCCCTGCCCGTCCACTCCCTGGTGTAGGTGAAACGCTCGGTGAGGTACGGCTCGTACGGCCCCCGCACGTACTCGAACACGAACTCCGGATCGAAGCCGTGGTTGGGAGAGAGGAAGTTCGCCTCGATCGACGTGCGTACCAGTCGTTCGGGGTCTTCGGCCAGCACTGCGTCGAGCACAGGGCCGAGACGGTCGAACTCACCGGCGGACCACTTCTTGACGAGTCCGAAGTCCAGGAAAGTGACCGAGCCGTCCTGGTGGAAGCGGTAGTTACCGGGATGGGGATCCCCATTGAACACGTTGTGGAGGTGGATGGACCCCTGGGCGAAGCGCATGATCACCTCGCCGGCCCGGTCCTTGATGGCCTGATCGGTGGTGACCAGGAACTCCTCCCAGCGCATTCCTTCGACCCATTCGCTGGTGATCACCCGGCGGGCACTGCGCTCCGGGACCACGCGCGGGATGCGGATGAAGGGGTGACCGACGTAGCGGTCGGCGAACTCACTCTGGCAGGCGGCTTCGTGGCGGTAGTCGAGCTCGTCGGCCATCCGCTCCCGTAACTCGTCCACCAGGGCCTTCACCTCGAGGTTCTTCAAGGCGAACTGGGCGAAGACGTTGTAGAGGAACTCGGCGTTGTCGAGGTCGCTCTGGATGGCCTTGTCCACGCCCGGGTACTGGACCTTGACAGCCACCAAACGGCCGTCGGGCATGACCGCCTTGTGGACCTGGCCTATGGAGGCGGCGGCCACGGGAATGGGGTCCCAGTCGAGGAACAGCTTGTCGGGGTCGGCGCCCAGCTCTTTGCGGATCACGCCTTCGGCGAGGCTCGGCGCCATTGGGGGCACGTCGGCCTGGAGGGTGGCCAGCGCCGCCTTGGCCTCCTCGGGAAGGCCGTCGGCGATGAACGACAGCATCTGGCCCGCCTTCATGATGGCGCCCTTCATCCCGCCCAGCACCTTGGCCACGTCCTCGGCTGAGCGGATGGCGAACTGCTCCTCCAGCCGGGCTCTTTCCTCCTCGGTGGCCCGCCGCCCCAGGATCTTGACCTGGGCGAAGTGGAAGCTGCGGCGGGTGGTGAGGCGCCACACCCTCGCCTGGCGTTCAAAGCGGGCTCGCCGTTCCGGGTTGCGGAGGATCCTGGACCCGCGGAACCCGGCAATGCCTACGCCGGCGAGGGTGCCGAGGCTGGCCGCCGCCGCTGCCTTGCGCACCGCCTACGTCTGCTCGCTGGCTCGGCGGGCCTCACGCTCGGCCAGCGCCTGGTCGTCCAGGCAGAAACGGGCGGCGGGCATGGCCTCGAGGCGGGCTTCGCCTATCGGCTTCCCGCAGGCTTCGCACGTTCCGTAGGAACCGTTGTCGAGACGCTTCAGGGCATGCTCCACGTCGGCCAGCTCGCCCTCCACCCGCTCCAGGATCGACATGTCCCGCTCACGGTTGAACGTCTCGGTGCCGATGTCGGCCTGGTGCTGGTGCATCGAGGACAGCTCCGACAGGCTCTCGTCCTCCGACTCTGATGTCAAGCCCTCGGCCACGTACTGATCGCGTAGAGCGGCGAGCCGGTTCTGTTCTTCCTCGAGCCGCCCCCGCACCAGTTCATCGTCCATGCCGGCGACTGTAGTTTCCGCCGGCACCGGGCCAACCTCGGGCTCGCACAACTCCTTGGCGGGATTGGCGGCGCCGAGGCCTACCTGCGACTGCGGAAATCGCCCATGCTCTTGCATAGAGAACGCATGTTTGATACACTCGTGGTATCGCAGGCTTCGAGCCTTGCCTCGGAAATACGACGACGGCATTTCGGAGAAGGCGTGGAACAGGACGGACTTTGGAACGAACCACTCAAGCGGTGCTCCGGATGCGGCGAACAGAAGCCGCTCGAGGGGATGCGGCGGTACTCTTGAAGAGCGGGCCGCTAGCTCATCAGGAAGAGCAGGAATCTTTTAAATTTCAGGCGCCGGGATCGAGACCCGGGCGGCCCACTGAAAAGATCGCTCCTTCTCTCGGATGATGACGGCTAGGTGAGGAGCAGGATGAGGATGATGATGAGGATGAGGGTTCCGACTCCGATGTACACGGGGGCTCCTTGTTTTAGGCGACTTTTTCGGACCGTGCCCGTTAACGGGGCGCGGCAAACCACCTCGGGCGGCGCTGTTTCGACCACTCTGCGCGAGGGAAAACCCTCTGCATGATTGCATTCTTCGTAATTCTCGTGGTGCTCATGGTGCTCGTCGTGGCGGCCGGAACCTGGAGCTCTGGGTCCCGGCGACGGGTTCTGTACGACCGTGATGTTGTCGTAGACCGCCGCCCCGACGTTGTTGAGGAAGTCGTCTATGACGACGCCTACCCGCCGCCGGTGACGAGCAGCCGGCGGGTGGTCCGGCGCCGGCGCACTATCCGCTGACTTGGCGGGAGAAGGACAGCGAGACGGCGTAGTCGCTGCGCTCGTCGGTCCACCACCGCGCCAGTTCCAACCCGGCACTGGTGATCTCCGCTTCCACCAGCTTACGGCGGAATTTTGTGCTGATCTCCGTGCGGATGGTCTCGCCGGCGTCGAACTCGAGCGTCATCCCCAGAGAAACGATCGTGACGGTCTGCGCAGAGGTCGCGCGCAGCCGTATGTCCATCCATTCCCTGTCGGGGTCGAACCGGGCCTCGTGGGCGAACTGCTCGATGTCGAAGTCGGCACCCAGCTCTCGGTTCAGCATCACCAGCACGTTCCGGTTGAACGCCGCCGTCACACCCGCGGCATCGTCGTAGGCGGCCTCCAAGCGACGACGATCCTTGACGAGGTCCGTCCCCAGCAGCAGCGCGTCCCCGCCCACCATGTCCGCGGCCACTTCGCCGAGGAACCACTTTCGCTCGACCGGGCCGAGGTTGCCGATGGTTCCGCCGAAAAAGGCGACGAGGCGCCGGCCACCACCGGGCAGGTGGTGGAGGTGGCGCTCGAAGTCGCCGACCACGCCGTGGATCTCCACGCCGGGATACTCCTCGGCGAGAGCGGCCGCCGCGGCACGGACGGTCGGCTCGCTCACGTCGAACAACACGATGCGGGTCAGCTGGCCGGCACCAGCCATGGCGTCGAGAAGGATCCGGGTCTTCTCCGAGGTACCCGACCCCAGCTCCACGAGGGTGTCGGCGCCGGTGAGCCGGGCGATCTCAGCAGCCTCCCTCGCCAGGATCTCCCGCTCACGCCGGGTCGGGTAGTACTCGGGCAGCCTGGTGATCTCCTCGAAAAGGGCGCAGCCGCGTTCGTCGTAGAACCACTTCGCCGGCAGCTCCCTCGGCCGCGAGCCGAGCCCTGCCCGCACATCGCTCCTGAGGGCGGCGGCCAGGTCCTCGGCAGTGAGGTGGACCTCGAAGTGGGGGGAGACAGTCACCGTGGTCGACAGTCAACCCGTCCGGGGCCGGCGGAAACCACCGAACCGTCGGTAACGGCAGCCCAGCCCGGCTCGTCGTCGAAGGGTTCGGAGGCCACCACCACCGAATCCGGTGTCGAGCGCACGACCAACGAATCGCCGCACGCTGTTCCCCAGATGGACTGGCCGTCCGTGAGCAGGAGATTCAGAGACCCGCAGGCGGCGGACGACACCGTGGCCACCACGGAGGTGAGGGCTTCGGTGGGCGTCGCCCCTTCGTCGAGGCGATCAAGGGTGAGAGCGAACAGCACCTCGCTGTCGCTGGAACCTTCGATGCCGGCCTCCCGCCGCTCCGAGAGCAGCCGGCGCAGCCGTGACCCCGCTCCGTCGCGGAAGCCGGTGACCGCACCGTTGTGGGCGAACAGCCACGGCCCGGCGGTGAACGGAGGCGTGGCGCTCTCCTCGGTGGGCAGCGGCGGCGTAGCGCTGCGCACGGCGGCGAGAACAGCAGTGGAGGACACGAGCCCGGCCATGCTGGCGAAGGAGCGGTCGGCCCACATCGGCAGGGTGGAGCGGTAGCGCGCCGGCTCAGGACGCCGGCTGTGGTCGTACCAGCCCACGCCGAACCCGTCGGCATTGACCACTCCACTGTTCTGGGAACGCGGCTCCCAACACTGCCGGAGCAGGGAGTGCGGCGGGCCGAAAAGCAGCTCCTCCAGCGTCACTGCGGGACCGAGATAGGCGAGCAGACGGCACATCGAAGCCGACTAGGCGTCGCGGGCGCAACGAAAGCCGCTGAATATCTGGCGGCGGATGGGATGATCCCAGTTGCGGAACGTGCAGCGGGCGGAGAGGGGCGAGGTGGCCCAGCACCCGCCGCGCAAGACCTTGTAGCCGCTGTCGAAGAAGACTTCGGAGTAGTCGCGATACGGGAAGGAGCTGAATCCCGGGTAAGCGGTGAAGTCCGACGATGTCCACTCCCACACGTCGCCGGCCATCTGCATGCAACCTCGGGCGCTGACGCCGGCCGGGAACGCTCCGACGGGGGCCGGGCCGTCGTGGCGCTGGCCGAGGTTGGCGGTCAGGCTGGTGGGCTCCGCGTCACCCCAAGGGAAGCGCTGTTTCGTACCGTCAGGAGCTGTCGAAGCGGCCACCTCCCACTCTGCCTCGCTGGGCAGCCGCCGGCCGATCCAGCGGGCATAGGCGTCGGCTTCGTACCAGCAGACGTGTTGGACCGGCTCGTCAGGCCGCAGATCGGTACGGCGCCCGAAGCGCAAGACGCTCCAGCTGGCCCCACCCTCCCGGCGCCAGAACTGCGGGTGCTCCAGGTTCTCCTCCTGCCGCCATGACCAACCCTCGCCCGTCCACCACCGCCGATCGTCGTACCCGCCGGCGTCGATGAACTCGGCATACACACCGGAGGTGACGGGCACGGTGTCGATCCAGAATGGGGCGAGGACCACCGGGTGGGCCGGACGCTCGTTGTCGTAGGCCCAGGGCTCGATGTCGCTCCCGATCACGTACGACCCGCCAGGGACGAACACCTCTGGCTCGAAGATCTGTTGGCCGGCCGGCGGTGCCGGCGTGACTCCCCCGAGCGGGGGAGCATCCTCCCCCATGAGCTGGCGAGTGGCGAGCATCGTCTCGTCGTGCTGGTGCTCGTGCTGGATCACCAGGCCGTACACGAAACCGTTGCGCAAGAGGGGCCGATCGGGGTCCAGCTCCACGCGATCAAGGGCGCCGAGCGCCCGTTCCCTCACCTGGGTGACATAGGCACGGGCCTCAGCCGGCCCCAGGAGAGGAAGTCCCGGGCGGCTTGCCCTTGGGTGGCGGAATGCGTCGTAGATGTCGTCGACCGACGGTCGCACACCCTGCTCACCCACCGAACGGAGAAGCCACTGGTCCTCGTAGTTGCCGACGTGGGCCAGGTCCCAGACGAGTGGCGCCATCAGGGGGGAGTGCTGGCGACGCTGGTCCTCTTCAGCAATCGGGTCGAGCAGGAGCAGCGAGCGGGACCGGGCTGCCTCCAGCTCGGCCATCACTTCCGCCTTGACGACCTCGCCCAGCGGAATCGCGATCATGGCGAAGAGAAGCTCACGATGGTGAAGGTTCCGTAGGCGAACAGGCCGAGGGACAGTGAATAGAGGGTGATCTTGGTGGCAGTTCGCCGTGACGGGGTGTGGACGTAGTCCTCGATGATCCAGCGCAGGCCGTTCAGACCGTGCGACAGGGCAAGAGCCAGGAGAGCCCAGTCGAACACCCGCCACAAGGGGTTCGACCAACGTCGCCCCACGAAAGCGGCGTCGGTGTCCACCACGTCGTTGACGATGTGGGTGATGGCGAAATGGGTCAGGGCCAGGAAAAGGAGCACCAGTCCCGAGAGCCGCATGAAAAGCCAAGACCAGGCCTCGTAGTTCCGGCGGGGCCGGGGCTCCAGGCGCCGGCCGCCGCGGGGCCCCGGCTCCATGACGGGGGCTGCCATCAGAGGATCCGGCCTTCCACGAACGGCCTCATGATGATCCATCCGCCGACGGCCGTGAGCAGCGTGGTCAGACCGACCACCGCCGACAACACCCGCTTCTCGTTACGAATGCTGCCGGGGAAGAAGTCGATCATCACGATGCGCAACCCGTTGAGCGAGTGGAACACCAGCGCGCCCAGCAGCCCAACCTCGAACAAGCGGAGCAGGACGTTCCCGTACAGCTCGTGGACCTCGTCGTAAAGGCGGGGGTTCGACACGAGGGATACGTCCACTATGTGGAGCAGTAAGAAGAAGAAGACGAGGAACCCGGTGATCCGGTGGGCCACGAAAGCCCACTGGCCGGAGCGGCCCCGGTAGACGGTCCCCGCGCTCCGGCTCACCGTTTCGAACCTCCGCCGCGACTCTTGAACCAGCGGCCGGCCCAAACCGTGGACGACAGGACGTAGAGGGCGAACCCGGTGACCAGCAGGGTGACGCCACTGAGGGCGACGGCGAAGAGCGTCTGCGCCAGCGTCATCTTCCCTGACGCTATCGAGTCATCGTGAGGTTCCGGGAACACGCCGGGTGGAGGGAGCCCGCCCGGCCCGGCGAAGGAGGCGATCGGCGACCACGGAGATGACGGCAAAGGCGCCGGCGGCCACCAGCACGATGGTGCCCCCGGGAGGGAGCCCCCAGTGCCGGGCCACGCCGAGGCCAACCATGCTGGCGGCCACACCCATAGCCATGGCCAGCGCCACGGTGGCACGGAAGGAGCGACCGAGGACCTGAGCGCTCGCCACCGGGAGCACCATGAGGGCTGCCACCAGGAGGATGCCCACGACCCGCATGGCGGCGACGATCGTGACGGCGACGACCACCGCCAGCGCAGCGTTGAGACCATCGACCGGCAGTCCGGCGACGCGGGCCGACTCCTCGTCCAGCACCACCGCGAACAGCGCTCGTCCGATGAAGGCCATCGTCGCCAGCACGGCGATACCGAGAGCGACAACGGTCCAGGTGTCGGCGGCGGACACCGTCAGGATGGATCCGAAGAGATAAGACAGGACGGTGGCGTCGAAGCGGTCGGAGGCGCCAGCCAGCACCACTCCGCCGGCGATGCCGCCGTAGAAGAAGAGGGCCAGTGCCAGGTCACCCGAGACACGGCCACGGCCCCGCAGGCGCTCGATGGCCAGTGCCCCGGCCACGGCGACCACCAAGGCGGTGGCCACTGGCCAGACCCCGAGCAGCAGCCCGGCCGCCACCCCGGCGAAGGCCAGATGGCCGATGCCGTCGCCCATGAGAGAGAGACGCTTCTGGACCAGAAAGGCACCGACCAGCGGCGCTGAAGCACCCATGGCGATGCCGCTCACCAAGGCCAGCTGCATGTACTCCCTGTCGAAGGGATACGGCAGGGGCAGCATCAGTGGGGATCGTGGTTGGGAGCGACGAGACCCTCGAGCCAGAGGGGGAGGTCCTCGCGGTGCACGCCGAGACTGACTCCTGTGGCAGCCAGATCCGCGGGCGGGCCGTCGAAGTACATCGTCCCGTGGCGCAGCACCACGACCCGGTCGAGGTCCTCGGCCACCGCGCCCAACTCATGGGACACCAGCAGCACCGCCGATCCGTGCTCTTCCACCAGGTGCGTC
Source organism: Acidimicrobiales bacterium (assembly GCA_035525365.1). Classification (GTDB taxonomy): domain Bacteria; phylum Actinomycetota; class Acidimicrobiia; order Acidimicrobiales. The sequence continues at coordinate 79,358 of DATLEK010000022.1, forward strand.
AGCGAGTCCCGGAACCGGTGCTGTGACTCGGCATCGATGCCGGCGACAGGTTCGTCCAGCACGAGCAGGTCGGGGCGCCCGGCCAGAGCCTTGGCAATGAATGCCCGCTGCTGCTGGCCTCCCGACAGCTCGCTCACGCGCTTGGCGCGCATGTCGAGGAGAGCCACGGACTCGATGGCGTGCTCGATTTCCTGTCGATCCTCGGCACGGAACCGCCGGCGCCAGCCGGTGCGGGCGAGACGTCCTGCAGCCACCACCTCCTCGACGGTGGCCGGCAGGTCCCGCGCCAGCGCCGGCCGCTGCGGCACGTAGCCCAGACGCCATCGATCCTGAAGGCTCTTCGGTGACTGTCCGAACAGGCGGACGGCGCCGGCGGTGGGGGCCAGCAGACCGAGGAGGCAGCGGAGGAACGTGGACTTACCTGAACCGTTGGGACCGACGAGGGCGACGAACTCGCCGGGGCCGACAGTCAAGCTCACGCCATCGAGGACCGACTCCTGCCCGTAGGCGAAGGAAACGGCTTCAGCTTCGAGAACGGGCGGGATGGCGGCGCTGCCTCCGGTTGGAATTACGCCGACCCTAGATGAGATCGATTCTCAATCGCAACTGGCGCACAGTCCCACGAGGTCGAGTCGGTGGCCGTGGAGCGTGAAGCCCGTTCCGGCCGCCACCTCCGCCGCAGCCAGCGCGACCGTCTTCTCGAGTCGGCTCGAAGCGGGAAGGTCCTCCACCGCGCCACAGCCCAGGCAGACCAGGTGGTGATGGTGCTCCGTCAGAGATTCGTCCAGCTCGTAGCGCGCGAATCCAGGCGCGCCGGCCAGCCGGTGCACCACGCCTGCCTCCTCCAAGACGGTCAACGTCCGGTAGACGGAGCTCTGAGCCAGTTTGGCCCGGGATGCTTCCAGGATCTCGACGATGGTGACGGGCCGGCTAGCTCGGGTGAGGGCATCCACAGTTGCCCGGCGGACGGGCGTGTAACGCTGTCCCGCTCGAGCGAGAAGTTCGTCGACGGTGCCGTGGATCTCGCTGGCCATGCCTCCCGAGGATAGGCGGCCTGCCTACCCGGCCGGAATCAGCCGGTGGCCCCGCAGGTAGGGGTGCAGGGCCTCCGGAATACGCACCGAGCCGTCAGGCTGGCGGTGGATCTCGACCAGGGCGGCCCATACACGGGGAACAGCAAGGGCGGAGCCGTTGAGGGTGTGCACGAACGCGGTTCCCTTCCCGGCCGCGGGCCGGTACCGGATGTTGGCGCGGCGGGCCTGGTAGTCGCTGAACCACGACACCGACGAGACCTCCAGCCACTGGTCACACCCCGGGGCGTACACCTCCAGGTCGAAGGCCCGGGCGTGGGACTGGCCCATGTCGCCGGTGCAGATGTCCAGCACCCGGTAAGGCAGACCGAGCATCACGAGAAGGGCCTCGGCCCGGCTCAACAACTCGGCGTGCACCTCGGCGGCCTGGGCGGGCGTGGTGTAGGCGAGGATCTCGACCTTGTCGAACTCATGTAGACGGAGCAGCCCACGGGTGTCCCTTCCCGCAGAGCCCGCCTCCCGCCGGTAGCAGGGCGTGTAGGCCATCATCCGGATAGGGAGGTCGGCCTCGTCGAGGATCTCGTCCCGTGCAAGCGAGGTGAGCGGCACCTCGGCGGTCGGTATGGCCCAGAGGTCATCTCGTTCGAGGTGGTAGGCGTCATCGGCGAACTTCGGTAACTGGCCAGTGGCAGTCAGCGTGTCACTGCGAACCAGGGTCGGAGGACGGATCTCCTCGAAGTCATCGGCGTTCGCGTCGAGGGCCAATTGGCACAGGGCACGCGCCAATGTGGCGCCGAGCCCGCGGTACATGGCGAACATGGAGCCGGATATCTTCGCCGCCCGCTCGAGATCGAGGATCCCCAACTGGGTACCGATGTCCCAATGAGGCACCCGCTGGTGTTCGCCGAACGCCGAGGGGTCATGGCCTTCGACGCGCAGCACCACGTTGTCCTCGGCCGACGCGCCGTCGGGAGCCTCGGGAGCGGGCAGGTTGGGGACCCGCAACAACAGATCCCGTAGCGCGGCCTCGACATCGGCCAGATCCTTGTCGAGCGCGCTCTCGTCGCCGCCGAGGCGGCGGCTCTCCAAGGCCAGGTTATCGGCCGACGCCTCGTCGCCCACCCGCTTGGCCAGGCCCACCTGCTTCGAGATCGACCGGACCCGGGCGCGGAGGTCGTCCCGCAGCGAGGTCAGCTCGCGGAGGCGTATGTCGAGGCGCGCCATCAACTCGACCTCCGCCCCGTCGACGTTCTTGCGGGCCAGCGCGTTCTTCACGGAGGCGAGATCGTTGCGTACGAGGCGAATGTCGATCATGGGATGCCCGACGGTAGCGTGCCGCCGATGGCCGCCATCGAGGTGCGCCACCGTCACCTCCCGGTGGGAGTAAGCTCAAAAGCCTCGGCCAGCAGCTGGTAGGAGCGTCGGCGGGCCTTCGGGTCGTGGCAGATCGTTAGCACCACCAGCTCCTCCACGCCGAATGGCTCGGCGATGTCCATCAGGCCGCGGCGAACCCGCTCGGGATCGCCGATCACCAGCCGGCCACGGTTCTGGGCTATGCGGACCCGGTCGGTATCGGTGAGAGGGTGAGCCTCGGCCTCCTCCACCGATGGGATCGGGCCTCGCTCCACCTGGGACGTCAACCGCCAGATATCGAGGCTGGTGGCCAGCCGTTGGGCCTCGGCGTCGGTGTCGGCGCAGAGGACGGACACGGCCACACTGGCGCGGGGCCGGTCCGTGGGTTTGGAGGCCTCGAAGTGGCGGCGGTACTTGGCCACGATCTGCGGCCCGTAGGCCGGCGTGATGAACTGAGCGAAGCAGAGCGAGAGGCCCAGGGCGGCGGCGCAGCCGGCGCCGTCCGAGCTGGAGGCGAGGAGCCACACCTCGGGCCCGCCCGGTCCTTCGGGTGCGACGTGCACCGAGCGGTACGGGTGGTCCTCCTCCAGGGTGCCATCGAGGAAACCAGCCACATCGGCCACCTTGCGGGCGAACTGGTCCGATGTGGGCTCAGATTCCGCCCCCAAGGCGGCCGCGGTTCTATTCGAGGCACCTGCGGCCCGCCCGATGCCGAGGTCGATGCGGCCCGGGAACAGGGCGTGCAGGACGCTGAACACCTCAGCCACCTTGAGGGGGCTGTAGTGGGAGAGCAGCACGCCACCGGACCCGACGCGAATGGACGACGTCGCCGCCGCCACCCGCGCGACCATGACCTCAGGCGCCGAACCGGCCAGCCCCGGCGTGCCGTGGTGCTCGGCCAGCCAGTAACGGTGATACCCGAGGCGCTCCGCCTCACCGGCAAGGGCCACGGTCTCCCGCAGCGCGTCAGTCGGTGTTGACCCGCTGGGCACGGGTGACTGGTCGAGCACGCTGAGTACCACCACTCCGCAACCCTAGAGAGCGACTCGGGCCGGATCAGCGCATCGCCGGCTGCAGCGGGCAGACTGTCGACTGTGTTCGAGCGATTCACCGACAGAGCGCGACGGGTGCTCGTGCTGGCCCAAGAGGAGGCGCGCCTCCTCAACCACAACTTCATCGGTACCGAGCACATCCTGCTGGGACTGATCCACGAGGGCGAGGGCGTGGCCGCCAAGGCGCTCGGCACGCTGGGCATCTCCCTCGAGGCCGTGCGGGAGAAGGTGGAGGAGACCATCGGGCCGGCAAGTGAATCCATGAGCGACTCGCCACCTTTTACGCCCCGGGCCAAGAAGGTCCTCGAGCTCTCGCTGCGTGAAGCCCTGCAGCTCGGCCACAACTACATCGGAACCGAGCACATGCTCCTCGGCCTCGTCCGTGAGGGCGAGGGCGTCGCCGCCCAGGTCCTCCAGACCCTCGGGGCCGACCTGTCCCGGGTCCGCCAGCAGGTCGTGACCCTGCTGTCGGGCTACCCGAGCGGGAACCAGCCCTCCTACGACCGCGCCGTCAAGTCCGGCGACGCCGAATTGACGGACATTCCTGTGGCCGCCTCGGTCCTGTTCAGCTGGAACGATGCTCAGGAGCTGCTGCTCCAGGGGCCGCTCGTGGCCAACGCCCGTACGGAGCGCGCTCGGCAGGACGGAGTGGAGTACGAAACCTGTACCTACCACCCGCGGCCTTTGCCTTACATCTCGGTGACCGTGGCCGGTGCCAGCGTGAGCCGTGCCGCCTTCGAACGGTCGATGAATGACTGGAAAACGGACGCGCGGGCGGTGGAGAACCTGGGCGACGCCGCCGCCTACAGCCCGTTGGACCACTCGCTTCGGGTGCTGGCGGGCCAACTCGTCTTCGTCGTCACCATCGGGCACCACGCCAACTCCGAGCCCATCGTGATCAAGATCGCCCGGCGCGTCCTCGCCAACCTTGGTGAGCCGCCCTCTCCGCCGGCCGAGGAGCCCCCCAGTCTCAGCCTGCCGTGACCTCCCTGCGGGCGTCGCCAATCAACTCCTCGAGGTCTCCCTTCCGCAACTCTCCGATGTGGCGCTTCACCAGTACGCCCCGCTTGTCGATGGCAATGGTCACCGGTAGGCCGGGCTTGGCGGCAACGCCGTACGCGTCGGCTATCTCGCCGTCGGGGTCGATGAGACCGGGCCATGTTGCGCCCTGGTCACGCATGAAGGCGGCGGCAGCCCGCTTGGAGTCCTGGTACACGACGCCGAGGACGACCACGTCCTCACCGTGCACCTGCTTCAACAGTGGGAACTCCTTGCGGCAGGGCACGCACCAGGACGCCCAGAAGTTGAGCATCACCACCTTGCCCCGGTAGTGGATCAATCGCACCCGCTCACCCGTCAGGTCGAACGTTTCGAAGGTGGGCGCCAGACCGCTCGCCCCCTTGCCGTCCGATGCCGGCCGCAGGGCCAGAGCAGCAACGGCAAGGATCACGGCGGCGGCCACCGCCAGAACGACCCTGCGACGGGTCAGGGAGAGATCCGCGGTTCAGCCGGAGCGACGTGCTCGGTGCGACGCAACTCGGCGTCGACGTCCTCCCACCTCAGAACGTCGTCCACCTTGTCCCGCTCCTCCTTGGCGTACCAGCGGAAGAACATGGCCACGATGACGCCCCACAACAGCGCCCCGGCATAGACCTTCATCAGCGCCCCGGCCACCTGCTGGTCCTCGATGGCGCTCATGGGGAACGGGCGGGGGACCTCGGCGTAGAACCGGTAGAGCACACCGTCGCCGAAGGTGAGGAACGATGCCGGCACGGTGGGGATCACCGATTGCAGGAACACGTAGAGCATCCTCGACGGGTAGGTCATCGTCGGGAGCTCGGGCAGGCGGTTGACGACCGGGAACCACATGATCAGTGCCGACGTGAACAGAACGACGTGGACTGAGAAGTGCACTCCGTGGTGCTCCAGCGAGCCGTTGACCACAACCGGCCAGTGGCTCAGCACAATGACGGTGTTGAACAGCACCGCTGCAGGTAGGGGCCGGGCGATGCGGCTGAACACGTAGCGCAGGGGGCGAGGCCGCAGGAGGAGGCGCACGAGCCACCCGGGGAGGCCCATCAGCAGCAGGGGCGCGGCGATCAGGGTGAGGCCGATGTGCTGGAACATGTGCACGCTGAACAGGTAGTGCTCGCCGATGTCGTGAACCGGCCAGTCCGAGTGCAGCCACAGAGCCGCCAGGCCGAGCCCGAAGTACGTCACCTGGCGGCGGGTGACAACGGTCTCTCCCCGCGCCGCCCGGGACGGTCCCAATCGTGAAACGGCGAACCAGTACAGCCCGCCCAGCACGATCACCAGCGTCCACACGTCTGGGTGGGCGTGCCACTCCCAGGCCGACACTCCGGCGTGCGCCAGCATCACGGCACTACACGAATACGCCGAGCGTGACCAGGTAGCTGAAGTAGCAGAAGCTGGCCAGGACAAAACCGGTGATGAACAGACGGCGGAGGATCTTGTGGTCGAACTTGAGGTGCATGAAGTACGCGGCCACCATCACGAACTTCACTGCGGCCATGGCGATGAGGATCGTGTTGGTGAGGGACTCGGACAACTTGGTGTAGTACAGCCCGACCTCGGCGGCGGTGACGGCGGCGAGGATCAGGGCGATCTTGACGTACTGGGCTTCGGTGGGATGGGCCCCGTGGGCGTCGTGCTCGTCGGCCATGACAGTCAATACCTCGCTAGGTGGGGATCAGGTAGATGACGGTGAAGATGACGATCCAGACCACGTCCACGAAGTGCCAGTAGAGACCGGCGATCTCCACGACTTCTGAGCGGTCCTGGGTCAGTTTGCCCCGTAGCGACAGGTTCCACAGGGACAACAGCATGATGATCCCGAGGGTGACGTGGACACCGTGGAAGCCGGTGAGGACGAAGAAGCTGCTCCCGAAGAGGTTCGTCTTGATGGTGAGCCCCTCCCGGATGAACGAGGTGAACTCGTAGACCTGTCCGGCGATGAAGCTGGCCCCCAGCAGCGCGGTGGCCATGAGCCACACCCGCAGGCGGCGGTAGTCACCCCGCTGGATGGCGGCCAGCGCCAGGACCATGGTGAGCGAGCTCATCAGCAGCACGAAGGAGCTGACCGAGGTGTACGGGATGTCGTAGATGTCCTTTGGCGTGGGTCCCGTGATGCTCTTGCCCCGGTAGAGGAAGTAGGTGGAAATGAGGGCTCCGAACAGAAGGCACTCGGAGCCGAGGAAGGCCCACATGGCCAGCTTCTCGTTGGACAGCCCGGTGTTGGTGACGTGGCCGTGGCCCTCGCCATGGGCGGCCGGCGGGGCGTGGGTTGCGATGTCGGTGGCCACGCTCAGGCCCCCTTGTCGTCGGTGGTCGGTGCAGTGGGCCCGCCAGCGGTGTCATCGGTTGCAGCCGCGTCGGGCGGCTCGGCGGCTGCGGCGGGGGCGGCTGCGGCGGGCGGCTCGGCGGCTGCGGCGGGGGCGGCTGCGTCGGGCGGCTCGGCGGCTGCGGCGGGGGCGGCTGCGTCGGGCGGCTCGGTGGC
>DATLEK010000036.1:0-24950 GCA_035525365.1 Acidimicrobiales bacterium
GGAGCACCTCGGAGGCACCCAGCTACGGCTCACCTTCACGGACGGACTCGTACGCGAGCTCGACTTCGCCGACGTGTTGGGTGAGGGCGTCTTCGCTGAGCTCCGGGATGAGTCCCTCTTCGCCGAGGCTTCAGTCGATCCGGTCGCGGGCACCCTGCGCTGGCCGAGCGGAGCGGACCTTGATCCCGACGTGCTCCATGGCGATTTCCAGCCCGCGACCGGCCCGCCAACGCCACGGTCTACACCGCATCAGCTCATTTCGACGATGCCGCTCCCGACCTCCCCCGCGTTGATACTTCCAACCAGTGCACAGACTTGCCGTATCCGCTGTGCGGAAACGGCGGAAACCCCGCCGACCCGTCTCTGGCAACCCTGGACGAAGTCCGCCGGCTGCTGGATCTGGCAGACCGAGTCGTCCCGGCGCCACCGCTCGCCGACGTGGACCCAGCATCGGTCCGCCGATGGATCGACGCGGCTACCGCTGCGCTGGTCTCGCGACGAGCGGCGATCCGATTGGCGCGCGCCGTCGAACGGATCCTCGATGAGCACTGGGAGACGACCATGTGGATCGACCGTCAGCGTGAGGTGCTCGCCCGCCGAGAAGTGCAGCAACAGGCCAAGGCCGACGGCCGCTACTGGAAGCAACGAGAGGCCGGGCGACGGGCCCAGCAACCGACCCACGTCGAGGTCGACCCCGCCGCCTGGAAGCTGTTGAGGGCGAAGGCGGCGGCGCAGGGCCGCACCGTCGGCACCCTCGTTGGGCACCTCGTCGTCCAGGAGGTTCATCGCTGCTCGGGCACCGGGAGTCCGCCTCCACTCCGAGGGGGGAACCGGAACGGACAGTCCCAAGGGAGGCACGCGAACCTGTTTGCCCGCCTAGAGGTCTCGAAGGAACGGTGGCAGCAGTTCCGGTCGGTTGCCGCACAGCGCGACATCACCATTGCCCGGTACGTCGGCATCCTCGTGGAGAAGGCCGTTTCCGGGTAGTTCGCCGCCTTGGCGAGCGCAAACCTTCGATCGCCATTGATTTTCTTGAGGTTCGCGTCGCGATCGGGGTCCCGAAAAGCACGTAGTACGAGCGAGGCCACGGACACAGGAGGTCCCTTCCATGCCAACACCGAACTCAGCGGCCACCGAACGAGCGAGCTCGGCGCCACCGATGCTCATGGACATCACCGGCGTTGCCGCACGCCTCGGCGTGCCCGTCCGCCACGTCCGCCGCCTGGTGGCCGAGCGCGAGATCCCCTACATCAAGTGGCGCCGGCTCCTGAGGTTCGACCCAAACGAGATCGATGCCTGGCTCGACGCGTCACGCCATCCCCGGAGCTAGTCACCGCGGGCAGGTGCAATGTTCCGTCGCGGTGGCCTGAGGCCTCGCCTGCCGAGAGTCTGCGGCCCACGCACGCATCGAGGCACGTACCCTGTGTCTGATGTCTCGGCTTGACCGCATCACCTCCGACCCTTCGATCTGTCATGGTCAGCCGACCGTCCGCGGTTTGCGGTACACAGTTGAGAACCTCCTCGAGCTGCTTGCCTCTGGCATGACCATCGAGGAGATCATCGACGACCACCCTGATCTCGAACGTGACGACCTGTTGGCCGCCCTCGAATTCGGAGCCCTGACCTCAGGAATGCGACGAGTGACCCCACTCGGCGCGGCGTGAAGTTTTTCTCATCAACGCACAGCATGCGAGCATCGCTTCTCGTGCCTCCGTGGAGGGGCTCGGCCGCCAGCCAGTCGAGAACGACGTCAGCGCCGCTGAGGTGGGTACACCCGAGACGCGCCGTTGAGCTAGGACGGGAACTGCTGGCGCAGTCCTGCAACGAACTCGTCCGCATCGGCAGCTTCCGGTCGCCAGCCTTCGGCGATGCGGATGTCGAGATCCTCGAGCTTCTGGGTTAACTGCGTGTCGCCGAGCTTCGAATCGACGTGGCATAGCAGGAGCAACTCGCGCTCGATCTTGTGCAACTCGGAGGCGACGGCCCGGACGCGCTCACCGATGCCCTCCTTGGTGGGCAGCGGTCGAAGGTCGAAGGCGGCGTCGACAAGGCGCAGCCGCATCCTGTCGAGCGACTGCTCGGTCGTCTCCGACGAGGCCTTGGCCCTCGTCGAATCCACGTCACGAGGGTACAACCGGCGGCGCTCCAGATGACCGCCGGTGACCGCCCTCCGGAAGGTTCTCTCGAGCTTCAGCCTCACCGAGGAGCGGAGTCGAGCGGATGCAGCTCTTCCCGGGCGAGCGCCGCAGCATAAGCGAGAGCGGCTCGCACCGATCCTTCGGGCAGCGACGGGTACTGCTCGTGGATCTCCGTCTCGGTCGTCGCCGCGGCAAGGCAGTCGAGCACGACGCTGACTGGGATCCGGGTGCCGCGGAACCGAGCCTGGCCGTGGACGACGGTCGGGTCGACGTCGATGAGTTCCAGCAGCTCCGCGGTCATGCTGCCCATGATCCCACGCGTGGAGGACAGGGCCTCGATCCAGATTTCCAGTTGGCCAGAATTGACCGCTGTAGGCCATTGAGCTGAGGACTAGCTGAGGACTGGAGAGCCCCAGGAGGGGTAAAACCGCAGGTCATAGCACATGTCGAACAGAACCCCGCCTATAGGTTGACTCACCATCACCTCGGCCCAGGCCGAGAGTTACTTGCGCCTGCATGCCTACCCCACCCTCGGCAACCGCGCTCTCGGCTCGGTCCGCCGCAGCGAGGTCCAGGCGTGGGTCAAGGAGCGCAGCAAGGTGCTGGCGCCAGCGTCGGTCGAGCTCGTCTACCGGTGGGTCTCCACCATCTTCAAGGCGGCCGTCACCGCCTGATCCCCGCCTCGCCGTGCATCCGCATCGCCCTTCCCAAGCGCGACGACTCGCCCGTTTTCCCCCTCGGCGTCAGCGAGTGGAGGCCATGGCCGCCGCCGTGCCGGGCCGTAGCCATCTACCCGCCCGGCCCCACCGTTGATCACGTCCTCGGCAAGATGACAGCGGCCAGCTGACAAACGGAAACCTCAACGAGAACCTCAACGAAACCTCAACGAGAACCTCAACGGAGCCGCCGAAGCCGTTGAATCTGCGGCGCCGCGTTCACCAAACGCCGGTTCGGTCGCGACGGCAGGGCTCTCCAACGGTGGCGTTATGTGCGGCCGTCTCAGCGGGCTTCAACTCGAAACTCCGGCGAGGTGCGCTTCCTAAGCGCCTCCCGCTGCCGCTCCGCTTGTCGGTCCAGTGCGCGTCCGCGGGATCCCATGCCTGGACGGCAACGGCCGAGCCTTCAGCCGACCAGTCGGTAGAAGCGCCAGAAGTCGTTCTCGATAGGCAGCACCTCAACGTCAGCGAAGCCGGCATCGGCCGCGTACTGCCGGAAGAGCGGGGTTCGCATGACGGTCCCCGTGCCTGCGGCCGGTGGTGCCGTCATGGCTGTGGGGAGGCAGTGCAGCGCGCTGAAGGCCCATTGGAAGCGCTCGGCGTCGTCGACGTCGATCGTGAAGGTGTCGGCGACCCTTTCGTCGGCGACCAGCACCGTTCCGCCGGGTGCCCGCAGTGACCGCATGGCGCGCAGCGCTCCGACTGGATCGCACATGTCGTGGATCGTCTCGAACGCACACACCAGGTCGAAGCTGCCGGCGAGGGCAGGATCGGCAGCGTCGCGCACCTCGAAGGAGACGCTGTCCGCCACGCCGGCCTCTTCGGCGTTCGCTCTGGCGTCCTTCACCGACTCAGGGTCGAGGTCGAGACCGGTGACCTGCACCTTCGGGAAGCCTCGCGCGATGGCGATGGCCGACCAACCGGAGCCGCATCCCACATCCACCACCCGGGCGGGAGGGTCGGCGGTGAGCTGTTCCACCAGGCCGGGGACCTGCGGGAACCACTCCTCGGCGAGGAGGTTGAGGAACATGGGACGGTTGATACGAGCGATGCCCCGCCGAAGGTCCGGTCCGTAGGCGTCATAGGGGACGCCACTACCGGTGCGGAACGCCTCGAGCACCTGCGGCATTGTCTGGGCCACCGACGTGAGGAACAGGCTGAGCGGCGTCATGTACGACGGGCTGTCGTCATCGAGCAGGACCTCGGCGTGCTCGGCGGGCAGTGCGAAGCGACGCTGATCCGAATCGGCATTGGGATCGTCCACCGTGAGGATTCCCGCTACTGCCTGCTGCTCCAGCCACTCCCGGGCGTACCGCTCATGGACTTCGCATCGCTTGGCCAGGTCGCCGCTGGTGAGGGGACCTGACACCGCCAAGGCGTCGTACAATCCCAGGTGCTCACCCACGTACACGTGCAGCAGGTCCATCGCTCCGATAAGGGAGCCGAAGAGGCGCTCGACGAGCGCTTCCTGCATCACGAGGCTACGGCGGACTGGAGTGCGGTCAGTGACGCGTGCATCTCCGTTCGCAGTCCCGTCCGCCGGATCTTGATGAGTAGATTCTTACGCCAGAACGTCAGCGGGTTGAGATCGACAGTGACGGTCACCCGCGAGCCGGCGCCATCAGGCTCGATGTGCCACGCCCAGTCGGCAAACGACGGGTTGCCGTCGTCGGACTGCGACCGGTAGGCAAACCGATTTGACTCCGGGTCCAGTTCAGTGAGAGTCGACTTACTCACCCACGACTGGCCCATCGCGCGGACGCGCACCTTCCAGAGCGACCCTTCTTGCAGCTGATCGGGAAGCTCGACGACCTCGACGATGCCCTTGTTCCACTCCGGGAGTCGCTTGATGTCTGTCACGGTTCGGAAGACGTCAGCCGGGGCGGACTTGATGCTCGCAGTGGCTGATTCGCGGATTCCCACGATCGTTCCCCCTTCGATCTCGTCGGACAAGGTCCTTCGGACGGCATCACTGCCTCTAGGCCGCAATCCTAGGCGCAGCCCTCCGAGTAGCTACGTGCCCAACGTCGCGCTTGATCGTCGCGATCGATCCACTTTCGCGATCATCGCTGCCATACTCGAGGGAGCAAGGGGTTGCGATGGGGATGTACGCCGAGCGGGTGCTGCCACGCATCGTCAATGTGGTGTGCGGTGTGAAGTCGGCCGTACCGCTGCAACAGCGCGTGTGCGACGGCCTCCACGGCCAGGTCGTGGAGATTGGCTTCGGGTCCGGGCTCAACGTTCCCTACTACCCGGCCGCTGTCACGGCGGTGGCGGCGATCGAGCCGACCGACCTCGGGTGGAAGCTGGCTGGCAAGCGCCTGGCCGCGACAAACGGGTGGCCCCGTAGTGCCCCAAGGCTCAACGACCAATCAGGAGACGGCGCACTGGCTGAACGCCTGGTCCTCACCGAGTTCGAGATGACGTCGTTGGTGATGCGCCTCGGAGGCACACCGGCTCAACCGACCCCTTCTTTACGACGGCACGCGCTAAGCGGGACACGCATGCTCGACGACGACGCGACGGGCTGCGTAGACGCGTCGGGCACATGCGGGCCGCGCTCGCCGACCAGACCATCGACCCACCTGCGTCCGCCCGGGTGGTCAAGTCGATCAACGCAAGAGGCACCTCAACGAGAACCTCAACGAGAACCTCAACGGAGCCGCCAAAGCCGTTCGCTCTGCGGCGCCCGCGTTCACCAAACGGTTCTGTGCGGCCGGCTGTGGCCGGTCGGCCCCGCCGATAGGCGCGGCCTCACCGAGGTGCAGAATCCAGCGGATGCAGCTCCTCCCGGGCGAGCACCGCGGCGTAAGCAAGGGCGGCTCGAACCGAGCCTTCGGGGAGCGACGGGTACTGCTCGTGGATCTCCTCCTCGGTCATCGCTGCGGCGAGGCAGTCGAGCACGACGCTGACCGGGATCCGCGTGCCGCGGAACCGAGCCTGGCCGTGGACGACCAAAGGATCGACGTCGATGAGTTCCTGCAGCTCCGGGGTCATGCTGCCATGATCCCACGCTTGCCGTTGGTCGGCCCTGGAAGGAGAATCAGCCGGTGCTCCGCCGGCGTGCCCGAGAACGCAAGTGGGCATCGATCTTCGCCGAGGACCTTCTCAGGGGGTGCTCGGACCTGTACACCGTCTTCGGCGGCGACGTGTTGAACCTGCCCATCTCCATCCCCATCGACGAGCGGGCGGTCGTTCTACTCCAGCCTCGAGGGCCGCTCGAGGCCCCGCGGGTGCCGGCCACCATGACGGTCACCCGACCGGCAAGCGGCGCCTACGGCGTCAACATCAGGCGGATCGACGAAGGGCCCATGATCATTCCCGGTCTGGACGACCTCCCGTTGACCGACCTCACGTTCCTGTTGACCGTCGAGGGGCTGGAGATCGGGCCCGGTGAGCTACCGCTCGATGAGACGACCGCCCGCGCCCTGGCCAACGCTCTGCTGATCACCATCGGGATGAAGCTGGCGAAGGCCGGCCACGGGCAGGGGGCGACTCCCTGAATGCTTCTATTTACCGAGCTTGCCGCTGGCCAGAGTCTCGGCCATGGCCCAACCGAAGGCGATGAGGTAGTCGCCCCGCTCACGGTCGAGTGAAGGAAAGAAAGCCGCCACCTCAGGGTCGATGGTCTCGGGCTTGAGCGCCTCGTGGTCGAAGGCTCCGCAGACGTTGCCGTCGCCGCTCACCACGAAGGTGCGGTCGTCGATACGACCTTCGGCGCCGAAGCGCTTGGCCAAACGCCGGCCCCAGGCCCTCTCCTCGCCCGTGGCCTTGTGGCCGGGGCGGGGAACGATGTCCTCGAGACCGCGGAAGCACTGGAAGCCGGCGGCGTCGACGAACTTCGTGCCTATCAGGACATCCTCGTCGGGGAAGGCCAGCAGGGCCCGGCGGTACTGGTCGGCCATGATCGCCTTGAGCACGGCATCCCGGCGCGCCCCGCGCTTGATCGAGGCCAGCCCTACGAGTAGCGACGGCGTGCCGCCGATGCGCTCGAGCGTGCAGAAGGAAAAGCCACAGAGCTTCCCGTTGTCGCGGGCCTGGCTGACCAGGACCCATTCGTCCCGCTGCTTCGACAGCAGACCGACATCGTAGCGAGCGGGGCCCTCGGCGCAGATGTCGCCCATCTCGCCCATCTCGGCATCGGACAGGGACGTGCAGTCCTTGGTTTCAACCTGTGTCGCCATCCCTCCGGAGTCTAGTGCCCCTGACGGGGCACTGGCCCTACACGAGGCAGGCGGCCCCGAGCAGCACCCGTAGCTCGGCGCAGAGCCCGTTGCTGGCGTCGACGCGGAACTGCTCCGGCAGGCGAATCGTCTTCTCGCCCAGTTGAAGGAGCACCGGTTGCGTTCCGGGGTGGTCGAGGAAGAGGCGCTTGATCTGATCGAGGAGGGAGTCGGTGAGACGCGACATCGGCAGCGTGACCCGCAGGGGAGTGGATCCCTCGGAGGTGAACTCAGGGCGGCGAATCTCGAGGCAGGTGAGTTTGGTCTGCTCCTCACGGAGATCGAGCCGGCCTTTCACGCACACGATGGCGTCGTCAGCGAGCAGGACGCCGTACTCCTGCATGATCCTCGGGAACATCCATACCTCGAGTACCGACTCCAGGTCCTCGAGCATGAAGGTGGCCATCAGGTCTCCCTTCCTCGTGTAGCGCCTGGCCAGGTTGGTGACCACGCCACCAACCCAGCGGATCTCACCGTCGGGAAGCTCCCGGAGCTCGGCTATCGACGCTTCGGTGAGCCTCCGCAGGGCCACCTCGGCGCCCTTGAGGGGGTGGTCGCTGACGTAGAGACCGAGCATCTCCTTCTCGTGGGCCAGCTTCTCGGTCTTCTCGAACTCGACGTCGGGGATCGGTATCCGCTCATCCGAGGCAGGGAAGCCGGCGCCGGCGCCGGCGCCGGAGGCATCGAGGGAGAACAGATCGAACTGACCCTCCGACTCCTTTCGGCGCCGGGCCAGGGTGCGGTCGATCACCTGCTCGAACACCTGGCACAACCCCCGGCGGGGGTGGCCCATGGAGTCGAAGGCGCCGGCCTTGCCCAGAGACTCCACCGACCGCTTGTTGAGAACCATCGGGTCGACCCGTTCGCAGAAGTCGTAGAAGTCGGTGAAAGGGCCACGGGCCTCGCGCTCGGCGACGATGCGCTCGACGAGGCCCTCGCCGACGTTGCGGATGGCGGACAGCCCGAAGGGAATGGCACCCTCCTTGGCTGCGAAACCCGAGGCGGAAAGGTTCACGTCGGGGACCAGGACACTGATGCCGAGGGTGCGGCACTCGGACAGATAGATCGCCGTCTTGTCCTTGTCGTCCTTGACCGAGGTGAGCAGCGCAGCCAGGTACTCGACCGGGTGGTTCGCCTTGAGCCATGCCGTCTGGTAGGCGATGAGTGCGTAGCCATAGGCGTGGCTGGCGTTGAAGCCGTAGTCCGCGAACGGCTCGATCAGTGCGAAGAGCTTGTCGGCCAGCTTCGCGTCGTAGCCCTGGGCCACGCACCCCGCCAGGAAGTCGTCCTTCTGGGCGGCGACGACCTCCCGCTTCTTCTTGCCGACGGCCCGGCGGAACTCGTCGGCCCGGGGCAGCTCGAAGCCGGCGATGCGGTGGGCGATCTCGATCACCGACTCCTGGAAGACGAGGACGCCGTAGGTCTTGCCGAGAATGGGTTCGAGGTCGGGATGCAGGTAGGTGATGGGCTCCCGGCCGTGCTTGCGGGCCACGAAGTGGGGGATGTTGGCCATGGGGCCCGGCCGGTAGAGAGCCACGATGGCGGCGATCTCCTCGAACCGGGTGGGCGCCATCTGGCGCAGAAGCTGGCGCACCGGCCCCCCCTCCAGCTGGAACAGGCCGATGGCCAGGCCGGCCCGGAGCATCTCGAAGGTCTTCTCGTCGTCGAGAGGAACGTTGTCGATGTCGGGGCGAGCGCCGGTGGAGCTCTCCAGCAGGTCGAGCGTCATCTCGATGACGTCGAGGTTGCGCAGACCCAGGAAGTCCATCTTGAGCAGCCCGAGCTCCTCAACCCCGTGCATCTCGTACTGGGTGACGATGGGCGCGTCCTCGGGCGTGCCGCCCGGCTGGGGCTTGCGCTGGATGGGCAGGTACTCCGTGAGGGGCTGGTCGGTGATGACCACGGCTGCGGCGTGGATGCCGTCCTGGCGCCGCAGGCCCTCCAGCCCCTTGGCCACGTCGATGACCTTCCGGGCGTCGGGGTCGGTGGCGTACATGTCCCGGAGTTCCCCGGCCGCCCGGTAACCGTCGCCGTGCCCGTCGGTCTGCTCCAGGCACGCATGCAGGGGTGTGTCCCTGCCCATGACCAGCGGGGGCATGGCCTTGGCCACCTTGTCACCGACTATGTAGGGGTAACCGAGGACCCGCGCCGCGTCCCGCACGGCGGCCCGGGCCTTGATGGTGGAGAAGGTGACGATCTGGGCGACCCGGTCCCAGCCGTAGCGCTCCGACGCGTACCGGATCATCTCGCCTCGGTAACGGCTGTCGAAGTCCATGTCGATGTCGGGCATCTGGGTGCGGCCGGGGTTGAGGAAGCGCTCGAAGATGAGACCGAAGCGCAGCGGGTCGAGGTCGACGATGCGCAGGCAGTAGGCGACACAGCTCCCGGCGGCTGATCCCCGGCCGGGCCCGACCCTGATCTTGCGCTCCCTCGCGTGGCGGATGAGGTCCCACACCACGAGGAAGTAATCGGGGAAACCCATGGAGGAGATGACGCCCAGCTCGTAGTCGAGACGCTCCGTCACCTCCGCCGGCAGCGGGACGCCGTAGCGCTCTTTCGCCCCCTCGAAGGTGAGATGCCGCAGGTAGTCAGCGGCGGTCCCGAACGGCGGGGGCAGCTCGAACTGCGGCAGCTTCGGGTTGCCGAACTCGATCTCGACATCGGCCCGCTCGGCGATCCACAACGTGTTGTCACACGCCTCGGGGGCCTCGCCGAACAGCTGGCGCATCTCGGCCGATGACTTCAGGTAATGCTCGTTGCCCTCGAAGCGGAACCGCTTCTCGTCGGCCAGGCTGGAACCCGTCTGAACGCACAAGAGGGCATCGTGGGCGGTGGCGTCCTCCCTGTGGGTGTAGTGGCTGTCGTTGGTGGCGAGGAGCGGCGCCCCGATGCGCCTGGCCAGCTCGATCAGCTGCGGGTTGGTCTTGTGCTGCTTGGCCAGCCCATGGTCCTGCAGCTCGACGAAAAGGCTCTTCTTCCCGAAGATCTCCTGCAGCCGGGCGGCCAGCGCCGTCGCCCGCTCCACGTCCCCGGCGAGGAGAGCCTGGAGCACAACCCCTCCGAGGCAGCCGGTGGTGGCGATGACCCCCTCGTGGTGTCGCTCGAGCAACTCCCAATCAACTCTAGGTTTGTAATAGTAGCCTTCTAGGTACGAAGCAGTAGAGAGCTTCATGAGGTTGCGGTAGCCGGCATTGCTCTCGGCCAGGAGGGTGAGGTGGTAGTAGAGCTTCTCGCCGTCGGTGTCCTCTCCCCCGCTGTCGTCCATGCGGCCCCGTCGCACCGGGCGCTCGAAGCGGCTCTCCCCCGCCTGATAGGCCTCGAGCCCGATGATCGGGGTCACCCCCTGTGCCCGGCACTCCTTGTAGAAGTCGAGGACCCCGTACATGTTCCCGTGGTCGGTGATGCCGACCGCGGGCTGCCCGTCGGCCACCGCGGCGGCGACCACATCCTCGATCCGCGCTGCCCCGTCGAGCATGGAGAACTCTGTGTGGACATGCAGATGGGAGAATCCTGCCGCCACGTAAGCACCTCCTTCTCCACAGGGCCTGGGGATAACTACACTGGTGTGATTCCTGGGGCCCAGAGTAGCCCGCGGGAGATCTCTCCGCTAGAGGTACCCGGGGGGGCCGGTGGGGCGGGGGCGGTCCTCGGCGGCGGCCGGCAGGCTGCGCCGGCGCATGTCCTCGATCTCGGCTCGGGACATCATCTGCTGGGCGAACATCGTCGCCTGGATGCCGTGGAACAGGCCCTCGAGCCAGCCGACCAGCTGGGCCTGGGCGATCCGCAGCTCGGACTCCGTGGGCACCGACGACTCGGTGAACGGCAGTGTCATGCGGGCCAGCTCGCTACGCAGGTCGGGGGAGAGGCCCTCCCCCAGCTCCCGCACCGACACCTCGTAGATCTCCCGCAGGCGGGTGCGGCTGGCCTCGTCGAGGGGAGCGTGGCGCACCTCGTCGAGCAGCTGCTTGATCATCGAGGCGATACGCATGACCTTGGCGGGATGCTCCACCGACTCGGTGGCGGCGATTTCGGTGCCCGGCTCCCCGTTGGCGTCACCGTCGGCGCCGTCCACGGGCAACACCACCTCGGGCGCTTCCGCGGCGGAGGGGATCGCGTCGGAGCTGTCGGGCACAGGCATCTGCCCATGCTGTCACCTGGCGGCCGGCTGCTCCCAACCGTGGCCGGCTTTCCCGGTCGGCCCGCAGGCCAGGAGAGGCACGAGGACCTCCGCGGGCGTGAGGGAGCCGTGGCGGCAGACGAGCTGCAGCTTTCCCGTGTCCTGGGGGTCGAGAAAAGCCACCGGCTCGAACGGGACGATGGCGACATCGCCCAGGCGGCGCTCGAACTCAGGGCTGAGCCGGCCTCCCAGCCAACCCTCGTCCACCACCTCTTCGCGGGTCCTCACCCACGCCAGATGCCCGTACCGCTCCTGGGCGCCGGCAGCAACTCTCGCAGTGGTACCCGGCTCGGTGTGCAACCAGCGGAATCGCCCTTCCCCCGACAGGAGAGCCACGTCGGCCATCAGCTCGGGCGCCACCGGGATGGGTTCGGCGTCCACCTGCACCTGGCCGTGGTCCGACGTGACCAGAAGGGCGGCACCGGGCGGCAGTACCGCCGCCAGGTCCCCTACCAGGCGGTCGGCGGCTGTGACCTCTGCGTCGTAATAGGGCCCGAAGCCTCTTTCGTGGGCGATCTTGTCGATGCCGTCGTAGTAGGCGTAGACGAAGGGCTCGCCCGCTTCGAGCAGGTGGGCGACCTGCACCACCATCCCCGACGGCACCCTCCAGCCGGCGAGGCGGGTGCCGGCCAGGTGGGCCCGGGTGAACCCGGTGGAGGAGAACTCGGCGCGGGTCACCACCGGTGGGCAGGCGCCGGCGAAGCCCAACTGGGTCTGGAACTTGTCGGGTGGGTACCGGTCACGGGCGTCACCACCGCCGGCGGTGCGCCAGCGCAGGACGTTCAGCACCTCCGACTCGCCCACCCGCACCCGGTAGCCGAGGACACCGTGGTCGGCCGGCGACAGTCCGGTGCTGATGGAGGTGAGAGCGGTTGCCGTGGTGGTGGGAGCCACCGTGGTTATGGGCCCTCCATCCATGGCGGCGAGGGTCGGGGCCAGATCGAGACGTGCCTGCAACTGCTCCCATCCGAGCCCATCGAGCACCAGCAACACCACCTGGCCCGCCGACCTCGCCGGCTCGGGGAGCCACTCGGGTACGGGAGCGCCGCTTCCCAGAAGGGCAGGCACCAGGGACGAGACACACGGCCCGCCGTAGGCAGGGACAACCGGGTCCGGGACAACCGAGGGCACGCCGCCAAGACCCTATGCGTCAGGTGCAGGCGGCTCGAACGGCCCTACGATGGGAGCGGTGAAGGTATCGACCCGGGGTGACTACGCCAGCCGAGCGTTGCTGTCCCTGGCCCTGCACTCCGAAGGCCTGCCCACCTCGGTGCGGGACGTGGCCGAGCGGACCGGGCTGCCCCAGCCTTACCTGGAACAGATCCTGCTGGCCCTCAAGGGCGCCGGCCTGGTGCGCTCCAAACGCGGCGTGGGCGGCGGCTACGTGCTGGCCCGCGATCCCTCCGAGGTGACACTGGGCCAGATCGTCAGCGCCGTGGACGGGCCCATCGTGGCCGGCGACTTCGGCGAGCCCCACCAGGACGGCGCCTGCGACCACGAGGGGCAGTGCGTGCTGCTCGCCGTTTGGGCCGACGTGGGTCAGCGCATGCGCCAGCACCTCGATTCCTTCACCCTCGCCGACATGGTCGCCCAGGCCCGCGGCACGGTCACGGCAACCGTCCCGTCGATCTAGTGCACCTGACGGGGCACTAGCCCAGTTCGGACAGCAGGGCCCGGAGGTCGTCCGGGAGGGGGGAGTCGAACGACAGGCGTTCCCCGGTCGTCGGGTGGTCGAAGCTGAGACGGGTGGCGTGCAGGAAGGGTCGGGGCAGCACGAGGTGGGGGCGGGCGCCGCGATAGCGGGTGTCCCCCACAACCGGATGGCCTATGGCGGCCAGGTGGACCCGGACCTGGTGGGTCCTCCCTGTCTCGAGACGGCACTCCAGCAGCGATACCGGCACCGGCTCGGTGAAACGGGATTCGACCCGGTAGCGGGTCCGGGCCTCCTTGCCCCCGACCGCCACCGCCATCCGGGTGGGATCACGAACGCCCCGTCCTACCGGCGCGTCGATCAATCCCGCCGGTGCCTCGACCGCGCCCCAGACCAGGGCCAGGTACACCCGCTCCACCGCCCGCCGGCGGAGCTGCTCGACGAGGTCGTTGTAGGCGCCGGCATTGCGGGCGACGACCAGCAGGCCAGACGTGCCCTTGTCCAGGCGGTGGACGATCCCCGGGCGCGCCGACTCACCCACCCCGATGGAGGCCAGGTCCGGGAACAGGGCCAGCAAGCCGTGCACGAGGGTGCCGGTCCGGTGCCCGGCGCCGGCATGGACGACCAGGCCGGCGGGCTTGTCCACCACCACCAGGTCGTCGTCGGAATGAACCACGGCGACATCGACCGATGAATCGGCCTCCGGGCCCGGAGCGACGGCGCCGGCGTCATCGGGGACGGTGATCTCCAGCTCGTCACCCTCGGCCACGCGACGGCTACGACTCGAGACCGGCCGGCCACCGATCTTCACTCCGCCGCCGGCCACGAGGGCGGCCACCTCGGAGCGGGGAAGGCCGGTCAGGATGGCCACGGCCCGGTCCACTCTCTCGCCGTCGAGAGCCGAGGGCACGGCCGCCTTCACGAGGTGCGCTCCACCCCGACGGAATCGCGGCGGGTACCGGCGGCCACGACGAATACCAGTGCCCCGACGGTGATGGCGGCGTCGGCCACGTTGAAGATCGGCCACCACTGAAGGTCTATGAAGTCCACCACCGCTCCTCCGTGGTCACGCACGAACCGGTCGACGAGATTGCCCACCGCTCCACCGACCACCAGGCCGAGAGCGCCCATCGTTGCCGGCGTGGTGGCCGCCGTACGGCCGAAGCCGACCAGCGCCACGAGCACGGCGATGGCCACGAGCATGAGCAGGGGCGCCAGTCCCTGGCCGATGCCGAAGGCCGCCCCGGTGTTGAACGACAGGTTGAAGCGCAGCGTCCACAGCACATGGACCGGCCCGTCCTCCAGCGCCCGCAGGGCCCACGACTTGGTGAGCTGGTCGAGGGCGACGACCGTGACGGCGGTGCCCGCCCCGAGAGCAAGGCGGGCCGAGGTCAACGCCTCGACAGGCCCCCGCTCTTGCAGGCGACGCAGAGGCGGGCGTGGGGAAGAGCTTTGAGACGGGCCCGGGGAACGGGCTGGCCGCACCCTTCACAGATTCCGTACGAGCCACCGTCGAGCTTGGCCAGGGCGTGATCGATCTCGTCCACCTCCACCCGGGCCTGGGCCGAGAGGGCGAGGTCCCGCTCACGGTCGACAGCGGCAGTGGCCCCCTCGCCGGACTCGTCGTCGAACTGGATGTCCCCTGGCTCCATCTCCTGGGCCAACTGGTCGGCCTCCGCCTTCAGGTCGGCTGCCTGGGCCAGATATGAGATGCGCTCCTCCAGGAGCAGAACCCGCTGCTCCTCGAAGAACTTGTCGGCGCCGGCACCCTCCAGACGCTTGGCCGGCGGCTTGGCCGGCTTCGGTTCCGAGACCGCCTTGGCCGGCGCCGGCGCGGGGGCCGCCTTCACTGGCATCTTGGGCTTCGCATCCTTGGTCACCTTGGCAGTTCTCTTGGCAGGGGTGGTTGATCTGTCTGTGGTCTTGGCCGCCTTCGCTGCGGCTTTGGGAACGGATTTGGCCGCGCCGGTAGCCGCAACCTTTCGGCCGAGCTTCTTGGCGGCGTCGACGGCTTTCGAGGCTCTTGGCAACGCAGGACTCCCCCGATCGGCGGGTGGCGGACCGTAGCACGGGGCGCTCGTAGAGTACGGCGATGGCTCCGTACCCCGACGTGCCGCGGCAGCCTGACCTTCCCGGTGTCGAAGAGGCGGTTCTCGCCTTCTGGGCGGGCGACGACACCTTCCGCGCATCGGTCGAGCAGCGTGACGCCGGTGAGGCCGAGTTCGTCTTCTACGACGGGCCTCCTTTTGCCAACGGGCTGCCCCATTACGGTCACCTCCTCACCGGCTACGTCAAGGATGCCGTTCCCCGCTACCAGACGATGAAGGGCCGGCGGGTGGAGCGCCGTTTCGGGTGGGACTGCCACGGACTGCCGGCCGAGATGGAGGCGGAGAAAGAGCTTGGCATCAGCGGGCACGTCGCCATCAACGAGTACGGCGTGGCCCGCTTCAACGAGGCCTGCCGCACCTCGGTCCTGCGCTACACCCGTGAGTGGCGCTCCTACGTCACCCGCCAGGCGCGATGGGTCGACTTCGACGATGACTACAAGACGTTGGACCTCTCCTACATGGAGAGCGTCATCTGGGCGTTCAAACAGCTCTGGGAGAAGGGCCTGATATACGAGGGCTACAAGGTGCTGCCGTACTGCTGGGAGTGCGAGACGCCGCTGTCGAACTTCGAGACGCGCCTCGACGACGCCTACCGACCCCGCCAGGACCCCGCCGTGACCCTGATGTTCGAGCTCGACACCGGGGAACAGGCCCTGGTGTGGACCACCACCCCGTGGACCCTGCCCTCGAACCTGGCCCTCGCCGTCGGTCCCGACATCGATTACGCCATCCTCGAGCGCGACGGCGTTCGTTTCTTGATCGGCGACGCCACGCTCGGTTCGTACGAAAAGGAGTTGGGCGACTCGAAGAGGGTGGGCTCGGTCCGGGGCGCCGATCTCGTCGGCCGCGGCTATCGGCCCCTCTTCCCGTTTTTCGCCGCCACCCCCAACAGTTTCCGCGTCCTGGCCGGCGACTTCGTCAACACCGAGGACGGCACAGGCATCGTGCACCTGGCGCCGGGATTCGGTGAGGACGATCAACGGGTGTGCGAGGCGGCGGGTATCCCGGTCGTGGTTCCGGTGGACGAACGGGCCCGGTTCACCTCCGAGGTACCCGACTACGCCGGCCTTCAGGTTTTCGAAGCCAACGCGCCGGTGATCCGCGACCTCAAGGCCCGTGGCGTCGTCCTACGCCACGACTCCTACGAACACAGCTACCCGCACTGCTGGCGCACCGACACGCCCCTTGTCTACCGGGCCATCGGTTCGTGGTTCGTGAACGTCACCGCCATCAAGGCCCGGGCCGTGGAGCTGAACACCACGATCAGGTGGGTCCCCGAGCACATCCGTGACGGCGCCTTCGGCAAATGGCTGGAAAACGCCCGCGACTGGTCCATCAGCCGGAACCGCTTCTGGGGATCGCCCATCCCGGTGTGGAAAAGCGATGACCCGGCCTACCCCCGCCTCGACGTGTACGGCAGCCTCGACGAGTTGGCGGCCGACTTCGGGATTCGCCCCGACGACCTGCACCGGCCGGGCATCGACGAGCTCACCCGCCCCAATCCCGACGACCCGACCGGGCGCTCCACCATGCGGCGCGTCGAGGAGGTCCTCGACTGCTGGTTCGAATCGGGCTCCATGCCGTACGCGCAGGTGCACTACCCGTTCGAGAACCAGGGGTGGTTCGACGATCATTTCCCCGCCGACTTCATCGTGGAGTACGTCGGCCAGACCAGGGCGTGGTTCTACAACCTCCACGTGCTGTCGACCGCCTTGTTCGACAAGCCGGCCTTCGACTCGTGCGTGGTACACGGCGTCATCCTGGGCAAGGACGGGCGCAAGGCCTCGAAACGACTGCGCAACTTCACCGACCCCGAGGAGATGTTCGCCACCTTCGGCGCCGACGCCGTGCGCTGGTTCCTGCTGTCATCCGCGGTGCTCCGGGGCCAGGACCTCAGCCTGGCCAACGACCGCAACGATATCTCCGAGGCTGTCCGGCGGGCCATCTTCCCGCTCTGGAACGCCTGGCACTTCTTCACCCTGTACGCCAACACCGACGGCCACACCGCCCGCTGGCGCACCGACGCCACCGGCGTGCTCGACCGCTACGTCCTGGCCAAGGCGGCCGAGCTTGTCGAGACGGTGACGCAGCGCATGGACGGCTACGACCTGGCCGGTTCCTGCATCGCCATCGAGGGCTTCCTCGACGCCCTGTGCAACTGGTACATCCGCCGCTCGCGTGACCGGTTCTGGCGAACCGACACCGATGCCTTCGACACGCTGGCCACTGTGCTCGAAGTGGCGTGTCGGGTCGCCGCTCCACTGCTTCCGCTGGTCACCGAGGACGTATACCGGGGCCTCACCGGCCGGCGCAGCGTGCACCTCACCGACTGGATTAGGCCCGATGAGCTCCCAGGCGACCCGGCGCTGGTGGCCGCCATGGACCGGGTCCGCGAGGTGTGCTCAGCCGCGTCGTCGGTGCGCAAGGCCAACGGCCTTCGGGTCCGCCTGCCCCTGGCCTGCCTGACCGTGGCTGCCGTCGACGCCGAAGCGCTGGCGCCCTACCGCCAGCTGATCGCCGACGAGGTCAACGTCAAGGAGGTCGTGCTGTCGGCCGACGTGGGAGCGGTCGGATCCGAGGTCCTTCAGATCGTGCCGGCGGTTCTCGGCCCTCGCATCGGCGCCGACGTGCAAAAGGTGATCGGCGCGGTGCGCAGCGGCCAATGGGAACGGTCAGCCGGCGGCGCGGTGACGGTGGCCGGGCGCACACTCGAGCACGACGAGTACACCATCGGCCTGGTCGCCACCGATGAGGCCGCCGGCCGGGCCCTACCCGGCAACGCCGGCCTGGTGGTGCTCGACCTGGCGGTGACCCCTGCCCTGGAGGCCGAGGGCCTGGCCCGTGACGTGGTGCGTCTGGTGAACGAAGCCCGCAAGGACGCCGGCCTCCACGTGTCGGACCGCATCCGCCTGGTGCTGGACGCTCCCGAGGACGTGCGGCTAGCGGTGGAAGCGCACCGGGAACACGTCATGGCCGAGACCCTGGCCGTCGAACTCAGCTTCGCCGAGGCGCCCCACGCCCCCCGCTACGAGCTTCCCGACGGTCGCCGCCTCGGGATCGCCGTCAGCGCTTCTTAGCGACCTTCTTGACGGCGGCGGGCGGTCGCTTGGCCGGCGCCGCCTTCTTGACGCCCCTGGCGGGTGTCCTGGTGACGGGGCTGGGCTTCTTCACCGGAGCCACCTTCTTGACCGCAGCCTTCTTGACCGCTGCGGTCCTCACCGGTGCCTTCTTGGCCCGGGTGGCCTTGAACGGCGGCGCGGTTGCCGGGGTGGCCCTCTTGGCCGGGGCCTTCTTGGCCGGGGCCTTCTTGGCCGGGGCCCGGGGCGCCGGGGTCACCACAGGCGCAGGGGCTTCATCCTCGAGCGGCTCGAACATGTCGTCGATGCGATCGAGGATGGCGGCACGGTTCTTGCCCTGCTCCTCGTGCTCAGCGACCATGTCGAGCTCGTCGTCATCGAGATCGTCGAGCAGGGGCAGGATCTGGGCCACCGGCAGGTTGTCGTAATTCGGGATCGGGAACGATTCGTCGATGGCAGGCACGACGGGGATGACGGCGGTGCGATCCGGTTCGACGGCGGCCACGTCGTCGTCCAGAAGATCGTCGTCCAGAAGATCCTCGTCATCGTCGTCGAAGTCCGCTTCGTCCTCGATGATCTCGTCGTCTTCGTCGTCCATCTCCGGCTCAAGCGGCGTGGTGACGGCGGCGCCGTCCTCGGCCTCACGCTCGTCCATGAGGACATCGATGCGGCGAAGCACGGTGGTTCGGTTCTTGCCCTGCTCCTCGCGCTCACGGACGATGTCGAGGTCGTCGAGATCGAGATCGTCGAGGGCGGGCAGGATCTGGCTCACGCGCAGCGTGTCGTAGCCCTCGAGAGGAAAGTCCTCCACGGCCACAGCCGAGGCGGCGGCCGACGAGGCACGTGCGGGGGCGGGCTCGGGCTCTGCGGCCTGGGGCGGAGTGGCAGGGGCCCTGTAGCTCGGGGCGGGGGGCGGCGCCGGTGGCGTCCAGTTCCCGGGCGAGGGCGCCGGCGTGAAACCGGAGGCCGAAGGACCGCCCGCTTCCTGACGCTTGCTCATCCGGGAGAACACCACGAGCACTATCCCCGCGATGACGCTGCACGCGATGGACAGGTAGATCGGGGGGAGCGAGTTGGACACGAAGCCGATCACGAGGGATACGGCCCCGACCAACACCAAACCGATTGTTACAAGAAGCAACACAGAGGCACCATCCGGGTTGTCGACACGGGCGGGAGGCATCCTACGCGCGGTTGCCCCATCCACCGCAACGACTCACTGGGCGACCCCCTCATGAGGGCTGCTGCGCGCCGGCCGGTTGGGCCTCGTCGTAGCGGTCCGGCTGGTCGGTTTCGCCCGTGGCCTCGCCATTTTCGTCGGGCTCTTCGGCGGCCGAGGGCAGCGCGGGCTGAGGCTCTCCCGAAGGACGGCTCCAGGTCTGAACGGCGCTGAGGTCGAGCTGGTGCAGGCTCGGCGGCGGCGATGCGCCCGGCACGGCCTGGCGGAGATTGGCGGCAGCCTCCAGCAGGGATGTCTCTATACGGTCCCGCTCCGCTTCCAGGTAGGTGGCCAGTTTGACCACGTCCTGGCGCAACTGCTCACGTGCCGCTTCCAGACGCCCCACATCTGCCCAGATCTGCGACTGGGCCTCGTCAGCCAGACGGCGGGCGTTCTCCCGGGCTTCTTCGGCCAGCTCGAGCCCGTGGGCCTCGGCCGCCTCGACGATGCGAGCGGCATGGTCCCTCGCCTCCTGGACGGCCAGGTCGGCGGTGCGCTGGGCCAGCCCGAGGGTTCGGCGCAGGGAATCATCGCCGTCGAACACCTCGCGGGCCTGCTGCTCGGCTCGCACCGCTCGCTCCGTGGCTTCCCGCAGGCGCTCCTGGAGAATCTCCACGCCGGCGGCGACACGCTCCAGGAACTCGTCTACGTCGTCCTGGTTATAGCCGCGCAGCTTTTCGCGAAATTCGATCTCGCGGATGGTGTTCGGCGAGACGTCCATGGATGCCGATGCTACCGCCACCATGGCCCGGCGCCGGTGACCATTCGCAGGAATCGGGATCTAGAAGCTGCGACCGCAGCCGAGCAAGGGGAGGATCAACAGCTGCACGCCGAACACGACGATCATCGGCGACAAGTCGAGACCGATCCCCCCTCCGCCGATCGGCGGCAGGATCCGCCGCACCGGACCGAGCACCGGTTCGGTGACCGTGTACAGCGCCGAGAAGATCGACGACATCACCGTGCCGGGGGCGAGCGGGAAGAAGCTCAGCACGATCCGGGCGAAGATGGCGACCAGGTAGAGCTGGATGGCGAGGCAGACGACGTCCATCTGGTGATCAGGCCCGGTAGAGGCCGCGTTCCTGCAACCTCCGCTTCTCCTCGGCTGAGACCTCGACGTTGGAGGGAGTGAGCAGGAAGACCTGGTCGGCCACCTTGTCCATCGATCCCCCCAGCACGTAGGCGGCCCCACTGCAGAAGTCGATCATGCGGCGCGACAGCTCACGGTCGGCCGCCTGAAGGTTGACGATGACGGGCTGGCTGGCCTTCAGCCGGTCGCCGATCTCCTGCGCGTCGGGGAACCGCATCGGCGCGATCACGTGCACCTTGGCGTTCTGGGCGGCGGATATGGGGCGCACCAGTGAAGGCCGCGGGTTCACCGGCGACACGGGACCGACCGTCTCGTGCTGTGAGGGGGCTTCCCGGGGCAGTGTGCGGATCGTGCTCGAGCCGCTGACCGGCTCGTACGGCTCAGGGCCATAGGCGCGAGCCGGCCGGGCCTGAGGCTGCTGCTGCTGCTGCGGGGGCTCTTCATAGCCGTCGTACTCCTCGAAGTCGTCGTCGACGAGGCCCAGATAGACCATCGCCCGCCGGACCATTCCAGCCATCACCA
This sequence comes from Acidimicrobiales bacterium, assembly GCA_035525365.1. Classification (GTDB taxonomy): domain Bacteria; phylum Actinomycetota; class Acidimicrobiia; order Acidimicrobiales. Next base: position 20,922 of record DATLEK010000036.1, read on the forward strand.
GCCTCCTGTTGGGTCAGAATATCGTCGCAGGTCGCGAGGCCCCGAGCGCGGACCGAAAAGAGCCCGCCCGACACGCACCATGGTGGAGCCCTCGTCGACGGCCACCTTCCATACGACCATGGCCTGACGCTGGCGCTCCCTGCGGGCGCGGTGTGAGAAGAACCGGTCGGCGGCGCAGGCGGTGCACCCGCCGTCGTCATGGACGAGGGTGGCGCCGGCCTCGTCGAGTGCGGCCCGCACGGCCACCGGCAGGTCGAGGGCGGGGCGGCCGGTCGTCGTCTCGGATCGGACCTGCCGGCCGAAGCGGGCAGCCACCTCGGCCAACTGCGGATCGCCGAACTCGTAGCACTCGGCATGGATGCAGGGCCCCAGGGCGGCCTCGACGTGAACGGCGCCCAGCGACCGCATGGTGGCCACTGTCGACTGGATCACGCCGGCCACCAGGCCACGCCACCCTGCGTGCACGGCGGCGATCACACCCTCAGGACTGATCAGCGCCACCGGGGAACAGTCGGCGGTCATGACGGCCAGCGCCTCGGCGCCGGTGGTGACCAGAGCATCACCGTCTTCGCCGCGACCGCACCCGGGGCGGTCGGGTGCGACCACCGCGACGCCGGCCCCGTGCACCTGGTGGAGCCAGGAGACGGGACGCCCGGCAAGGCCGGCGAGACGGTCGAGGGCGGCGTCCTGAGCACGGCCAGGGGGCACAGCCAGGTCGCCCTCGGTGCGACCGGTCCACAAGACGGCGGCGCCGTCGAGGACCGGGCCGCTAGCGCAGGAACGATGGAACGTCGAACTCGTCGTCACCGAGGTCCAGGTCTTCGTCAGCCTCGATGGCGAAGGGATCGGGGCGGCCCCGCAGCCCCAGGTTGGAAGGGCCGCGGGCATCCCGGTCCGCTCGTGACGGTCGGTCGTCCTCCCAGCGGTCGAAACCGGCGGCGATGACCGTCACCCGGACCTCGTCGCCCATGGAATCGTCGATCACGCTGCCGAAGATGATGTTGGCGTCGGCATGGGCCACTCCGTGGATGATCTCGGCTGCCTCGTTGACCTCGAAGAGGCCGAGGTCGCTGCCGCCGGCGATGTTGAGCAGGATGCCGCGGGCACCCTCGATGGAGGCTTCGAGCAGCGGGCTGGTGATGGCGGCCCGGGCCGCGTTGATGGCCCGGCCCTCCCCCGATGCCGTGCCGATGCCCATGATGGCGGTGCCGGCGTTGCTCATGATCATCTTCACATCGGCGAAGTCGGTGTTGATGAGGCCCGGCGTGTTGATGAGGTCGGTGATGCCCTGGACGCCCTGCAAGAGGACTTCGTCGGCCATCTTGAAGGCGTTCAGCGCCGAGGTCTTGTCATTGCTGACCGAGAGCAGCCGGTCGTTGGGGATGACGATGAGGGTGTCGACCCTCTCCTTCAGCTTGGCGATGCCGTTCTCGGCCTGGACCGAGCGGCGCCGGCCCTCGAACGCGAACGGCCGGGTGACGACGCCGACGGTGAGGGCGCCGAGGCTCTTGGCAATCGACGCCACCACCGGGGCACCGCCCGTGCCGGTGCCGCCGCCCTTGCCGGCGGTGATGAATACCATGTCGGCGCCCTTGAGCACCTCTTCGATCTCATCGCGGTGAGCCTCGGCGGCCTGGGCCCCCACCTCGGGGTCGCTGCCTGCACCGAGGCCCCGGGTCAGCTCCCGGCCGATGTCGAGCTTCACGTCGGCGTCGCTCATGAGCAGCGCCTGGGCGTCGGTGTTGACGGCGATGAACTCCACGCCCCGCAACCCGGCGTCGATCATCCGGTTGACGGCGTTCACGCCACCGCCTCCGATCCCGACCACCTTGATGACAGCCAGATAATTCTGTGGTGCGCCGATCATCGGCCCTCCTGACGGTTTGACGTTCCTGGGACGAGACTGCGCCGTTCCGCCACCGGCACTTCGGGCCGCGACTGCGCCAACTCTTCGCACTGCAGGCCGTCCCGCAGTGCTTGCTACTCCGCTCACAGCCACGTTTCCCGCACCCACCTCTACGTCGACTTGAGGTTGAGAGTTATGTCAACCTACCCTTGGGGTCGACACCTTAACGGCAGTCTCCCGACGGGTCAACACGGGGTTCTCCGGGCGCCGGACGTCGAGCACGGCCAGGTTGCGCAGGTCGACCTGGGCCAGCACCGCCCTTATGGCCGTGAACTTGGCGTCGAGGTCCTCCGGGGGCCCGAGCCTGACCATCCCCTCGGGGTTGAGACGCAGCTCGACCTCTCCCCCGCTGCCCGGTGCCGGCGCCAGGCCCGCGGTCCGGGCCCGGAGCTCGGCGGGCAGGGCGACGGCCACCCGGAGGGTGGCCACCCCGTCGACGCCCAGTGTCGTCCCCGGCCGTCCGGCGGGCGGCAGCCCGGCCAGCACGGGGAGACCGGGCGGCGATGCTGCGCTCCACTCGAGCACCCGGCCGGTCCCGTCGATGACCGCGAACGCCCCCGGTTCGGCCTCGGTGACGGCCACCGGTTCACGCTCGGTCAGGCGGATACGGACGTGGCCCGGCCAGTGCCGGAGGACGGTCGCCTCCCGGACCCAGGGCAGGGCTTCCACGCCCCGGCGGGCCGCGCCCTCGTCGATGTCGAGCATGGGCTCGCCCACCCGCAGGCCCGAGGCGAACCGGGCGTCGTCGGGCGCGGTGTGCACGGCCCCCTCGACGACCACGCGGTCGAGGTCGAGCACGAAGGAGCCGGTGGCGGCCCAGCCGGCACAGCCCACCACGGTGACCGCGGTGATGCCGACCAGCACCCGGAATCGCCGCCGGCCCTCCTGCCGGCGGGCCTCGACCCATCGCTGACGGAACCGCGGATCCACCCCTCAACCTCCAGTCGAAGGTGAGAGATCGAAGCCGATAAGGCGGTTCTCGAGGGTCAGGACGATGCCAAACCGGTTTTCCACGGTCGTTCGTACCTCTTCCATCAGGGCCCGCACGTCATCGGCCGACCCGCCGGGGTCCACCTGGAAGAAGTTGGCATGTTTCGGGGACACAAACGCGGATGCCCGGCGGTGGCCCCGAAGCCCGGCGGCCTCGATGAGCCGGCCGGCGGAGTCGCCCGGCGGGTTGGCGAACACCGAGCCGGCATTGGAACCGCCCGGCTGGTGCTCCCGCCGCCACTTCACCACCGCGGCGACCTCGGCTTCGGCCTCGGCACGGTCGCCGGGGACCAGGGCGAACTCGGCGGCCACGACGACCCGGGTGGGCCCGACCGCCGAGTGCCGGTAGCCCAGGTCGAGGTCGCCGGCGGCCACCTCCACCCCTCCGCCGGCACCGGCGGCCGCCACGTCGAACAGCCAGGCCCGGGTCAGGCGGGCGGCGATGTCGGACCCGTGGCCGCCGGCGTTCATGCCCACCCCGCCGCCGACGGTGCCGGGCACGCCGACGGCCCACTCCAGGCCCCGCAGCCCGAGGGCGGCCGTCCGCCGGGCCAGCACCGGGAGGCTGAGCCCGCCGCCGGCACGGACCAGGGAGGTGCCTTCATCACGGTGGATGGCGGTGAAGTCGTCGCCGAGGGTCAGAGCCAGGCCCGGAAATCCGCCGTCGGCCACCAGGAGGTTGGAGCCGCGGCCGACGATGAGCACCGGCACCCCGCTGGCGGCGACGGCCTCCCGGGCCAGCATGAGCTCGTCGGGCCCGCAGTTGTCGAGGAACAGGGCTGCCGGCCCGCCCACCCCGTAGGTGGTCAGGGGCCCGAGGGGCACATCGCGCCCCGCCCGCTCGCCAAGGACAGCTGCTGCTGCCTCGATCGCTTCCGTCATGCCAGCAGCTCGTCGGGCAGGGTGGTCAGGTCGCCGGCTCCCAGGGTGAGGCACAGGTCGCCCGCCCGCAGCTCGCACCGGAGGAATGACACCACGTCGGCCCGCTCTGGGATCCACTCCACCTGCGCCGCGGGATGGGCGTCGCGTACGGAGTCGGCCACGAGCCGGCCGGAGACGCCCGGCCGGGCCGGCTCGCCGGCGGCGTAGATCTCGGTGACGACCACCACGTCGGCGTCGGTGAAGGCGTCGGC
>DATLEK010000040.1:0-20111 GCA_035525365.1 Acidimicrobiales bacterium
CTTGTTCCAGAGCAGGAGCGAGCCGGGGACCCTCGTCTGCGCCTCGACGTTGATCGCCTGATAGCTGCAGACGGGGTTGAGGATCGGCTGAGCGTAGAGCTTCTCGGGGTCCGCGCGGGAGAAGCCCGCGTTGCGGTCCGGGCTCCACTGCATGGGCGTGCGCACGCCGTCGCGGTCGCCGAGGTAGATGTTGTCGCCCATGCCGATCTCGTCGCCGTAGTAGAGCACCGGGCTGCCCGGCAGCGAGAGGATGAGCGACGACAGCAGCTCCATCTGGCGCCGGCCGAACTCCATGAGCGGCGCGAGCCGGCGCCGGATGCCGAGGTTGAGCTTCATGCGCGGGTCGCCGGCGTACTCGGACCACATGTAGTCGCGGTCCTCGTCGGTGACCATCTCGAGCGTCAGCTCGTCGTGGTTCCGCAGAAAGATGCCCCACTGGCAGCCGTCCGGGATGTCGGGCGTCTGGGCGAGGATCTCGGTGATCGGGTAGCGCTGCTCGCGCCGGAGCCCCATGTACATGCGCGGCATCACCGGGAAGTGGAAGCACATGTGGAACTCGTCGCCGTCGCCGTAGTAGTCGACGACCTCGGACGGCCACTGGTTGGCCTCGGCCAGCAGCACCGTCCCCGGGTAGGCGGTGTCGACCTCCTTGCGGATGCGCTTCAGGTACTCGTGGGTCTCTGGGAGGTTCTCGCCGTTCGTGCCGTCCCGCTCGTAGAGGTAGGGCACCGCGTCGAGCCGGAACCCGTCGAGGCCGAGATCGAGCCAGAAACGCATCGTCTCGATGATCGCCTCCTGCACCTCGGGGTTGTCGAAGTTCAGGTCGGGCTGATGGGCGAAGAAGCGATGCCAGTAGTACTGCTCGCGCACCGGATCCCACGTCCAGTTCGACGGCTCGGTGTCGAGGAAGATGATCCGCGCCTCCGACCATCGCGTCGGATCGTCGCTCCACACGTACCAGTCTGCCTTCGGGTTGTCCTTGGACGAACGGGACTCCTGGAACCACGGGTGCTGGTCGCTGGTGTGGTTGACGACGAGGTCGGCGATGACGCGGATGCCGCGCGAGTGGGCCTCCTCGAGGAAGAGGGCGGCGTCGCCGATCTCGCCGTACTCAGGGAGGATGCTGAAGAAGTCGCTGACGTCGTAGCCACCGTCCTTCAGCGGCGATTGGTAGAAGGGCAGCAGCCAGAGGCAGTCGACGCCGAGCCACTCGAGGTAGTCGAGCTTCTCGATCAGACCCCGAAGGTCACCGGTCCCGTCGTTGTTGGCGTCGTTAAAGCCGCGGACGAGGACTTCGTAGAAGACGGCGCGGCGGAACCACTGCGGGTCGGCGACGACCTCCTCGGAAGTGACCTCGGGCCGAATCGCCGTCAACGGATGCGGCGCAGGTGGAGGACGTGGGCGGCCTGATCGGGGTCCAGGAGCACGTACGGGTGAGATCCGCTCCACCGGTAGGCCTGTCCTGCCAGTTCGTCGTAGGCGTCGTACGGGCTGTCCCAGGGCAGGCCGAGCAGGCCGAGATCGAGGTCGAGCGTCGTCTCCTGCGCGGCCAGGGGATCCAGGTTCACGACTAGGAGAACGACATCGGAGCGGTCGTCGGTGTGCTTGGAGTAGGCGATGACAGATGGATTGGCGCTGGCGTGGAAGGTGATGTTGCGCAGGGCCTGCAGGGCAGGGTGGCGCCGGCGGATGTCGTTGATGGTGGCCAAAAAGGGCGCCAGTGAACCGGGCTGGTCCCAGTCCCGCTCCTTGACCTCGTACTTCTCCGAGCGGTCGTACTCCTCGTTGGTGTCCGAGGCGGGGGCGTTCTCGTACAGCTCGTAGCCGCTGTAGATCCCGTAGGAGGGGGTCATGGTGGCGGCCAGGACCAGGCGCTGCTTGAAGGCGGCCGGCGGCCCGTTGCGCAACGGGGCCGAGAGGATGTCGGGCGTGTTGGGCCAGAAGTTGGGGCGCATGTAGTCAGCCAGCGGACCGTGGGCCAGCTCCTCCATGTACTCCTGCAGCTCGTGGGCGGCAGTGCGCCACGTGAAGTAGGTGTAGCTCTGGGTGAAGCCGACCTCGGCCAGCTTGGCCATCACCTTGGGACGGGTGAAGGCCTCGGCGAGGAAAAGCACGTCAGCATGCTGGGCCTGCACCCGGGGGATCAGCCACTCCCAGAAGGCGAAGGGCTTGGTGTGGGGATTGTCGACCCGGAAGATGCGCACGCCGTGGCCGATCCAGAACTCGACGATCTCCGCGCAGGCGTCCCACAGAGCCTGGCGGTCGGCCTCTTGCTCCGGCCAGAAGTTGATCGGATAGATGTCCTGGTACTTCTTCGGCGGGTACTCCGCATAGGCGATCGAGCCGTCGGGACGGTGGTGGAACCACTCGGGATGCTCCGCCACCCACGGGTGGTCGGGCGAGCACTGGAGGGCGTAGTCGAGGGCGATCTCCATGCCGAGGGAATGGGCCTTCTCGACCAGCGCCTCGAAGTCGATGAAGGAGCCCAGGTCCGGGTGGATGGCGGTGTGGCCACCCTCGGCGCCCCCGATGGCCCAGGGGCTGCCGGGATCGTCGGGCGACGCGCCTGTGGTGTTGTTGGGCCCCTTGCGGTGGGCTTTGCCGATGGGGTGGACGGGCGGCAGGTAGACCACGTCGAAGCCCATGGCGGCGATGGCGGGGAGGCGCTCGGCGGTGCCGGCGAAGCCGCCGTGGGATCGGGGGAACAGCTCGTACCAGGCCCCCACCAGGGCACGTTCGCGATCGACCCACATGGGCACGGGCGCGGAGGCGGTCAGGTCGGCCGCACCCTCGGGCCCGGCCAACAGGTCGGCCACCCGGTCGGTGATCACCGGCGCCAGGCGCTCGGCCGGCACCTGGCCCTCTGATCTGATTGTCTTCGCCAGCTTGCCGAGGAACGCCTTTTCCTCCCGCCCGGCTGTGGCAGCGCGGGCTTCCAGGAGCCGGGCGCCCTCCTCCAGCTCGACGGTGATGTCCTGCCCTGCCGCCAGCTTGGTCGTCACCTTGTGGCGCCAGGTGGCGTAGGCGTCGGTCCAGGCCTCGATGACCAGCTCATGTCGGCCGAGAGCGGCAGGCTCGATGACCGCCTCCCAACGGTCGTTGACCAGCTCGGCCATCGGAGCGGTGTTGTTCTTGGCGTCACCGGCGGGCAGCAGCGGGCCCCACCTCACCCGGGCGGCCAGGATGTCGTGGCCGTCCTTGTAGATGTCCGCCGAGACCCTCACCGCCTCGCCCACCACCGCCTTGGCCGGGTAGCCCCGAGGCGCGACGGGGCGCACGTCATCAACGATGATCCGGCCCATCCTCCTCGCCGGGATGGGGGCCCCAGCCCCATCCATCGCAGTGTGGCTCACCCCTTTGGCCTACCACTCCGGCGTCCGCCGGGAAACCTTTGCCTGCGAGACGCCGCCGGCATTGTCGGCTCAGCGCTCAGGCATACGCTCGAGGAACGGGAGTCGTGAGGTCGGACGGGTCAACCGACCAAATGCTTTCGTGAGCAGCGACCAGTCGATCGCCGGGTTACCCCTCCTCGCCTTCGACTCCGGCGACAAAGGCCTCGTCCATGACGTTTGACCAAACGATCTCGCCGGGTTCCTCCGCGCGGTGTGGCATGCGGTCGATGAACCACCCGTCACGATCCGTGCCAGGAACCTCCGCCAGGATCACGCTGTAGTCCGATACTTTCAATCGACCCGTGATGCGAAGCCCGACATAGATCGCGCCAAAGTCTCGCCTCTCTATCAAGATCGCGAGGCTGTAGCCGGCCACTTCGTCGCACGCTTCGGTTCCAGTTCGGATCGCGTCCCGCACCAAGCGCGGCAAGACTTCCTCATAGCACGGGCACGAGCATCGGCTTCCTCGAGAGCGAGTCGCTTCCGATCCAGATTCTCGGGAAGGAGTCGCTCCGTCCAGGTATCCGTCGTCAGTGTTGGCCGATTGGACGCGTTGTACTCCGCTCGCCAGGCGCGACCTCGCCCTGCGAGCGCCGCATAGAAGTCATCCGGGTCTCCCGCTTCGCGCCAGCCGGCAGCGCAGATCCACTGCTCAGGGAGTTGACGCCAGAGAGCGCCTCGCCATCGAGTGATCTTCACCTTGCAGAAGACTTCGTCGTCGATGGCGGCGATCCGCTCACACGAAGCCTCTGCGGTCGCGAACATCGCGTTCGCCTTCCGGATGACCGGATGGTCGAGGGTGTCGAGAGCTACGTCTGCGGGCGGCAGTTTCGAGATCTCAAGGTCCTTTCGAAGACACCGGATAGTCGGGCGGACGCGGCTCACGGCTACGACCGTACGCCGCCCAACTCTTCGATCTCGTCCTTCGAAAGGCCAGACAGCAGAGCGACCTTGGCAACGTGCGAGCCATCGAGCAGGGCAGCTGCCTCGCGGACACCCTTCTCGATTTCAGTCCGTTGGGCCTCGACAAAGTCGCGGACGGCCTGCGCGACAAGATCTTTCTTGGTGAGGTGGAGGAAGTGCGCGCCGTGGGAGATCAGGGCGTCAGTTTCCGCGTCGACCTTCAGCGGAGCAGTCGAGTTGCTTGCCATGAACAGCCTCCTATCCTGGTACCGGATGGTACTCCTATTCTTCGGTACTGCCAACGGATAGTTTGAGTCTGTGCCTCTGGACAATGTGATGACCCGGAAGTGCTGGCCGTGGGCGAAGGGTTGTGGACCTTCTCTTACGTGGGGAGCCAGCTCTCCATCACCGAGCGATGAGGATGCCCACCGCCGGCCACCCCTCCATCCAGCTCCTCGGCGATGCTCGGGAGATCGAGACCGCCTACGAGAAGATGCTCTCGTCTGCCCGCACCGAGGTCCTGGTGTTCAACCGCCCTCCCTACGGGATCGACTACGACCGCCCCAACAACGTCGTTCTCGAGCTTCTCGGCCGCGGCGTCACCACCCGGGTGGTCTACCTCGCCTCGCTCTTCGACCACGAAGGCTGCGGCGGTGGCGAGGGTCACCATTTCGCCCATGTAGGTCTGCCTGCAAGCTCAGTAGCCTTCCCGGCGTGGCTGGCCGCCTTCGCCACTCGTGGCCCGCGAGAAGGAGCTGGCGGCGTTGCGTTCCTGCGTGGCCGCGGCTCCCGCGGTGGCGATCATCCATTGGGCGGGGGCAGGAGCTCGGCTCCGTCTCCAACTGGGCCTCAGCCACCACCTTCGGAACTCCCAAGACCGAGGCGCTTTTTTTCCGAAAGTGCTTGACTCGGAACGTTCGTTCGTGTAGAGTGTGTGGTGACGCCTCGAGGTGCCGGCGATACGGGCCCTCCTCTTTGAATCGATTACGAGAGGAGCGAGGAGGTGTCCATGTTCGACGGCTCGACCATGAAGGGGATCCGAGCGGCGGTGTCGAGCTATGCCGCGTCCTTTGATCCCAATGAGATATCCGCGCTGACCGCTCAGGGCGTGGTGGACGACGCCATCGCCACGGTCAACATGGTGGAGACCATCAAGGCCATGGCGGCCAAGCGGGTGGCCGATACCGAGCTGTGGAAGCGCGAGGGCGACATCAGCCCTGCTCATCAGCTGGCCCGCAAGTCGGGCACCAGTGTGGCCAAGGCCAAAGAGGCCCTGGAGACCGCGGCGGGGTTGTCCCAGTTGCCTGAGCTGGAAGCCGCCGCTCGCTCGGGAGAGGTCTCGTCTTCTCAGGCCGGAGCCATCGCCGATGCCGCCACCAAGAACCCCAAGGCCGAGTCCCGCTTGATGAAGACGGCCAAGAAGTCATCGTTGTTCCAGCTCAAGCAGGAGTGCGACAACGTCAAGGCCGCGGCCGATCGTGATCCCGATGGCCGCCAGGCCGCCATCCACCGCTCGCGCTTCTTCCGCCACCGCCGCACCTCCGACGGGGCCGGCGAGATCGTCTACCGCTCCACGGTCGAAGAGGTGGCCGAGATCGTGTCGATCGTGCGGGGCTTTGCCCAGCGGGTGTTCGAAAAGGCCCGGGCCGAGGGACGCCGAGAGCCCGAGGAGGCCTATCTGGCCGACGGCCTGCTCAACGCCACCCGGGCCGGCGCGGCTGCGGCTGCGGCCCGGGGGGCGAAGCCCGCCGGTGGCCGTGGCACGGCGGGTGGTCGGCCTGGGGCCAGCGGTGGCGGGGGTGACGGTGCTGGCGGCGCGGCGGCTGGCGGCCCCCAAGGCCCCGTACCGGGCAGCGCCGGATCACCGCACGGCGATCCCGGAACGCATGGCGGTGCGACGCCGGGAGCGACCAGCGATGGCCGCGACGAGCACGTTGCCACCCCCGGGGCCACCGCGTCGGAAGGCGCGGCCACCAACGGGACCCTGTTTGACGACGGCACAGCTGCCGGCCCCGGCGCCGCGGCTAGTCCCGGTTTCCGCACATGTCGGCGGGTCGGATTGATCGAAGAATCTGAGTTTCCTTGCAGGAGAAGCGCGGGGTGGTCGCGAAAGTCCTTCTGTGGCAAGGAAACGGGCCCGTCTGGGTCCTCCCGTGGTCGATCGAGACAAGGCGCTGGGCTCGCTTCCGGTGGTGGCACGATTTTGTGAGCGCCTCGACATCGGCGGGACCATCGACCGGGCCTGTCCGATCCGCGATGTGGCAATCGTCACCCATGGCCGGGTGATCGAGACGATGATCGCCAACCGCCTCACATCACCCCAGCCGTTGCTGCATGTGCAGGACTGGGCCGCCGAATGGGCGGTGGAGGAGGTGTTCGGTGTCGAAGCGTCGACGCTGAACGACGACCGGATCGGCCGTGCTCTGGATGCCATCGCCCCCGCCCTGGACGCCGTCGTCGGATCCATCGGCGCCCGCGCCATCACCGAGTTCGGCATCGACGTGGCTCGGCTCCACTGGGACATGACGTCGATCTCGTTGTTCGGTGCCTACGACAGCGTCGAGGACGGTTTCGCCGAGCCCTCCTACGGGCATCCGAAGGACCGGCGGGTCGATCTCAAGCAGATCCAGACGGGCCTGGCGGTGAGCGGGGACGGCGGGATCCCGATCCTGCACCGGGCCTTCGACGGCCGGGCCGGCGAGGTCAACCAGGTCGTGGCCGCCATGGAGTCGCTGCGGGCCATGTGTGCCGAGCGCAGCTTCTTGCTGATTGGAGACAGCAAGCTCGTTTCGTTCGACAATCTGCGCCAGATCATCGCCGCCCGGGTGAGCTTCATAGCGCCGGCCTCCAAGGCCTACGTGGATGACGGGGTGCTCGCCGCCTGTGACTTCGACGCCGCTGTCCCGGTCGACTACGTCGCCCAACGTGACGAGACCAAGCCGGCCGACCAACGGGGCCGCTACCGGGTGGTCGAAGACCGCTGGACCATGCCGGCGCCCAAGAAGGCCAAGGGTGCCGGCCTCGAGCTGCGCCGCGTGTTCGTGTGGTCGTCTGCCGACGCGGGTGCCGCGGCCAAGGCCCGGGCCAAGAAGCTGGCCCGGGCCACAGACGACCTCGACTCGCTCACCCGTGGCTTGGGGGGCCGCCACTACCCGACACCTGGCGCGGTGCAGGCCCGGCTCACGACCATCGCGTCGAAGCGACGCGTCGGCGACTACCTGCGGGGCGACGTCGGTGTCGATGACTCCGGGTGCCCGACGCTCAAGTGGCACTTCGACGACGACCCCCTGGCCGCCGAGGCGGCCACCGACGGCTGGTACTGCCTGCTCACCAACCTCGATCCCGAGGAGGTCGACGCCGCCGGGGTGCTGGCCCGCTACAAAGGCCAAGAGGTCGTCGAGCGCCGTTACGGCGCGTTCAAAGGCCCGCTGGCGGTGGCGCCGGTGTTCTTGAAGAGCAACCGGCGCATCGAGGCGCTGCTGTCGGTCATCTGTCTGGCGTTGCTGATCTTCTGCCTGGTCGAACGAGAAGCCCGGCGACGCATCGCGCCGGAGCTGAAGATGACCGGCTTCCCCGGCCGTCCCACCGCCCGACCCACCGGTCGGCTCATCTTCGACGCGCTCGATCGGCTCCGGCTCATCCCCGCCACCGCCAACGCGCCGCCGATCATTCCAGCGCCGACTGGACTCCAAGCCCGCATCCTCGAACTGCTCGACGTCGACCCTCTCGCCAGCCGCTGAAACCCCAAGGAGTCTCAATGGCAAGCACCCGACGGCCGCTCATGTGCGAAACACCCGGCTAGTGCCGTCACCCCAGACGAAGACGACATCGACCAAGACGACTTTTCCGATCCCCTGGCGCCGCCGGTGCGGCCGACAAAGGTCATCGTGCGCATCGACTGGGAGTCACTGGTGCGGGGCTGGCCCATCGACGAGGAGATCTGCGACATGACCGGAGTGGGACCGGTGCCGGTCACGGCGGTGCGCGAGATGATCGCCTCTGGCGACGTGTTTCTGGCCGCCATCGTCACCAAGGGCCAGGACGTGGTCAACGTGGCCCATCTGGGCCGGCGGCCCAGCGCCACCCAGCGCACCGCCTTGGACTGGATGAACCCCGGTTGCATGGTCGCCTCGCCCCAGATGCTGTTGGCCCTCAAGGTCGCCGCCCATCGAATCGGTGAGGACGAGGACGACATCCGCCTCCTCGTCGGGCACCTGGGCCTGACCACCGCCTCGGAGGTGCTGGAGGTGGCGGAGGCGAGGATGGGAGACCGGCTCGACCCAGCGGCGCGGTTCTTCGTGGAGGAACTCTTCGGTGTCGAGTAAGCCCGCCGCCGTGCAATCCCGATCGGGCGCGGGCGTGGCGGCGCTACACCCCGATGACGGGAAGGATGTCTTCGAGGGCGTCGAAGTCGGCCGGGTTCCTGGTGTACAGAGCCAGTCCATTGGCGGCGGCCGTCGCCGCGATCAGCAGGTCGGCGAGACGGCTTCTGGCCGTGCGCCCCGCGGCTCGCGTGGCCGCGTATACCCGCCCGTAGGCCCGAGCGGCGTCGGCATCGAAGGCGAGGGCGCTCCATGTGGCAGATGCCCACTGCAACCGGTCCTGGCGCCGAGCCCGCTCCTCGCCATCGCGGGTGGCGTGCGGACCGGCGGCCAGCTCGGCCAGCGTCACCGCGGCGATAGCCGACACGTCGGGGAGAAGGCCGAGGTCGATGACATCGTGATCGATCACGACGGAGGTGTCGAGCAGCCCGCGGGTCGGTTCAGCCATCAACCGAGTGGTCGATGACGGCGTCGACATCGAGACGGAAGCGGGCCGCATCGAGTCGCGGCGCGCGTAGAGCAGCCTCGGCGATTACCGCCCGCGGGACGAACTGACTGGCCGACAGGGGCCGAAGCTCAGCGACCGGTGTGCCGTTGCGGGTGACGATCATCGTCTCGCCCATCTGCACGTCGCGGAGCACGCCGGCGGCGTCGTTACGCAGCTCCCGCTGGGACACCGTTCGACTCATCGAACAGCCAGAGTAGCACATGTCGCACTCTGTAGCAGCACCGGGTGACAAGGGATCAATCAGGCGGCGATGCCGGGCGGACGCCGGTCTCGTGACCCCAGGCGGGTAGTCGAGACCGGGGCCGAACTCCTGCTCCCGCACTTGCCCGGTGAACTTTTGTTGTCTATCTTATGAGGACATTAGCTACGGACGGATGGGACGGAGATGGGACGAGAGGCCGAAGATCAGGTCCGCCAGGTGCAGGGGGCGGCGGCGCGGCTCCAGGCCTTCGGCCTGACGGCGAACGAGGCCCGGGTGCTCGCCGCCCTGGTGAGCGCGGGGTCAGCGACGGCGACCGAGCTGGCGCGCCTGGCCGGGGTCCACCGCACCGGGGTGTACCCGGTACTGGAGGACCTCGGCTCCAAAGGTGTGGTCGAGCTCGTTCCCGGTCGCTCCGGCGTGTGGAGCACCGCCGGGCCGGGCGAAGTGCTGCAGCGCCTGTGGGCCTTTCACGAACAACGGCTTCGCGCCGTGGAGGCGAGCCTCGAGCCCACCCGCCGGCTGCTCGACGAGCTGGCCGCCGGCGATGACGGCGCTCCCGGGCACCCGTCCATCCAGTTCCTCCGGGGGGCCGCCAAGATCGAGGGCGCCTACGAGAAGATGCTCTCGTCTGCCCGCACCGAGGTCCTGGTGTTCAACCGCCCTCCGTACGGGATCGGTTACGACCGCCCCAACAACGTCGTTCTCGAGCTTCTCGGCCGCGGCGTCGCCACCCGGGTGGTCTACCTCGCCTCGCTCTTCGACCACGAAGGATTCCGTATCGAAGCGGCGGCGTTCGTCGAAGCCGGCCTCCAGGCCCGCATGGCCGACGACGTGCCCATCAAGTTGGCCATCGCCGATCGCCGAACCGTGCTGTTCGGGACCAGCGTGACCTCAGTCATGAAACTCAAGCCCTTCCCCCCCAACGTCCAGGTGGACGACGCAGGTTTCGCCGAGGCCATGGTGGCCACGTTCGAGCACTACTGGGCGGCGGCCCGGCCGTTGCCTGTCGCTTCGTCCGGCGAAGCTCCGCGCCACACCATCGAGCGCAGCCGGCCCCTGGACCACAGCAGGTCCACACCCGCGTGACCTCGGGACGGCGGGTGGCCGGCGCGCCGGCCCTGGCAATGTCTGCCGCGGTGGCGATGCTGGCCGCCCTGTTCGTGGCTGCCCCGTCGCGGGCCGCCCTCGGCGACATCACGACGGCCGCCGGTGACGCCGACCTGGTGGAGCGCCCCGCCACCGAGATCCTCCAGAGCGGCTTCGGCCTCGCCTTCCGGGACGGGACCCTCTACATCGCCGATTCGTACTTCCACGTGGTGCGGGCCCTCGACACCGCGACGGGATTGGAGCGGGTGGTGGCCGGCGTGGGAACGCCCGGCTCTTCAGGTGACGGCGGGCCGGCGACGGCAGCGCGCCTCGACGAGCCGGCGGGCGTGGCTGTCGACAACGAGGGCCGCCTGCTCATCGCCGACACCGCCAACAACAAGGTGCGCCGCGTAGCCGGCGACGGCACCATCACCACGCTGGCCGGCACCGGCGAGGCCGGCTACAGCGGCGACTGCGACCAGGCCACCACCACCTGCCCGGCCACCGCGGCGCGCCTGAACCAGCCCCTCGGTGTGGCCGTCGACGGCGCCGGCAACGTCTACGTGGCCGACACCGTCAACAACCGAGTGCGCCGGATCAGCCCGGGAGGCGACATCCGCAACTTCGCCGGGAACGGGACGTCGGGCTCCACCGGCGACGGGGGGCCGGCCGCTCTGGCCTCGCTGGCCAGACCTGCGGGACTGGCCGTCGACGCCGCCGGCAACCTGTTCATCGCCGATTCCGGAAACGACAGGGTCCGCCGGGTGGACGACACTGGCATCATCACCACGGTGGCCGGTGGCGGCGTCGGCGGCCTGGGCGATGACGGTCCGGCCACCAGCGCCCAACTCAACGGCCCGATGGCGGTTGCCGTCGACGGTCAGGGCAGGCTGCTCATCGCCGACACCGACCACCACCGGGTGCGCCGGGTGGATGGCGGCGGCACGATCACGACGGTGGCGGGCGGCGACCGGGCGGGCTTCGCCGGCGACGGCGGGCCGGCCACGGCTGCCGGTGCCCACATCTCGGGGCCCAAGGGCGTGGTCGCCGGCGCCGGCGGCGATACCGGGCAGTTCTTCTTCGCCGACACCGGTAACTACCGGGTGCGCAAGGTGGACGGTTCCGCCGTGATCACCACGATCGCCGGCAGTGGCCTGCTCGGCCCGGCGGGGCTCGTCGCCCCGCTGGACGGCGGCCTTCTCGTGGCCGACGCCACCAGCAACATGGTGCGTCGCGTCGGACCTGACGGCCGGTTGACCCGGCTGGCGGGCACCGGCGTCGCCGGTTTCTCCGGCGACTGCGCTCCCGGGGGCGGAGCATGCCCGGCGACATCAGCCCAACTGAAGGAGCCGACCGCCGTGGCCGCCGATGGGGACACGCTCTACATCGCCGACACGGGCAACGATCGGGTACGGCGGATCGACTCAGCCGGCAATATCGCCACGGTGCTCGGTACGGGATCACTGGTCCGCACGTCGTGCGTCAACGCCTCGCCGTCGGTCAGATCGGTCGACCTCGAGAAACCCATGGGGGTCGCCGCCGACCGCTCCGGCAATTTGTTCGTCGCCGACACCGGCGGCGACGTGGTCTGCAAGCTCAGTCCCGACGGCAGGGTCTCCCGCTTCGCCGGCGGCGGCAGCCCTGACGACGAGTTGGGTGACGGAGGGCTTGCCATCGACGCCGCCCTCGCCGGCCCCAAGGGCCTGGCCGTGGACGCCGCCGGCAACCTCCTCATCACCGACTCCGGTCACGGGCGGGTGCGGCGGGTGGACGCCGTCACCTTGACGATCACCACCGTGGCCGGTGGTGGGGCACCGGCCGGCGGTGTCGGCGACAGCGGCCCCGCCGCCTCCGCCAGCCTGGCCGGCCCCTCGGCGGTGGCACTGGACGGGGCCGGCCACCTCTTCGTCACCGAAAGCACCGGCCATCGGGTGCGGAGGGTGGATGCCGGTTCCGGGATCATCACCACCGTGGCCGGCGACGGGACGTCGGGGTACGGCGGTGACGGAGGTCCGGCCCGCGCTTCCCGGCTGGCCAATCCAGCCGGGGTGGTCGTGGACGAGACCGGCAAAGTGCTGGTGGCCGACTTCCTGAACCACCGGGTCCGCCGGGTGGAGGGGGTGGGCGTGCCCGTTACGCCGCCGGTCGGGCCCGGGGCGGCCTCGATCAGCCCGGACCGGGGGCCGACCTACGGAGGGACCGAGGTGACCATCACCGGTCGCGGATTCACCGGCGCCACCGCCGTTCATTTCGGCTCGGGGACGACCGTGCCGTTCCAACAGCGGTCGGACGTAGAGCTGGTTGCCGTCAGCCCCGCTCATGCTGTGGGCACCGTGGACGTGACGGTGACCACTCCCAGCGGCACGTCCCCTCGTGCGGCAGCCGCGCGATTCTCTTTCGAGCAGGGCAGTTGGACACCGACAGGAAGACTGGGAGTGTCGCCGTCACAGGTCGAGGGTGTCCCTCGGCGCAACCACACCGCCACACGTCTGGTCGACGGGCGGGTCCTGGTGGCGGGTGGTTCCGGTGCCGATCCGACATCGGCCGAGGTGTACGACCCAACCACCCGTCAATGGTCGGGAGTGGGCGCCATGGCCGTCGGGAGGCGGAACCACACCGCCACTCTTCTCGACCCGCCCGCCTGCCGTACCATCACCCCTCCCGTCGGCTACCCCTGTGGGCAGGTTCTGGTGGCGGGTGGGGATCCCGGCACCGCGACCACGGAGCTGTTCGACCCGGCAAGCGGGCGATGGTCGGCCGCCGATCAGATGTCGATGGCCAGGTCAGGCCACACCACCACCATGTTGGGCGATGGGACCGTGCTCGTCGCCGGCGGCAACGCCTCACCGATCTCCAAACCCCCCGAAGTGCCCATCTTCCCCGAGAGGCCGGTGGAGGGAGCGTCCGCCACCGTCGAGATCTTCCACCCCACACTCAACACGGCCGGGGGCGCGGGGGGGACGTGGCGCCCGGCCGCTCCGATGCGAAGCGCCCGGGTCGGTCATGCCGCGACCGTCCTCGAATCGGGCAAAGTCCTGGTCGCGGGCGCAGCGGACGCCACGGACCCGACGGCGCCCTCGGCCGAGTTGTTCGATCCCGACTCGGGGGCGTGGCTGGCAACCGGGAGCATGGTCACGCTGGGACGGAAAAACCACACGGCGACCAGGGTGGCCGGCGGCCGGGTGCTGGTGGCGGGAGGCAGTGATCGGGCCGCCGAGCTCTACGACCCCGCCACCGACACGTGGACGGCCACGGCACCATCGCTGTCGGCGCACGCGCAGCACACCGCCACGCTCCTGGCCGAACCCGGTTGTTCCCCGCTGTGCGGCCGGGTGCTGGTAGCCGGCAGCGATGTTGAACGTTTCGAAGCGGCGGAGCTCTTCGACCCCGCCACCGGGGAATGGTCGCCGGCGCCGTCGCTTCTGGAGGGGCGCCACGCCCACACCGCCACCGCGCTGTTGGACGGCACGGTGCTGGTTGCCGGCGGGATGTGCTGTGAAGACCAGATCTTCCGGTCGGCGGAGCTGTTCCACCCTGACACGATCCCGCCGGCACTAGGGGTGATCGGCGCCACCCCGCCCGCCGGTCCCACGGTGGGCGGGACCGAGGTGGTCGTCAGCGGGTCTGGCTTCTTCCCAGGACCCCTCACCGTGTCATTCGGCGACATCGTCGTTCCCGTCACCTTCTCGTCCGGTACCTCGCTCGTCGTAAGGACCCCGCCTCACGCCCAGGGCACCGTCGACCTACGGGTCACCACCCCCGACGGCACCGCATCCACAACGTTCACCTACGGCCCCGGCAGCTGGACGCAGACGGGGCGAATGGACGAGTGCGCCCGCACCGATGCCGCCTGCAGTGCTCGCCAGACGCACACGGCGACGCTCCTGGACGGGCCGGCCTGTTCCGGCCATTCGCCGCCGGGTTGGTGTGGTCTGGTCCTGGTGGCCGGCGGCCGGCGGCACGATTCCACGGGCGGTAACGCGCCGGTTGCCTCGGCGGTGCTCTACGACCCGGCAAGTGGCACCTGGCGCGCCACGGGGGCGATGGCGACACCCCGCGCCGACCACACCGCCACGCTCCTTGGCAATGGCCGGGTGCTGGTGGTGGGCGGGGCGACGGCCGAGATCTATGACCCGGCATCCGGCACCTGGTCGCCCACCGGATCGACCAGTCAGTCGCGCATCACCCACACGGCCACCCTGCTGGCCGACGGCCGGGTGCTGGTGGCCGGGGGCACCGCCAACGCCCGGCGGGAGGACGCCATCCACGTCCATCGCAACGCCGAGCTGTACGACCCGGTGGCGGGGACGTGGTCGGCCACCGGGTCGATGGCCACCGTCCGTTCGCTCCACACCGCCACCCCGCTCCCCGACGGCAAGGTGCTCGTCGCCGGCGGCCTCGGCCACACGGGCACGCCGAGCTGCGAACAGGCGGGCCCCGATGTCGGCTGCGACGAGACGCCGCTGGCGTCGGCCGAGGTCTACGACCCTGCCACCGGTCGCTGGAGCGGCGCCGAAGACCTCGCAATACCCCGGTTCGCCCACAGTGCCACGCTGCTCGCCGGTTCTGGGTGCGGAGCCCTCTGCGGCCGTGTCCTCGCAGTCGGCGGCATCGGGGGCTCGTCGGACGTCGACCCGACGGCAGTCACCGGCACCGAGACGTTCGACCCCGCCGACCGGAAGTGGCTGCCGGCTCCCCCACTCAACGACGCCCGGGCCGCCCACACCGCAACAGCTTTGCCGGACGGCACGGTTCTGGTGGCCGGCGGCGGCCGAGCCATCAGGGCAGAGCCCGAGCCCACCGCGACCGCCGAGGTGTTCCGGCCGCGGACCGGCACGTGGTCCCGCACCGGGTCCATGCACCAGGAGCGCGGGGTGCATTCGGCCACTCTGCTCGATGGGCCCATGTGTCGGGCTCCCGCTGGTGGCGCCTCCGTGACTGCGTACTGTGGGCAGGTGCTGGCCGTCGGCGGCGCCGGCACGGGCGCCGGCCCTTCGGTGGACCTCGCCGGCGCCGAGCTGTACGCGCCGGCGCCAGCGGTCACAGGCCTCGTTCCTTCTCGTGGCCCCAGCTCCGGCGGTACTGAAGTCACCATCGAGGGCACCGACGTGTCGGGCGCCACCGCGGTCACCTTCGGCGGGCTGCCCGCGCTCTCGTTCCGGAGCTCGTCTCCTGGCCGCATCATCGCAGTGGCTCCGCCCCATCCCGCCGGCCCCGTGGAGGTCGCAGTGACCACGGGTCGCGGTACCTCGGCCCACGCGCCGGCTGACCTGAGCGTGCCGTTCACCTACGCCGCATCCGGGCTGCCGGGTCGGGTCACCGGACTCGCCGGGACCGCGTTGTCGGACTCATCGGTCAGGCTCACTTTCCCGTCGGTACACGCCGACGGCACCTTCCCGGAGGCCTCGCCCCCTGCCACCGATTACCTGGTACGCCAGTCGCTGATGCCCATCACCGATGCTGCCACCTTCGCCGCCGCCACCCCTCTGTGCGGCGGGGTGTGCCACCTGCAGCCGGCCGCAGTGGGACAGGCCCTCAGTCTCGACGTGGTCGACCTGGCACCCGGCACCACCTACCACTACGCCATCCAGGCCAGGAACGACTACGCCGCGGGCGCCATCTCCGACGACGTCGCCGTCACCACCACGGCCGGCGCCGGACCACCCGCTCGCTGTGCTGCGCCCCCCTCGGTGAGCGATGTGTCGGTCTCGTATCCCCCGGGGTATTCGCTCGTGGGCCTACCCGCTGACACCCCGGTACCGGCCCAGTCACCGCTGTACGGCTGGTTCGACCAGGGTGCCGGCGGCCGGTACTCGGCCGACGACGCCGGCAGTGTCGCCACCACCGCCGGGCGGGGCTACTGGGCCTGGTTCGCCTGTCCGGCCATCGTCGACCTTTCCGGCGGAGTCGATTCACCATCGACCATCCGCTTTCACCTGGGCGCCTACCACGCCTCCATGGTGGGCAATCCCTCTCCGGCCTCAGTGGCCAAGCTTTTCGGCCACGACTACGCCGCCCGGTGGGACCCAAGCCTCGGAGACGGTGCCGGCGGCTACGTCTTGTCCGGCTACCGCGAGGTGCAGGCTCTTTCCGTCGGCACCGGTAGTTGGATATTCACCTACGACGGCAGCGAAATCGTTGTAACCGCCGCGGGCTGAGGCTGTCCGGTGTGTGTCGGCGGCCGACCGGCCGTCTCTACGCGGCCTATCAGGCGGGCGCCTGCTGGGGAATGTTCTGCGGTGGAGGAGGGGGCGGTGGAAGCACTGCACGTACGGCAGCCGTCGTGACGCGGTTGGCGATCACCTCGACGGCTTGGCCGCGAACCACCAGCAGCTTTCCGGTCGTGGCCCTGTCGCAGATCTGGCCGCTGATAGCCACCAGTGACCCGTCGGGAAGCCACCCCACGGGGCGCGCATGCTCCGCCTCCGTGCCCTTGAGTTCGAGGAACGCCCCTCCCTGTTCCGCAATCAGGGACGGTCGCTGCCGGGAGGCACAATCGCCTGTCGTCCACGCCACTCCACCATCCGGAAAGGGCGAGGCGGTGACGTCGCCGATCTTGGAGGGCTTCTTGACTGAGACAATCGTGGAGAACTTGTCGGACCCGATCTCCAGGCGGTGAAGATCGACTCGGTTCCCGTGGTCGGCCGTGTACAAAAGCGCCCCCGAAGCGGTAAAGGTCGGGTTGGCGACCTCCTTGGCCTCCTCGATCTCGAGCAGCGGACGAGGGTCGCGGCCCTGGTTGTCGGCGATTACCAGCGCCGGTTCTCCGTTGCTGGTCCTGCCTGATGACACGATGTGATGGCCTGCCGGGTGATAGGCGACAGCCTCGTGTTCAGCCATGAAGCTGATCTTCTGGTTCTCCTTGGTCTCGAGGTTCCGCTTCCAGAGCTCACCCTCCTTGTTCACCTGGAGCAACGAGGTGCCGGTAGGCCTGGAGAGACTGAGGTTGCCGCCAGGGAGCGGCGGTAGCGGGCGCCCACCTTCGACCGCAACGACATCGCCGACCACTACCCGGTCGGCTTTGCCCCCCCATCCGAATATTGGGCCGGATCGTTGAAGCCGAAGCAGGCATCCTGTTTCGTCGACGAGCTGGTTATTCGCCACCCAGGTGACCTGGCCTTCTGCCGAACCGAGACCGAGGCCCCGGCAGGATTCATCGTTCGGAGCGGAGGGCCCGGCGCGGACCGAACTCGAAGAAGCAACCGGCTCGGACCTCGATGTACAGGACGTCGCCAAGAGCAGGACGACCAGGAGTGCCATCCGTACGAGGCTCACCCCTTGGGCCTACCACGCCTTGCGACTACTGCAACTTTTTTTCCGAAAGTGCTTGACTCGGAACATCCGTTCGTGTAGAGTTATTGGTGACGCCTCGAGGTGCCGGCGATTACAGGCCCGCAAGTCGGGTACCAGTGTGTCCAAGGCCAAAGAGGAATTGGAGACCGCTGCTGGGCTGTCTCAGCTACCTGAGCTTGAAGCCGCCGCCCGCTGCGGTGAGGTGTCTTCTTCTCAGGCCGGCGCCATCGCCGATGCCGCCACCAAGAACCCCAAGGCGGAGTCCCGGCTGATGAAGGCGGCCAAGAAGGGATCGCTGTTCCAGCTCAGACCCTGATATTGCAGCCAGCGGTCCTGGCGCGTCGCGATCAGCGGTAATGCACGACGCCTACCTGGCTGCCCTGGCCGAGCATCTCGCCGCGGCCGCTGGCATCACCCGACCGGCATGGACGTGCGAGCGGGACCGATTCCTCGACCGGTTCTGGTTCGTCAGCGACGTGGCCGGTTTCCGGGCGCTGGCCATCGCCGAGTCACCAGCCGCGTTCCGGCGCCGCGGCATCTTCATCTCCCGCGGCTCGCTCGAGCGCTGCTGACGCCGGTGGACCGGAACGAGATCATCGCAGCACTCACTGCCCTCGGGCGACGTCTCGATGGCCAGAACCTCCATGGCGACATGTACGTAGTGGGTGGAGCGGCGATCGCCCTTGCCTTCGCAGCCCACCGCTCCACACGCGATATCGACGCCGTTTTCGAGCCGAAGTTGGCCATCTACGAAACGGCGGTCGATGTCGGGAACGAGCTGGGGCTACCGGTTGGGTGGCTCAACGATGCCGTGAAGGGTTTCTTGGTCGGGGACGACCCCTTGGCCGCCCCCGTGCTTGACGTGCCGGGCCTGCGTTGCATGGTCGCCTCGCCCCAGATGCTGTTGGCCCTCAAGGTGGCCGCCCATCGAATCGGCGAGGACGAAGGCGATGTCCGGCTTCTCGCCGGGCACCTGGGCCTGACCACCGCCTCGGAGGTGCTGGAGGTGGCGGAGGCGAGGATGGGAGACCGGCTCGACCCAGCGGCGCGGTTCTTCGTGGAGGAACTCTTCGGCGTCGAGTAAGCACCCGCCGCCCAGCGGGGTGACAAGGATCAGGCCTGCCCACGCCCAAGGGTTGTCGGTCATGTCACACAACGTGGCCGCGCTGTCTTCCCCGGTACTGGTGGCGCGCACCGAGGAACTGGCGCTGCTGACATCGTGCCTGGAGGCGCGCCCCTCCCTCGCCGTGGTCGAGGGTGAGGCCGGGGTGGGCAAGACCCGCCTCGTCGCTGAGTTGCTGGCCCAGCCGGGCCTGGCCGGTCGTCGCCACCTTGTCGGGCAGTGCCATCCCCTGCGCGAGCCCTTCCCCCTCGGGCCCGTCATCGACGCCCTGCGGGGACTGGGCGACACCGTCGCCGGCATGTCCCTGAGCCCTCTGGCCGGCGCCCTGCGCCCGGTGCTCCCCGAGCTGGCCCCCTTCCTACCGCCCCTGCCCGACCCCATCGCCGAGCCCAGCATGGAGCGCCACCGGCTGTGGCGGGCGGTGGTGGAGTTGCTGGGCGCCGTCGGGCCCTCGGTGGTGGTGTTGGAGGACCTGCACTGGGCCGACGAGGCCACAGCGGAGTTCCTCGCCTTCCTCGTCGTCCAGCTGCCACCGGATCTCGGCCTCGCGCTCACCTGGCGGAGCGAGGACATGGCGCCCGCATCGCCTCTGTTGGCCCTGTCCGCCCACCTGCCGGTCACCACTACGAGCGGGCGCGTCATCCTCGCTCCCCTCACGCCCGAACAGGTCCAGGCTCTCGTGCGCGCCATTCTTGCCAGCGATCAGGTCTCCGACGAGTTCGCCGCCTACCTGCATGAGCGCACGGGCGGGATCCCCTTCGCGATCGAGGAGGTGCTGCGCCTGCTGCAGGACCGCCACGACCTCATCCGGTTGGAGGGTGGGTGGTCGCGTCGGGCCCTCGATGAGCTCCAGGTGCCCGCCGCCATCCGCGAATCGATCCTGGAGCGCCTCGTCCGCCTCCCGGCAGATGGCCGCCGGATGATGGAAGCCGCCGCGGTGGTCGAGGTGGGCGCCGACGAGGACCTGTTGGCCGCCGTGGCCGGTTTAGCCGGCGCCCGCTCCCGCGCCCATGCCGGGCTGGTCACCGCCCTGGAGTCGGCCCTGCTCCAGGCCACCGGCGATCACCAGTATCGCCTGCGCCACGCCCTGGCCACCGAAGCCATCTATGCCGCCATCGCCGCTCCGTCCCGCCGCCAGCTCCACCAGCGGGCGGCCCGCGCCCTCGAAACCAATTCTGACGCATCACTGGCCCAGCTCGCCCGCCATTACAAGGAGGCGGGCCAGCCACTCAAGTGGGGCCGCTACGCCAGGGCCGCGGCCGAACACGCGGCGTTCCTCGGC
>DATLEK010000070.1:0-2885 GCA_035525365.1 Acidimicrobiales bacterium
TGTCGCCCGCCAGCAGCATGGGACCACCTGGAGGTGAGTTCCGCCAGCAGCATGGGACCACCTCTTCGCCAGTAATGGGACCACCCCAGAGCATCCACCAGCAGCGGCGCCGCTGAGGTTGGAGTCGCCACCTGACCGACAAGCGGCCCGGAAGGTGGCGATGAGCTTCAGGGAGGTTCAAGTGCATGAGATCCGTGAGGTCCTGCGGTTGTGGTTGCGGGGCGAGGGGCAGCGGGCGGTGGCCCGGCGTGCGGCGGTGGACCGCAAGACGGTCCGCCGCTACATCGAAGCGGCGGCGGCGTGCGGGCTCGTCCGAGACGGCGGCGAAGGGCAGCTCGGCGACGAGCTAATCGCCCAGGTGTGCGAACGGGTCCGCCCCCACCGTCCCGACGGCCACGGGGAGGCCTGGGCCACGCTCAAGGCCGACCACGACCAGCTGAAAGCCTGGCTGGTCGACCAGGAGCTGACGGTGGTCAAGGCGCACGACCTGCTCAACCGCCGGGGGACGGTGGTCCCCCAGCGCACGCTGCACCGCTACGCGCTGGAGGTGCTCGGCGTGGGCCGCTCGGCCCGCACGACGACGGTGCGGGTGGCCGACGGCGAGCCCGGTTCGGAACTCCAGATCGACTTCGGCAAGATGGGCCTGATACCGGACCCCGACACCGGCAAGCGCCGGGTGGTGTGGGCGCTGATCTTCACCGCCTGCTACAGCCGGCACTGCTTCGTGTGGCTGGGCTTCCGCCAGACCACCGAGGCCGTGATCGCCGGGTGCGAGGCGGCGTGGGCGTTCTTCGGAGGGGTCTTCGCCGTGGTCATCCCCGACAACATGTCGGCCATCGTGGAGCGGGCCGATCCCCTGAACCCCCGGCTCAACCAGGCCTTCATGGAGTACGCCCAGAGCCGAGGGTTCGTGACCGACCCGGCCCGGGTGCGGACCCCGACCGACAAGCCCCGCGTCGAGCGCGTCGTGCCCTTCACCCGCAACTCGATGTTCGCCGGCGAAAGCTTCGTCGACATCGACCACGCCCAGCGTCACGCCACCGAGTGGTGCCGGGCCCGGGCCGGGATGCGCATCCACGGCACGACCCAGTGCCGGCCGGCCGAGCTGTTCGCCCTCGAGGAGCAGCCCCGCCTGCTGGCCGCCCCCACATCGCCCTATGACCTGCCGATCTACGCCAGGCCCAAGGTCCACCGGGACCACCACGTCGAGGTGGCCAAGGCCCTCTACTCGGTGCCCGGGAACCTCATCGGCTGCCACGTCGACGCCCGGGCCGACCGGGCGCTGGTGCGCATCTTCTGCCGGGGCCAGCTGGTCAAGGTCCATCCTCGGATGCCCGCCGGCGGGCGCAGCACCGATCCCGGCGACCTGCCGGCGGAGAAGACGGTCTACGCCATGCGCGACATCGAGGCCCTCAAGCGCATGGCCGCCCGCCACGGCGACGCCATCGGCGCCTACGCCGTTGCGGTGTTGGATCATCCGCTGCCGTGGACCAAGATGCGCCAGGTCTACGCCCTGTTGGGCCTGGTCAAGCGCTGGGGCGCCGAGCGGGTCGAGGCGGCGTGCCGGCGGGCACTGGAGGCCGAGGCGATCAGCGTGGGGTTGATCGGACGGATGATCGAGCGGGCCACCGAGGACAAGGCCAACAGCGAGGCGGCCGCCGAGCGCCCCGGCCCGGCGCCCAAGCCCGCCCGCTTCGAACGTGAGCCCGAGCACTTCGCCAGTCCGAAGCGACGAAGGCCACCCGATGTCGACGCGTCGGCGCAGCTGCCCGCCAGCGGCGGGATGGCATGAGCGCGCCGGCACCGGCCGTCTCGGCCGAGCTCAAGGCCCTGCTGCGCCGGCTGAAGCTGGGTCGCTGCACCGACACCCTGCCCGAGCGCCTGGCCCTGGCCAAGAGCCGCAATCTGGCCCATGCGGAGTTCCTGGAGCTGGTGCTCGCCGATGAGGTGACCCGGCGGGAGACCACCTCGGCCGACCTGCGGGCCCGGGCCGCAGGCCTCGACGCCGACATGTGCTTCGAGCACTGGGACGAAGCCACCAAGGTGACCTATGACCGAGCGGTGCTCGACGAGCTGTGCTCGCTCCGCTTCGTCGACGCCGGCCACAACGCCGTCATCATGGGCCCCGTCGGGGTGGGCAAGACCTTCATCGCCACCGCCCTCGGCCACGCCGCGGTGCGCCGGCGCTACAGCGTGGTCTTCCAGCGCGCCGATGTGTTGCTCAAGCGCCTGCGGGCCTCCCGGCTGGACAACAGCCACGACGCCGAGATGCGCAAGCTCCTCCGGGTCGACCTTTTGATCCTGGACGACTTCGCCCTCCAGGCCATGGACGCGCTCGACACCTCCGACATCTACGACCTCATCGTGGAGCGCCACCGGGCCGCCTCCACCGTGGTCACCTCCAACCGGGAGCCGATTGAGTGGCTGGGCCAGATGGCCGACGCCCTCCTCGCCCAATCCGCGATCGACCGGCTGCAGTCGGCGGCCTATGAGCTGGTGCTCGACGGCGAGTCCTATCGCAAGCACCAAAAGCCCGGCCTTGACGTCGGCTCCACGACGCCGCGGCCCCGCCGACGCCGGCGGCCCACGCCGTGACGACGATGTTCCGGACCCTGGTGTGCTTCTTACCGCCGACGCCGCTCGGCCTCCTTCCCGGGCGGTGGGCGGTCCAGCACTACTGCATGGCCTGTCGGGACGCAGTCGCAACCGGCGACCTCGTCGGCCACGCGCAGACTCACTCGGCGACCGATGAGGGCCTACTTCAAGCCGGCGGTTCTTGACCCTCACCACGGCATCGTCCATCATCGCCATGTCGACGCTGGTGGCTCCGGAAGTGGTCCCATCCCAGTGGCGAAACGGTGGTCCCATCACGCTGGCGAGCGACA
>DATLEK010000074.1:0-13716 GCA_035525365.1 Acidimicrobiales bacterium
CGCCACACCGGACGGCGAGGGCTACTGGCTGGTCGCCTCCGACGGAGGCATATTCGCCTTCGGGTCAGCCCGCTTCTTCGGCTCGACTGGAGGCGGCCCCCTGAACCAGCCCATCGTCGGGATGGCGGCGGCGCCCGACGGGGCCGGCTACTGGCTCGTCGCCCGTGACGGTGGCATCTTCGCCTTCGGATCCGCGCGCTTCTTCGGCTCCACCGGCGCCATCCGCCTCAACCGTCCCATAGTCGGCCTCGCCTACAGCTAACTCTCGGGTCGCAAGCAGAGCTTGCTCCCCGATCAGCGAGGTGCTCCGGGCGACCGGCGAAGCCGGCACGCCCTCCGCCGTTAGTTTCGGGTCGCAAGCGGAGCTTGCTCCCCGATCAGCGAGGTGCTCCGGGCGACCGGCGAAGCCGGCACGCCCTCCGCCGTTCCTCTTTGCCGGCATCCGAGAACGGCCGCCTCCGGCGGCGGGAGCGGCCGCCGCCGAAAGGTGCCTCGGGGGGAGGTGACCGCGCATCGGCCGGTAGCGTCGCAGTGGTGCCGGCGCCCGACGATCTGTTCTCGGTGGCCCTGGAGGAGCGCCTCGCCAGCCGGGCGCCGCTGGCCGCCCGCATGCGCCCCCGCACCCTCGACGAGGTGGCCGGCCAGGAGCACCTTCTCGCCCCGGGCAAGCCGCTTCGGGCCCTCATTGAGGGTGACCGCATCTCCTCGCTCATCCTGTGGGGGCCGCCCGGAACGGGCAAGACCACCCTCGCCCGCCTCATCGCCGCCGACACCAGCGCCGCCTTCGTCCCCCTCTCTGCCGTCACCGCCGGCGTCAAGGACGTCCGCGAGGTCATCGAAGGTGCCCGCCGGCGCCTGGCCGAGCACTCCCAGTCCACCATCCTCTTCCTCGACGAGGTCCACCGGTTCAACAAGTCCCAGCAGGACGCCCTCCTGCCGGCGGTCGAGGAGGGCGTCCTCATACTCATCGGCGCCACCACCGAGAACCCCTTCTTCGAGGTAAACGCGCCGCTCCTCAGCCGCTCCACCCTCTTCCGCCTGGAGCCGCTGTCGGCCGACGCCCTGAAGGCCGTCGTGCGCCGGGCCCTCGCGCACGAAAAAGCCGAAGCCACCCACGAGGCCGTCGATCTCCTGGTCGACCTGGTCGACGGCGATGCCCGGGCCGCCCTCACCTCCCTAGAAGTGGCCATCGCCCTGGCCGCCGCCGGCGTCACCATCGACGTCGCCCACATCGAGGCGGCCCGCAGCACCCGGGCCCTGCGCTACGAACGGGACGACCACTACGACGTCATCAGCGCCTTCATCAAGTCGATCCGGGGCTCCGACCCCGACGCCGGCCTGTACTGGCTGGCCCGCATGTTGGCCGCCGGCGAGGATGCCCGCTTCATCGCCCGCCGCCTCGTCATCCTGGCCAGCGAGGACATCGGCCTGGCCGACTCCTTCGCCCTCGTCGTGGCTGACGCCGCCGCCCAAGCCGTCGAGTTCGTCGGCCTGCCCGAGGCCCAGCTCAACCTGGCCCACGCCGTCACCTACCTGGCCACCGCCCCCAAATCCAACCGGGTGACCACTGCGCTGGGTGCGGCCAAGGCCGATGTGGAGGCCCGCCCCGCCGGCCCCGTCCCCCCACATCTGCGGGACGGCCACTACCGCGGCGCCGCCGTCCTAGGTCACGGCGCCGGCTACAGCTATCCTCACGAGGCGCCATCGGGATGGGTCGCCCAGGAGTACCGCCCGGCTGAGGTGGCGGGACGGACTTACTACGAGCCGTCGGACCACGGCCAGGAGCGGAAGATCGGGGAGAGGTTGCGAGCCATGCGAGCCGAGGACCAAGCCACCGGGTACGAGCCCACGGGGGACAATCGCACATGACCGGTGGGGAAGTCGCCGCCGTCGTAGCCGCGGTGGCCGCTGTCATCATCGCCGTGGGAGTGGTCTTCGCCCTTTCCTCCCTCACCCGGACCCTGCGGGTGGTCCGCAACACGGTGGAGGACCTCAACCGCCAGGCGCAGCCGATCCTGGCCGACATGCGGGCCGCCGTCGAGGCGGCCAACACCGAGCTGGCCAGGGTCGACGAGATCATGGACCGGGCCGAGAGCATCGGCGGCACCGTCGACTCGGCCTCCCGCCTCGCCTACCTCGCCTTCTCCAACCCGATCATCAAGGCCGTCGCCCTCGGTAGCGGCACCAGCCGGGCCGTCCGCCGCCTCCGTGGCGGCCGTGCCTCCCGCCGCCACCGCGACGAGGGCTGAGCGGGCACTCGGCCCCCGCACTCCGATCATGTTCAAGCGACTGCTCTGGCTCTCCATCGGCATCGGATTCGGCTTCGGCCTGTCCTTCTGGCTCGTCCGCCTGGTCAAGGAGAAGGTGGCCCGCTACGCCCCCGACCAGGTCTCGGCCGACCTGGCCGGCGCCGTCAAGGATCTCGGCGCCACCGTCAAGGCGGCCCTGGCCGACGGCGCCGCCGCCATGCGTGAGCGGGAAGCCGAACTGCGCGACAGCCTCAACGAGCGCCCCAGCAGCGGCCGGTAGGCTCAGGCGTCGTCATGGATGCCGACACCCTCCGGCGAGCTTTCACCGAGTTCTTCGTCGAGCGTGGCCACACGGCGGTGGGTTCCGCCGGCCTCATCCCGCACCACCCCACGGCGCCGCTGCTCACCAACGCCGGCATGAACCAGTTCATCCCCTACTTCGTGGGGGAGGAGCCGCCGCCCTGGCCCCGGGCCACCACCGTCCAGAAGTGCTTCCGTACCCAGGACATCGACATCGTCGGCACCACCACCCGTCACCTCACCTTCTTCGAGATGCTGGGCAACTTCAGCTTCGGCGACTACTTCAAGCCCGACGCCATCGCCTTCGCCTGGGAGCTGGTCACCAAGGTCCTCGGCCTCGACCCCGACCGCCTCTGGGCCACCGTCCACCTCACCGACGACGACGCCGAGCGTATCTGGGTCGACCAGGTCGGCCTGCCCGCCAGCCGGGTCCAGCGCCTCGACGAGGACAACTGGTGGGCCCCCGGCAAGAAGACCGACCCGGGCCCCTGTGGCCCCTGCTCGGAGATCTACTTCGACAAGGGCGAGGAGCATGGTGAGCCCGGCGGCCCCGCCGGCGGCGGCGCCGAGCGTTATGTGGAGATCTGGAACCTGGTCTTCATGCAGTTCAACCGCCAGGCCGACGGCTCGCTCGTCGACCTACCCCGCCAGAACATCGACACCGGCGCCGGTCTCGAGCGCATCCTGCCCATCCTCCAGGGCACCAACTCCGTCTTCGACACCGACATGCTGCGCCCCATGGTCGCCGCGGCCGAGGCCGCCACCGGCCGCACCTACGGCGCCGGCGAGGAGGCCGTAAACGTCAGCCTGCGCATCCTCGCCGACCACGCCCGGGCCATGACCTTCCTGGTCAACGACGGTGTGCTCCCCTCAAACGAGGCTCGCGGCTACGTGCTGCGCCGCATCATCCGCCGGGCCGTCCGCCATGGCTTCCAGCTCGGCGTGTCCACCACGGTGACGCCCGGCCTGGTCGAGGCCACGGTCGCCACCATGGCCGGCGCCTTCCCCGACCTGGCCCGCAACGCCGACTTCGTCACCGGCGTCGTCGTCCGTGAGGAAGAGCGCTTCCGCCGCACCCTCGAGGCCGGCATGGGCCTCCTCGAAGACGAGCTGGTGAGGGATGGCGGCGGCAAGGTCGTCAGCGGCGACGTGGCGTTCAAGCTGCACGACACGTTCGGCTTCCCCATCGAGCTCACGAGTGAGATCGCCGCCGAGCGAGGATTCCAGGTGGACATCGCTGGCTTCGAGACGGCCATGGCCGCCCAGCGCCAGCGGGCCCGCCAGGCCACCGCCGGCCGCACCGAGGGCGCCGCCAACGCGGAGGCCTACCGCGAGCTGCTCGAGCAGTTCGGCACCACCGAGTTCACCGGCTACGCAGAGTATGAGACCAAGGCTCGCGTCCTCGCCGTACTGCCCGGAGCCACCGCCGCGTCGCCAGGCGCCGCCGCCGGCACCGTCGAGATCTTCCTCGACCGCACCTCCTTCTACGCCGAGGGCGGCGGCCAGGTGGGCGACACCGGCTTCATCGTCACCGACACCGGCCGGGCCGAGATCCTCGACACCACCGCTCCGGTGCCCGGGCTCCACCGCCACACCGCCTGCATCGTGGAGGGCACCATCACCGCCGGCCAGGAGGCGCTTGCCACCATCGACGCCGAGCGCCGGGACGCCATCCGCCGCAACCACACCGGCACGCACCTGCTCCACTGGGCACTGAGAGAGGTCGTAGGCACCCACGTCAAACAGCAGGGTTCCCTGGTCGCACCCGAGTACCTCCGCTTCGACTTCAGCAACGACGGCCCCGTCCCCCCCGAGCAACTCGAGAAGGTGGAGGAGCTGGTCAACGAGCGGATCCTGGCCAACGAGCCGGTGCGGGCCTACGAGACCTCCAAGTCCCATGCCGAGGAGCTGGGCGCCATCGCCTTCTTCGGCGACAAGTACGGCGACTTCGTCCGGGTGGTCGAATCCGGGAGCCGAAGCCTGGAGCTGTGCGGCGGCACCCACGTGCATGCCCTGGGCATGATCGGCCCCGTCAAGATCACCTCGGAATCCTCGATCGGCGCCAACATGCGCCGGGTCTTCGCCCTCACCGGCACCGCCACCCTCGCCAAGGTCCGCGAGGAGGAGCAGGCCCTGGAACGGGCGGCCCAGCTCCTGCGGGCCGAGCCCATGGATGTCCCCGGCGCCGTCGAACGCCTCCTCGAGCGCCAGCGGGCCGCGGAGGCCGAGTTGAAGTCGCTGCGCACCAAGGCCGCCGGCGACGAGGCCCGTACCCTCGCCGCCACCGCCGCCCCGGCCACCGCCGGCCCCCTCTGCGTCGTCGCCCGCCGGGACGGGCTCCCCCAGGACCAGATGCGGGACCTGGCCCTGGCCGTCCGCCAACAGCCGCACGTCCAGGGCGTCGTGCTCATCGGCACACCCGACGGCCAGCGCGTCGCCCTCGTCGCCGCCGTCGAGCCCGGATCCGGCCTCGACGCCCCCGCCCTCGTCTCGGCCCCGGCCCGCCTCCTCGGCGGCGGCGGTGGCGGAAGGGGAGACGTCGCCGTTGCCGGCGGCAAGGACCCCTCCAAGATCGACGAGGCCCTGGCAGCGGTACGGGCCACCCTCGGACTGGCTGGCGCATGAGGGCAGTCGGCATAGACCTGGGCGGCCGCCGCATCGGCGTCGCCGTCAGCGACCCCGCCGGCACCGTCGCCACCGCCAGAGAGGTCATCCAGCGCAGCGGGGACCCCGCCCAGGACCACCGCCGCCTCGCCGAGATCGTCGAAGAGGTCGATGCCGAGATCGTCGTCATCGGCCTGCCCCTCTCCCTCACTGGCGACATAGGCCCGGCAGCAAAAGCCGTGGCCGCCGAGGTCGAAGCCATCGCCGCCGCCGTCGGCGTTCCCGTGGAAACCCAGGACGAGCGCCTCAGCACCGTCAGCGCCGAACGCTCCCTCTCCAACCTCGCCCTCAAAGCCCCCGCCCGCCGCCAGGTCGTCGACATGGTCGCCGCCGCCGTCATCCTCCAGTCCTGGCTCGACCGCCGGCGCCACCCCCACAGCCCCCCGGAGGCCACCCGATGACCGCCACCACCTTTTCTCCGTTAGGAGTACATAGCGGGCCGATTCCGCCCCCTATGTACTCGCAACTGACGGTGGGTCCGACCGCATGAGCATGGAACCGCCCATCTATGAACCGATGCCCGAGCCGGGCGCCGGCGGGAAGGGCCGCAAGCTGCTTGGTATCGCCGCCATCCTGCTGGTCGTCGGCCTCATCGGCGTCGGCGCCGCCGCCTTCTGGGTGAACAGCCAGCTCAACCCGAAGGGGGATCCCGGGCCGGCCGTCTCCCTCGCCATCCCCCTCGGCTCCTCCACCCAGCGCATCGCCGACATCCTGGAGGACAGGGGCGTGGTCGACAGCGCCCGGGTCTTCCGCCTCTACGTCAAGGCCAAGGGTGGCGGCCCCTTCCAGGCCGGCGACTACAACCTGCGCACCAACGAGAAGTTCGACCGCATCATCGCCGCCCTGGAGAAGGGCCCCAAGATCACCTTCGAACGGTTCACGGTCCCCGAGGGGCTCATCATCAAGCAGCTGGCCGAGCGGGTGGGCAAGCTTCCGGGCCGTTCCCCGGAAAAGTTCCTCCAGGTCGTCGAGAGCGGCCAGGTCCGCTCCAAGTACCAGCCGCCGGGCAGCAACAACCTCGAGGGCCTGCTCCTCCCCGAGACCTACCAACTCGAGGCCAAGGACGACGAGGCGGCCATCGCCAAGCGGATGGTGGATTCCTTCGACGCCGCCGCCGCCGGGTCCGGCCTCGACCAGGTCACCGAGGGCGGCGTAGTCACCCCCTACCAGGCCATCATCGTCGCGTCCCTGGTCGAGCGGGAGGCCAGGCGTGACGTCGACCGCGGCCCCGTCGCCCGGGTCATCTACAACCGGCTCGAGAAGGGCATGCTCCTCCAGATCGACGCCACCGTCATCTACGCCCTCGGCCGCACCGGCGAGAAGGGGATCCGGGTGCTCAACAAGGACCTGGAGGTCGACTCGCCCTACAACACCTACAAGGTGAAGGGCCTGCCCCCCACCCCCATCGCCTCGCCCGGCCGGGCCGCCATCGACGCCGCCGTCAACCCGCCCCCCGGCGACGCCATCTTCT
Source organism: Acidimicrobiales bacterium (assembly GCA_035525365.1). Taxonomy (GTDB): domain Bacteria; phylum Actinomycetota; class Acidimicrobiia; order Acidimicrobiales. The sequence continues at coordinate 6,685 of DATLEK010000074.1, forward strand.
ACGCCACCGTCAACGACTGCACCGGCGAGACCCTCTTCGGCACCACCAACGCCGAGCACGAGCGCAACATCGCCCGCCGCCGGGCCGAGAACCCCGACCCCGAGAGTTGCTGACCGCCGGCGACAGGCCCAGCCAGTTGCGAGTACATGGGGGGCGGAATCGGCCCGCTATGTACTCGCAGCCGTGGTCGGCACCACCGGTCCCTGCCCCCAGATACGTCGGGCCCGGCTCTGAAAGTGCCTGACTCAGCGCCAGGTCCGCCGGGGTGGCCCGGCGCCACCACTCGGCTGGCCGGCGTCATCGGGGACCCGATACGCCATTCGCTCTCGCCGGTGCTCCACAACGCCGCCTTCCGGGCGCTGGATCTCGACTGGGCATTTCTCGCTTTCGAGGTTCCCGAGGGTGAGGCACCGGGAGCCATCGCCGGCGTACGGGCCCTCGGGATCGACGGCCTGTCGGTGACCAAGCCCCACAAGGCGGCGGTGGTGCCCCTGATGGACCGGCTTTCGCCCGCGGCCGAGCGCCTGGGCGCGGTCAATGCGGTGGTGCGCCGCGGCATCGAGTTGGTGGGGGAGAACACCGATGGCCAGGGCTTTCTCGACGCCCTCCGGGTGGACCACGGGTTCGACCCCGCCGGCCGGCGCTGTGTGATCCGTGGCGCCGGCGGCGCCGGCCGGGCCGTCATCCTCGCTCTCGCCGAGGCCGGCGCCGCCGACATCGCCGTGGTCGCCGGGCGCTCTGTCGAGAAGGCCGAGGCCGGCGCCGCCCTGGCCGGTCCCGCCGGCCGGGTCGCCAAGGTCGAGGAGGCGGCCGGCGCCGACCTCGTCGTCAACGCCACCAGCGTCGGAATGGCCGGCGAGCCGGCCGAGGCCGTGGTCGACCCTGCTCTGCTCGGGGCCGGCCAGCTGGTCGTCGACCTCGTCTACCCGTTCACCCCCTTCGTCGAGGCTGCCCGCCGCCGGGGCGCCACCGCCGTCAACGGCCTGGGCATGCTCGTCCACCAGGCCGCCCACGCCTTCCTGCTCTGGACCGGAGAGCCCGCCCCCCTGGAGGCCATGTCCGCCGCCGCCCTCGCCGCCCTGACCGCCCCAGCCAATCTGCCGCATGGGGTCACCCAATTCGGCAGGGCTGCCTCACCGCAAGGGGGGCCTACGCTTGACGCCGGCGGCGCCCCGCGCTGAAGTTGGTCTCCCGGGGTGCCGATAACGCGTCAGGTCGCTCAAATTGCGTGGTGGAGGTAGTGGTGTCGCTCAACGGAACCCTTGAGACTTTTGCGCTGCCGGATGTGCTGGCGCTGCTCTCGGCCACCAAGAAGACCGGTGAGCTGCAGGTCGACGGGGGCCGGGGCGAGGCGAGGGTGTGGCTGGACAAGGGCGAGATGATCGGCGCCGACGTGCCCCGGGCCACCACCTTCGTGGACGCCCTGTTCGAGATGCTCCGCCTGACCAGCGGGAACTTCGCTTTCGACAACGACGGCAAGCCGGCCAGCCCCGCTGACCCCGTGGCCCTGGAGCCGCTCGTGCTCGAGGCCCAGTCCCGCCTGGGGGAGTGGAAGTCGATCGAGGCGGTCGTGCCGTCGCTCGCCTGCGCCGTGAAACTCGCTGCCGAGGTGTCCGGGGCGCATGTCAGCGTCACCGCCGAGCAGTGGCGGACCCTGGTGGCGGTGGCCATGAGTCGTGACGTCGAGGGTGTGATGACGTCGCTCGGCCGCGGCGAGTTCGACAGCTGCCGCATGCTGAAAGATCTCGTGCAGCTCGGCCTGGTGGCCATCGAGGACGCCCCGCCGCCCGAGGCCAGGGCCGCCAAAGCCACGACGCCGGCCGCCGCCGAGCAGGCTGGAACCGGAGCATCCGACGCCCCGCCCGCCCGCCGGGCCAGTCCAGCGGCTGTGGCCGCCTTCTCCAGCCTCGCCGACACCGGCGCCGGCGCCGACGACGACTCGGCCGGCGGCGCCAGGACCGCTGGCACCCGCTCCGGCGCCGACGACGACTCGGCCGCTGATGACGCCGCCAGCCGGGCCAGGAGTGCCGGCCACGAAACCCCGGCCGATGCCGCCACGACAGCCAGATCCAAGAGTGCCTCCACCGCGGCCGCCGATGACGCAGCGGCCAGCAGCTCCAGGTCCGCCGGCGACGACATCCCCGCGGCGGCACCTACGTCCGCCGACACCGAGGACGGCGCCGGCAGCGACGATCCCTCATCCGGCCGCGTCCCGATGAGGGCCCGCACCTCCGGGAGCGCCGCCGCCGACGATGCGAGCCGGCCCTCGGCAACGGCCCGCACCTCCGGGAGCACCGACGACGGCGCCGATGCAGGCCGACCCTTGGCAACGGGCCGCAACTCCGGGAGCACCGACAACGTCCCCGCCGGCGCCACCAGGTCCGCCGGCGCCAAGTCCGCCGGCGGGATGCCCACAGAAGACGACGCCACCGCCCCGGCCAGGGCGAAGACCAAGGCGGCGGCCCCCGTCGCCGACGACGACGAGGATTCCGAGCAGGAGTCGGCCGATCTCATCCACCAGTTGGCCCAGCTCCAGGGCGCCACCGCCTCCCCGGCGGTCCGCCCCGCCACTGCGGGCGCCCCCGCCAAGCCCGCAACCGCCAAGCCCGCAACCGCCAAGCCCGCCGGCTCCGCCGCCAAGCCCGCCGCCGCCGCCGCCAAGCCCGCCGCGGCCGACACCCCCGCCGGCAAGGACGACGAGGACTCCGAGGACTCCGACGACGAGGCGCCCAAGAGCGAGGAGCCGCTCAACCGGGGCCTGCTCCTCAAGTTCTTGAACTCCGTGCGTTCCTGAAGCACCCGCGTCTGGGGCACAATTGGTCCTGATGATGGCCGCAGCGCGCCGCCGGCAGCCCCACGACCGGCCCCAGAACTGCGCCCGCGCCCGGCAGTCCTGCGCCCGGCAGTCCCAAGACCGGCAGCCTCAAGACCGGCAGTTTTGCGCCCGGATCCGGAGCCAGGCTTGTGTCTGAGGGCAACCAGCTCGGGGCCCTCCTCGTGCAGGCGAAGCTCCTCTCCGAGGAGGCCCTCGCCGAGGCACTGGGCGAGCAGGCCACCACCCAGAAGTCGCTGGGGCGGATCCTCATCGACAACGGCCTGGTCACCGAGAGCGAGCTGGTGTCCATGCTGGCCAGCCAGATCGGCCTCGATTTCGTCGACCTCTCCGACTTCTCCGTGGACGCCAGCGCCGCCGGCCTCATCAGCTCAACCGTCGCCCGCCGCTACCAGGCCCTGCCCATCGGCTGGGAGGGCTCCAAGCTGCTCCTGGCCATGGCGGACCCGTCCAACGTCTTTGCCATCGACGACATCCGCACCATCACCAAGACCGAGGTCAAAGTCATGGTCTCCACCCGGGAGGCCATCTTCGACGCCATCGACCGCCATCACCGCATGGACACCGACGCCGAGAGCATCGGCGCCCAGGCAGCCAGCGAGTACGAGGCCGACGAGGACCTGTCGAACATCCGGGAGGCCACCGAGGACGCCCCCCTCGTCAAGCTCGTCAACATGCTCATAACCCAGGCTGTGTCCGACCGGGCGTCGGACATCCACATCGAGCCGGGGGAGCGGGACCTGCGGGTGCGCTACCGCATCGACGGTGTGCTGCACGAGGTCATGCGCCCGCCCAAGAGCATCCAGTCGGGGATCCTGTCGAGGCTGAAGATCATGGCCGACATCAACATCGCCGAGCGCCGCATCCCCCAGGACGGCCGGGTCAACGTCACCCTCGGAGGTCGCTCGGTCGACCTGCGGGTGGCCACGCTCCCCACCGTCTACGGCGAGAAGATCGTCATGCGCATCCTGGACAAGGGCACCGCCCTGCTCAAGCTGTCGGACCTGGGCTTCCTGCCGTCGTCCATGGAGCGCTACGCCCAGTCCTACACCAAGCCCTACGGAACCATCCTGGTCACCGGGCCCACCGGATCGGGCAAGTCCACCACCCTCTACGCCACCCTCAACATCTTGAACGAGCCCACCAAGAACATCATCACGGTGGAGGACCCGGTGGAGTACCGCCTCACCGGGATCAACCAGATCCAGACCAACAACAAGGCGGGCATGACTTTCTCGGCCGCCCTGCGGTCCATTCTCCGGTCCGACCCCGACATCATCCTCGTCGGTGAGATCCGGGACAAGGAGACGGCCACCATCGCCATCGAAGCCGCCCTCACCGGCCACCTCGTGCTGTCCACCCTCCACACCAACGACGCCGCCAGCACCCCCACCCGCCTCATCGAGATGGGAGTGGAGCCGTTCCTGGTGGCCAGCGCCCTCGACTGCATCGTGGCCCAACGCCTGGCCCGCCGGCTGTGCGACAAGTGCAAGCAGGCATATCAACCGAGCGAGGTCGAGCTGAAGCGGGTCGGTTGGGACGAGGACGCCGACGGCGAGGCCAACGAGGTCTACCGCCCCATCGGATGCTCGGCCTGCGGCAAGACCGGCTACAAGGGCCGCTTCGCCATCCATGAGGTCCTCACCGTCACCGAGGAGATCGAGCGCCTCATTGTCGGCCGAGACCACTCCGAGGACATCAAGAAGATGGCCATGGCCCAGGGCATGCTCACCCTCAAACAGGCCGGCCTCACCCACGTGGGCCAAGGCAACACCTCCATAGAGGAGATCCTCCGCGTAGTCGCCTGACCGCCGGCGACGATCAGCGGCTGCCTCGGTTCAGCTGATCACGAAGCTCCTCCAGGATCGGCAGGACAACGAAGTCCTTGGGACGGGCGGCGGCGCGCTTGGACGAGATGATGTCGTCGAGGCTGGCGAGGGTTACCGGCTCAGGTAGGAAGATGTGCACCGCCGAGCGGGCCAGCTGCTCGTAGTCGAAGGTCTTCCCGTTCGGGCCTGACGGATTCATCGAGATGTCCAGGTCGCCGTGTTCGGTACGAAGGTTCAGAAAGGTCGGGAACTGCTCGAAGGTTCGCCGGTCGAGCGGAATCTTCAGGGGAACCTCTACGCCCGATGCCCGCAGCTCAGCACCCATCTCACGTAGCGCGGCGCTCAACCGATCGAGGTTCTCGGGTGCCGAGGACGGCGTTATATCAAGGTCAATCGTGACGGTCGAGGCTCCATGGAGGAGGGCGGCGTAGCCGCCGATCACGATGTAGGAGACCTCGTGACGATTGAGCACGGCGATCATCGACTCGGCATCCAGCTCTGCCGGCGGCACATCAGGCATTGGTGCTGCGCGGTCGATGTCGTCCGCGGCGGGGGCTGGCGCCGCCTTGGCCTTGGCCTTTGCCGGGCTGGGGGCGTCCTCGAGAAAGGATGACGTACCAGGATTTCAAAGCTGTGGTGGAGCAGTCGGGTAACTCAGGCATCGGACACAGCGGTTCCCGGCGCACGAGATCGTGCCGCAGCCGCCCTCATTCGAGTGGCGGACCGGTTGCGAGCCGCACGCTCCGCCGGCGACCGGCGCAGGTTCTCCGAGATGAGGACCTCGTCGTGGTCGTCGTGAGGCTGAAGGTCGAGTCGGAGGTCGAAGCCGCAGCAGCGAAGCAAACGGAACAGCGTGGCCAGGTCGGGCATCACCCGCGCCTTCTCGTACCGAGCGATAGCAGCCTGCGACGTTCCGGCCAGCTCCGCCAGCTGCCGCTGGGACAGCCCGGCCTCCTTCCGCGCCCGGCGCAACAGCGCCCAGATCGGGTACCGGCTGGGATGGTCCACCTCGAACATGATACCTCCAAAGGCATCGCGGGCCCGAAGCCCCACGGCATCATCCCGTGTCCGGCCCGGCGGCACCCCATCACGGGAGGGTGCAGCCCGGCGCCCGCATCCATCACCCAAGGGTGCGCCGGCACGGCGTCCATCACCCAAGGGTGCGCCGGCGCCGGCACGGCTCATCCGGGGGTGGTCGTGCTGGTGCCCGGGCGTCATCACGCCACGCCACCCTCTGCGTCGGTGTTCTCGGCCGGCGGTGGCGCCGGCCCGGCTCGGGCTTTGGGATGGCGTGGGTCATCGGGAGCCACCATGGGCCTTCGGCCCTTGCCCTCCACCAGCATCCAGCCCTGGTAGGTCTTGAGGTGGTGGTGGTGAGCACACAGGCCGTCGAGCAGGCTCAACAAGGTGATCCTGATGTCGGCCCAGTCCTCGCGGTGGTCGATCTGCAGGCGCACCGAGCCGTTGCAGCCCCAGGCGGTGCAACTGGGGTTCATCCAGTCCAAGGCGGTGCGCTGGGTGGCGCTGGGACGCCGGCCCAGATGGGCCACGTTGACCACGTCCTGGCCCTTGGTGACGATCGCGGCGAGGAACACGTCGCCGCACTCGATCATCTCGCGCACCGCAGTGACCGGCACCGGTCCCACTCCGGTCATGTCGCAGATCTCCTCGTCAATGGGCCAGCCCCGCACGAGGGACTCCCAGTCGATGCGCACGATCACCTTGGTCGGGCGCACCGGCGGCGCCAGGGGATCGGAGGAGTCGTCTTGGTCTATGTCGTCCTCGTCTGGGGTGACTGTGCTAGCCGCGGCGCCGGGGCCGGCAGCTGTGCCGTCGTCAAACAGGGTTCCGTTGGTGGCCGCGCCTTCCGACGCGGTGGCCCCAGGGGTGGCAACGGGCTCGTCGCTGCCACCGTCGGTTGCTCCCGGCGTTGCACCGCCGTGGGTTCCGGGATCGCCGTGTGCTGATCGGTTACTGCCCGGTACGGGGCCTTGGGGCCCGCCAGTCGCCGTGCCGGCAGCCCCACCGGCGCCACCCGCCGGCCCACCACCCGCCGGCCCACCACCCGCCGGCCCACCACCCGAGACACGACGACCGGCTGCCCCGCCACCGCCGGCTGCCCCGCCACCGCCGGCCGGCCGAGCCCCCCGGGCCCGGGCCGCAGCGGCGCCGGCGCGGGTGGCGTTGAGCAGGCCGTCGGCCAGATAGGCCTCCTCGGGCTCGCGGCGGCCCTCGGCCCGGGCCTTTTCGAACACCCGCTGGGCAAAGCCCCGCACGATCGACATCATCTCGGCCACCTCTTCGAGGGTGGAGCGGTAGACGATCTCGCCGGCCCCGTCGGAGGTGCGGCGCTGGCGCAAGAAGCGCGAG
>DATLEK010000094.1:0-34455 GCA_035525365.1 Acidimicrobiales bacterium
TCGTCGTGGAATCCTCCGTCGGCCACATCCGTGACCTCCCGGGCGACTCCTCGGAGATCCCCGCGGCCTACAAGGCAGAGCCCTGGGCCCGCCTCGGGGTCGACGTGGACAACGACTTCAAGCCCCTCTACGTCATCCCCCAGCGCAAGAAGGACGTGGTCAAGAAGCTCAAGGCCGCCCTCAAGGACGCCAGCGAGCTGTACCTGGCCACGGACGAGGACCGCGAAGGCGAGTCCATCGCCTGGCATCTGTTGGAGGTGCTCGCTCCCCGGGTGCCGGTCAAGCGCATGGTGTTCCACGAGATCACCCGTCCGGCCATCGAGCGGGCGGTGGAGGAGTGGCGGGAGCTCGACATGCCCCTGGTGGACGCCCAGGAGACCCGCCGCCTCCTCGACCGCCTCTACGGCTTCGAGGTGTCCCCCGTGCTGTGGCGCAAGATCCTGCCCCGCCTGTCGGCCGGGAGGGTGCAGAGCGTGGCCACCCGCATGGTGGTCGAGCGCGAGCGCGAGCGCATGCGTTTTCGTACCGCCGGCTGGTGGGATCTGGAGGGCACTTTCGCCAAGGAGGCGCCGGCCTTCACCGCCGGCCTGGTCGCCGTGGACGGCCGCCGCCTGGCCACGGGCAAGGATTTCACCGAGGACGGCCGGCTCAAGCAGGCTGCGGTCACCGACGCCGGCGCCGGCGTGGTGCGTCTCGACGAGGCCGAGGCCGCCGCCCTGGCCGGGCGCCTGTCCGCCAGCGCCTTCGCCGTGCGCTCGGTGGAGGAGAAGCCCTACCGGCGCTCGCCGTACCCGCCGTTCATGACCTCCACCCTCCAGCAGGAGGCCGGCCGCAAGCTGCGCTTCGATTCCAAGCGCACCATGCAGGTGGCCCAGCGGCTCTACGAGAACGGCTACATCACCTACATGCGTACCGACAGCACGAACCTGTCGGAGACCGCCCTCAACGCGGCCCGTCGCCAGGCCACCGAGCTGTACGGCGCCGACTACGTGCCCGACCAGCCCCGCCGCTACGCCCGCAAGGTGAAGAACGCCCAGGAGGCGCACGAGGCCATCCGCCCGGCCGGCGACGACTTCCGCACCCCCGACAGCGTCTCCCGCGAATTGTCGGGCGACGACCTGCGCCTCTACGAGCTGGTGTGGAAGCGCACGGTGGCATCGCAGATGGCCGACGCCGTGGGGCGCACCGTGCAGATCCGGGTGGCCGGCACTTCGTCAGCCGGCGAGGACGCCGAGTTCGCCACCAGCGGCAAGGTCATCACCTTCCCCGGCTTCTTCCGGGCCTACGTGGAGGGATCCGACGATCCCGAGGCCGAGCTGGAGGACCGTGAGGTCCGCCTTCCGGCCTTGTCGGTCGGCGACCCGCTCGACCTGGCCGGCCTGGAGGCCAAGGGCCACACCACCCAGCCGCCGGCCCGCTACACCGACGCCTCCCTCGTGAAGGCTCTCGAGGACAAGGGGGTGGGCCGCCCGTCCACCTACGCCAGCATCATCTCCACCATTCAGGACCGGGGCTACGTGTGGAAGAAGGGGCCGGCGCTGGTGCCCACCTTCACCGCCTTCGCCGTGGTCAAGCTGCTGGAGCTCCACTTCGACCAGCTGGTGGACTACGGCTTCACCGCCCGCCTGGAGGACGACCTCGACGAGATCGCCGGCAAGCGCCAGGAGCGGGTTCCGTGGCTGTCCCGGTTCTACTTCGGGAACGGCACGCCCGGCCTGAAGCCCCTCATCGCCGAGCGCCTCGACCAGATCGACCCCCGAGAGGTCAGCGCCACCCTCATCGGAGCGGACAGCGAGGGCCGCGACATCTTCGTGCGGGTGGGCCGCTACGGCCCCTATCTCCAGCGAGGTGAGGACGAGCGGGCATCCATCTCCGAGGACCTGGCCCCCGACGAGCTGACAGTGGAGCGGGCCGAGGAGCTGCTGGCCGCACCGAGCGGCGACCGCACCCTGGGCGCCGACCCCGAGACCGGCCTCACCGTGACGGTGAAGGCCGGCCGCTTCGGTCCTTATGTCCAGATGGGCGAGGTGGACCCGTCGCCCAAGTCCAAGAAGAAGCCGGCCACCGCCTCGCTGTTCAAGACCATGACGCCCGAGAGTGTCACCCTGGAGGACGCCCTGAGGCTGCTCACGCTGCCGCGGGTGGTGGGGGTGGACCCGGCTGACAACGAGGAGATCGTGGCTTTGAACGGGCGCTACGGGCCGTACCTGAAGAAGGGCACCGACAGCCGCAGCCTGGAGGCTGAGGAGCAGCTCTTGTCCATCTCTCTCGACGAGGCGCTGGCCGTCTACGCCAAGCCCAAGGAGCGCCGTGGCCGTGGCGCCGCTGCCGCGCCCTTGCGGGAGCTGGGGCCCGATCCGGTCTCTAGCGGCGCCATCGTCGTCAAGGAGGGCCGCTTCGGTCCCTACATCACCGACGGCGAGTGCAACGTCACCGTCCCCCGGGGCGACTCGGTGGAGGAGCTGACCCCCGAGCGGGCGGCCGAGCTGCTGGCCGACAAGAGGTCCAAGGGGCCGGCGCCCAAGAAGAAGGGGGCCAAGAAGCCGGCGGCGGCCAAGGCGAAGGCCAAGCCCAAGGCCAAGGCGGTCAAGAAGGCCACCACCGCCTCCTGAGCAGGTTTCGGGCGCCCGGCGCTTGAGCTGGCGCGCCGGTATCATCGGGGGCAAGGGGGTGTTGCCATGGCCGATCTCGTTTCGCTCCACCAGCGGGCTGTCGAGGGCTTTGGGTCACGGGTGCTCGACGTGGCTGAGGACGACTGGTCGCGGCCGACGCCCTGTGCCGACTGGGACGTGCGGGGCCTGATCAACCACCTGTTGTCGGAGAACCTCTGGACCCCGCCGTTGCTGGCGGGGATGACGATCGAGCAGGTCGGTGACCGCTTCGAAGGCGATCAGCTCGGCGACGATCCCAAGCACGTGTGGCAGCAGGCCGCCGCCGACAGCCTGGTGGCTGTCGCCCAGCCGGACGTCCTGGCCACCACCGTCCACGTCTCGTTCGGCGACATCTCGGCCGAGGAGTACGTCACCCAGCTGACGGTCGACCACACCATCCACGCCTGGGACCTGGCCCGGGCCACCGGCGGCGACGAGCACCTCGACCCCGAGCTCGTCGAGCTGGCCCTCGACTACCTATCCATCCACGCCGAGGAATGGCAGGGAGCGGGAGTCTTCGCAGCTCCCCTGGCGCCCCCGGAAGAGTGCGGCCGCCAAGGCGAGCTGCTGGCCCTGTCCGGCCGCTCCCAGTCATGGCCACAGCCATCCAGCACCGCCGACGAGGCCTGATGCACGGGCCAACTGGGCCGCGATTCAGCGGGGCGAGACGACCGACAGATTCAATGCCTCGGCGGCGCCGGCCATGCGGGCGTCGAAGGTGACGAGTTGGCCGAGGTCGGTGCCGAGATGCTGGGCCGTCGCAAGGTGGATGGCGTCGAGGGAGCGGACCTCGATGGGCAGCAGGATCCCGGCACTGTTCAGTAAGCGGTCGTTGACGCGGATCAGGTCGATGCGAGCGAGCACTTCACGTCCGCGCCCGCCCGCCGCCTCGCCGCCTGGCAGCAGCGCACGGAGAACCTCGGTACGGGCTACCGCGCTGGACACGAGGGGACGCCGACGCCGGAGGTAACGCCGCAATGCGGCCGACTCAGGCTCTCGAACGGCGAGCTTCACGATCGCCGAGGAGTCGAGGTACGTGGCAGGCATCAGCGCTCGTCATGGCGCAAGCGGGCCAGCGTCACCGACGGGGGCTCTACCCCGGACGGCAAAGTGATCGGATCGGGGAGGTCGTCCAAGTCGCCCGCTGCGGCGTCGACCTCGCCGGCGGCGCGCATCCGCTCCAGTGGACTTCCGGCCGGTAGCGGCGCGAGCAGGGCCACCGGGCGGCCTCGGTCCGTGATCTCGATTGTTTCTCCTTGCTCCACCCGGCGCAGCAGCTCACTGGCTCGCTGCCGCAGCTCGCGGATCCCGATTGACGACATGTGCTAGTTGTAGCACAAGATCGGCGTCTCCTCTCTCAACTCACCAACACCGAGGGGGGCCTGCCCACTATTAGCCTCCGGCTTGTGGGGGAGCCATCGCAACCGGGGTCTCCACCTGAGGGCGAGGAGGGTCCCGATCCGCTGACGCGCGATGTTCCGACGGTGCAGGTGCCTCGCACGCAGCCCAGAGTTCTGGACGGTTCAGACGAGCTGGCCGCTTCGGGCGACGAGCCGTCGACGATCCGCCTCTTCGGTTCGCCAGAGTTCTTCCGCCTGTGGCTGGCCCAGGTGGCGTCGTCGCTGGGAGACTGGGTTGGTCTGCTGGCCATCTCGGCCATCGCCGCCCGGATTGGTGGCTCGTCGCCGGAGGCGGCCATCGGCATCGTGCTGTCCGCCCGCCTCGTGCCCGGGTTCTTCCTCGGCCCCGCCGCCGGCGTGTTCGTCGACCGGTGGGACCGCAAGAAGGTCATGGTCTCGTGCGACATCGGCCGGGGTCTCGTCCTGCTCGGCCTGCCCTTCGTGGACACCATCCCTGGGCTGTTCTTCGCCTCCCTGCTGCTGGAGGTCATGACCCTTATGTGGTCGCCGGCCAAGGAGGCGTCGGTGCCCAACCTGGTGCGCCCCGAGTTCCTCGCCAACGCCAACTCCCTCTCTCTGGTGGCGGCCTATGGCACCTTCCCGATCGGCTCCGCCCTCTTCGCCGTGCTGGCCGGCGTGGCCTCCCGACTCGGCACCTTCGACGCCCTCGAGAGCCTTCGGGTCAGCCAGGAGACGGTGGCGATCTACGTCGACGTGCTGACCTTCTTCACCTCGGCCATTCTCATTTCGACCCTCTCCCTCCGCCGCCCGGAGAAGGACGCGGAGGTGCGCCGGCGCATCGACCTGCGCCAGACCTTCCGGGAGCTGGCCGATGGGTGGAGCTTCATCCGCCACAACCAGCTGGTGCGCTCGGTGATGCTCGGCCTGGGCACCGGGCTTATCGGCGGCGGCATGGTGGTGCCCCTCGGTCCGGTGATGTCGGCCAGCGTGCTGGGGGCGGGAACCGCAGGGTTCGGGCTGCTGCTCACCGCTCTGGGGACAGGGATGGCCGTCGGCGTGGTCACCCTTTCGGTTGTGCAGCGGCGGGTGCCGCACGAGCGCATCTTCGTGGCGTCGGTGTTCGGCGCCGGCATCTCCCTGCTGCTGGCCGCGTCCATGTCGACCCTCACGCCCGCTCTGGGATTCGTCGCCCTCATCGGGCTGTGCGCGGGATCGGTGTACATCCTCGGCTTCACCATTCTCCAGGCCAACGTGCAGGACGAGCTGCGGGGGCGGATCTTCGCCGCCCTCTACACCCTGGTGCGGTTCTGCCTCCTGCTGTCCTTCACTCTGGCGCCCTTCCTGTCGTCCGTGCTCGACCGCCTGTCGGCCCGCCTCTTCGAGCGGTCGGTCACCATCGCCGGCGTGGCGGTGGCCCTGCCGGGCGTGCGCCTGACGCTGTGGCTGGGGGGGCTGATCATCGTCACCGCCGGCGTGCTCGTGCAGGTGACCATGACCACCCGGACGGAGCGGCGGGAATGAGTGGCCGCGGCCGGCTCATCGCCTTCGAGGGCGGAGAGGCGTGCGGGAAGTCCACCCAGTCCGCTCTCCTGGCCGACAGAGTGGGCGCCCTGGTGACCCGCGAGCCGGGAGGAACGGCAGTGGGTGAACGGGTGCGGGCCCTGCTGCTCGACGCCGGCACCGTCAATCTCGACATCCGGGCCGAGGCCCTGCTCATGGCCGCGGCCCGGGCCCAGCACGTGGCCGAGGTGGTGGCGCCGGCGCTGTCCTCCGGCCGCCACGTGGTCACCGACCGCTTCTCCCACTCGTCGCTCGCCTACCAGGGCTACGGGCGGGGCCTCGACCTCGAGGAGCTCCGCTGGCTGAGCCACTGGGCCACGGGTGGGCTATGGCCTGACCTGGTGATCCTGCTGGACCTTCCTCCCGGCGCAGCCCTGGCTACCACTGCGGCGCCGGACCGCTTCGAGATCGAGGCGGGGGAGTTCCATGAGCGGGTGACCGCCGGTTTCCACGCCTTGGCCGCGGCTGATCCCGCCAGGTGGCGTGTGGTCGACGCCGCCGGCAGTGTGGACGACGTTGCCCAGCGGGTCTGGGCCGCGGTGGCGCCGATGCTGGAGGAGGAGGACGGGCGATGAGCGGCCCCGGGCTGTATGGCGACATCGTCGGCCAGGACCGGGCCGTCGCCCATCTGGTGGCCGCCGCGAAGGCGCCCGTGCATGCCTACCTTCTGGTTGGGCCCGCGGGCACGGGCACACGCGAGGCGGCCCGCTCTTTCGCCGCCGCCCTGCTCTGCGCCGACGGCGGATGCTCCAATTGCGAGATCTGCCGGCGGGTCTTCGCCGGGGTCCACCCCGACGTGCGCTTCTTCGAGCGCACCGGCGCCTCGCTGCGGGTCGAGGAGATCAAGCAGATCCTGGAGGCCGCCTCCCTCAGCCCGGTCGAGGCGCCCCGCAAAGTGCTGGTGCTGGTCGACTTCCACCTGGTGGCCGAGCAGTACCCCCGGCTGCTGAAGACCATCGAGGAGCCGCCCGCCACCACCGTCTTCGTGGTGCTGGCCGAGCTGGTCCCCCCGGAGCTGTCCACCATCGCCAGCCGGTGCGTGCGCATCGACTTCCCGCCGGCTCCCGAGGAGTCGGTGCGTGAGGCGCTGGTCGCCGGCGGCGTGGACTCCACCGTCGCCGCCGAGGCCGCGGCCGCTTCGGGCGGACGTATGGACCGGGCCCGGTTGCTGGCCTCGGACCCCGGCTTCGCGGAACGCCGGGAGGCGTGGCGGGCCGTGCCCGGTCGCCTCGACGGCACCGGAGCCACTGCCGCCACTCTGGCCGACCAGCTGGTGGCCGGATTGGAGGCCATGTTGGAGCCACTGGCCGCCCGCCACGCCGAGGAGCTGGTGGCCCTGGCCGAGAGAGCCCGCCTCTACGGGGACCAGGCCGGGGTGCGCAAGGACACCGAGGCCCGCCACAAGCGGGAGGAGCGGCGCCTGCGTACCGACGAGCTGCGTTTCGGCCTCTCCGCCCTGGCCGGCGCCTACCGCGACCGCCTCGCCTCCGACCGCAATCCCACCGAAGCCCTCGCTGCTCTCGACGCCATGGCCACCGCCAACGAGGCGCTCATCCGGAACCCGAATGTGGTCCTCCTCCTCCAGGCTCTCCTGGTGCGTCTGGGACGCCTGGGTTGACGCCGCTTCCCCCAAATTCGCCGCCCTCAAAGGCTTTGACGGCAAGAACCGTTCTGTCAGAACGGTTTCTGCCGGCAAAGGCAGCCCCCGGCCCCGCTACCCTGCCCCTTGCGCCCGAGTACCTCAGTCGGCAGAGGGTTCGATTCGTAATCGAAACGTCGGGGGTTCGATTCCCCCCTCGGGCTCCAGTCGTGAGGCTTTCCCGGCGGCGGGCGGGGTATAGCGTCAAGTCGTGGCCACTCCGGCTCCCACCGCCGTCCAGGCCCTGTTCGTGGAGCAGGCCATGGAGCACATGCCGTCGCTGTACAGCGCGGCCCTTCGCATGACCCGGAACCCGGCCGACGCCGAGGATCTGGTGCAGGAGACCTATCTCAAGGCCTACCGGTCCTTCGCCAGCTTCCAGCAGGGGACCAACCTGAAGGCCTGGCTGTACCGGATCCTCACCAACACCTTCATCAACAGCTACCGGGCCAAGAAGCGCCGGCCCGAGCAGACCGACGTGGACGACGTCGAGGAGCTGTTCCTGTACCGCCGGCTGGGTGGCCTGGAGGCGGCGGCCGCCGGCCGCAGTGCCGAGGACGAGGTGCTCGAGTCGTTCACCGAGAGCGAAGTGAAGGAGGCTTTGGAGGCGCTGCCCGACCAGTTCCGCATGGCTGTCCTGCTGGCCGACGTCGAGGGTTTCTCCTACAAGGAGATCGCCACCATCCTCGACGTTCCCATCGGAACGGTCATGAGCCGTCTCCACCGGGGAAGAAGGGCGCTGCAGAAGGCGTTGTTCGATTTCGGCATGAACCGTGGCCTTGTCGGAGAGCGAGAAGGATGACTGGGTTCGGCGACTTCGGCACCGCCGGCAACTGTGGCGGCGGCACAGGAGGCACCGGCGACTGTGGTGAGGCCATGCACCGCCTCTACCACTACCTCGACGGCGAACTCGACGACGTACGGCGAGCGGACATCAAGACTCATCTCGACAACTGCCTGCCCTGCCTCGACGCCTTCGACTTCGAGGCGGAGCTGCGATCGGTGATCGCCCGCAAGTGCCGGGACCGGGTCCCCGACGACCTGCGGGCCCGCATCGCCGTCGCCCTCCAGCACGAATTCAAGAAGCAGGACGGCGGCGGGCTCTAGCACCGCGCCTGAGCCGCCGGCGCCGGCAGCGTTAGCATCGATGCCATGCAGCTCCTCCTGGCCGCCAAGGTGTGGCACTACTGGATCGGCATCGCCATCCTGATCCCGTCCCTGCTCATGGTGGTCTTCACCATTCTCGGCTATCTCTCCAAGGTCTCCAGCAACAAGTACCCCAAGCAGTAGCTGTGGCGGACAGCACGGCGGCGTCCCCCGATCCCATCTCGTGGGCCATCGCCGAGAAGGTTGCCGTGCGCGTGGCGGGGCGGGAGCCGCTGGCCAGCTCCTACCACTACGACTCGCTGGAGCCGGACTTCACCGAGCTCACCGCTCTGGCCGAGGAGCTGGTCGCCGAGGCCACGGGCCTGCGCTCGCTGGCCGGCCCCGCCCGGGCCCGTGTGACCGACAGGGAAGGCTGGGTGCGCGCCAACATCGCCTCGTTCCGCCGCCTTCTGCGCCCCCTCACCGACAAGCTCGGACCGAAGCTGTCCACCAGCCCGCTGGCGCCGGTGAGCCGCGCCGTCACCGGCGCGCAGTTGGGCACGATGCTGGGCTGGATGTCGGGCCGGGTGCTCGGTCAGTACGACCTGCTCCTGGTGGAAGAGGAGCGCCCCGAGGACCAGGACATCGTTTACTACGTGGGGCCGAACATCCTGGCCCTGGAGAAGCGCTTCGGCTTTCCCCCCCGGGAGTTCCGCCTGTGGCTGGCCCTCCACGAGGTCACCCACCGCTGCCAGTTCACCGGCATCCCCTGGCTGCGGCCGCACTTTTTGTCTCTGGTGGAGGGAACCCTCGACAGCGTCGACCCCGATCCCAAGCGCTTCCTGGAGGCCCTCCGCAAGGCGGTCGACGAGATGCGGGCGGGGCGCAATCCCCTGGCCGATGGCGGCATCGTAGGCCTCCTCGCCAGCCCGGAGCAGCAGGCCATGCTCCATCAGGTGGGCGGGCTGATGAGCCTGCTCGAGGGCCACGGCGACGTCACCATGGACCGCGCCGGCGCCGGCCGCATCCCCAGTGCGCCCCGGTTCTCCAACGTTCTCCACCAGCGCCGGGCCGAGGTGCGGGGCCCGGCCCGCCTGCTCCAGCAGCTCATCGGGCTCGAAGCCAAGATGAAGCAGTACGAGCAGGGGGAGCGGTTCATCGAGGCGGTGGAGGCGGCCGGCGGCCCCGAGCTGTTCGAGCGGGTGTGGCAGGGGCCGGAGTGGCTGCCCGACCTAACCGAGATCCAGCAGCCGTCCCGCTGGATCGAGAGGGCGCGGTCCGACGTCGTGGCATGAACGTCGTGGCGCCGTCGAGGGCCAATCTGCTCGCCCGCTGCATTTTCCCGCCGGCCGGCACGCTGTTGGTATGCGCGGTCTCAGGGGGCGCCGACTCGCTCGCCCTGCTGGTGCTGGCGACGGCCGCCGGCTGCGACGTGACGGCGGTGCACGTGGACCACGGCTTGCGGCCGGAGTCGGGCAGGGAGGCCGAAGTCGTGGCCCAGGCGGCGGCCAGGTACGCGGCCGGGTTCCACTCGGTGAAGGTGGAGATCGCCGCCGGCGGCAACCTCGAAGCCCGCGCCCGCGCCGCTCGCCGGGCCGCCCTTCCCGCCGGCGCGGCAACCGGTCACACCGCCGACGACCAGGCTGAGACGATCCTGCTCAACCTCCTCCGCGGCGCCGGCCTCGACGGTCTCGCCGGCATGCGCCCCGGGCCCGCCAAGCCCATCCTCGCCCTGCGCCGCTCCGAGACCCACGCCCTCTGTTCGGCCGAAGGCCTCGTCCCTGTGCGGGACCCGTCCAACGCCGATCCCTCCTTCCGACGCAACCGGGTCCGCCACGAGCTGCTCCCACTGCTGGAGGACATCGCCGAGCGCGACATGGTGCCCGTGCTCGTCCGCCAGGCCGCCCTGCTCCGGGAGGAGGCGGACCTCCTGGACCAGCTCTCCGCCGGCATCGACAGCGCCGACACCGGCGCCCTGGGCGGCGCCCCGCCGGCGCTGGCCCGCCGTGCTCTTCGGGCCCTGCTGGGTGTCGGGGACCACCCGCCGTCGTCCGCCGCGGTGGAGAGGGTCATGGCTGTGGCCCGCGGCGAGGCCACCGCCTGTGAAGTGGAGGGCGGCCGCCGGGTGGCCCGCTCACGAGGCCGGTTGCGCGTCGAGCCGGCGGAGTAGCGTCGCCTCCGATGGCCGGGGCCGAAGGGGCACATGCTTCCGACGACCCGAGGCTCGGCCGCATAGTGGTGAGCACCGAGCAGCTCGAGCAGCGGATCGCCGAGCTGGGCGAGCAGATCACCAACGACTACGAGGGCCGCCCGCCCCTGCTCGTGGGGGTGCTGAAGGGCGCTTTCGTCTTCATGAGCGACCTGGCCCGAGCCATTCGTCTGCCCGTGGAGTTCGACTTCATGGCTGTCTCCTCCTACGGCAGCGCCACCAAGACCAGCGGCGTCGTCCGCATCGTGAAGGACCTCGACCTGGACCTGTCGGACCGCCACGTCCTGCTGGTGGAGGACATCGTCGACAGCGGGCTCACGCTCTCCTACGTGCGGCGGAACCTGCTGGCCCGCGGCCCCGCCAGCCTTGAAGTGTGCGCGCTGCTCGTGAAGCAGGGCCTTCAGAAGACCGATCCAGACCTTCGTTACGTGGGCTTCACCATCCCGCCCGACTTCGTGATCGGCTACGGCCTCGACGCGGTGGAGCGTTACCGTAACCTGCCCTACGTCTGCACCTATATTCCGACGTAGCGAATACGGCGAGGGAGAGAAGTGCCGGCGGCCCTATAGCCTTTGATCACCGTGAAGCAGCTACTCCGTCGCCCTGTGTTCTGGATCGCCTTGGCCCTGGTGGTGGGGTTGGGAGCTTTCAGCCTGATGAGCGGGGGCGATGAGCGCACCAAGCTCCAGCTAAGCCGCTTCCAGGATCTCGCCGCCGACGAGAAGGTCAAGACGGCCGAGATCGTGGGCACCGACAACGTGCGCGGTGAGCTCACCGATGGCACAAAGTACGAGGCCAAGTTCCCCGCTGAATACGCCGACGAGCTGACCACCCAGCTGCTGCGGGCCAAGGTCGACGTGGGCTCCAAGGACGCCAAGGACAACATCTGGGTGTCACTGCTCCTCAACCTCCTGCCCATCGCGCTGCTGCTGGGCGGTTTCCTCTTCATCATCAGCTCCATGCAGGGCGGTGGCAGCAAGGTCATGCAGTTCGGCAAGGCCAAGGCCCGGTTGGTGTCCAAGGACGAGCCCAAGGTCACTTTCGCCGACGTGGCCGGCGCCGACGAGGCCATCGCCGAGCTCATGGAGATCAAGGACTTCCTGGAGTCGCCGGCCAAGTTCCAGGCCATCGGGGCCAAGATCCCCAAGGGCGTGCTCCTCTACGGGCCCCCCGGGACTGGCAAGACACTCCTGGCCAAGGCGGTCGCCGGCGAGGCCGGCGTGCCCTTCTTCTCCATCTCGGGTTCCGACTTCGTGGAGATGTTCGTCGGCGTTGGCGCCAGCCGGGTGCGTGACCTCTTCGAGCAGGCCAAGGCCAACCCGCCGGCCATCATTTTCATGGACGAGATCGACGCCGTCGGCCGCCACCGGGGCGCCGGCATGGGCGGCGGCCACGACGAGCGGGAGCAGACCCTCAACCAGCTCCTCGTGGAGATGGACGGCTTCGACACCAAGGCCGGCGTCATCCTCCTGGCCGCCACCAACCGCCCCGACATTCTCGACCCCGCCCTGCTCCGCCCCGGTCGCTTCGACCGCCAGATCGTGGTGGACCGCCCCGATCTGGAGGGGCGCAAGAAGATCCTCGGCGTCCACGCCCGGGGCAAGCCGCTGGAGGACGCCATCGACCTGGAGGTGCTGGCCCGCCGCACCCCCGGCTTCACCGGCGCGGATCTGGCCAACCTCATGAACGAGGCCGCTCTCCTCTCGGCCCGCAACGACCGCAAGCACATCGGGATGCTGGAGCTGGAGGAGGCCATCGACCGGGTGATCGGCGGCCCTGAGCGCAAGACGCGGGTGATGAGCGAGAAGGAGAAGCTCGTCATCGCCTACCACGAGGGCGGCCACGCCCTGGTGGGCCACGTGCTGCCCAACGCCGATCCCGTGCACAAGGTGTCCATCGTGGCCCGGGGCCGGGCCCTCGGCTGGACCCTTTCCCTGCCCACCGAGGACAAGTACATCGTCAGCCGTTCTGAGCTGCGCGACCAGCTCGGCGTGCTCCTCGGAGGGCGCACGGCGGAGGAGCTGATCTTCTCCGAGATCACCACCGGCGCGGCCAACGACATCGAGAAGGCCACTGAGATCGCCCGGGCCATGGTCACCCAGTACGGCATGAGCGACGCCCTCGGCCCCCAGCAGCTGGGCCAGCAGAACGGCGAGGTCTTCCTCGGCCGCGACTTCGGCCACCAGCCCAACTACTCCGACGAGGTGGCGTCCCGCATCGACGCCGAGGTGCGCCACCTGATCGACAACGCGCATGCCGAGGCGCTGGCCATCCTCACCACCCACCGGGTGGCCCTGGACAAGCTCGCCGCCGCTCTCATGGAGAAGGAGACGCTCGACACGCCGGCGCTGATGGAGATCCTGGGCGACCTCCCGCCGTGGACCGGCGCGGCCAAGCCGGCGCCGCCTCGCCGGCCGCGACCCACGCCGCCGCCCGATCCCGGCCCCACCCCCGAGGTTCGTCCTCCGGCCGCCCCCGTAGGCGCCCTGACGCTCTGGCGCCGGCTGACGGGCAAGCCCGCCACCGCGTGACAAGCCCCGGCCGGGGAATGAACATCGACCAGGGGCGTATCGAAAAAGCGGTACGCGAGATCCTCGAGGCGGTGGGCGACGACCCGGACCGCGATGGGCTCCAGCGCACGCCCGAGCGGGTGGCGGCAATGTACGCCGAGGTCCTGGCCGGCATGCACGAGGACCCCGACGCCACCCTCGAGGTCACCTTCGAGCAGGGCCACGACGAGATGATCCTCGAGCGGGACATCGTCTTCTTCAGCCTCTGCGAGCACCACATGGTTCCCTTCACCGGCAAGGCCCATGTGGCTTACATCCCGTCCGAGGAGGGCCGCATCACCGGCCTGTCGAAGTTGGTCCGTCTGGTGGAGGTCCACGCCCGGCGCCTCCAGGTGCAGGAGAAGCTCACCACCGAGATCGCCGACACTCTCGAGCGGGTGTTGCAGCCCCGGGGCGTGCTCGTGGTGATCGAGGCCGAGCACCTGTGCATCTCCATGCGCGGCGTCCGCTCGCCCGGCGCCACCACCGTGACCTCGGCCGTACGCGGGCTGTTCCGCGACGATGCCCGCACCCGGGCGGAGGCCATGGCCTTCATCCACGGCCGCTGACCGGATGGGCCGCCGCTACGACCTCGTCATAATCGGCATGGGATCCGGGGGTATGCCGGCGGCTGAGTTCGCCGCGAGCCTCGGGCTCAAGGTCGCCGTGGTGGAGCGGGGCCGGGTCGGGGGCGACTGCCTGTGGACCGGCTGTGTCCCCTCCAAGACGCTGCTGGCGTCGGCCAAGATCGCCCACCACATCCGCCACGCCGACCACTGGGGGCTCCCGGCCCGGCCAGACCTGGAGGTCGACACCTCGCTGGTCTGGAAGCGCATCCGCGCCGTCCAGGACCAGATCGCCGCCACCGACGACAGCCCCGACCGCTATGCCTCGCTCGGTGTGGAGATCATCCGGGGGACGGGCCGGGTCACCGGGGCTCGAACGGTCGTGGTCGACGGCCGGGAGCTGTCGACCCGCTACATCCTTCTCTGCACCGGCAGCCGCCCGGCCACGCCACCCATCCCAGGTCTGGCCGAGGCCGGCTACCTCACCAGCGAGAACCTCTGGGACCTCGACCGGGCACCGGCCAGCGTCGTGGCCATCGGGGCCGGCCCCATCGGCATCGAGCTGGCACAGGGGCTCTCGCGGCTCGGAGCAAAGGTCACCGTGCTGCAGCGGGGTGCCTCGGCCCTGCCCAAGGACGAGCCGGCGCTGGTCGCCATGCTCCTCGACCGCTTGCGCGAGGAAGGCGTGGACCTGCGCTTCGACGTCGACGTGCAGCGTGTGGAGACGGTGGACGGCCGCAAGGTCGTCCACGGAACGGAGGCGGGGGCGCCGGCCAGCTGGACGGCTGAGGACGTGCTGGTGGGTGTCGGGCGGCAACCCAACATCGAGGATCTCGGGCTCGAGGCGGTGGGTGTCCGCGTGGGGCCCAAGGGTGTCGAGGTGGACGAGCGGATGCGGTCGAGCGTGTCGAGCATCTACGCCGCCGGCGACGTGGCCGGGCGGTTCCTGTTCACCCACTCGGCCGCCCACGAGGCGCTGCGGGCGGTGCGGGACATGTTTTACCCGGGCAAGGGGGCGGTGAGCGAGGTGGTGCCGTGGTGCACCTTCACCGACCCCGAGCTGGCCCACGCCGGCCTCACGGAGGCCGAGGCCCGCCAGAAGCACGGGAAGGGGGTGCGGGTCCGGCAGGTGGATCTCGCCCACTCCGACCGGGCCCGGGCCGAGGGCCACGTCCTCGGACGCGTCGTCGCCGTGTGTGGGCGCAAGGGCAACCTGCTCGGCGCGCACGTGCTCGGGCCAAATGCCGGCGAGCTCATCCACGAGCTGGCCCTGCTCATCCGTCAGGGCGGCCGCCTTATGGAGCTGTCGAGCCTCATCCACGTGTACCCCACGTGGTCCACCTCGATCGCCAACCTGGCCGCCGAGGCCACCTTCGAGGGGGCGCGGCGCCTCCGTTGGCTCACCTGGCCGTCCCGCCTCTGGCCCCGGTAGCCATCGGGCGCCGGGCATTGCCGCCCGGAAAAGCGGATTTGCACCCGGCAAGTACGATGGCCCTGATGTCACCCCTCGTCATGGGCGTTCTCAACGTCACGCCTGACTCCTTCTACGACGGGGGCCGCTATGCCGACACCGATGCGGCGGTCGCCCACGGCCTGGAGATGGTCGCCGCCGGCGCCGACGTGGTTGACATCGGGGGTGAGTCCACCCGTCCAGGGGCGGCTCCGGTGGACGAGGCCGAGGAGCTTCGCCGGGTGGTGCCGGTGGTCGAGGCCCTGGCGCCCCACGTGCGGGTTTCGGTCGACACGAGCAAGGTCGCCGTGGCCGAGGCGGCTGTTGCTGCCGGCGCTTCCCTGGTCAACGACGTTTCCGCCTCGCTGCACGAGCTGGCCGCCGCCGCCGGCGTGGGCTGGGTGGCCATGCACCGCCGGGGCACGCCTTCGACGATGCAGGTCGACCCCCGCTACGACGACGTGGTGAGCGAGGTCCGCCGTTTCCTGATCGAGCGGGCTGAGGCGGCGGTGGCTGCCGGCGTGGACGAGGTGTGGATCGACCCGGGCATCGGCTTCGGCAAGCTGGTCGAGCACAATCTGGCCCTGCTCCGCCACCTGGAGGTCCTGGTCGCCACCGGGTACCCGGTGCTGGTGGGCACCAGCCGCAAGGCTTTTCTGGGCGTCATCACCGGTGCCGCCGCCGAGGACCGCCTGGAGGCGTCGCTGGCCACCGCCGTGCACGCCATGGTTGCCGGGGCGGCGATGGTGCGTGTCCACGACGTCGCCGCCACCGTGCAGGCCGCCCGCCTGGTGTCGGGTTCATCGGGAGCGGAGCTGGCGGCATGAAGGGAAAGTGGGCGGCCGGCATCACTCCCCGCAACTTCACCTGGGTGATCAAGGACAAGCTGGCCATCAGCGAGCGGCCGGGCGGTTACGCCCGCAACCATCGCAAGGTGCGCCGCCAGGAAGAGATCATCTGGCTGCGCGAGCAGGGTTTCAGCCGGATCGTGTCGCTGCTGGCGTCGCCGCACAACCTGCACGCCTACGACGAGCTGGGCGTGAAGTGGAGCCACCTGCCGCTGGGCCCCACCCACGACCCCAAGGTGGTGCTGCCCGAGCTGTACGACCTGCTGAAGGGTTGGGTGGCCGCTGGCGAGCGGGTTTTGCTCCACCAGGAGGAGCTGGGCGACCGGCTCATGGGCGTCACCGCCGGCTACCTGCTCTGGTCCGGGATGCTGCCGGCCGGCCCGCAGGCCATCGCCGTGCTGGAGCAGATCGTGCACCGCCAGATGGGGCCCACCGGGCGCGAGCTGGTGGCGACGGCCGCCAAGCTCTGACTCAGTGCGCGACCTCCTGGAACTGCGGGGGTTGCGGGTGGTGGCCACCCACGGCTGCCTGACCGAGGAGAAGGAGCGGCCTCAGCCCTTCGAGCTGGACCTCGACGTGGAGTTCGACATGGCGCCGGCGGCGGCGTCCGACACGGTGGCCGACACCGTCGACTACGGCGGGCTCGTCGACGAGGTCGGCGCCATGGTTGCCGGCGAGCACTTCTCACTGCTGGAGACGCTGGCCGAGCGGGTCGCCCAGGTCGTGCTGGCCGATGTCCGGGTGGCGTCGGTGACCGTTGCCGTGCGAAAGCTGCGCCCCCCGGTGGCCGCCGACCTGGCAACCGCCGGCGTCCGCATCACCCGCACCCGCGGGTGAGGGCGTTCATCGGCCTCGGTTCCAACCTCGGCGACCGCGCCGCCCATCTGCGGGCCGCCGTGGCCGGACTGCCCGACGTGGTCGCCGTGTCGCCGGTCTACGAGACCGAGCCGGTGGGCGGGCCAGCCGGTCAGGGGTCGTATCTGAACGCGGTGGTGGAGCTGGACACCGAGCTGGGCCCCCGCCAGCTGCTTGAACTCGGTCGTGAGCTGGAGGCGGCGGCCCACCGCGAGCGGGCGGTTCGGGACGGGCCCCGCACCCTCGACATCGACGTGCTGCTGGTAGGCGAACTGGTTGTTGCCGACGACGACCTCGTCGTGCCCCACCCCCGCATGTGGGACCGCCCCTTCGTCCTCGTCCCCCTCCACGACCTCGCCCCCGATCTGGTCCCGGTTGCCCCCGCTGGCGCCGGCATGGTGGCCCTCGGCCCGTTGTAGCGGCGCGCCGGATCACGCTTCGTGCCCTCTTCCTTGCCTGCATCAACGCATCAACTACAACGATGATACGATGCAGACGTGCGTACAACCGTGACTCTGGACCCGGACGTCGAGACACTGGTCAAGCGTCTGATGCGCGAGCGCGGCCTTTCCTTCAAGGAGGCGGTCAACCACGCCATCAGGTCCGGTCTGGCGGCCACGCCGGCTCGGGAGCCGTTCTCCACGCCGACCTTCCGCATGGGCTTTGATCCGTCCATCCCCTGGGACCGCGCCCTTTCCATGGCCGGCCAGCTCGAGGACGAAGAGCTGATACGCCGGCTGGCCTCTCGTAAATAGCCGTGCAGGTGGTCGACGCCAACGTCCTCCTGTACGCCGTCAACGAAGACGCTCCGCATCATGGGACCGCCAGAGCGTGGCTCGATGGTGCGCTCGGCGGCCCAGAAACAGTCGGGTTCGACTGGGTGGTGCTGCTCGCCTTCCTCCGGCTCAGTACGCGGTCGGGCCTCTTCTCGCGTCCGCTCACCCTGGCAGAAGCTGTAAGCGTGGTGGAGTCATGGCTGGCTCAGCCGGCCGCCGTCGTGCTCCAGCCGACGCCGCGTCACCTGCCCGTGCTTCACGGGCTCCTCTCTCCCTCGGGAACAGCGGCGAACCTGGTCAATGACGCCCACCTTGGCGCGCTGGCCCTCGAGCACGGGGCCGAGGTCGTCTCCTTCGACACCGACTTCGGCCGCTTCGAGGGAGTCCGTTGGCGCCGCCCCGGGGAGTGACGGCCGCACCGCTACTCTGAGGGCGACGACCGGCACCCCGTACGGGGGCTGGAACGGAGAGGTTCATGCGACTGATAGAGACCACCGAGGGGTTCCGCAAGGCGCTCGACGCCGAGCGGGCGGAGGGCCGAACGGTGGGCCTCGTTCCCACCATGGGGGCTTTGCACGAGGGGCACCTGTCGCTCGTACGCCGGGCCGCGGCCGAGTGCGACGTGGTCGCTGTCACGGTTTTTGTCAACCCGCTGCAGTTCGATGACAGCGACGACCTCTTGCGCTATCCCAGGGACCTTGAAGCTGACCAGGAGCTGGCTTCCGGTGCCGGCGCCGGCTACGTGTTCGCACCGTCCAACAGCGAGATGTACCCGGACAAGATGCTCACCCGGGTGTCAGTGGGAGAGGTGGCCGACGACCTGGAGGGAGAGTCGCGGCCGGACCACTTCGACGGGGTGGCCACGGTCGTCACCAAGTTGTTCGCCATCGCCGGCCCTTGCCGCGCCTACTTCGGGGAGAAGGACTACCAGCAGCTCACTCTGGTCACCCGCCTGGCCGGGGACCTGTCCTTCCCGGTCGAGATCGTGGCCTGCCCCACGGTCCGGGAGCCGGACGGCCTGGCCATGTCGAGCCGGAACGCCCGCCTGTCGCCGGCGGAGCGCGAGGCGGCGACGGTTCTTCACCGAGCTCTGTTGGCCGGTGTGGCCGCCGTCCAGGCGGGCCAGGAGCGGCCCGCCTTCGTCTCGGTCGCCATGGCTCGGGTCATCGCCGACGAACCCCTGGCCGTACTGGAGTACGCCGATGTCATCCCGGAGAACCCGTTCCGGTGGCGGTTGCTGGTGGCGGCGCGGATCGGCAATGTCCGCCTGATCGACAACATGAGGGCACAGCTCCGATGAGGCGGCGCATGCTCAAGTCCAAGATCCACCGGGCCACGGTCACCGACGCCAACCCGGACTACGTAGGGTCCATCACCGTGGACGCCCGGCTGCTGGAGATGGCCGACATCGCCGAGTTCGAGCAGGTGCAGGTCGTCGACGTGAACAACGGTGCTCGCCTGGAGACCTACGCCATAGTGGGCGGCCCGGGGGAGATCTGTCTCAACGGCGCCGCCGCCCGGTTGATCGATCCCGGCGACACCGTCATCATCCTCAGCTACGCCGACTTCGAGCCGGCCGAGCTGGAGGGCTACGCCCCGGTGGTTGTCCACGTGGACAAGGACAACCGTGCCCTTCCTGCCTTCGATGACGCCCCCCGGTAGTGGACCCCAACCCGACCCCTTGCCTGTTGCGAGTACATAGGGGGCCGTTTCCGCCCGCTATGTACTCGCAACTGTGGCCCCGCTCCTCCGGGCGCGGCTGAGTGGAACTCGACCTGCTCGTATTGGGATCGGGCGTTGCCGGCCTGTCGGCCGCGGTGCGCGCTACGTCGCTGGAGCCAGGGTTGCGGGTGGGGGTGCTCACCAAGGCCGAGCTGTCGCAGTCGGTGACGCGGTGGGCCCAGGGCGGTGTGGCCGCGGTGCTGGGCGGGGACGAGGACTCCACGGACCTGCACATGGCCGACACGCTGGCTGCCGGCACCGGCCTGTGCGACGTGCAAGCCGTGCGGGTGCTGGTCGATGAGGGACCGCTGCGGGTGAACGAGCTGATGGCGCTGGGGGCGGTGTTCGATCGGGACCACGAGGGTGGGCTGCTCAAGGCTCGCGAGGGCGGGCACTCGGTGCCCCGGGTCGTCCATGCCGGCGGCGCCGCCACCGGGGCGGAGATCGAGCGGGCCCTTGTAGACGCCGTGCGGGCGACCGCCGCCGTGGTGCTGGAGGGCTGGTTCGCTCTCGACCTGATCGTGGAAAACGGCCGGTGCCGCGGCGTCGTCGCCCTCGACCCTGGGGGCGCGCCGCACGAGGTGCGGGCCAGCCAGGTGCTGGTCGCCACCGGTGGCGCCGGCCAGCTGTACGCGGTGACCACCAATCCGGCAGTGGCCACCGGTGACGGTGTGGCCATGGCCCTGCGGGCAGGGGTGGCCGTGGCCGACATCGAGTTCGTCCAGTTCCATCCCACCGCCCTCCATCATCCGGCCATGCCCCGGCCGCTGCTGTCGGAGGCGTTGCGGGGCCACGGAGCGTTGATCCGCGACGCCGACGGCGAGCGCTTCGTCGACGAGATGCAGCCCCGTGACGTGGTGAGCATGGCCATGACGGCGCGGATGCTGGAGCAGGGGGTGGACCACCTGTGGCTCGACGCCACCGGCCTCGAGAACTTCGGCGAGCGCTTCCCGACCATCGCCGCCATGCTGGCGCGGGTCGAGCTGGACCCTGGCGCTGAGTGGCTGCCCATCGCGCCGGCGGCCCACTATCAGGTGGGTGGGATTCTCACCGACCTCGACGGGGCGTCGGCTCTACCCGGGCTCTGGGCCTGTGGGGAGGTGGCGTGCACCGGCGTGCACGGGGCCAACCGCCTGGCGTCGAACTCCCTGCTGGAGGGGATGGTGTTCGCGGCTCGGGTGGTGGAGGCGATCGCCTCTGGCAAGTCCTCGTGTGACCCGTCGGGTGCCATGGCTGCCCTTTCTGCGCCCGCCGGCCGGCGGGTCCTGTCCCTCAGGGGTCCCCTCCCCACCGGGCCACCCCCCGGCCCGCTCGATCCGGTGAAAGTTCGCGAGGTGTTGCAGCGGGCGATGACTGCTGGGGCGGGGGTGTTGCGGTCGGCCGCGTCGCTGGCTGAAAGCGCTGCGGTTCTGGAGTCGCTGACCGGGGCGATTGACCCTGAGGTCCGGAATCTTGCCGTGGTGGGGTTGGCGGTGGTGCTGGCCGCTTCGGCTCGGGAGGAGTCGAGGGGGGCTCACAATCGGACGGATTTTCCCGGTGTCGACGATGAGCGTTTCTGCCGGCGGTTGGTGATCGCGTGAGTGCTGGCGTGCACCCGCCGCTGACGGCGGTGCGGGAAGTGGTGGGGCGGGCTCTTGCTGAGGACGTGTTGCCTCTTGGCGATCTGTCGGCCGGGCTGCTGCCGGCCCATGGGCGGGGGCGGGCCTGCTTCGTGAGCCGGGGGGAGGGCGTGCTGGCGGGGCGTCTGTGTGCGGCGGAGGTGTTCGCCCAGGTGGACCCGGAGGTCAAGGTGGACTGGCACCTGGACGACGGCGATGCGGTGACCCCCCGCACTGTCATCGGTGTGGTCGGCGGGCCGCTCAGGTCCCTGCTGACGGCCGAGCGGAGCGCGCTGAACCTGCTGTCGCACCTTTCGGGGGTGGCCAGCCTCACTCATGCCTACGTGCGCGCTGTGGCCGGCACCGGCGTCCGTATCCTCGACACCCGCAAGACCACTCCGGGCCTGCGGGCGCTGGAGAAGGCGGCGGTGCGGGCCGGCGGGGGCCACAACCACCGGGGCAACCTGTCGGACTTCGTGCTGGTGAAGGACAACCACCTGGCCGGGACCTCCATCACCGAAGCGGTGCGTCAGGCAGTCGCCCATTGGCCGATGCGGATGGTCGAGGTGGAATGCGACCGGCTGGAGCAGGTCAAGGAGGCTCTGGCCGCTGGAGCCGGGGGAGTACTGCTCGACAACATGGCGCCCGAGGACGTGGCCGCCTGCGTGGCTGAGGTCGGTGGCCGGATCGCCGTCGAGGTGTCGGGGGGAGTCACCTTGGGCACCGTCCGGGCCTACGCCGAAGCTGGCCCGAACTTCATCTCCGTCGGCGCCATCACCGCCTCGGCGCCGGCCTTCGACATCGGCCTTGACCTCGAAACCTGAACGCGTGCTCCTCGCCATCGACCTGGGCAACACCGAGACTGTGCTCGGCCTCTTCGAGGGTGCGGAGCTGGCCTCCCATTGGCGCATCGCCACCAGCGCCGAGCGAACGGCTGATGAGCACGCCCTGCTGGTGTCCCAGCTGCTCGATCTGAACGGCTACCGGTTCGACGGCGATGTCACCGGCATCGCCATCTCTTCCACCGTCCCGCGGCTCACTGCCACGCTGCGGGCCATGAGCCGGCGCTGGCCGGCTGTGCCCACGGTCGTCCTGGAGCCCGGTGTGCGCTCGGGCATGCCGATCCTCTACGACAACCCCCGTGAGGTGGGCGCCGACCGGATCGCCAACGCCGTGGGCGCCTACGAGCAGTACGGCGGCCCCTCGATCGTCGTGGATTTTGGAACTTCCACCAACTTCGACGTGATCTCCGCCGCCGGCGAGTACATGGGAGGCGCCATCGCCCCCGGCGTGGAGATCAGCATGGACGCCCTGTTCGGCCGGGCCGCCGCCCTCCGCCGGGTGGAGCTGGTGGAGCCCCGCAACGTGATCGGCAAGTCCACCGTGGAGTCCATCCAGTCCGGCGTGCTCTACGGCTTCGCCGGCCAGGTAGACGGCATCGTCGACCGCATCCGCGAGGAACTGGGCGGCGAGGCGACCGTGGTGGCCACCGGGGGCCTGAGCGGCGTCATCGCCCCCCTCTCACGAACCGTCGACCACACCGACCCCTGGCTCACCCTCCACGGCCTACGCCTAATCTTCGACCGCAACACGTAGGGCAGCGGGTCAGGTGCCGAAGATCGCCCGCCCTTCGATCTTCATCGTGAAGGGGATAACGACGTCGACCGAGTCCTTGGCACTGACGACGGCGACCTCCATGTACGCACCGTCTTTCAGCTCGAGGACGGTCAACGTCGAGGCGTCCGGATCGATCATCCAGTAGGCCGGAACGCCCGCCTGGGCGTAGACGAAACGCTTCTCAGTCAGATCGAGCGCTCGGGTGGCCGGTGAGTGGACCTCCACGACGAGGTCGGGCACACCCACCACACTTTGGCCACCGACGAGGTTCTTGTTTACGACCTGGACGTCGGGCCGCTTCACCACATCGTCCCGCACGGACAGCTCGGCTTCGACAAGGACCCGCTGGGAAGGAGGCGTGCGGGCATGGAGGAACGCGGTAACCGCTGCGGCCAGGGCCTGGTGGCGAGTGTTCGGAGAGGGCGTCACGATGAGGCTCCCGTAGCTCAATTCGTAGCGGTTCCCGTCGTCAGGAAAACCCTCCAGATCGCGTGTGGTGAAGGGCGAGCCGATCCTGCCGGAAGTCGTCAGGGTCATACCGGAAAGTGTACGGGCAACTACCGTCGCTCCTGTCATGACCGACATCCCCTATCGCTTCGAGCGCACCCGCTCAGCCGTGGCCCTGCAGGACGAGTTCGGCGAGATAGAGGCGGGGGAGAGCGCCGGCGCCACCGCAGCCGTAGCCGGCAGGCTCATGCTGCGCCGGGTCCAGGGCAAGCTGGCCTTCGGCACTCTCCAGGACTCCAGCGGGCGGATCCAGCTGTGGGCGTCGGCCGACCGTACGCCGGACTTCGACAAGTTCTGCGACCTCTCGCTTGGAGACTGGATCGGTGTTACCGGCGAGGTGGTGCGCACCCGCCGGGGTGAGTTGTCCGTCAAGGCCGATGAGTGGGTCGTTCTGGCCGAGGCCCGCCGGCCGTTCCCCGACAAGTGGCACGGGCTGTCCGACGTGGACACCCGGTACCGCCAGCGCTACGTGGACTTGTGGGTCACCGAGGAGGCCAGGCGTACCTTCGCTCTCCGCAGCCGGACCATCAGCCTGCTGCGCCGGTTCCTGGAGGACCGGGGTTTCGTCGAGGTGGAGACCCCGGTGCTGCACTCCATCGCCGGCGGGGCCATGGCCAAGCCGTTCGTCACCCACCACAACGCCCTCGACATGGAGCTGTACCTGCGGGTAGCCACCGAGCTGCACCTCAAGCGCCTGGTGGTCGGCGGCTTCGAAAAGGTCTTCGAAGTCGGTCGCACCTTCCGCAACGAGGGCCTGTCGCCCCGCCACAATCCCGAGTTCACCATGGTGGAGCTGTACGAGGCCTACGCCGACTACGGCGACATGATGGCCATCACCGAGCAGCTGGTCGCCCACCTGGCCACCGAGGTCTGCGGCTCCACCAAGCTCACATACGGCGAACGTGCCCTGGACCTCACGCCGCCCTGGCGCCGGGCCACCCTCACCGAGCTGGTGGAGGAGCACGCCGGCGTCCGGGTCGACATCGACATGCCGGTCGACGAGCTGCGCACCATCGCCGGCCAGCACGGCGTCACCGTGGACGACTCTTGGGGTCCCGGCAAGCTCGTGCTGGAGATCTACGAGAAGACCACCGAGGCCGAGCTGTGGGGCCCCGTCTTCGTGTGCGACTACCCCGCCGAGGTATCCCCCCTGGCCCGGGCCCACCGCTCCAAGCCCGGCTTGGCCGAGCGCTTCGAGGCCATCGTCGCCGGCCGGGAGTTGGCTAACGCCTTCTCCGAACTCGTCGACCCCGACGCCCAGCGGGCCCGCTTCGAGGAGCAGGCCGCGGCCAAGGCCGCCGGCGACGAGGAGGCCATGCCTATCGACGAGGACTACATCCGCGCCCTGGAGTACGGCCTACCCCCCACCGGAGGCCTCGGCATCGGCATCGACCGCCTCGTCATGCTCCTGGCCGACGCCCCCCACATCCGCGACGTCCTCCTCTTCCCCACCCTCCGCCCCGAACCTCCATCTGTTGCGAGTACATAGCGGGCCGAAACGGCCCGTTATGTACTCGCAACGCGTTGTCCGTCAGATGAGCGGCCGAGTGGTCGGGCTCAGATGTCGTCGAGGAGGCGGTGGCCGAGGGCGCCCAGTGCCGTGGTGACGGGGCCGGGGGGGAGGGCGGCCAGCGCCTCGCCGGCGATGCCGGCGTACTGGACGGCCCGGGCGTGGGCGCCGGCAATCCCCTCCGTGGAGCGGATGATGTCGCGGGCCTTGTCGCGCTCGGGCGGGTCGACGGGGCGGCCCAGCAACGACCGCAGCTCGGGGCCGGCGCTGGGGTCGGCCAGGGCGTAGATCGCCGGCAGGGTGTAGGTGCCCTCCACCAGGTCGTGGCCGGCGGGCTTGCCCAACGACTCGTCGGTGCCGGTGATGTCGAGGATGTCGTCGCGGATCTGGAACACCATGCCGAAGGCCTCGCCGAAGGTGGTGAGGGCGTCGATATGGGGCCGGTCCAGGCCGGCGGTGATCCCACCGATCCGGCACGAGGCGGACATGAGTGATGCCGTCTTGCCGCGAATCGAGGTGATGTACGCGTCCTCCGTGCGATTCACGTCGAAAGCGGACTTGATCTCTCCCACCTGGCCCTCGCACAGCCGCCCGATGGTGGCGGCCAGCAGACCCGCCACCTCGGTCCCGAGCGAAGCGGCGATCTCCGACGCCTTGGCCAGCAGGAAGTCGCCGGCCAGGATGGCCACCAGGTTCCCCCAGCGGGAGTTGACGCTCTCCACCCCACGCCGGCTCGGCGCTTCGTCCATGACGTCGTCGTGGTACAGCGACCCCAGGTGCACCAGCTCCACCGAAACTCCGCCACTGAGCACGTCGTCGGTGGTCTCGGCACCGCCGGCGGCGGCCGAGGCCAGAGCCAGGGCGGGACGAAGGCGCTTGCCGCCGGCCCCGATCAGGTGCCCGGCAACCTCGGTCAGGAACGGGTCCTCGGCCACAACCGACTGCCGCAGCGCCTCCTCGAGGCGGGCGAGGTCGCCTTCCAGAACGGGAAGGTTCAACAGGTCGGGGATGTTGACCACTGGCGCAGGACCCTAGGGCACCTGCCGATTCCCCCAGGAACCCGAGCGAGGGCTGTTACCGGGCTGCCCTGGGTACACTGGGTTTCACTCACTCGCCCCGACCAGGAGGCGGTTACTTGTTCGAACGCTTCACCGACAGGGCTCGCAGAGTCCTCGTGCTGGCCCAGGAGGAAGCGCGCCTCCTCAACCACAACTTCATCGGGACCGAGCACATCCTGCTCGGCCTCATCCACGAGGGCGAAGGCGTGGCCGCCAAGGCCCTCGAGGCGCTCGGCATCTCCCTCGAGGCCGTCCGCGAGAAGGTGGAGGAGACCATCGGCCCCGCCGGTTCGTCAACCACCGGATCGCCCCCGTTCACCCCCCGGGCCAAGAAGGTTCTGGAGCTCTCGCTGCGTGAAGCCCTGCAGCTGGGCCACAACTACATCGGCACCGAGCACATGCTCCTCGGCCTCGTCCGCGAGGGCGAGGGCGTAGCCGCCCAGGTCCTGCAGACCCTCGGAGCCGACCTTTCGCGGGTCCGCCAGCAGGTCATCACCCTGCTGTCCGGGTACTCGGGCGGCAAGGAGGGCGCCACTTCCGGCGGCCCCGCCGGCGCCGGCCAGGAAACCCCCTCGGGCTCCCCCGTGCTCGACCAGTTCGGCCGCAACCTCACCACCCAGGCCAGGGAGAAGAAGCTCGACCCCGTCATCGGCCGTGAGCGCGAGATCGAGCGCGTCATGCAGGTCCTGTCCCGCCGCACCAAGAACAACCCGGTGCTCATCGGCGAGCCCGGCGTGGGCAAGACGGCCATCGTCGAGGGCCTGTCCCAGCGGATCGTGGCCAACGACGTGCCCGACACGCTCAAGGGCAAGCAGCTCTACACCCTCGATCTAGGCGCACTGGTCGCCGGCTCCCGCTACCGCGGCGACTTCGAGGAGCGCCTCAAGAAGGTGCTCAAGGAGATCCGCACCCGGGGCGACATCGTGCTGTTCATCGACGAGCTGCACACCCTCGTGGGCGCCGGCGCAGCCGAGGGCGCCATCGACGCCGCCTCGATCCTCAAGCCCATGCTGGCCCGGGGCGAGCTGCAGACCATCGGCGCCACCACGATCGACGAGTACCGAAAGCACCTGGAGAAGGACGCCGCCCTCGAGCGCCGCTTCCAGCCCATCAAGGTCGAAGAGCCCACCCTGGCCCACACCATCGAGATCCTCAAGGGCCTTCGGGACCGCTACGAGGCCCACCACAGCGTCACCATCACCGACCAGGCCCTCGTGGCCGCGGCCAACCTGGCCGACCGCTACATCTCCGACCGCTTCCTCCCCGACAAGGCCATCGACCTCATCGACGAGGCCGGTTCACGTCTGCGCATCCGCCGCATGACAACGCCTCCGGATTACAAGACCCTGGAGGAGGACATCGCCCGGGTCCGCAAGGAGAAGGAGACCCACATCGAGCGCCAGGAGTTCGACGAGGCCAAGGCGGCCTCCGAGAAGGAGAAGGCGCTCCTGGAGAGGCGAAGCGTGCGTGAGGCGGAGATGCGCGCCTCGGGAGACAACCTCTTCGACGTGGTCGACGAGGAGGTCATCGCCGAGGTCCTGGCCAACTGGACCGGCATCCCCGTCACCCAGCTCACCGAGGAGGAGACGGCCAAGCTCCTGCGCATGGAGGAGGACCTCCACAAGCGCATCATCGGCCAGGAGGACGCCATCAAGGCCCTCTCCCGCTCCATCCGCCGCACCCGTGCCGGCCTCAAGGACCCCAAGCGCCCCAGCGGCTCGTTCATCTTCCTGGGCCCCACCGGCGTGGGCAAGACCGAGCTGGCCAAGGCTTTGTCGGAGTTCCTTTTCGGCGACGAGTCCGCCCTCATCCAGCTCGACATGTCCGAGTACATGGAGAAGCACACCGTCTCCCGCCTGGTGGGCTCGCCCCCCGGGTACGTGGGCTACGAGGAAGGCGGTCAGCTCACCGAGGCCGTCCGGCGCAAGCCCTTCTCCATCGTGTTGTTCGACGAGATCGAAAAGGCCCACCCCGACGTGTTCAACACCCTCCTTCAGATCCTGGAGGACGGGCGCCTCACCGATGCCCAGGGCCGTTCGGTCGACTTCAAGAACACCATCCTCATCATGACCTCGAACCTCGGCACCGCCGACCTGCGCAAGACGGCCATCGGCTTCGCCAAGACCAGCGAAAGCGTCACCTACGAGCGCATGAAGGAGAAGGTCAACGACGCCCTGAAGCAACACTTCAGGCCGGAGTTCCTGAACCGGATCGACGACGTCATCGTCTTCCACGAGCTCACCAGGGAAGAGGTCACCGAGATCGTCGACCTCATGATCCGCCGGGTGCGCGACCAGCTGGAGGGCCAGGGCCTCGGTTTCGAGCTGACCCAGGCGGCCAAGATGTACCTCGCCGACAAGGGCTACGACCCCACTCTGGGGGCCCGCCCCCTGCGCCGGGCCATCCAGACCTACATCGAGAACCCCCTGTCCGAGCGCATCCTCGTCAAGGAGTTCCCAGCCGGCCAGACGATCATCGTCGACGTCGACCCCGACACCAACGAGATCGCCTTCCATGCCGTAGAGAGCTTCGAGCCCCCGCCGGTCGAGCTGGCCGGCGCCGGCCCCGCCGCCGACTGAACGAGCGTCTGTCGGCAGAAACCGTGCTCACAGCACGGTTTCCGCCGCCAAAGCCTGTGCCAAGGCGCCGGCCCCGCCGCCGACTGAGCCCGCCCCGGAGCCGGGCCCTCGGCTTCATGCTGCAAAATCCGTCGCTATACGACGATTCCTGCAACATGAACCAACCGGGACCTCGTCGCCGCCTGAACCGGGCAGAACGAGAACGGCCCCCGCCTGACGAGGGCGGGGGCCGCGTTTCGTTTCGATGGGCGCGAAGGGGGACTCCGCGGACGATCAGATGGTCGTGCTGGCGCTGGCGCAGGCCGTGCTGCTGCCGGTATCGCACACCATGTAGGTGATGGTGCCACCGCCCCGCCAGTTCTCGGTGAGGGTACCGTCGTTGGCGGTGGAGAAGGTGCCGCCGCTGCGAGTGACATTGACGTTCACTCCTGAGAAGCCGCTCCAGTTCACCGTTACGGGGGTGGTGGAGTTCTTCTTCTTCGCGCCTACCACCAGCGTCACGACGCGGGCCACTGGCTCGCTCGCCGTGGCCGTGGCGCTGGCGGTGTTCGAGTCGATACTCTCGCCTACGGCATTGACGGCCCTTACGAAGTAGCTGTACTCGATGCCTGCGGTCACGGGGTGCGAGAACGAAAGTGCGCCCGTCGAGCCCACCAGGCTGTGTCCGCGGTAGACGTTGTACCCGGTCACATCCGAACCTCCGTTGCTCTGGGGGGCGGCCCAGCTCAGGGCGATGCTGCCGACGTTGCCGATGGCGGTGAGATTCTGGGGCGCCGAGGGAGCCGTCGCCGGCGCCGGCGGCGGGGGCGACGTCGAGCTGGTGCCGACGAAGCTGGACACGTCGAGCCGCCCACCTGTCACGGTCTTGCCGGTCAGCGAGGTTGTGGGAACCACAGACGAGAGGATGGCGTTCTTGATGGCCGCCGCGCTGGCCGTGGGGTTGGCCGCCTTGTACAGAGCAGCCGCTCCCGTCACGTGTGGCGTCGCCATCGACGTGCCGTTGTAAGAGGAGTACGAGTTGTAGGCGGTGGTCGACACGACCCCTACGCCGGGAGCAGCCAGGTCCACCGTCTGGGCGCCGTACTGGGAGAAGCTGGCCAGGGCTCCGGCGTCGTCGATGGCGGCCACCGCGATGACGTTGGCCACGTCGTAGTTGGAGGGGTAGCTGGCGGTGGTGTCGTTGTTCGAGCCCGAGTTACCGGCGGCGGCGATGAAGAGGATTCCCGCGTTGTTGGCACGGCTGATGGCGTCGAAGAGGGCGCTGGAGTACCCGCCACCTCCCCACGAGTTGTTGGTGGCGACGATGTTGAGGTTGTGGCGAATCTTCAGGTTGGTGAAGTAGTCGACCGCCTTGATGGCGTTGCTCGTGGTCCCTCCGTTGGAGCCGAGAAACTTGCCCGAGATGAGAGTGACGTTCCAGTTCATACCCACCACGCCAGCGCCGTCGGACTTGGCTCCGATCGTGCCCGATACGTGGGTGCCGTGGTCGTCGACGTTGCCGCTGGAGCCGCCGTCGTAGATGGAGTTGTTGTTGCCGGCGAAGTCCCAGCCGTGGAGGTCGTCCACGTAGCCATTGCCGTCGTCGTCCACGCCATTGCTGGTGTCGTAAGGGTTGGTCCACACCTGCCCGGCGAGATCCGGATGGGTGAATTGGATACCCTCGTCGATGACGCCCACGTAGACGTCGGCGCTGCCGGTGTTGCCTGCCGCCCATGCCTCGCCGGCCTGGCTGCCGTACTGGTTCGCGGGGGTCGTGGCGTCGCCGTACATGCCCCAGAGGTTGCCACCGGTGTAGTACGGGTCATTCGACGTGGCGGCGTGGGTGTAGATCCAGTTGGGCTCGGCGTAGGCGACGGCGGGGTCCTGTTCGATCCGCCGCTCCGCCGCGCCCCGATCTGATCCAGCCGGCAGGCGCACCAGCTCCACCGCACCGGTCTGGCCCTGCCCTGCCACCACGTTCTCTTTCAGCTGAGCCCCCGCCCGGCTCCGGGCGCCGGCCCGCTGAGTCGGGGTGGCTCCCGGCTGGTAGCCCACCACCAGCTCGTCGGCCACGCTGCGATGCTCCACGCCCGAAGCGGCAGGGGCGCCGGATGCCGGTCCCGAAGGAAGAAGCGAAGCGGCCAGAGCTACTCCCATGAGAGCCGAGACCCGCCTCGCGCCAACAATTCGCCGTGCAGTCATTTCAGCCTCTCGTCCCAGATCGTCTCTCACCCCTCGCGAGAAGCGCAGATCCGATGTATCGGCAGGTCAGCCGGGGCGCTTGAACGTCCACGGCGAAGGGCTCAGCCGCACCGAACAAGCCCTCGATGAGCACCGCATCATGTACGGACCGGTTGCGCATTGTCCCTCCTGGTGAACCCTCTACCACGCTAAGCGTCATGGGGGTCCAGGTCAAGGTCCCGGGTCCAGAATGAGCAATTCGGGCTACCCCCGCCACCTCACGCCAGTTGGAACGACACGCGGAGTATGACGAGCCTTCGACGGGGCGCACTGCAACGACGACGACAACGACGTCATGTGCTACACCGCCCAATCGACCTTCGACTCAGGCGGGATCGGCAAGTTCGACTGGAACAACGACGACTACTGAGCCGCCGCCGGCTTCTTCTCGCTGGCCTCGCCCTCTTCGTCCTCGGGGGGTGCCGGGCTGATGTCACCGTTGCTGTCCGCGCCAGCGCTGAGGGGGACGGCGAAATCTCGGCCGCCGTCAGCCTGGACAAGGAGGCGGCGGAGCAGGTGCCGGACCTGGCCGAGCAGCTGAAGGTCGAGGACCTCAAGGCGGCGGGCTGGCGGATCGAGGGGCCGGCGCCGGCGCCGGGAGGGCGAACCCGGATCAAAGCGATCAAGGCCTTCGCCTCGCCGGCGGAGGCGACCGGCATCTTCGAGGAGCTGACCGGTCCCAACGGGCCCTTCGCCTCCCTGCGCCTCGCCCGCCATCGCTCCCTCCTGAAGACCCGTACCTCGCTCAACGGAGCCGTCGACCTCGCCGCCGGCCTGGAGGCATTCAGCGACGAGGTGCTGAAGGAACGTCTGGGCGGGCTGCCGCTCGGGGTCGAGCCGGGGAAGCTGGAGGCCGAGCTGGGCAAGCCGCTGGCCGACATCTTCGGCTTCCGTCTCACCGCGGAGCTTCCCGGCAAGCTCGACGGGCCTGCCTCCTGGCAGGTCCGGCTCGGCCAGACCACCGCCGTGAACGCCGCGGCCGAGCAGTGGAACCTCACCACCATCGCCCTGGGTGCCACCTCCGCCGCCTCCGGCCTCGCCCTCCTCGCCGTGCTGCTCCGCCGGCGCCGGTTTGTCGCACCCCCCTCGTAGCCTGCGATTGATGCCGAAGCTCCGCACCATCTACCGCTGCACGGACTGTGGGAGCGGGTTTCCGCAGTGGGCGGGGCGGTGTGGGGCGTGCGGGGAGTGGAACAGCCTGGTGGAGGAGGTGGAGGAGGCCCGCCCCCAAGCCGGCGCCGGCGCGGGCGCCCACGACCACAGGGGCTGGTCCGGCCGCTCAGGAGACCAGGCCGTGCCCATAGGCGATGTCGATATGGGCGCCTTCGCCCACCGCCTCACGGGCATCGACGAGCTGGACCGGGTGCTCGGCGGCGGGCTCGTGGCCGGCTCGGTCACGCTCCTCGGCGGCGAGCCCGGCATAGGCAAGTCCACCCTCCTTCTCCAGGCGCTGGCGTCGTTGGCCGCCAACGGTGAGCGCTGCCTCCTGGTCTCGGCCGAGGAGTCCAAGCAGCAGGTCCGGCTCCGGGCCTCCCGGCTCGGCACCCTGCCGGAGAACCTCTGGCTCCTGTCGGAAACGGCCATGCCCAACGTCCTGGCCGCCGTCGACCAGGTCAAGCCCGCCGTGCTCGTCC
Source organism: Acidimicrobiales bacterium (assembly GCA_035525365.1). GTDB lineage: Bacteria > Actinomycetota > Acidimicrobiia > Acidimicrobiales. The sequence continues at coordinate 31,996 of DATLEK010000094.1, forward strand.
TCGATTCCATCCAGAGCGTGTTCGAACCCGAGCTCGGGTCGGCGCCCGGGTCGGTGGCCCAGGTGCGGGAGTGTGCGCAACGGCTGGTGACGCTGGCCAAGGAGCGCGCTCTCGCCACCATCCTCGTGGGTCACGTCACCAAGGACGGTGCGCTGGCCGGGCCCCGGGTTCTGGAACACGTGGTGGACACGGTGCTCTCCTTCGAGGGCGAGCGCCACCACTCCCTCCGGCTCCTGCGGGCGGTCAAGCACCGCTTCGGGCCCACCGGCGAGCTGGGCCTGTTCGAGATGGGCGAGGCGGGCCTCGCCGGCGTCCCCGATGCCGCCGGCCTGTTCCTCGGCGACCGCAGCGACGGGGTTCCCGGCTCGGTGGTCGTGCCGGCCATGGAGGGCCAGCGCCCCCTGCTCGTCGAGCTGCAGGCCCTGGTGGCGCCCACCAACCTCCCCATGCCCCGGCGCTCCGCCCAGGGCCTCGACTCCGGCCGCCTCGCCCTCCTCCTGGCCGTGCTCCACCGCCGGGCCCACCTGTCAACCGAGAAGGCCGATGTGTACGCCTCCGCCGTGGGTGGCGTGCGGATCACCGAACCGGCTGCCGACCTCGCCCTCGGCCTGGCCCTGGCCTCGGCCGTGGCCGACCGCCCCTTCCCCGCCGATGTCGTGGCCTGTGGCGAGGTGGGCCTGGCCGGCGAGGTTCGCCAGGTGGCCCACATGAGCAGGCGGCTGGCCGAGGCCGCTCGCCTCGGCTTCCGGCGTGCCGTCGTGCCGGCGTCAGCCGCCGTCGCCAGGCCCGGTGTTGCCGACACCCTCACCAGAGATGGCATCGAGCTGATCCCGGCGGCCTCCCTCGGGGACGCAATCAGACATTTCGGGCTCCATCTCCCCGAAGTAGGCTCCGGTCGTGCTCGTACGTCGTAGCGCCGCCTTGATCGGAGCGCTGGGCGCGGTGGCCCCCGGCACGCCACTGCGTGAGGGCCTCGACCGCATCCTGCAGGCCAACATGGGCGCGCTCATCGTGGTGGGCGACGGTCCCGATGTCCTGGCCATCTGCTCCGGTGGCTTCCTGCTCGACGCCGAGTTCAGCCCCCAGCGCCTCTCCGAGCTGGCCAAGATGGACGGCGCCATCATCCTGGCCGCCGACTCCGGCCGGATCGCCCGGGCAAACGTCCACCTCGTCCCCAACCCCAACGTGCCCACCTCGGAGACCGGCACCCGGCACCGCACGGCCGAGCGGGTCGCCCGCTCCGTGAACGTGCCCGTCATCTCGGTGTCGGAGGACCTGTCGATCATCGCCGTCTACCGCAACGAGCTCAAGCACCCACTCGAGCTGGTGCCCCGCCTGATCAACCGGGCCAACCAGGCCCTGCAGACCCTCGAGCGCTACAAGAACCGCCTCGACACGGTGAGCAGCGCCCTGTCGGCGCTGGAGGTGGAGGATCTGGTCACGCTGCGCGACGTGGTCACCGTTCTCCAGCGGGCGGACATGGTCCGCCGGATCGCCGAGGAGATCGAGGGCTACATCGTCGAGCTGGGCGTCGACGGCCGCCTCGTGCGCCTGCAGCTCGAAGAGCTGATGGGCGGAGTGGAGGACGACCGCCGCCTGGTGATCAAGGACTACTTCCAGGACGAGCCGAGCTGGCGCCTCGATCAGGCCATGGATGCCCTGTCCGGCCTCACCACCGATTCCCTGCTCGACCTCAAGGAGGTCGTGGGCGTCCTTCACCTGGCTTCGGACTCCGACGAGCTGGAGTCCAGTGTGCAACCCCGGGGCTACCGCCTTCTCAGCCGGATCCCGCGCCTGCCCGACGCCGTCATCGACAGGATCGTCGCCCGGTACTCGACGCTGCAGAAGATCCTGCGCGCCGGAGCCGAGGACCTGGAGGACATCGAGGGCGTGGGGCGGGTGCGGGCCCGCGCCATCAAGGAAGGACTGTCGCGCCTGGCCGAGACATCCATCCTCGAGCGCTACAGCTGAGCCCGCGTTTGGGCCGAGGGCACGCGGCCGGGTTTGTCCGACTGGTGCAGAACCGGTACCCTGCGATGCATCCCTTCTTTTCTCATCCCCGGGAGAGGTATGTCTGCATTTGATGTCGGTGACAAGGTCGTTTACCCGCACCATGGGGCGGCGGTGATCGAAAAGCGCGAGCAGAAGGAGGTGTTCGGGGAGACCCGGGAGTACCTCGTCCTGAAGCTGGCCTACGGCGACCTGACGCTGATGGTTCCCTGCGACAACACCGACGAGGTCGGTCTGCGGGAGGTGATCAACGACGAGGAGGTGGAAGAGGTGTTCGCCGTCCTGCGCAAGAAGGAGGCGCGGATGCCCACCAACTGGTCGCGGCGTTACAAGAACCACGTCGAGAAGCTGAAGTCGGGTGACATCTACCAGGTCGCCGAGGTCGTCCGGAACCTGTCCATCCGTGACAAGGACAAGGGCCTTTCCGCCGGCGAGAAGCGCATGCTCACC
>DATLEK010000104.1:0-5876 GCA_035525365.1 Acidimicrobiales bacterium
CGACCTCACCGTCACGCCTGCGACCAATTGCGAGGCCAAGATCGCGGCCAAGGTGCGCACCAACACCACCACCCCGGCCACCTATCTGAGCGACGTGGTCGCCATCGCCGCCGGGAACAGCCACAGCCTGGCCCTCAAGTCGGACGGCACGGTGTGGGCATGGGGCGACAACGGCCAGAGCCAGCTCGGCCGGGCCACCACCTGCGACCCCTCCACGACGCCGCCGACCAACTGCACCAGCACCTTCGCCGTGCAGGTGCTCACCAGCCCGCTGACCGCCCTGTCCGGCGTGGCCGCCATCAGCGCCGGCGGCCTGCACAGCCTGGCCCTCAAGTCCGACGGCACCGCCTGGAGCTGGGGCCGCAACATCGAGGGCCAGCTCGGCAACGCCACCGCCGGAATCGTAACCGCCGCCGCCAACTCGAACACGGCCAGGCCGGTGGCGGAGTTGGCGGGGATCACCAAGATCGCCGGAGGAGGCCTTCACAGCCTGGCCTACGTACCGTGAGCGGGCCGTGGCCCTCTTAGGGCAGGCGGATCGACGGCACCGGGCAGGCCGGCCCTGGAGCCGACAGCCGGCATGAGCGTTCGTGTCGGCGCGATCTCGTTGCCAAGGCGCAGGCCGCGATGGAGCCCCGGCTCGGCGTAAGGTGCACTCTTCTCATTCGGTTAGCAAACCGTTAGCACCGATCCTCCAGGGTGCCTCTAGGAGTCGTTCGGTAGACATCCGTTTCGGTGCAGAGGTGAGGGCTCCCAAGCCCATGAATCGTCACGCCCTCGCCTTCGTCCTCATTTTGGTGATGGCTGCGTGCTCTGGTGGCGACTCCGGCTCCGCGCGACCGCCGAACATGGAAGACAGTGACGACAGCATCCCTCGGGGGCACGCGCTCAGAACAGAGCCAACCTCGTGCGTCTCGGTGTGCGGAACAAGTTCACGGTGTCAGGGAAACCTGGCCTCATCGCCCTCACCACCATCGACAGCGTAAAGGCTCTCGAGCCCGTCGTGCTGGAGGACGCGAAGCCACTGCCTATGTCGTCCGACCAGCTGGAGCTCCTCACAGTGCGGGTGACGCGGAAGGACCCGGGCCCAGGCAACTATTGCACCGACGACTGGCCACCCAAAGGTTTCGGCCCGACCGTAGGCGTGCCCGGGCTTCGGCTTGCCACGGGCCAATCCGCCGGCCTCATCGTCTGGGTGCGGGCGCGCCGCGCTGGTGACGGCGTTTTCAACGGCGTCGTACTGACTTACCGGCAAGGTAAGCGCCGCTTCCAGCAGGCGATCACCTCCACGAAGGTCGAGATGCTGATCCGGGAGACCGATGCCGAGCTTGACAAGGGGGCGCTGTGCAACCCGAGTATTCCCGACCTTTATACGGGTGACTACCCAGTCTCACAGCCGGCCGACTCTCCATCCTCACTGACCACTGTGCATTCAACCGTTCCAAGGGAGCTGTGATGATCCCTTGAAGCCAAGCCCGTTCCGCCCATAGGCTGTGCACTGCGAGCCAGTCCAAACGTGCCACCGCCAGGTTGGTGCTCGGGTGCTGATGCTCGCCTCCGGGCTCGCCTCCGGGCTCGTCGCGGCCACGTCGGCGGCTACCGCTTCACCGGGTCTGTCCCATATCCCGCCTGAGAGGGCCACCGCTGGCGACGACCTGGTGCTCGCCACGCGCGTTGTGCCTTCTTGCCTCACTGATCCGTGCTCTCCCCCGACAGTGAGTGTCCGCTACGCCAAGGCTGACGGCTCCACTGGTGAGGCAACCGGCCAGGGCACCTCCGCGGGGGAGCAGACCGTCAACGTCACGGTCCCCGGAGATGCGGTCCGCTTCCCCGAACTGTCCTACAACGTGGCCGCAACGGTCGGGATCAGAGACGGCACAACGACCGTCCCGTTCGCCACCGGCGACTATCGGGTCCCGCCGGCCGGGCAAGGATCTGCTTCCACGACCGGAAATGGGGAGAGTCGAAGATGTCGGCCGCCATCGTGGGCGAGGCGCTGTGGCTGGTGACCCAGCTGGGCCTGGGCGGCCGCATTCGCGCTCTGAGCCTGGGTCCCCTGAAGCCGCTCCCCAGAGCAAGATTGGGCAGGGAGCTGCCCTAGTGTGGCGACCTCGCCGCGCGACGCTGGGCATGTGCAGACGCTGGGTGATTCTCGTCCGCGGCGATGAGACGGCGCTGGACGTTTGCCTCGGCCACGGGTCGCCGCCGCCGGGCGACAGGGTCGCCACGTTGATTACCCGCATTGGCAATTCAAAACTCCGGTTGTATCAGGATCGCCAGGTCGTACGGAGCCGCCCCTCCTGTTCGCTGTCACAAGCCGGAGGTTGAAATGAGGGTCATGCGGATGAGGTCGGCTGTCACCGTGGTCGCCGCGTGCGTCGGCGTTGGAGGGGTGACCGCGGCGGCCCTGCACGACATCCGAGCTGATGTCTCGGTGGCGACGGTGCGCCAGGCACCCGACCCGACCGTTCCGCCGGCGCCCGAAGCGCCGGTGACGATGGAGGGCGTCGCCGCACGGCTCGGCTGCCCCGACCCGCCCGATCCGAACGGGCCGGCCCCCAACCCTCCGACGCCAGGCAACCTCGCCTACGTCACTGGGTTGCCGGCGCCCGGCCATGGGGAACCCACGCCGGAGGCAGCCCTCGAGGCCTATGTGCGTGAGGCGCTGCCGGGTGCGCCGCTGGGTTCGTTCGTGGTGACGGCTCGTAACTCTTCCCAGGTGCGCTTCGAGAACGACCATGCCGCCGTTCTCGCGGTGTTGGTCGAGGGCAGTGCGTGGAACGTCACGAACGAGATCTACTGCCGGCCGATCGCCGCCGAGTGGCGGGCGGGCCGGAGGTGAGGCGGCAGCGGGTAGTTCTGCTGGCCGTAGCCGCGTTCCTGCTCCCGCTCAGCCCCTCGCCGGCACGAGCGGACCGCACGCCGCTCAACGAAGACGGTGCCGGAGCAAACCGACGCCCTCAACGACTCCAAACTGGACATCACCTCACCAGCGGAATGGGTGGCCGGGCTATCGCCGTCGCCACGCCGGTCAATCGCCGCTGAGACCGCCCTGTCAGCGACCACTAGGGGAATCACCCGGTGTCGTTCGGTCGGCGCGGTCGTTATCGTCTCCACGGGCGCCACCCGGCGCCTCGTCACCCAAAGGTGGGCATCGGCATAATGGGAATAACGGCAGTCCCCACGAGGATCGTGGTTGTCGGCATAGTGGCGCTTCTCGGTGTAGGCGTGGCCGGGGTGGCAACGCTTCGCGGCGACGAAGACGTCTTGGTGGCCACAGTCCGCCAGGCACCCGAGCCCACCGTCCCGACGGTGCCGGAGGCCCCGGTGACGATGGAGGGCGTCGCCGCACGGCTGGACTGCCCCGACCCGCCCGATCCGAACGGGCCGGCCCCCAACCCTCCGATGCCAGGTAACCTCGTAAGCGTCACCGGGGATTACGCCGCTGGCGCCGGAGATCCGACCCCCAGAGCGGCGCTCACTGCCTACCTGCGTGCCGCGTGGCCGGGTGCCGATCCTGAGTCGTTCGTCGTCACCGCCCGCAACTCGTCGGAGGTGCGTTTCGAGAATCAGCACGCCGCCCTTCTGGCGACCTTTGCCGAGGGCGGGGTTTGGAACGTGACCAACGAGATGTACTGCCGACCGATGGCCGCCGAATGGCGGGCGGGGCGGAGGTGATCCGGTGCTCGGTGGTCGCTCTCGGCTTGCTCGCCTTCCTCCTCCCCATCGCTCCCTCTCCGGCAGGCGCCGACCACACGCCGCTCAACACCGACGGAGGCCGGTGGCGATCCGACGCCGCCAACGACTTCAACCTGGACCTGGTGTGGACCCAGGGGTATGCAGCCCAGGGCGCAGCATTCCAACAGCGCGTCCGCGACGTGGTGGCCCGGGACCCCTCCTGCTTTGCCAACAGCTGCACCCCCACGTCCTACGCCCGGTGGTACCTCCACCAGGCCCAGCCCTATTTCGGCGGCGCGGAGTCGCCCGTCGCCAATTTCAACCCTGCCAATCCGGATCCGACGATCGCCTGTGGAGCGTTGGGAAGCGTGTCGTTCCACTGGCTCACCCCCTCCCTGCCGGGGCGATTGGGCGAGACCTACCGCTGCCCCTACAGCACGGACCCCACCCGGGTCTTCTCGTCACAGGTGGTAGTCAATCCCAACCCGCCGGCTCCGGGGACCCTCGACACCGCCGCAGTCAACTGCGCCCCCGGTGCCTATACCTGGTTTACCGCCGGCCCCGCCGACGCCAACAACGACGCCCCCCAGTGCCGTACCTACGACCTGATGAGCTTGCTGGCCCACGAGGTGGGCCACGTCCTCGGATTCTGGGAGTATCGCACCGACGCCGCTGGCAGTAGCAGCGTGGACCCAGTGTGCCTCAACGGCTCGGAGTCAGACGACCCCAGACTGGGCAACAACACCAACCGCGAGACGATGTGCATCCCCATCTTCCCCGGTACCGAGCGCCAGCGGACCCCCGAGGAGCACGAGAAGGACGCCTTCGCCAAGCTCTACCCGCCGACCGGTCCGGCACCCACCATCAGCCCGGCGCTCCAACCAACGAGTCCGACCACGGGCAGCGCCACCTGGACCGTCGGGGTCCCGAGGGACTCAACCCGAGCCACGACTCTCCAGATGGTCTACGGCGACGGCACATACGACATCAGGGCCGTCCCCCAAGGATCAGGCTCGGCCACCTTCACCATCTCCCATCCCTTCAATGCCCAGGGTACCTACACGCAGGGGGCTACGGTCGTGGAGACGGGCGGCTCGGCCACCTCAAGGACCGTCCGGGCCCTGCTCGGGCCGCGCAACATGGTGGGCTACATGAAGCTCAAGGGCAATAACAGCGCCAACATCGTGACGGTGACTGGGCTGGGAACCTGGAACGGCGAGAATCCCGACACCGGTGCCCACACGGTGTCGTCCGCCGTCGCCTCTTCCACCCAGACGGGGACGTTCGACGTGTACACCTCGGGCATCAACACCACCGACAAGTACCTGCGGGCCGGCACCTACGACATCAACGTCCAGGACGGCAACGGCTCCTCCACCTACGGCTACACCAACCACACCACCTGGAACAATCCGGGCGGCGACTGCATGACGTGGACCATCGACGGCAACACCAAGAAGGTCGGCACCGCCGTCCTCAACGCCGGCACCGACGGGGTCATCGACTCCGTCGTGGGCGGTAACCCTGTCGCTGGTTCCCCCGGCTGGTTCCGCTTCAACCTCCCGACCGCGCCGAACCAGATGAACGCCTCGCCCGGCTCCTACGAGCAGGCGGTCTGCATCTCCCACACCACCTCGCCCAACGGCATCATGGCGCCCCTCGACATCGTCTGACCGGCACCACCTGACACGCTCACGGCCAGGGTGCGTTTTGCACCCTGGCCAGTCCTACTTCGACAACCGTCGAATCCCAGCGCCCAGATGCACGAGAGGAACGAGATGAAGGGCCACATGATCGCCATTCGCCAGCACCCCAGCGATATGTCCGCCAGGGACATCAACAGGTCCCGACGCCGCGCCGCACCAAGGGCTATCGCCGTGCTGGCAGCCGGCCTTGTGGTCGCTTCGATGACGGCGGTACCCGGCCGGGCCTCGACCACCGGTGGGCCCCGGGCCTGGGGCAGCAACAACTTCGGCCAGCTCGGCCTCGGCAACGACGCCGCCAACAGCTCCAGGGTCACCAACCCCGTGCCGCTGCCGGTCCCCGGCCTGTTGGCTAGCAACCTCATCTCCATCGCCGGCGGCACCTCCCACAGCCTGGCCGTGAAGGCGGATAACACGGCGTGGGCATGGGGCAGCAACTCGGGCGGCCAACTGGGCGATGGCACGAGTGGCAGCAACAGCAGCACGCCGGTCCAG
>DATLEK010000105.1:0-103849 GCA_035525365.1 Acidimicrobiales bacterium
CGGTGGACGCCTTCCTGGTCCAGCTCCCCCTGCCGGCGGGGCTGAACGAGGAGGCGGCCCTCCTGCGGGTCGACCCCGACAAGGACGTGGACGGGCTGCACCCGGTGAACCTCGGCCGCCTGGTGATGGGGGTGCCGGCGCCGGTGGCCTGTACGCCGGCGGGGATCCAGGCCCTCCTCGTCCACCACGGTGTGGAGATAACGGGCCGTCACGTCGTCATCGTGGGCCGCGGCCTCACCATCGGCCGGCCGCTGGCCCTCCTGCTGGCCCTCAAACGACCCGGGGCCAACGCCGCCGTAACCGTCGTCCACACAGGTGTCGCCGACCTCGGCACCTACACCCGCCAGGCCGACATCCTGGTCGCCGCCGCCGGCAGCCCCTCGATCATCACCCCCGACATGGTCAAGTCCGGGGCGGCTGTGGTCAGCGCCGGGATCACCTGGGAGGGCAAGCGCCTGGTGCCCGACGTGGACGAGTCGGTGGCCGAGGTGGCCGGCTGGATCACCCCCCGCCTGGGCGGCGTAGGCCCGACCACCATCGCCATGCTCCTGCGCAACGCCGTCGACGCCGCCGAACGCCACCACGCCTGAGAGTCCGGCGCAGAACTACTTGCGCCAAAAACATATGAACCCGCCGATGAGAGTCACTGCGAACGCGTAAGTAGTTCTGCGCCGGCCTCTGACGCCGTTCTCTCGATCGCCGCTGGTTGTGTCGCAGCCGGTTGTTACGCTTCAGTCATGGCCGTAACGACGAGGCGCCTGAGCGCCGAGGAGTACTTCGCCCTTCCGCCGGGGCCGCGCTTCACGCAGCTCATCGACGGAGAGGTCGTCGTGAACCAGCCCAACCTTCGCCATCAGCGGATCACCCTCGAGTTGGCGCAGCTCCTGTGGGCGTGGTGCCGAGCCGAGTCGGGCCGGGGCGAGCCCGGCATCCCGGTCGACGTCCACCTCGACGACCACAACGTGTTCGCCCCCGACGTGTGGTGGGTGGCCGAGGCCCGGCGCCCGGCACGTGACGCGCTGCGCATCGTGGGCCCGCCGGACCTGGTGGCCGAGGTCCGCTCCCCGTCGACATGGCGCTGCGACGTCGGCACCAAGCGGGCCACCTACGAGCGGGCCGGCGTGGCCGAGCTGTGGCTGGTCGACACCGAAGCCGACAGCGTCCTGGTGTTCCGCCGTTCGTTGGCGTCGGTTCCGCAGTTCGACGTCGCCCTCGAGCTGGCCGCCGGCGACATCCTCACCACGCCGCTGTTGCCGGGCCTCGCCATCGACCTGACGGAGCTGTTCGACCGCTGAGAGCCTGACCGAGCGGCGGCGCGAGGGACCCAGTCAGGTCTTGGTCGCCTGCTGCTCCACGGAGAAGGACCACAGGTCCGAGCCCGAGGCGACGGGCCCTGAGGACCCTTCCGGCTGGGCGTGGCCCTGTCCGAAGGCCTGCGAGCTGACCCAGGCGTCGAAGGAGGCCTCGTCGCGCCAGCGGGTGTAGACGAGCCAGGTGTCCCGGCCGTCAGTGGGACGCAGGAGCTGGAACTCCTCGAAGCCCTCGGTCTTTTCCACCTGCCCGGCCCGGCGGGCGAAGCGGGCGGCGAGCTCCTCGGCTCTCTCGGCGGGGACGGTAATGGCGTTTATGCGTACGACGGACATGGCCGCATGCTCGCGCACCTCGGCCGTGCGTCACGACCCGACCCCTAGGCTCGCCGGCCATGGCCCGAATCGCCGACCTTCTCGCGGCGGGGCCGACGTTCTCGTTCGAGTTCTTCCCGCCCCGGACGCCTGAGGCTGAAAAGGCGCTGGAACAGGCGCTGGCCGAGCTGGAGCCGCTGCGCCCGTCGTTCGTGTCCGTCACCTACGGCGCCGGCGGGTCGACCCGCGAGCGCACCCACGACATCGTGCTCCGAATCAACAAGGAGACTTCAATGACGGCCATGGCGCATCTCACCTGCGCCGGCCACACCAGAGCGGAGCTGACCGACATCGTCACCGGCTATGCGGCAGAGGGCCTGGAGAACATCCTCGCCTTGGCCGGAGACCCGCCCGCTGCCGCGCCCGGTGCCACCGAGGAGCCGCCGTCGCCCGACTTCCATTACGCCACCGAGCTGGTGGAGCTGGTCCGCTCCCTCGGCGATTTCTGCGTTGGCGTGGCCGCCCACCCCGAGCTGCATCCCAGGTCCAACGGGGACCGGCAGGCTGATCGCGACCACCTGGCGGCCAAGCTGCGCACGGCTGACTTCGCCATCACCCAGTTCTTCTTCGAGCCCGAGCCCTACCTGCGCATGATCGACGAACTGGCCGAGCGGGACGTCACCACTCCCGTGATCCCCGGCGTGATGCCCGTCACCAACGTCTCCCAGGTGGAGCGCTTCGCCCAACTCTCGGGTACCGCCCTTCCCACCGCCCTGGCCGACCGCCTCCACGCCGCCGCCGACCGGCCGGAAGAAGTTCGCCGCATCGGGGTCGAGGTCGCCACCCAGTTGTGCCAGGACCTGCTCGACGCCGGCGTGCCCGGGCTGCACTTCTACACCCTCAACCGCTCCACCGCGACCCGGGAGATCCACGCCAACCTCGGGCTGGGCCCCGGGAGAGCGGCTTCCTCGGCAAAAACCGTCGAATAGCGACGGTTCTTGCCGCCGAAAGCGCGCCCGCCTACGGCACGCCGTCCGACCCGGCGGCGCCTCACTACGATCCAGCGATGGCGCCGGAGAAGATCACCATGGAGGCCGACGGCACGCTGCGGGTGCCCGACGAGCCCATCATCCCGTTCATCGAGGGGGACGGCACCGGGGTCGACATCTGGCCGGCGGCCAAGCTCGTGCTCGACGCGGCGGCGGCCAAGCACGGCAAGCGCATCGGCTGGCACGAGGTGCTGGCCGGGGGGAAGGCCTTCAAGGAAACGGGCGAATGGCTGCCCGAGGCGACCGTCGCCACCTTCCGCGACGAGCTGGTGGGCATCAAGGGCCCCCTCACCACTCCGGTGGGCGGGGGCATCCGGTCGCTCAACGTCGCCCTCCGTCAGATCCTCGACCTGTACGTGTGCCTGCGGCCGGTGCGCTGGTTCAAGGGCGTCCCCTCGCCGGTCAAGCGCCCGGAACTGGTGGACATGGTGATCTTCCGGGAGAACACCGAGGACATCTACGCCGGTCTCGAGGTGGAGGAGGGGACCCCCGAAGCCGAGCGCCTCATCGAGCTACTGCGGGCCGAGTTCGGGTGGAACATCAGGCCTGATTCCGGCATCGGGATCAAGCCCGTGTCCATCACCGGTTCCAAGCGCCTGGTCCGGGCGGCCATCGAGTACGCAGTGGCCAAGGGCCGCAAGAGCGTCACCCTGGTCCACAAGGGCAACATCCAGAAGTTCACCGAGGGTGCCTTCCGGAAGTGGGGCTACGAGCTGACCCGCGAGGAGTTCTCCGACGTGGCCGTCGGCTGGGACGACTGCGACGGGAAGCCCGGCGACCGCATCCTGGTCAAGGACACGATCGCCGACATCACGCTGCAGCAGGTGCTGACCCGGCCCACGGACTTCGACGTGATCGCCACCACCAACCTCAACGGTGACTATCTCTCCGACGCTCTCGCCGCCCAGGTCGGCGGGATCGGCATCGCGCCCGGTGGCAACATCAACTACGTCACGGGCCACGGGATCTTCGAGGCCACCCACGGGACGGCTCCCAAGTACGCCGGCCAGGACAAGGTGAACCCCGGCTCGGTGCTGCTGTCAGGCGTGATGATGTTCGAGCACCTGGGCTGGAACGCCGCCGCCGCCGACATCCTGGCTGCCCTCGAGGCCACCATCGCCGACCGCATCGTCACCTACGACTTCGCCCGCCAGATGGAAGGGGCCCACGAGGTCAAGTGCTCGGAGTTCGCCGCGGCCATAGTCGACCGGCTGTAAGGCCCTGACGGTAGGCCTACGCTACGGACATCATCGGTGAGGTCGCCGTAGGGCGAGGGGTGGGAAGAACGAACCCGGGCGGGCCGGCGCTACGAACGTCATCGGTCGAGCGGCGGTAGCCGTAGGGTCCAGGGGTGGCACAGAACCTGAATCCCGTCGGGCCGGAGCCGGCGCCGGTGCCGGTGCAGATCACGGTTACCGGGGCGGCCGGCCAGATCGGCTACGCCCTGTTGTTCCGGATCGCCGCCGGCGAGCTCTTCGGCCCGGACCAGTCCGTGGTCCTGCGCCTGCTCGAAGTGGAGCCGGCGATGGCCGCGCTTGACGGCGTCGTCATGGAGCTGGAGGACTGCGCCTTCCCTCTGCTCATCGACGTGGTGGCCACCTCTGATCCGAAGAGGGCCTTTGACGGCGCGTCCTGGGCGCTGCTCGTGGGCTCGGTCCCCCGCAAGCCGGGCATGGAGCGCAGCGACCTGTTGCGGATCAACGCCGGCATCTTCAAGACCCAGGGCGAGGCCATCGCCGCATCGGCTGCCGAGGATGTGCGGGTGCTGGTGGTCGGCAATCCCTGCAACACCAACTGCCTGATCGCGCGGTCCAATGCACCCGATGTGCCCGCGGACCGGTGGTTCGCCATGACCCGCCTCGACCAGAACCGGGCCCGTTCGCTGCTGGCGGCCAAGGCCGGCCTGGCCGTGCCCGATGTCGCCAATGTCGCCATCTGGGGGAACCATTCGGCCACGCAGTACCCGGACTTCCAGAACGCCACCATCGGCGGGCGGCCGGCAGCCGACATCATCGCCGACCCGGCGTGGCTCCGCGGAGAGTTCATCGCCGCCGTGCAGCAGCGGGGGGCCGCCGTGCTTGCCGCTCGGGGCACCTCGTCGGCGGCGTCGGCGGCGTCGGCCGTCATTGACTCGGTCCGCAGCATCCGTGAGGTGACGTCGCCCACCGACAACGCCGCCCTGGCCGTGATCAGCCGGGGTGAGTACGGCGTACCCGAGGGCCTCCAGTTCGGGTTCCCGGTCCGTAGCGACGGGGTCAACTGGTCCGTCGCCCAGGGCTACCAGTTGGACGAGTTCGCCAGGGACCGGGTGCAGATCACCATCGACGAGCTGCTCATCGAACGCGAGGGAGTGAAAGGCCTGTTGCCGTGACCGCCTCCGCCCCTCCCGCCGGCGTCACCACCGTCACCAGCTGGTTGCAGCCGTCACCGCTCGGGCCGCTGTCGGTCACCGTGGGCCCGTCGGGGGTGCGCCGGGTGTGGTTCTCTGCGACGGGTGAGGAGTCCGGTCCGCCCGATGCCGGCGTGGCCGATGCCTTCGATGCCTACTTCGCCGGCGACGTGGCCGCTCTCGACGGGTTGTCTGTCGATCTTGCCGGCCGGACCGAGTTCAGCCGGGCCGTGCTCCTGGCCTTACGGGCCGTCGGTCCCACCCGGCTCACCACCTACGGCGAGCTGGCTGTCGCCATTGGTAGTCCCGGCGCGGCTCGGGCGGTAGGGCGGGCGGTGGGCGCCAACCCGGTCCCGATCGTCATCGCCTGCCACCGCGTATTGGCCGCCGCCGGCGCCCTCGGCGGCTATTCAGGCGGCCTCGACATCAAGCGCCGGCTCCTCGCCCTCGAGGGCTGGCTCCTGGAGCCGGCACGGATTGCGGGTACATAGGAGCGGAAACGCCCCGCGATGCACTAACCGACCGAGGCGGTCTCCGGAGCCATCACACCGAGCCGGCTCAGGTAGGCCTGGCGGCGCTCGATGGCGGTTTCCCACGCTCGGATGTCGGCTTCGAAGCGGGCCCGGTCACCGTCCTCGTAGGCGTGCTCCAAGTCGTCGAAAGCGGCATCTTCGGCATCGAGCAACTCCCGGTACCGCCGAAGGAACTGCTCGTCGATCACCCCGGACAAGGTCATTCTCTCCCCCTTTTGTCGCTCGGCGGCGACTGACCCGAGCGTAGCGCTACAACACGCAGCTCGGCATCCCGTTAGACCTGGAGAACAGGTACACCCGCCTGGTGAGCGGGTCTCCGTCACGGGCGGCCCTTGCCGGAGCGTCGTCCTCTCCCCGCCGGAGATCGGCGGTGTAGCGCCGGCCGACGGCGATGTAGGTGTCCCAGTCGTCGAGCCACCGGTCCACCCGGGGCTCATCGGCGGCGGCCACCGGTAGCGCCCGCAGCTGGGTCACCAGGCCCTCGAGGCCGTTGGCCGTGAGCTCCACCTTCGAGGCCACCAGTTCCGCCTCGTCCTTGGGCTTCTCGCCCAGCTGCGGCCGCTGGGCCTGGAGCTTGGGCAGGACGCGCCGGCACGCGGACTCGGCCCGGCGGGTGAAGGCGGCATCATCCACATTTCGCGGAGGGATTTCAGGGCCGCGGCTGAGGTTGACGGCGAACAGCACGAAAAAGACCAGGGCCACCACCACTGCGCCGCCCACGAGCCACCGGCGCGGGGGCCGCACCGGTGGTGGCCCGGCCGGTTCGCCGTTGTCCCGGCTTTCACCAGCCCATGCTGGCCGCGGCCGCCGCTCCGAGCCCCACTTCCGGCCGTTCCAGTGACGTAGGTAGTCGCCGTCATCGGGGTCCGGATGCCAGCCCGGCACCCGAGGCCCGGTGGTGATGCGGCGCTCTCTCACGGGTACTCCGTCCGGCGGCGCACCTCGTCGAAGGGCTCGCCGAGGCTGTTGAGCACGCTCTGGTGGCGGAGGATCACCCCGATGTCACCCCGCAGGCGGATGCGGCCGCCGAGGAAGGCCTCCTCCGTGGAAAGCCCTCCGTTGATCACGGCCCTCGCCGTCTCGTAGGACTGGGTGACGGTGGCGTGAGGCGGACCGCCTTCAGCGGGCGTACCCAACCCGGTCTCGACCGTTCCGTCGTCGATCCGCAACCAGTAGCGCAGGTCGCCCTCCGGGGTGCCGGTGACCACCTGCTGGAGGGTGAGCTGCACCCCTGCGGTGGCGTCCCTCAGTGTGGCGCTCTTCCCGGCCGCCTCATTCACCTCGTCGAACCACCCCTGGCTCAGGTATCGCGCCATTCGTCGCCACGGTACCGGAGAGGCCGGGGAGCCCATCGATGCTCCGGGCGTTCCTGGTCGCCCGGTACTGCTCCAGTCCCTCTGGGCCCTTTCTCTCAGCCCAGCGGTCCAGCTCGTCGCGCTCGCCCTGGTAGCGCATGAGGGGGACGCCGTAGCCACAGGAGTCGGCGATGCGTTCCACGCTGATCAGGATCACCGACCGGATCCCGGGCCGGGCGGGGAAGCGGCCGGCGAGATCTTCAAATCGGGAGTCGTCCGTCGGCACCACTTCGCCCCGGCCATGGAGGCGAAGGATGCGCGGAGGCCCCTCGAAGGTGCAGAACATGACGACGATGCGCCCGTTCTCCTTCAGATGGGCGATCGTCTCGACGCCGCTGCCCGTGAGATCGAGGTAGGCGACGGTAGTGGGATCCAGCACGGCGAACGTGCCGTCGAGGCCTTTGGGCGACAGGTTGACGTGGCCGTCGTCTCCGCTGGGAGCCGTGGCCACGAAGAACACGTGCTGGCGGTCGAGGAACCGGGCCAGCCGCTCGTCGATCTCCTCGTAGGTGCGGCCCACGGCACATTCTCTACCATGCGGTGGCGGAGGCGATTATTCCTTGAGCGGAGGCGCAAACGGGGTGAGGAGGATGTCCTGGGTGGCCTGGTCGATGATGCCGGTGATGAGGAGGCGGGCCGCCTCCTGGTAGGAGCGCACGGCGGCGTCGGTGGCCGGGCCCCAGGCCCCGTCGATGGGGGTAGGGAAGCCGAGACTGGTCAGGAGGGTCTGGTAGGCCCGGACCTGGCCGGCAGTGTAGGCCGCCGGGTCACCCACGGGCAGGCGGAATTCGGCGGCGTCCCGTACGGCGTCCCAGGCCTCCTGGCTGGCGTGCTGCCACGACCACCACGAGACTCCGGAGGCGCCCAGGGTGTCGCCTGTCTGCATGAATCGGATCAACTGGGGGCGGGGGGGGACGCCCGGCGGCCCACCCTCGGGAGAGGAGTCGTAGGCCTGGCCGGCCGGGATGATCGGCTTGCCGAACTGAGCCAGGTCGCGGATGGCGCCGGCAATGTCGTTGGCCGGGTCACGGTTGAGCCAGTACACCATCGGTGCGATGGCGTCGAAGCAGGAGACGACCTGGGCGAAGGGATACCCGGCGATCTGGGGCGACGGGCGGGGGACGGTGGCGATCATGGGGTAGTCCGGGCCCACCGCGTCGCGCAGCGCCTTGCAGAAGTGCCCGGCGGTGGCCGGCGTCACGTTGACGCCCATCGACTTCAGCTCGATGTCGGCCGAGTAGCCGTCCACCCGGTGCCCGTCGGGGGTCACGTGCCGGATGGCGGCCAGGGCCCGGTTGACATCGTTGTCGACGTTGTGCAGGTAGGGGAAGTCCCAGGCGTAGACCCGGATGCTGGCGGCATGGGCGACGGGCAGGAGCCGGTTGAGGAAGTCGGCGGCGTAGAAGCCCTCCTTCAGCGAGCCCGTACGTACGTAGAGGTGGGTCAGGCCGACATCCTTGGCCCGCTTCACGATGGTCTCCGGGTTGCCCCCTTCGGCCTTCTCCGCCAGCCAGATCCACATCCCCTTGCCGACGGGGAGGGCTCCACGTCGAGCCGGGATGGTTCGCTCCACGGGCGGGGCGGGGGCGGCCGGAGGAGCGGGCTGAGCCACGGGCACGGGCGGCATCGCCGGCACCACGTCATCGAGCGGTACCTGGCTGCCGGCGGCGAGAACCTGGCCGCCGCCCGATCCGAAGGGGTTGTTCTGGGCTGGATGGCCGGCGCCGGCGGTCACCGGGGCGATCGGGGTGAGATGGACGCGGGCGCCGGCGACGACACCGAGGAGGGCGACCACCACGGCCAGGCGCAGGAGGCGGTGGATGGCCACCATCCGCTCGGGGCCGCTGCGGCCGAGGGCGGTGATCAGCCGGATCCGGGGCTCCACGACCTCGGCGATCCAATGATCGAAGCCGAGCTGGGCCTGGAAGAAGATGGGGAATGGCCCAGGGGCTCGGACTGCCATCCGCTCTACCCATGGAGCCCATCCGGTGATGTTGAGTCGCGCCGTCATTCCATCCGTCCCGGGGGCCGATTGGTGCTCACCCTCTGTGAGCATCCGGTCCTGGACGGATCCGCCGTCCCACCCCCTTGGGCTGCTTATTCGCCAGCCCTGAGGAAGGTTCCTTGATTTACCCCGGGATTTTTTCGACCCCCTCGGTCCCCGAGTTGAGGATTTGTCCGAATCAGCCCGGATTTCCGCCGGGTCGTCCACGATCGGAATCGGGCCGGCTTGGTCGAGCGGATCAGATGCGGTCGTAGACGATGGCCCGCTTGACCTCTTCGATCGCCTGGGTGACCTTTATGCCGCGGGGACAGGCCTCGGAGCAGTTGAAGGCGGTGCGGCAGCGCCACACCCCCGAGCGCTGGTTGAGGATGTCGAGACGCTCCTCGGCGGCGTCGTCGCGGCTGTCGAAGATGAAGCGGTGGGCGTTGACGATGGCCGCCGGCCCCACGTAGCCGGAGTTGCCCCAGTAGATCGGGCACGATGTGGTGCAGGCGGCGCAGAGGATGCACTTGGTGGTGTCGTCGTAGCGGGCCCGCTCCTCGGGGGACTGCGGCCGCTCCCGGTCGCCGGGGTCGTCGCTGGCCACGAGGTGGGGGATCACGGAGCGGTACTGGGCGAAGAACGGCTCCATGTCGACCACCAGGTCCTTTACGACGGGCAGGCCCCGGATGGGCTCGATGGTGATGGTGCCGCCCGTGCCGTCGCCGGCGCCGGCGGCGTCACGGACCAGCTCGATGCAGGCCAGGGCGTTGGCCCCGTTGATGATCATGGCGTCGGACCCGCACACGCCGTGGGCGCACGAGCGCCGGAAGCTCAAAGTGCCGTCCTGCTCCCACTTCACGGCGTGGAGGGCGTCGAGCACCCGGTCGGTGGGGTCGGCCTGGAGCTGGAAGTTCTGCCAGTACGGCTTGTTGTCCTGGTCGGGGTTGAACCGCTTGATCCTCAGCTCGACTTCGACCACCGCCATCCCCGCACGCTACGCCCAGCTGGCGTCAGTACCTGCGCTCCATGGGGAGGTAGTCGCCGGCGACGACGGGCTTGTAGGACAGCTCCACGGTGCCGTCCGGGCGACGGGCGGCCAGGGTGTGGCGCATCCAGTTGGCGTCGTCCCGCAAAGGGTGATCGTCGCGGAAGTGGGCGCCGCGGCTCTCGGTGCGGGCCTGGGCACTCACCACCAGGGCCTCGGCCAGGTCGATCAGGTAGCCCAGCTCCAGGGCCTCGGTGAGGTCGTAGTTGAAGGTGGGGCCCTTGTCGTCGACGGCGACCTCGGCGTACCTGTCCCGCAGGTCGGCGAAGGCGGCGCCCATGGCGGTCAGGCTCCCGTCGGTTCGGTAGACGAAGGCCTTCTCGGTCATGGCCGCCTGGAGGTCGGCCCGCACAGCGCCCACCTTCTCCCCGCCGGCGCCGGTGAGCATGGACTCGATGCGGACGCGGACGTCGTCCTCCACACCTGCCGGGACCTCGGGCTGATCCATCCCGGCCACGAAGTCGACCATGGCCTTCCCGCCCCGCCGGCCGAAGACGACGATGTCGAGGAGGGAGTTCGTGCCGAGACGATTCGCCCCGTGCACGCTCACGCAGGCGCACTCGCCGGCGGCGTAGAGGCCGGGGACGACGGTGCCGGCAGCGTCGACCACGACCTCGGCGTCGATGTTGGTGGGGATGCCACCCATGGCGTAGTGGGCCGTGGGCTGGATGGGAATGGGAGCGGTCTTGGGCTCGATGCCCAGGTAGGTGCGCACGAACTCGGTGATGTCGGGCAGCTTCTCGTCGATCTGCTCCGGAGGCAGGTGGGTGAGATCGAGGTGGACCCCGTCCTTGTCCGGGCCTATGCCGCGGCCCTCGAGGATCTCGGTCTGGATGGCCCGGGAGACCATGTCCCGGGGGGCCAGGTCCTTGACCGTGGGCGCGTAGCGCTCCATGAAGCGCTCGCCGTCGGAGTTGCGCAGGATGCCACCCTCGCCCCGGGCCGCCTCGGACAGCAGGATGCCGAGCTTGTAGATGCCCGTCGGGTGGAACTGGAAGAACTCCATGTCCTGCATGGGGATGCCGCGGCGGTAGAGCAGGCCCGGTCCATCGCCGGTGAGGGTGTGGGCATTGGAGGAGACCTTGAACATCTTGCCGAAGCCGCCGGTGGCGAACAGGGCGGCCTTGGTGTGGAAGACGTGGAGGCTGCCGGTGGCCAGCTCGTAGGCGATCACCGCTCCCACGCGGCCATCGACCATGGCCACGTCGATCACCTGGTATTCGTTGAAGAAGACGACGTCGCGGGCCACGCACTGCTGGTAGAGGGTCTGGAGGATCATGTGGCCGGTGCGGTCCGAGGAGTAGCAGGCCCGGCGCACGGGCGCCTCGCCGTGGTTGCGGGTGTGGCCGCCGAAGCGGCGTTGGTCGATGCGGCCATCGGCGGTCCGGTTGAAGGGCAGGCCGAAGTGCTCCAGCTCGATGACGGCGTCGATGGCCTCCCGGCACATGACCTCGGCCGCCGGCTGGTCCACCAGGTAGTCGCCGCCCTTGATGGTGTCGAACAGGTGCCACTCCCAGGAGTCCTCCTCCACGTTGGCGAGGGCGGCGCACATGCCTCCCTGGGCGGCGCCGGTGTGGGAGCGGGTGGGGTAGAGCTTGGTGATGACGGCGGTGCGGCAGTTGCCGGCGGCCTCGATGGCCGCTCTCAGGCCGGCGCCGCCGGCGCCCACGATGACGGCGTCGAAGGTGTGGTGCTGGACGTCCATCGGGCCATGCAAGCACGCCATGGCCGTCAGCCGACGAGATATCAGGCATGCCCAATGTCTAGGCCCGTCTGGCTCATGAGTCCATCCGCCTCCGGCCTACATGTCGGCAATGCCACGGATGACGGCTGCGAACCCGCCGGCCATGGCCAGGCCGATGACGGCCTTGCCCACCGTGACGGCGCTCAGCCGGTGCAGGGCGGTCACGCCGGCTATGTAGCCGGCGACAATGGCGGCGCCCACGAGGGCGGCGGGGACGGGCTGGAGCGACACCGGGCCGAGAAAGACGAAGCTCAACACGTTGAGGCCGAGGAAGTACGCCTGGAAGGTCGGGCGGCTCATCTCGGTCGGCCATCCCGCATTGAGGGCGTACATGGCGACAGTGGGCCCTCCCACGCCGCTGGTCGTGTTCATGGCAGCGCTGGCCGCCCCGGCGACCACCATGCCCCCCGGCCCGCGGAGCCGCTCAGCGCGCCGCCCGGACGCAAGTAGTCCAGCGCAGGCCAGGACCGTCAGCCCGACCACGATCGACAGCAGTGCCGGGTCCGTGCGGTGGACTACGTAGGCCGCCGCGGGTGCCACGACCAGCGCGGGAGCCAGGAGTCGTGCCGCGTTGCCGAGGTCGACGCCCTTGTGCTCACGGACCAGCATGACGACGTTGAAGAAGAGGGCGAGAAGGTTGACCAGGCGCACGGCGTTCAGCGGCCCTACGAGCAGCACGAGGAACGGCGCGGTCACGAGCGAGAAGCCGAAGCCGGTCACCGCTTGGGCGACGGCGCCGGTGGCCGCAGCAGCCATGGCCACGGCGACGGCCGGAGCAGCCAGATGGATGATCGTCAAGACGGGCGGGCGTCGTAGACCTCGTCGGCGGCAAGGGGCATGAGCCGGTCGGCCATGTCCTGCTTGAGCCGGGCGAGGTAGGCATGCTCCTCAGGCGACTGCGGGCCGCGGCGGACGAGCTCGATGAACTCCTCGCTCACGTGTCCCTCGCGCAATGTCAGGTCCACGGCCTTGCCCCGGTAGCGGAGGCGGAAGAAGAAGCGCCCCTGCGGCGCTTCGGGAGCGGGCCGGCCGGCGCCGGCCAGGTTCACGTCGGCGAGGTACCGCCCGCCGGTGACGGCCCGAGTCACCATCTCGAAGGCATCGCGGGATCCGGGCCCGTCGAAGGCCGTCTCCACGTGCACCTCCCGCCGTTCCAGGGCGTTTCCGCCGTCGAGAAAGGAAAAGCCGCGCTCCATCACCTTGAAGCCGTGGGCGAGGCCGCCGATGGAACCCCGTCCGTGGTACTTCACCAGCTCGTCGAAGGAGATTCGTACCAGCTCGCCCTCATCGACCACATCGAGGGCCGACTGCCCGGGCGGCCTCACCTTCGCCGCAGTCGCCGCAGGAGCCGCGACGGACGCCGGCCGTCAGCCCGCACCCCCCGCTCCTTCGACAGGAGGGCGATCTCCGATTCGACCTGGGCCCGCTCGTCCTCGGCCAGCTCCTCGGCCAGGCGCGCCCGCAGGAATCGGAGCCGGTCGGCGATCCAACGCTCACCGTCGATGATGTTGCCCGGCACAGCCTGAGCCTAGAACCCTCTCCACTGGCGCCGGCCTGTCCGGGGAGGTTGGGTAGCTTTTAGTTCATGGACGAAGGTCAGATCCAAGGCCACGGGAACATCGCCAACGAGGAGATGGCGGCAGCATGGGACGGCCACGAGGGCGACGTGTGGACCGAGCATGCCGAGCGCTACGAGGCAGCGGGGCAGCGGCTGTGGAACGTGTTCCTGGAGCGCCGGCCCATCGCCGCCGGCGACTCCGTCCTGGACATCGGGTGCGGCACGGGTAAGTCGACGAGGGAGGCCGCTCGGCTGGCCACGCCAGGGCAGGTGCTGGGGGTGGACCTGTCGTCGAGGATGCTCGAGTACGCCCGCCGGCGCAGCGAGGAGCAGGGCCTGACCAACGTCCGCTTCGAGCAGGCCGACGCCCAGGTGCATTCCTTTGAGGAGGCCGGTTTCGACGTCGCCATCAGCAGCTTCGGAGCGATGTTCTTCGCCGATCCGTTTACCGCCTTTGCCAACATCGGCCGGGCACTGAAGCCCGGTGGCCGGCTCGCCGTGCTGGCCTGGCAGGAGCTGGCGAAGAACAGGTGGCTCAATGTCGTACGGGAGGCGCTGGCTGCCGGCCGGACACTGCCCCAGCCGCCGCCCTCGGCTCCCGGCCCGTTCGGTCTCGCCGATCCCACCCACGTACGCCGTGTCCTCGAAGCGGCCGGATTCGAGGAGATCGACCTTCAGGCCGTGGAGGAACCGATGAACTTCGGAACCGATGGTGACGACGCCTTCAGCTTCTTCGCCACCGCCGGGATCGTGGAGGGCCTGACCGAGGATCTCGAGGAGGAGGCCAAGGCTGCCGCTCTGGAGAAGTTGCACCGGGCCCTGGTCGCCCACCAGAGCGAAGAAGGGGTCCTCCTCGGCTCGTCGGCCTGGCTGATCACCGCCCACCGGCCCTGACGGCGCGCTTCGCGCTTCGCGCTACCGGGCGGTGGGCTCCGCCGCCTCCTTGAGGGCGGCGAGGGTGACCCGGGCGCCTTCAGTGAGGTCGGCCTCCCGGTCCTTCACGCCGGTCGTGACTCTTGTGAGGAGCCGGGAGAAGAAGCCGAGCGGCTTCACAAGCTCGAACGACTCGGTGACCTCGACCTCGTCGCCGGCAGGGACGAACCGGTACCGCCAGATGGTGTCGGGCTTGGCCGGCTTGCCCACGGCGAAGGCGAACGACCGCCCCGGCTCGGCCTCGATGACCTCGCACTTCGTCGACCACTTCGTGCGTCCCCGCTTGTTGTAGCCCTTGAACCGGGCGCCCACCGCGGGTCCGGTGGCTCCGTCGATCCATTCGGCCCGTTCCGTCTCGGGGCTCCACTCACCCATCCGTGTGACATCGGCGACCATGGCCCACACCTGCTCGGCGCTGGCTCGGATGGTCACGGTCGCTTCTCCGGTAGCAGTCATCGGTCATCCACCTTCCAGGCCGGTTTGGCAAAGTGTCGCTCAGGAGTAGAGCAGACCGCCGGCGCAATTCGGAGTGCTGACCGCAGCTTCACCCGCTGCTCGGCAATAGAAGCCTGCCCCGGTCGTAGCTTGGAAGGGTGGGACCGGAGCTGCGCGTGCGCCTGCCCTCGGTGCCGCCTTCGAGCGGGTGGCCACAACCGGCAGGTCCGCGACCGTCCTGGTCGAGGGAGAGGCGGGCATCGGCAAGACGACTCTGGTCCGGGCCTGGACCGAGACACTGGAGATGGATGTACTCCTGCTCAGGGGCCGGTGCGACGAGCTGGGCCGTGACCTGGCGCTGCAGCCTGTGGCCGACGCGGTGGCCGGCCACCTCGCCGGACTGTCCCCCGATGATCGCCACCGGATGGCCGGGGCGGAGCTGGCGGTGATCGCGCCTCTCCTCGGGATGGATCTCCGTGAGGCAGGGCGTGACACCACCTCGGTGTTCGACGCCGACGCCGGTCGGGCCACCCTTTTCGCCGCCCTCAGCGCGGTGGTGTCACGCATCGCCGCGGAACGGCCCATCGTCCTGGCTGTCGACGACGTCCACCTGGCAGCCGCGTCGACTCTGGGCTGGCTCGCCTTTGCCGTGCGCCGGGTCCCGTCCCTTCTGGTTGTCGCAACGAACCGACGCCACGGGCATCCCTGGCTCGAGGCCGATGTCGTCGTCGGCCTCGGGCCGCTCGAGGTCGATGAGGTGGCTGAGCTGGTCGGAGCGGAGCGGGCGGGAGAGCTGCACGCCCGGACCGGCGGGCAGCCGCTGCTCGTCTCGGCCCTCCTGGGCAACGATGACGAGGCGTTGCCGGCCTCACTCTCGGAGGCCGTCGAGCGCAGGGTGGCCGGGCTCGGGCCGGCGGCGGCCACTGTCAGGACGGCGGCCATACTCGGTTCTCGCATCGACCTCGATCTTCTGGCCGACGTCATGAACGCACCGGCGGTCGAGCTCCTCGCCCACCTGGAGTCGGCCGCCACCGGTGGCCTCGTGGTGGAGGGGGACGGGTTCCGGTTCCGCCACGAGCTGGAGAGGGCCGGGCTCGACGCCTCGGTCGGGAGCACGCGCCGTGCCCTCGTCCACCGCCAGGCGGCGAGAACACTGGCGGCCCGACCGGCGGTCGATCCCCTGGTTGTGGCCGTCCACGCCCGGCTGGGAGGAGAGACGTCGCTCGCCATCGAGTGGTACGTGGCCGCCGCCCGCACCTCCATGGCCCGCTTCGATCTCGCCGGCGCCGAGGAACACCTTGACACCGCCCTGGCCATCGGCGATTCCGTCGACGCCCTGGTGGCCAGGGCGCGGGTGCGGATGGGATTGGGGCGTCTGGAGGAAGCGGCCGAGGACGCCATCGGCGCCATAGCTCTCGGTGGGGACACCCGTGCTTTCGAGGTGGCCGGCTGGGTGGCCTACTACCGGCGCCGCTACGAGGAGGCCAGGGCCTATGCCGACGAGGCCCTCGAGCGGGTAACGGACCCGGCGTTGCGAGTGAGCTGCCTGGCGCTGGCCGGTCGCGTCCTACACGCCTCAGGTGACCTGGCCCAGGCGGTGGAGCAGCTCGAGCAAGCGATGGCGCTGCGGGTGCCGTCCGAGGTGAAGGGCCTCGTCGCCGTCTGGCTGGCCCACATCCGTGTGCACCAGGGCAGGCCCACGGAATCGCTGGCCCTCGTCACCCGGGCTCTGGTCGACCCGGACCGCCTGGCTCACCCGTTCGCTCCGCTTCACGGCCGCTTCGACCGCGTCCTCGCCCTCGGCCAGCTCGGCCGGGTTCACGAGGCGCTGGCCGCGTGCGATGATCTGGATCGGGCCGCGGTCCGTGCCGGCGCCGCCGGCGAGCGCTTCGTGGCGGTGGCGGCGAATTGCCGCGCCTGGATCCTGCGCTGGAGCGGCTGTGGCGACCAGGCCGACGAGCTCAACGCGATGGTTGTCGATTCCGGTAGTGGGCAGGGGCCGAGGACAGAGCCGTATTTCGCCGGGCTGCTCGACCTCGTGGACGGCCGTCTTCTGGCCGGTGACGTCGACGGCGACGCCACGTTGCTAGAGCGCCTGGCTCCTATCGCTGAGTGGTCGGGGACGATGGCCTGGCACCAGCGCCATCGCTGGTCACTGGCCCGGGCCCGGCTGGCGCTGGCCACGGGTGACTCCGCTGGCGCGGCGGAGCTGGCGGCCGGCGTCGAGGCCGACGCCGGGGCGCGTGGCGCTCGGCGTTACGCGCTTCTGGCCGCGGTGGTGGGCGCGCTGGCCAAGGGGCCAGGCGCCGACATTGCCGCCTTGGACAAGGTCGTGCGCGGCTTGGCTGAATGCGCGGCCCTCGACGGATGGCCCACGGTGGCCGCTCTCGCTGACGTGTTCGGAGTCGACGAGTGGCATGCCGAGGCGCGCCGACGGGCGGCGGCGGTGGTTGGTGCCGCGCCCGACAGGGACGCCGCCGGCGCATTCCCGGCGGATCATCGGCTGAACCCGGCGGAATCCGGAGGCGGAGACGCACGTGACACGGCGGCAGAAACGGTGGCTGCCGTCGGCCGGGCGGGAAACATCCTTTGAGTCCGGCGGCTATCCAGGGACGACGACGGTCAACACGATGATCGAACGCACCAACGGCGGTGGGTCGGGCCCGAGGCGCACGAGGGCATCGCAGGTGAGTGCGGTCCGTTCGGCGGGGGGGAGGCGGGCGATGAAGGCCACGTACTGGGCCAGCCCCATGCGCCATGCGACGAGCTGTTCCGGGCTCAGGTCGGAGAACGGGACGTTCAGGTGCTCTACGTGGGCTGCGGTGAGCCCGGCTGCCGTTGCCGTTTTGGAAGCCCGTTCCACAGTGGCGAGGCGGGGGGCGGTGACGGTACGGACCTGTTCGAACCACGGCTCCGGCTCCCATCCGGCGGCGACCAGGGCTGCCTCGACCGCGCCTCGGACCGGATGGGAATCGTCGCTGGCGTAGGCGGTGGCCACGATCGTCCCGCCCGGTCGCAGCACACGCACGGCCTCCCGCAGGGCCGCCACCGGATCGTCGACATGGTTCAGCGAGAAGGCGGCCACCACGGCATCGAAAGCGGCCAAGGAGAAGGGCAGCGCCAGCGCGTCTCCCACCGCCGCCGAAAGGCGGTGGGAGGCGCCGGCGGCGAGCATCCCGAAAGCGGAATCGACCGAGAACACCTCGGCACCCCGGGCCTGTGCGGCACGGCCTCCGGCCCCGGTTCCGGCGCCGAGGTCGAGAACGCGCGCGCCGGCCAGGTCGAGCGGGCAGCGATCGAGCGTCGCCGCGGCGAGCCTGTCGTAGATGAGCCCGGGCCCCGCCTGCCAGACCGCTCCGGTCCGGTCGTAGGCGGCGGCGAGGGCCGACGTCACAGGAGCTCTAGGCCCTGTGCCGCCGCCTCGCACCACCAGGCCAGCTCCGCCTCGTCGCCCAACGCCTTCTCCCAGCCGAACTCGACAAGGGTGCCGAGCAGGGCCAGGTGGATCTGGCGGTCCCACCACTCAGATGTGGTTACGCCATGGCGTTCGAGGGCGGCACGGAAGTCCTCGATGGCCCCCTCCTTGGTGTGGCCAGGCGGGAGCCTCGACCGGTTGAGGGCCAGGTACCAGCACAGCTCGTGGCACGCCGGCCCCTCGCCCAGGTACACCCAGTCGATCAGAACGGTTCTGCCGTCGGGCCCGGTGCCGAGGTTCGACGCCTTCCAGTCGCCGTGCAGGAAACAGGACGGGGTGCTGCGGAGGGCATCTGTGAGGGGAGTCACGTCGTGGAGCAACTCGTCCACGCCGGCGCCCACCGCTCTTGGTGCGAGAGCGAGGAAGCGCTCCCAACCGTCGGCGGCGATTCGGGGGACGGCCTCCGGCCAGCCCAGCTGACGCTCCCCTTCGATGGCGGCCATGCCGAACAAGCCCCACCGGGCTCCGTAGGGCATCATCCCGAGGTCGTCGTGCCAACCCCACGTGGAGGCGCACATCGCCGCCAGATGATCGAGGAATCTCGCGTGCTGATCCTCGGGGAAGGGGTCGTCGCCCGGAGCCACCAGGTAAGGCGAGACGTCGCGCATCAGGAAGGCGCATCCCAAGCCGTTCCGGCCGACGCCGCCGGCGGCGCCCACCACGGCATGGTCGATCGCTTGGGGAGCGACGTCGAAAAGACCCGCCTCCCATGCCCGCAGGGGACGGCAGGCCAGGTCACCGGACGCCCTCATGGTGAAGTCGTCGTCCAGGTGGACGTACTTCACGATGAACTGCTCGTTCTCGATCCGGACCTTCTCGAAGGCGACGCTCGACCGGGTCTCCACCGGATTGAACGGTTCCCGCTGCTGAGCGCCGGCCAGCAGCTCTTCCACTGACTCAGCAACCTGCCGGGCCGCAAGGGTGGCCGCCACAGCTTCGGCCGGGGTTTTCATTTCAGTGAGCATTGTCGGCCTCCTCCATGGCCGCCAGGCGGGTAACGTTCCAGCGGCCACCGCAGAAGAACCGGTCCTGGACGATCCGGTCGGTGCGGGGATCGACGGTCAGGATGTGGCAGTGATGGGCGGCATGGGGGACGCCGTTCTCCTCCCACGCCACCAGATAGACGATGACCTCGCCGTCAGGAGTGGGCAACCGTTCGAGCTCCTCGAAGCGGCAGGCGTCGGCGAACCACCTCTCGAACTGCCGGGCGATGGCGGAGGCTCCCCGCAGGTAGAAGCGCCAGTCCGGGACGGTGGCATCGAGCACGGCGTCGGAGGCATACGCATCGGTGATGCTGGCACCGGTACCTGTCTCAACGGCATGGAGCAGCCGGTCGACTGCGGTGGTCCGAACCTGGGCTTCCTTCATCGTGGTCATGTGACCAGTGTGCGACATCTGCCCTGCAGAAACACTGCAGATCTTGGACAACCCGGTCGGCGAGCTCAGGAGGCCGGCCCGGCACCCACGGCAGGCGCCTACTGTTGGCGCCGAGGAGGAAGCGGCATGGCGGCAGGCGACGAGGACGGTACGAGCGCATCCGAGCTGGAGGCGTGGGTCCGCGACGAGCTGCACCTCGGCGACGACGCCACTGTCGAGATTGGCGAGAAGCCCGGCACCGACCCCCGCTGCTCGCCGGTCGTCACCGCCGTGCTGATCACCACGCCCGGTGAGGAGCCGTTCGCCTTCCACATCGAGCGCGCCCTCCGAGAGCTCGAACCCATGGACGTCGTAGCGGCTCTCGCCTTCGGCGGAAGCCACTGAACTCGGCCTGAAAACCGGGTGTGCCAGCAGTGACCCTGCCTAGAAGACCGGTGTCCCCGGGTCGAGCCCGACCAGGACGCGGCCCACGGCGCCGAAGGTCTGCGGGGCCACGATGATGTGCTGGGTGACGGCATGCACGTCCCGCATGTACCGCTGGAGGGGCGATTTCCGGTAGAGAGCGGTGCCGCCCCCGGCGGTGTAGGCGAAGTCGACCGCGGCGGCCGAGGCCCGGGTGGCGTGGGCGCTGGCGAGGCGGAGGAGCATGTGCTGCTCGCCGGACACGGTCTCACCGGCCGAAACCGTGTTCCAGGCGTCCTCCAGCGCATCGAACACGAACGCCCGGGCCGAGCGCAGGCCGGCCTCGGCGTCAGCCAGACCCAGCTGAACAGTGGGCCGCTCGGCCAGGGGCTGCATGCTCATTGTGGGCGTCTTCTTCCTCGCCAGGCGACCGATCTCGTCGAGTGCGGCACGACCGATGCCCATGGCCACCGCCGCCGTATGGCTGGCGAAGAGCGGCAGCAGCGGCATCCGGTGGATCGGCTCGGATCGCAGGGGTTCCCGGCCGAAGATGCGCAGGGTCCGGTGTTCGGGAACCAAGACGTTCTCGAGGGTGAAGTCGTTGCTACCCGAGCCGCAGAGGCCTGAGACGTACCACGTGTCCAGGACCTTCGCTTCGGATGTCGGCACGAAGACGTGCATCAGGTCGGGCATGCCGTTCGGCAGCATTCGGGGCCGGCCGTCCTCTATGACGATGCATCCGGCGAACAGCCAAGACGAATGGGCGATGCCGCTGGCGAAGGACCACTTACCGCTGACCTGGAAGCCGCCATCCACAGGGACAGCCGTACCCGTCGGGGCGAAACCGCCGCCGAAGACGACATCGGGGCCGTCGGCGTAGATCTCCTTGACTCCCGCCTCGGGCATGAAGGCAGTGATCAGGGGAGTGCCGCTGGAGATCATGGCGCACCATCCGGTGGCGCCGTCAGCCGCGGCCAGGGCCTCGAAGACCCCCACTTCCTCCAGGGGATCGGCCTCCCGCGGCCCCCCGTACTCAGCCGGCACGCACATCCGGAAGACTCCCGCCTCGCGCATGGCGGCCACCACCTCCGGCGAGAGCGAGCGGGCCTCTTCCATCCCGGCAGCGTTGGCCTGCACCAGGGGCAGGATCCGCTCGACCCGATCAATCATGGTTCCGTCCATCGCGCCACCACCTCCCGGATGGAACCGTACCAACTGGCCGGGCGGGGAAAGGGCCACTTTCCGGTGGTTCAGGCCACGGTGTAGGTGGTGCTCCGGCTGGCTATCCGGCCGTCAACGGTGAGGACGGCGACGGTGTAGTAGTGCTGTCCTGAGGACAGGGGCGGCACCGGCCTGAAGGTGACGTCGGCGGAACCGGCCCACCTTGGCCCCGAGTTCGCGGCACAATGGTTCCGTGTGGCGGACACGATGGGCGGTGGTGGGCGTAGTGGTGCTGGCCACGGCATGCCGGGCCACGCCGGTGGAGGACCCGACCGCGCTGAGGCTGACCACCACGCCGCCCGTCAGGGCATCGGCACCGGCCCCAACCGATCCCGAAGCGGTAGTTCCGACGATCCCGACCACCCTCGCGCCCACGACCGTCGCTCCCACCACGAGGCCGCCCACCACTAGGCCGCCCACCACGCCGCTCCCTACAGCAGCGCCCACGACGCAGCCCCTGCCCCGGGTCGTACACGAGCAGGCGTGGACGCCCTTCGCCGCCGTGGTTGGCAGCGAGGTCGTGCTCCACCACCCCGCGTCCCGCGTCGAGCGGGTTGGCTTCCATGAGTCCAACCACGATGGCGCCCGCGGGCTGGACCCGCTGGCCACGGCTGCTTCGCCCGTCACCCTGGAGGGTCGGGATCGAGGGACAGGGGCCCGTACCTCTGCCGACGTCGTCGTCGACCCCAACAGCGAGATCCGTTCCCCCGTTACAGGCACGGTTCGCCGGGCCGGGACCTACACCCTGTACTGCGACAACCGGGACGACTACGTCGTCATCGAGCCCGACTCCCGGCCCGGCTGGGAGGTAAAGTTGCTCCACATCAACGGTGTGAGGGTTCGGGCCGGAGAGCGGGTGGTCGCCGGTGAGACCGTGCTGGCGCCCCGGGCGACGGTGCTGCCGTTCGAGTCGCAGGTCGAGGAGGTCACGGCCAAGCCGCCATGGCCGCACGTGCACATCGAAGTCGTCGATCCCACCATCCCCGACCGCCCTTCGCCTTCCAACTGCTGAACCGTCAAGACCCCCACTTGTAGGGTCTGGAGGTGGCAGGTCTCGATCTCGGTATGGCCCTTCGAGCGGCGCAGAACGCGGACCCGGCCTCGATTCCCGACATCGTGTTGCGGCTCGCCGGAGATCTGGGCGCCACCGATGTCGTCCTGTACCTGGTCGACTTTGCCCAGACAACGCTCGAGCCTGTGCCCGACCGAAGCACACACGCCGACGTGCCCCACAGCGAGAACGTGTCAGCCACGATGGCCGGCCGGGCATTTCTGGAGCAGCGTGCCGCCCGCGCCGAACGCTCCGACGGAGTGAGGGTCTGGGTGCCCATAATCGAAGGCTCGGACCGCACCGGCGTGCTGGCCCTCACTGTGCCTATCGCCACGGAAGCGGTAGTCGAGGGCTGCGAGGAGCTGGGCCTGCTCGCCGGCTACCTCATCGCAACGCAGGCACGCGCCACCGATCTCTACAACCTTCACCGGCGGCGCCAGGCGTTGACGCTTGCCGCGAGCATGCAGTGGGACCTCCTCCCGCCGCTGGTGCTCAAGACCAAGCGGCTGTCGGTGGCATGCGTTCTTCAACCCGCCTATGAGGTCGGGGGCGACTGCTTCGACTACGCGCTGAACAACATGGTGTTCGACATCGCGATGGTCGACGCAATGGGCCACGGCGTGACCTCGGCGCTGATAGGGGCGCTGGCGGTCGGCTCTTATCGGCACGATCGTCGGGAGGGGCGGACGCTGGAGCGCATTCACGACAATCTCGACGCCGCCATGGCCGTCCACTTCCCGCAGCCTGCTTTCGCCACGGGACAGCTCGCCCGCGTCGACCTGGACACTGGTTCCATGACCTGGACCAACGCCGGTCATCCACTCCCGATGCTGATCCGTAGTGGGCGCGTTGTGCAAGAGCTGGAGTGCCCCCCAACTCTCCCATGGGGGCTCGGATCACTGGCCAACGGCGGCGCAAGCACGGCGGTGGCCACCGAAGCCCTGGAGCCGGGTGACAGCGTGCTGTTCTATACCGACGGCGTCATAGAAGCTCACATGCCGGGCAAGGAGCCATTCGGCGCGGAACGACTGGCCGACCTCGCCGGCCAGCACGCATCGGACCAACTGCAGCCTGAGGAGATCGTCCGCCAGATCGTGCGCGCGGTACTCGATCACCAGAACGACCACCTCGCCGACGACGCCACCATCCTCCTCGTCCAGTGGCACGGCCCCACCCCCTGACGAGCGTTGCTCGGCCTGACAGAAAGGGCTCCCCCGGCAGGAAACGCGACGCGGTCAGGTCGGCGGGAAACGTGAGGGCAGCATCGCGACGAACTTCGTCTTCGGCTTGTGCCGGTGACGCAGGTTCCCCAGATAGGCGTCGAAGTCCTTGCCGGCTCCCGTTCGCTCGTACAGCTCGCCGACGTGTTCAACGTGGCCGACGGCCTGCTCATAGGAGTGTGTTGCTTGCGGTCGATCAAGTCCTCGATCTCGCGCTTGTAGACCACGACGGCGGCGAGCGGTTGCTCGACCTCCCGTGCCCTGGCCAGCGCCATCCACAGCGGCTGCGGGCTGCCGTGCTCGGCCGCTTCTCGAAGCGCTCCCAGACGAGTTCGACAACCTCGTCGTGGCGGCCTTGGACGAGGTAGGCCCCGAGCACGAAGTCGTCAAGCCGTGAGTCGGGCCCGTGTGGATCGTCGACGAACGCGATCAATCCGCGCTGCGCCCACTCGAGCGCGTCATCGGACCGACCAGCGTCGGCGAGCACTTCGGCGATCTGGAGGAAGTCGTACGCGTGGGAGAGATCCCGCGCCATCACGGAGACCCGGCCGTCGACGTCGCCAGCGTGGACGGCGAGCTTCTCCATCATCCGCTCGAGATGGAATTGCCCGGGTATCGGGTCGGGTCGAGCAGGAGGTTGGCCATCGCCGGCAGCGCGTCGGCACCGACGCGCTCGAGCCGGACCTTGTCGATGAGGTACTGGACCGTCCGCTCACCGCGTGGCCATTTAGGCACGGCTACGTGTCGGCCTTGGGCGGGGTCCGGCTGAAGGCGGAGCCCACGATCCCGGCTGCTCGGGTGTCTGCGCCGGGCATGAGGTGGCCGCAGACCTTCAAAGTTGTAGACGTGTCGCGGTGGCCGAGTCTCGCGGCGACCGTGGTGATCGCCTCGCCGGCGTCGAGGAGCAGCGAAGCTTGGAGGTGGCGAAGGTCGTGCAGCCGTGCCTTCACGCCGAGCTCCTTGCACAACCGCATCCACGCCTGACCGATGCGGTTGGGCGGGAGCGGGTCACGGGAGCTGGCCTCTCGGAGGAAGACGAAGTCGGTGGGCTGCGGTGGGGTGGCTGCATCGAGGCCGAGCTCGACGCTGCGGGCCCAGTGGTCACGCAGCATCTGGGAAGTCTCCTCGTCGAGACCGACGTTGCGTACGGCGTGGGTCTTGGTGCCCTGGACGATGAGCTGCTTCTCGATCTCGATGACGGCCCGGCGGATGAGGATGCGCAGGGGGTCGCTCGCGAAGTCGATGTCCTGCCACTGGAGCGCGCACACCTCGCCCCGCCGGCAGCCGGTGGCGGCGAGCAGTCGGAAGACGATCGCGTTCTCGGGGTTTCGTGAGCTTGCCGCACGGTCCAGCACCCGCAGCACGTCGCTAATCGGCGGTGGCTTGATCTCGACCCTGTGGACGCGGGGCGGTGTGGCTCGATCTATCGGATTGCGATCCACCCACCCCCATCGCACGGCTTGGGCGAAGGCAGCTCGCAGCAGTGTGTGGAAGCGCAGCACGGTCGCCGGCTTCCGGCTCTTCCGTTCACCGAGGAACCGGTAGAGGTCGTCGACGACTTTCGGCGTCACCCTCTTGAGCGGCAGCGCCTTGAAGCCCTCCGGCAGCTGGCCCACCAGGCGCCGGTAGTTGAACATCGTCGAGGGGGAGCGGCCCAGGTGCTCGATGTGCTCAAGCCATTCCTCGAGCAGGCCGGCCACCGTCTTGGCCGAAGGGGCGACGACCCCGCCGTCCACCTCGGCCACGAGCAGGGCGAGCCGCTTCTGGGCTGCCCGCTTCCCGCCACGGAAGTACTGCGTCCGGTACCGCTTCTTGCCGGTCAACGGGTCAGCACCCTCGAAGACACGCAGCTGCCAGTACCCGGGTCTGCGCTCCCGCATCGAACCTCGCATGCGTCGCCTCCTACGGCTGCGCAGGATGGCCACCTGCATGCCGTCGGATGGCCACAGTAGCAGCTAGATGGCCAAAGTAGATGGCCCAAATGCTCTGGAAAAGAAGATTTGTCGCCCCGCACCGCCCCGATTAGCGCTCTGACCTGGTACGTTGCTTGCGCCCTCGGCAGGATTCGAACCTGCGACACACGGTTTAGGAAACCGATGCTCTATCCCCTGAGCTACGAGGGCTTTGGCGCTATGAGTGCTGGTCAGAGGGCTAATGGGAAATAATGGGTGCTCCTTGAGAAGTGATTCTGTGCCCCACCCGTGCCCCACCGGGGAAACTTTGTCGATCGCACGCTACCGATGCGAAATAGCGGCACGCTTCCGCTCCGAGGTCCCATGGCGTGGTCCTCGGCGCCAGGAGGGCTGGCCCAGCGCACGGCCATCGCCGACTGATCGACGCGCTGAGGACGACGGTTTCGGCCAGGATTCTCACAAACTGATCGCAGCAGCGAAGGCGCCGTCCTCGGCCTCGGACAGCTCCTCGATCAGCAGCGAGTCGAGCGATGCCAGTACAGGAGCTGCAGCGAGCTGATCCTCCGTCAGTTCGCGCGGCAGTAGAGACGTACCATGCGGTGCGTCGTCGTCGTGCTGGCCAGCGCCGCTCACCCTCTCATCGTAGGCCGCCTGCCGGCTACCGACCGCGGGCTCCGTGGCCTTCGGATGGGAGGTCATCCAGGGAGCTACCGGCTACCAGGACATGCCAGGCGGCTCCGGTGCCGGGGGCTCTGATTGCTGAGCCTTGTGGTCCTTGACGGCTGAAGCCCGGGCGGTGTCGAGGCGCGCGGCGAGAGCATCAAGGTCGTCTGGATAAAGGTGCCCGTACCGGCCGAGGGTCAATTCTGGGCTGGCATGGCCGAGCTGTGCCTGAATGGCTTTGACGGGAGCGCCTTGGCTGATCAACAGCGTGGCGCAGGTGTGACGAAGGATGTGGACACCGGTAGAGGGCAGGTGTGCGTCTCGGAGGGCGGGTACCCAGATGTTGCGGAGGAAGTTGCCGTACCGAAGTGGCCCACCTCTGGGGGCGGTGAACACCAGCGCCGTCGGTTCGGGATCCACGTGAAGTTCGAGGTGGCGGTCCACAAGTTCGACGAGGAACTTGGGCAGCACGATCTCCCGTCGCTGGTGGGTCTTGGTGGACCCGAAGTGCAGCTGGCCTCGCACGTCGGCAAGAGACTCTCGGACGATGAGGCGACCTCGGCCGAGCTGGCAGGCATGTCTGCGTAGGGCGGCAGCCTCACCGAACCGCAAGCCTCCATAGGCGAGCACGTGGATCAGTGTCCCGTAGGGAGCGACGGCGGCCGAAGCCAGGCTCTCGACCTGTGCCCCGTCGAAGAACTCCATCTCGTGTCTCGGCAAACGAGGCAGTCGCGCCCGCTGCACCGCGCTCGTCGGTATGAGCCCCTCGTGGACAGCCCCGGACAGAATCGAGCCCAACAGGTGTGCCGCCTGACGGACGCGCGACGCCGAGAGACCTTCGGCAGTCATGGCCGCGATCCACTCCTGCACGTCCATCGGCCGAATCCTCCCGATCGGCCAGTTTCCGAATGTTGGCAGGATGCGCGCCTGGAGCAGGCTCTGGTAGTCAGAGCGGGTCTTGGGCTTCAGATCGACGCGACTGGCAAGGAACCTTTCGGCCCAGTCTCGAAGGGCGATCTCGCCGAGCTGGGGATCTTGCCAGCCGCCACGGAACATTTCGGCCTGAGCGGCACTCAGCCACTGAACGGCTTCGGCTTTGGTGGCAAAGGTGGTCGGGGCACTGCGCCGCATGCCTGCTGGGTCGCGGTATCGGGCCTGCCAGCGCCCGCTGCTGGTCTTGCGCAAGGAGCCGAACTCCCGCTTCCTCACAAGAGACGCCCGGGGAGTCGCGTGGGTGCCTGGATCGCTTCGCTACGGCTGGCTAGCACGAAGGCGTCGAGATCATGGCGTGCGAAGCGGACGTGGCGGCCGAGGCGCACCACCGCTATGCGTCGCTCGGCGACGAGACGCCGGATGAAGCGGACCGTTACGTTTAGCGCCGCCGCGGCCTCCTCGACGGTCAACAGTTCGGCGTTGGGCAGCGATAACGGACGCGTCACGGTGAGACCCTTTCGAGAGTGGTTTCAGCCCGTCGGCGTCTCTTGCGCAGCCAGCGCACGGTGAGTCCGTAGGCCGGAGCGAGATCTTTGAGCTTGACGCCGCCGATGCGGGTCGCGGCAACCAGCGATGCATCAGCAGCGGTCAGCTCTCCGGCGGCCACGGCGCTGTTCAACAAGTTGAGTAGCTGCTCGGTGTTGGACCGGACGGGCGGCTCCTCGGTGACCACTACCCGGGCCTCGGCACCCTCGGCGCGTAGCCGACGCCTCCGATCAAGGCAGAGCTGCTTCAGCACGTCAAAGACGATGTTGGCGGCGACTCGCTCGGGGCGTTGGTCGACGGGATAGAGACGGATGCGCTCCCAGGCGGTGGCCACCACCATGGCGTCGACCTCCTCGGGCTCTCCCGCCCACGGACTGGTGATGGCCACCACGCGTAGGCCGGGAACCAGGGCCTGCAGCACCGTGCGCGCCGCCAGCTTGTCGTGAGGCGCCAGGCGAACCAGTGCCAAGAGCACCCGGTCGCTGGCTACCGGGGCATTTCGTCGTTGCACGTAGGAGATCAGGGAGGGCAGGTCGGCGAAGGAGCCGAGCTCCCGGTGCTTGGTCGCCCATCTCCTCAGGCGTTCGGTGGAATCAGGATCAGTTGCGAGCCGCTGCCACTCAGAGTCGAGGACAGCAAAGAGATGTTCGGGGGCCACGGGCAGCTCCTTTTGGTTGGCTGCCTGGGAGCGTGCGCCCCACCCCTCACGGGCGGTCTCACGAGTGACCTCACCGTCGACCTCATTTCTGAAAAAAATCTCGGTGGCCCTTATGAGGCACCTCACATCGCGCCTCACAATTGGTGGAACCAGGCCCGTGGTGGCCACCGCGGTGCTGCTCATCTGGCCTCCGCACTCGTTCGGTCCGGAAGCACCCGACGTACCGCCTGAACCGTCCCCGGCCGAACGGGCCGGACTGACACCACCTCGACGCTGTGGGGGGCGATGATGATCTTGTTGTCACCGGCGTAGATGCCGACGTGGCCGAAGTCGTGCACCGGGCGCCCGCCGCGGCTGAACACCAGATCACCAGGGCGAAGCT
This sequence comes from Acidimicrobiales bacterium, assembly GCA_035525365.1. GTDB lineage: Bacteria > Actinomycetota > Acidimicrobiia > Acidimicrobiales. Next base: position 28,492 of record DATLEK010000105.1, read on the forward strand.
CGGCAGGGTCGACGGCGATGCCACTGCGGATCTGCTCCGCGGTGGTTCGAGGCAGGTTGATGCCCGCCTGGCGATAGGCCCACTGCACCAGTCCTGAGCAGTCGAATCCCGCCGATGGCGACGCCCCACCCCAGACGTATGGCGTCCCGAGCACGCTTCGCGCCGCGCCCAGCACGACCTCAGCTCGGGCATCGGTGCCGCCGACCCCGACGGTGAGGGAGGCAGGTTCAGCCGGCTTGGCCCCCGCGCCGGCCACCACCAGCAGGGGCAGGGCGAGGACGAAGGCGACCAGGACAGCGAGGCAGGAGACAGCGAGTTTGACCATGCCCCTCTACGCCCGCCTCGGGGCGAGAAGGTCCCTTTCTTCCTCGGGCTGGGCGTAGAGGGTCGACCCTCCCGCTCTGAAGAAAGGCCTTCCATTGCCCGTCCTGCTCGCCCAGGTCAACGTCAGTCCCACCAGCTCGGGGCTGCCCGGCGGCCCCCTGCTCCAACAGATGCTCAACTGGCTCGGCCAGTTGGCCCTATGGGGCTCGCTGGCCTCGATCCTTCTCGGCGCCGCCATCTTCGGCATCGCCCAGCACTCGGGGAACTACTCCGGTGGGTACCGGGGCAAGCAGCTGGCCCTGGCCGGGGTGGTGGGGGCGTGCCTGGCCGGCATCGCTCCAACCGCGGTGAACATGTTGTTCGGTGCCGCGCGGGGGTGAGGGTCTCCCGGCCCCTCGCCGCCGGGGCCATCGCCAGCAGCGCGTGGTTGGCCACCGCTTCGCCCGCGGCGGCCGATCCCCCCGGCGTCGGCGTCATCAAAGACGTGGTCGGCGGCGTCACCGGATGGGGCTTCGACCAGGTGACCGCCGGGATCGCCCGCTGGGTGCTCGGCGCCCTCGGATCGTTCATCGAGGGCATCCTCGGGTTCCTCGCCACCTCGGCGCGACCGGATGTCGGCGCCGTGTGGTTCTCAGGACCCGACTCCCCCTACGCCTCGGTACGGACCATCGCCGCTGCGCTCATGGTTGCCTTCGCCCTGCTGGGACTGGTCAGCGGGTTGCTGAAGGGCGATGCCGGGGGCATGGTGCGCCGCATCGCCATCGGCCTTCCCCTCACGGTGGTGGCCATGGTGGCCACCACCGCGGTGGTGGCCAAGGCCTTGGCCCTGACCGATGCATTGTCCGCTGAGGTGCTCGACCCGACCGGCTCTGACGCCGCCTCGTTCCTCGGAGCGCTGGGTGCCGGCGCCGGCGCGGCGGGTGGCGGATTCGCCGTGGTCGTGGTGGCCCTCATCGGAGTCGTGGCCGCCCTGGTCGTGTGGATGGAGCTGTTGGTGCGTTCCGCGCTCATCTACCTGCTGGTGGCGCTCAGCCCCCTGGCCTTTGCCACCACCATCTGGCCGGCCACCAAGGGAGTGGCCCGGCGCCTGGTGGAGCTGTTGGCCGCCGTCATCGTCTCCAAGCTCGTGGTTTGCATCGCCCTGGCCACCGGGGTCGCCTCGTTAGCCGGCGCCCTGGGACCTCAGCGCGGTCCCGACACCGCTGGGGTGGCCGGTGGCCTCGGGGGCCTGATCGTCGGCTGCGCGGTGTTGGCCATGGCTGCCTTCTCGCCATTCGTGGTGTTGCGCCTCATGCCCCTGGCCGAAGCCGCGGTGGTGGCCCAAGGGCTTTCGCGGGCACCGATCCGAGGCGCCACCTCGGCCATGGCCACCTACGCCACCGCGGCGGGAACCATGAGTCGCCTGGCCGGGCCGAGCTCGCCGGGGCAGGTGGGCGGCGGTGGAAGCCCCCGCAGAGGTGGTTCGCCTGGAGGCGGGCCGGGCAGCTCCACTTCCTCGGTGATCCGCCATGGCGGAGCTTCGGGTGGAGGAGGCTCAGGCGGCGCACCCTCTGTTGGTGGAGGCGGGACCGGTTCTGCCGGTGGGCGTCCTGCATCGGCACCTGTCGTGACGCCGGCCAAGCCAGCTCCGGGCACAAGCGGTGCTGGAAGCGCCGCCAGTCCGGGCGGGGCGCCGCCGGGGGTGGAGGCGTCGTCCGGAGCCTCGGGTGGATCGGCGAGGTCGGCTCCGCGCCGTGCGACCACCGGCGTCGCCACGCCGCCACCTGGATCCGGTCGCCCAGGTGCGGACAAACCACCAAACCCACCACCGTCTACACCTCGGCCTCGCCGGCCTCGACTCGAAGGAGGCACCGATGGCGCCAGCTGAAGCGCGCACCTTCCGCTTCTCGCCTCTCGACCGGGGAGGGGTGCTGCTCGGGCTCCAGGCCCTGCAGTGTGCCGCTCTCGGCGCCGGGATCCTGGTCGCCGGCACCTTGTTGTCCCGGGGCCTCCCGTTGCTGGTCGTGTTCCTTCCCCTGGTGGCGGGGGCGGCTGGCGCCTTCGGCTCTGTGGGTGGCCAGGCAGCACACGAGATGGCGCCGGTCGCCGCCGCTTGGGCGGCTACGTCCTCCCGGCGCGCCCGGTGGATGGCACCGGTCTCGGCCCGACCCGCCCCCTCAGCTTCTGGAGGACCACTGGTGCTACCGCCCTGCTTTGGCGAATTGGCCCTGACCACCACCTCTCGTCCGGCATGGGCCGGAGGCGTTGGTCCACTGGCCGTGGTCGTCGACCGTCGCCGGGGAGCTGCCACTGCGGTGGTGCCCGTTGCTGGCCGCGGGTTCGCGCTGGCCGAGGCCGGTGAGCAGGAGCGCCTGGTGAGCTCCTGGGGAGACGTGGTCGGCGCCTTCTGTGCCGAGCGCGCTCCGGTGGCCCAAGTGGCGGTGCTGGAGTGGGCGGGACCCGCCGGCGCAGCGGCACTGGCCGGTGCTGCGGGCGACATCCCCGACAGCCCCGCCGGTGCCGCCTACGCCGAGCTGTTGTCCGAGGCCAAAGCCAGCGCAGCGCGCCACGAGGTGCTCCTGGCTGTCACGGTGGAGGCCCGACGGTGTCGGGGCCGGGGCGGAGCGGCGGTGGCGGCCACACTCCTCGATCAGGTCCGCCTGCTCAACGTGCGCTTGATGGAGGCCGGCCTCGACCCAGGACCGCCGCTGGGGCCAGCTGATCTGGCCCAGGTCATTCGGGTTCGCCTCGATCCCACCGCGGCGGGTCGTCTCGAAGAACGCGCCGCCGCGGTTGGCCAGGCAGGTGGCCTCTCGGTTTCCAACGCCGGCCCTCTGGCCATGCGAGCCAGGTGGCGCAGTGTCGCTGTCGACGCATCGGTTCACGCCGGCTACTGGGTGGCCGAGTGGCCCCGCCTGGAGGTGGGGCCGGCCTGGTTGGAGCCGCTGTTGTTGTCCACCGAGGCGGTGCGCACCGTCGCCCTGCTGATCGAGCCGGTCCCGCCATCGCAGGCACGCCGGCGCATCGAGCGAGACGCGGTGCGCCTGGCCACCGACGAGGAGCAGCGGGCACGGGGCGGGTTTCGCATCGGAGCCCGCCATCACCGAGCCGCCGCCGGCCTGGCCGAGCGGGAGGCCGAACTGGTGGCCGGCTACCCCGAGGTCAGCTTCGTCGGCCTGGTGGACGTGGCCGCCCCCACCCCGCAGGAGCTGGAGTCGGCGTGTGCCAGCATCGAACAAGCCGGCGCACAAGCCGGCGTCGAGCTGCGCCGCCTCGACGGCCGCCACGACCTCGTCCTGGCCGCGACCATGCCGCTCGGCATTGGCCTCGGCCGGGGGCTGATGGGATGACGGCCCGCTTGCACCTGCCCCGCCACCGGGCCACAACCGCCCAGGTGTGTTCCATCTACCCCTTCGCCGCCGGAGGCGGGATGGCGCCTGTCGGGGTCTACCTCGGCACCGACGTGTTGGCCGGGGGCTCGGCTTTCTGCTTCGACCCCTTCCGGGCGTATGGGGCCGGGCTGGTCACCAACCCCAACATGGTCATCCTCGGCGAACCGGGAGTGGGAAAGAGCGCCACGGTCAAGGCCCTGGTCCACCGACTGGCGGGGGTGCTGGGGCGTTGGGTGGCCATCGCCGACCCCAAGGGCGAATACGCCCCCCTGGCCGAGAGCCTGGGCCTGTCGGTCGTGCGCCTGGTCCCCGGCGGCAGCCAGCGCCTCAATCCGCTCGATCCCGGCCCCGCCGGGGGTGCCGATGGCCCCGAGGAACTGGCCCGACGCCAGGGGGCCATGGTCGCTGCCCTGCTGGGGTCGGTGCTCGGGCGGGACCTGTCGGCTCTGGAGGACGCCACCGTCGGCTGGGCGCTGGCCCATCTGGCCCGGCGGCGACGAACCGCAACTCTGGCCGATCTGGCCGCCACCCTGGCCGACCCGCCGGCGGAGGTGGCCCGTCGGGCTCGCCTGGAGCCGGCGGAGCTGGCCCGAGCGGTGGAGGCCGCCTCCTTCGCCCTGGGCAAGCTGTTGGAGCGCTCGCTTCGGGGCATGTTCGACGGCGCCACCAACGTCCGTCTCGATTCCGAAGGCCCAGGAGTGGTGGTGGACCTGTCCGGCGTGCACGGTGATCCCGAGGCTCTTCGCCTCGTCATGGTGGCCACCACCGCCTGGCTACAGGGTGTGCTGGCCCGCCCTGGCGGGCCGCGCCGGCTGTTGGTGCTGGACGAGGCGTGGAGCCTGCTGGCCTCAGAACGCACGGCACGGTTCCTCCAGGCCAGTGTGAAGCTGGCCCGCTCCTACGGCGTGGCCAACATCGCGGTGATCCACCGCCTGTCGGACCTGCGAGCCCAGGCTGACGACGGCACGGCCACGGCCAAGGTCGCTTCCGGCCTGTTGGCTGATTCGGCTACCCGGGTCATCTTCCGCCAGTCCTCCGACCAGGCCGATGACGCCCGGCGCCTGCTCGGCCTCACCGGCCCCGAAGCCACCCTGGTCGCTCGCCTGGGGCGGGGCCGGGCGCTGTGGAAGGTCGGTAGCCACACCGCGGCTGTGGCCCATCGCCTGGGAACGACAGATCGCGAAATCTGTGACACCGATGGGGCCATGGCCGGATGAAGGAGCCTCCCGCTCCGATCAACGGCATCGCTCCCGACGCCGCCATCTGGGCGCTCGTGGCTTTGGCCGGTGTCATGGCGGTGGGTTGGGCAGGCGCATCCTTGGCGGCCATCGCGGCGTCGGGGACGGGCCTCGGGGTGAGCACTCATGAGGTGGGCGAGGCCCTGATGCGCCTGCCCAGCCATCGCCTCGACCCGGCTCTTGCTTGGCCCCCAGACGTGGCCGCTCGCCTTCCCGGGCCGTGGCTGTACTGGTCCTGCCAGCTCGCCGTGCTTGCCGCCACCACGGCGCTGGCCGTCGTCGTCCTGCGATGGCGGAAGGGGCAGGCCAGCCGAAGTGCCCTCGGGGTGCGGCTGAACACCGGGCTGGGGGCCGGGCGGGACCTTCGCCGCCTGGTGGTGCGAGGCCCGGCGGCCGGGCGGGTGGTGGTCGGTCGGGCCGGGCGTCGCCTGGTGGCCACCGAAGCCCAGGCCAGCCTGGCCGTGGTCGGGCCATCCGGTTGTGGCAAGACGGCGGGCCTGGCCATCCCCACGCTGTTGGAATGGGAGGGGCCGGTCCTGGCCACCTCGGTCAAAGCGGATCTGGTGGAGAACACCCTTGGGCACCGGGCGGGACGAGGACGGGTGTGGGTGTTCGATCCGACCGGTGCCTCCGGGGCACGACCCGCTCCGTGGTCTCCACTGGGCCCGGCTCAGACCTGGGCAGGGGCGCTGCGGGTGGCGACGTGGCTCACTGACGCCGCCCAGCCCCGGCGGCGAAGCTCGCTCTCCGATGCCGACTACTGGTACTCCCAGGCCCGCAAGGGACTGGCTCCCTACCTGCACGCCGCCGCGCTGGCCGGCCTCGACATGGCCCAGGTGGTGCGCTGGGTGGACACCGCCGACCACACCGAGGTGGCCGCCATCCTCGATGAGCTGGCCGCCTCGGGCGAGGGCGACCAGCCAGACGGTGTCGCCGGTTCGGCCTCGGTGGTAGGACAGTTGTTCGGCGACGAGGCGATGGTGGCGGCCGAGGCGCTGTGGCGAAAAGAAGACCGGCTGCGCTGTTCGATTTTCGCCACCATGGAAAACGTCGTGGCCCCCTACGCCGATCCCGTCGTGGGCGGGGCGGCGCCGGGCGAGGGCATCGACCTCGATGAGTGGTTGGCCGGGGACAACACCATCTACGTGGTGGCCGCCGCCCATGACCAGGCCCGGCTTCGCCCGGTGCTGTCGGTGCTGGTGGCCGAGGCGGCCCGGCGAGCCTTTGACACCGCCAACGCCGCGGGCGGTGCCTTGGCCCATCCGTGCCTGCTGCTGCTCGACGAGGCGGGAAACATCGCCCCGCTCACCGAGCTGCCCACCTACGCAGCCACCGCCCGGGCTCACAACATCGCGCTGCTCACCGTGTGGCAGGACCTGGCCCAGCTCAACGCCCTCTACGGCGAGGCCGCCTCCACGGTGCTCAACAACCACCGGGCCAAGCTCTTCGGATCGGGCATCGCCGATACCCCCACCCTCGACTACCTGTCTGGGCTGGTGGGAGACGAGCGGCGGGTGGAACACAACACCTCCATGGACCTCGCCGGTGGCCGGCGCTCGGTCTCCGAGCACACCACCTACCGCCGTGCTGCCCCACCCGATGCCCTGCGGCGCCTGCGGTCCAACGAGGCCCTCCTCGTCTACGGCTCGGAGGTTCCCGTGCGGGTACGGCTTCGGCCCTGGTTCGCGGATCGGCGCCTGCACGCGCTGGCCACCCGGGTCGGCTACTGAGACCACCTCCTCCGAAGTTCCGTTTCGGGGCCGGGATGGGCGTAGAGGGGTGTGGCAAGTGACAACGAGCTGCTCGCCGCCGCCCTCTCCTACGCTGCCCGGGGGTGGACGGTGTTCCCCGTTCACTCGCCGGGGCCACGGGGCGGGTGCAGCTGCGCTCACCCAGATTGCTCCTCGCCGGCCAAGCACCCCCGCATCGCCGGGGGGCTCAAGGCGGCGAGCGCTGATCCGGCCGCCATCAAAGCCTGGTGGCGGCGGTGGCCGAAGGCGAACGTGGCGGTGCGTACCGGCGCGGTCAGCGGCTTGGTCGTCATCGACGTCGACCCCGCCCACGGAGGCAAGGCATCGATCGATGCACTCGTGCAGGAGCACTACCGGTTCCCACGAGGACCGATGGTGGCAACCGGTCGTGGGGGCTGGCACCTGTACTTGGCCCATCCCGGTGTGAGAGTGCGCAATGATGCTGGTCGTCGGCTTGGACGCGGGGTAGATGTACGGGGCGACGGTGGCTACGTGATCGTGCCACCGAGCGCTCACGCTGCGGGCACCAACTACGTGTGGCGGGATCTTCCCCCCGAGCTGCCACCGCTGCCGGGCTGGCTGGCGGGTCGCCTCGTTCCCCGGCAACTGCCCAGCAAGGCCCGGCCCATGATCCGGCGAGCAGGGCACTTCAACTGGGCCAACGACGCTCTGCGAGCCGGAGTGGCCGCCATGGTCGCCACTCCCGTTGGTGCGCGCAACCACACGCTGAATCGGATCGCGTTCATCATGGGCCAGATCGCGGCCGGCGGGTCACTCGACGCCGAGGTCGTCGAGCTTGAACTCATGGCCGCGGCGGCCAGTGCCGGGCTCGGTGCAGGCGAGGCAAGAGCGACGATTGCATCGGGCCTTGGCGCAGGGATGCGTCACCCCCGGCTGCGCGAGACGGCGCCAGGCGCCGAAACACGAAGCGATGGCGCCTCGTGGTGATCACCCTGGTGGTGATGCCACTGGGAGGGGCTGTGGCTGTGGCGGGAGAAAACGATCGCGGTCGCGACCCGGGTCTGTGGTACGACTGCGCCGATGGGCTTGCTCGACAGGGTGGCGATGAAGGCAGAGCGCAAGCGGCTTGCGCCATTCTTCACGTCGGACGAGCGGTTCGTTCAGACCGACGTTTGCGAACTTGTCAGCGCAGAGTTCCAGCCGGAAGGCACCCGGCTGCCGGGAGGGCCCGCGGCGCTGTCGTTGACCAACAAGGCCGTCTACTTCCGCCGTACCGACGGCCGCAACCCAGATGTCATCCGCATCCCCTACGAGCGGATTGTCGTGGTCGTTGGGCATGGCCCACTTCTCGAGTTCACAACCGCTACCGGCGGCGACTACCTCTTCCGTGACGTGGGCCGTCCTATGGGCGACGACAAGCACACGCTGATCACCGCGGAGCTCGCGCGGCGCGAGAACCACCGTCAGACCGTGCTGCTGCCTAGCGGCGGCACCGCCGAACTCATCAACCGCTCCCTCGACGAGGACCGCGGGCCGGACTGGTTGATCGCCGGGGACTTCGACCGATCGGACCCGGCCAACCGTGCGACCATCGAATCGGCGCTCGCGCCGGCAATCATGCGGCTCGGGCCGATTCGCTGGCCATCGTGACCTGCGTCTCGGGGTTTGGATCCCGACGACCCCATAGCCGCAGACATGTTCTTTAGCGAAGGAGATCGCTCGGATGGCACTCTTCAAGCACGCCAAGGCGAGGCGGTCAGCGCTATCGCTCGAGGGGGCTCGGTGTCCTCACCGTCAGACGCTCTCGAGCGCGTCGAGGAGGCGGCCCGCCACAAGTCCTGCGGCTTCGGTGGCAGCCCGGACCTCTTCGGCGGTCAGGTCAGGAATGAAAGGTCTGCCGTGGCCCGATCCCGCCTTGTTCCTAACCCGGTTGACGGCACACGCGAGTTCGTAGGGGGCGACCGAGAGCGCGGTGCGCGCCCCGTCGACTCCGCCCGACTCCTGCTTCGGCCGCTGAGCGTCGAGACGCACCGCCACGAAGGCCTGGCCCAGCAGCGTTGGGAAGTCGGCTTGCTCGGAATAGCTCCCGTACCGCTCTGTTGCGACGTGGGCGGCGACGGCTTCGATGATGTCCTTTCCGGTTCCGGCGAGCAGCACGCTGTCTTCGTGTCCGCGCTGAGCGCGGATCACGTAGGAGCGAAGAGCGTCGGAGAGCTCCCGACCTGAAAGTGCGCTCAGGTTGCGAGGCCTAAGGACTCCGTCGACGGTGAGCTCGACTGGTTCCGCTTCGAACGCGGCGACACAAGTTCGAATCGCGTCCTCGCCGCAGTAGTTCGGCGAGTCCGGGCGGAAGCCGCCCGAGCCGCGCACGAGGCTGATGAGCGCCTCGAAGCCTCGGGTACCGGCAGCGTCGTCGCTGTCGAGGGCCCACTGCAGTGCCTGGCGTACCCGCTTCTGCTTTGCCCATCTTCTGCGCTGTTGGGTTGGCGTGCGGATCCGCCTCCGCCAACCCGGCGCGCGCCAGCGTCGCGCCGATATCGGAGTGAGTCGGCTCCCTGGGGTTCTGCCAGTCATCGACGAGTCGGCTGACCGCGTGGACCATCGACTCGGAGAGGGAGAACACCGGAGACGACGCCACACCCCATTATCGGCCGAGTGCGCTGCCCGTACGACCGATCGACTCGACTCGACGTACGCACGACCGCTTCGTCCCCTCCCGGCGCGATCGCATCGAGAGTGATTGCCGACTTGGCCACTCAAGATAACGACGGCTCAGGGCGTGGCTCGAGATCGGCCGGCTGTCGCAGAACGTCCATGCAGAACATCGCGGCGCGCCACAGGACTGTGGCCGCTGTCCCAAGCGTTGACGGTCGCGGCGCCGCCCAGCCGGCGTTGGAGGGCAGGCGCGGGGTGATGTTACGGCGCGCGTTTGGGGATGACTACCCGAGGGCAAGGGAGCCGCACCTCGCCAGGTTCTCAGACCCCAGGACCTACCGTTGTCAGATGGCGAACGAACGAAGGTGCCTGTTCTGCCTGGGCAGCGAAGGCAAGTTCGCGGGCCGTGAGCACATCTTCCCCGAGACTGTCGGAAACACCGATCTGGCGATGTTGCCGCCGGGAATCGTCTGCGACCGCTGCAACAACGGCCCACTCTCGAGGCTCGACAGGGCGCTCTGTGACTACCTGCCGATCGCGATGCGGCGCGCCACGCTCGGGGTCCCGAACAAGATGGGCGCTCCTGCGACGGTGCGATTCGCCGAGGGGCGCATCGAGCCGTTGCCCGCTGAAGCGGTGGCGAGCGGCGACTCGCATGGCGTGCGCCTCGTCGATCAGAACCCGCGCCGGCCCATCGCTCACAGCTTCGAGCAGCACGACGACCACGTTGCGTTCAAGATCAGCGGCCAAGGTGGCCGGCGGCTGACCGCGAAGTACTTCGCGGAGCTGTCTCGGGCGGTCCTGAAGATCGCGGTCGAGTGCGCCTATCTGGACCATCGAGACGAGGTGACCACGTCGCGATTCGACCACGTCCGGGGTGTCGTCCTCGGTCAACGAGATCACCACGGTGAGATCGCCTTGGCGCTCAACGGCGACGGCAAGGACGTGCGGATGCAGTGCTCGTACATGCTCGACGACGCAACCGGAATTGGGGGTGCCGGTGTCAACATCCTCGGCGTCGGAATGGTCGCACACGCCGACGATCAACCGATCGCACCGACGCCCGGCTTCTTCATCGGACGGTTCTGACGGGCGGCGATATCCGACGTGCGAAGCGCGTCCAGATCCGGCATTATGCCTTCGTTTCGTTCGCCCTCCGTGGAGCCGCCGCATGCACATCGAACACAACAAGAACGTCGTGCGTCGCCTCCTCGAGGAGGTCGTGAGCCAAGGGGACATCGCCCTCATCGACGAGCTCTGCGCGACGGACATGGTCAATCACGCGGCTGCGCCGGAACGGCAGCACGGGATCGAGAACCTAAAGGCGGTTCTCACCTTCACGCGCGGCGCGCAACCTGACCAGAGATGGACCGAGCAGCACGTCGTCGCAGAGGGAGAATTCGTCGTCGTCTACGGCCGCCGCGACGGCACCTGGCATGCACCGTCGTTTCGTGGCTTCGACACGCCTCAAGACATTCCAATCTCCGTCGAGTTGGCCCACATGTTCCGGGTGCACGACGGCAAGATCGTTGAGCACTGGGCCGTGCGGGACGATCTCGGCATGCTGCAGCAGCTCGGCGCTTTGTGACGATCGGCAACGAACTGCGCCGCTGTGTGGGACGCATAGGTGCCGTTCATCGCGATCACCGGCTGCTGGCAGGACCGACGGTCACTGACCTGGCAGCCGCGCCTATCGCTCCGTCGCGCCGGCCTGGGGACCTCGCGAGCCGGCGATTCGGCCCGGTCGACTGCGTCGTCTCTCAGGAGCCGTCGCCGAGGGGAGGGACCGTGAGGTTGCCGCTGTCGTCGAGCGGCAAGCCGGGGTTGAAGGCGATCTCCCAGACATGGCCGTCCAGGTCTCGAAAGCAGCCCGCGTAGCCCCCGTAGAACGTCTCGGCAGGGCTTCGAGTCACCGTCGCCCCGGCGGAGCCGGCGAGCCGAACCACGTGGTCGACCTCGCTAGGCGACCTCACGTTGTGGGCGAGGACCATCCCGCCGAATAAGCACCCATCGTCGTCGGTGAGGCCGGCCTCAGCGGCGAGCTTGTCGCGCCCCCACAGGACGACGGCTTGGCCGCCAGCCTGGAAGAACACGGTCTCCTCGACCTCTTGTCCGCGCCACCCCAACTCCTCGTAGAAGCGGCGCGCCCGTCGGATGTCCTTGACGCCCAAGGTGACGATGCTGACTCGCTGCTCCATCGGGTGAGGGTAGGTCCGAGGGCGACCAAGCCGCTCACATGTGCCGGAGAGCGCGCTCGGGCGGCCGGGCGCGCTGGAGCCGGACCCGGGAGCCGGGTCGCTCCGAAGATGAGATCGCGCTGGCCGACGAGCCGCGCGAGCCGGCTTTATGCCGGTGCGTAGACATCCGGCTAAGCGGCATCTGCTTCGACTGCACATGGATGTCGATGAGATGGCGCGTTCTACGACGCCGGTGTGTGCTCGTCGCTTCGACTGTGCTTCGCGGACACCGCCTCCGCCACGAGTGTCCAACGAAACGCCCGTGTCACTTCATGGACGGACCGACTCGAGGAAGGAGATCACTTCCGTGGCAACGGCGTCGGGGGCGACGATCGGGGCGAAGTGCCCGATACCCGGGATCTCGCGGACGCGTCCGTCGACAACGTGCTGGGCGACGTGATGCGCTGAATCGGTGAACCAGGGGTTCAATGCGGTTTTCTCGGCCAGTAGAACCATGACCGGGGCATCGACCGCTCCGAGCACCTCGGGGGCAGTCGCGTCGGGACCCGCGTATGCCATGCTCTGCTGGACCTCTTGCAGCAGCAGCGGCCAGATGCCAGCTTGCCGTTCCAGGTACGCCGCATCAAGGCCATCGAACTCGTTCTCGTTGCAGACGTAGCGGTGGAAGATGCGTGACGCTTCGACCAGTTTGCCCTCGGCCACCGCCGCACCCACCTTCTCCAACATCGCAACCTGGCGGGAGAGGTCCTCTTCTCCCATCAAGGGCCACACCGAGGGCTCGAACGGAGCCACGGCGACCACGGCGTCGCTGTGCGCTCCCGCGCCGAGAGCGAGCGAGGCACCATCCGACCAACCCGTCAGGCAGCCGGCTCTGCGATGCTGTCGACGAATGCGTTGATGTCCTCCTGCAAACGAGGGGGTGAGTGGTCTGGATTGTCGCCGGACGGTTCGCGACCGCGGATGCTCGGCAGGTAGCAGGTGAACCTCTCGGCGAGGTGGGGCAGCAGCGCCTCGAAGGCGATGTCTGGGTCCACGCCCGGCGGCTGAACCAGGACCAGTGGTGGCCCGTCTCCAAACACTCGGCCGGCGATCTCGGTACCGTCGGCAGACCTGGCTCGGTGGATCCGGTTTTCGCTCATGGGCATGTCCCTTCGCACGGTGATCCTCGGTGACCATCATGATCGATCGCCGGGTGAGCCGGCTCGTTTCGTTGCTTCCCGTCCGCTCCTGAGCCCTACGGAACGCCTCCACACGACACGGCGCAGCCGAGTTACGTTTCAAAGAGCGTGTCAGCTCTGACGGGGACGGTCACCTTCAGTAGCCGGCTGCTCCAGCGACCGAGGACATACGTGCCGCTCGTGAGCGACCGCGTCGACTCGGCCGTCGAGACGGCCGACGGCGCGCCCGGCACGCCTATCAACCGGTCGCGCTGGCCTCGACGACGCGCGACCCGGCAATCGGTTCGCCATCTAGTACGTGCTTCCGTATGAGTTCTCGAGGCCGACGGCCCCGATTGGCCGGCGGACCGGCGACGAGGCGCACGGCCCTTGCCAGGCGCGCTCGCGGTCGTTAATGTCACCATCAGTAGAGCGGCTCACCAGTGAAGGAGGTCAGCATGCCCGAGGTTCCGGCCTGGCGTCTGAGCGGAGACTGGTTCGACGCCTGCAATTGCAACATCCCGTGCCCGTGCACCTTCGCCCAGGCGCCGACGTTCGAGGACTGCGATGGAATCAACTTCTTCCACATCCGCGAGGGACACTACGGCGACGTGACGATCGACGGGCTGAACGTCCTTGCCCTGCTCTCGTTCAGGGGCAACATCTGGGCCGGGGAGACGAAGATGGCCTTTGGCGCCTACTTCGACGAAAGCGCAGACGAGCGCCAGCGGGAGGCGCTGCAAATGATCTTCAGCGGCCAGGCGGGCGGGTGGCCTGCGGCCCTCGCCGACCTCATCGGCGACATGCGCGGCGTCGAGTTCGCTCCCATCGAGTTCTCCATGTCGGACGACCTCGGGTGGTGGGAGGCGCGGATTCCGGGCCGGGTCGAGGCCCGGGGCGAGGCCCTGACCGGTCCGACCACCCCGCCGGGAGCTCGAGTCGAGATCCACAACGCTCCGGGAAGTGAGGTGGGCCCTGGCACGGTAACGATTCAGGGGACGGCCGTCACCGATCGGGCTGAGGGTTTCGGCTTCCAATGGGACCGCACGGGCCAGTCGAGCAAGTACATCCGCTTCGAATGGAGCGGACCCGACGAGTCGTGAGCCGGCAGCTGACGACGGCGGCAGGGACAACAACTCGCCCTCCCGACACCATCGTGGCGTGCACGCTGCTCGTGCTGGCCGGGCTCGCCTGGGCGGGCACCGCACAAATGGCCGCGCCGGATATGCGGCGGGGGCTGCTGACCGGGGCGGGGTCCGGGAGCTCCATGTCATCCGACTCGATGTCGACGATGGCGCTTGACGTCTCCGTCGTGGCGATCGCCCTCTTCTTGCTGACGTGGATGGTGATGATGGCTGCGATGATGTTGCCGGCCGTCGCGCCCGTGGTGGCCGTGTTCGATGGCTGGGTGCGCCGGACCGGGCGGTCGCGATGGGCGACGGTGGCGTTCGTGGGTGGGTACCTTCTGGCCTGGAGCCTCACCGGCCTGGTGGCGTACGGCGCCGTCGCGTACTTCCAGTCCCTCGTTCCGTCGGGGCGCGCTGCCCTCCGCTTAGGCGGAGCCCTGCTCATCCTGGCCGGCGCCTACCAGCTCTCGCCGCTCAAGAGGGTGTGCCTCACTCACTGCCGCACGCCCATGCAGTTCGTCGCCCGTCACGCGACCCGGTTGCGGCAGGGCGGGGCGTCCGCCGCCAGAGTGGGCGCCCTCCACGGCCTCTACTGCCTGGGCTGCTGTTGGGCCCTCATGATGGTGCTCGTCCTGGTGGGCGTGATGAACGTGGCATGGATGGCGCTGGTGGCCGCCGTCATCTTCGCCGAGAAGGTATTGCGCCAGGGCGCCCTGGTCGCCCGGGCCGTCTCAGTGCTGCTCGTTGTGGCCGGCGTCGCCCAAGTGCTGTCACCGCACGCCCTGCCCTCGCTCGCCTGAGCGGCGGTGGGTCGGCCAAACAGGCTTCGTTCACCAGCATTCTGGACGGCCGGCGATCCGACGAGCTCCCCGACTTCGAGGCCGCTCACGATCACCAGTTCGGCGTGACACCTGACGCCCGGCAATAGTCGCGGCTCGTCGTGTAGGGCTTCCTGTCAGCCGGCGTTGAGGGTCGCCTCCTCGATGGCAGCCAGCATGCTCCGAAAGTTTGCGCTCAGCATCCTGTCGATCACGGGACCGGTCACTCGACCCACCGGGCCGCCCCTGGGCACATACCGGTAGTCGAAAGTGATCGCTGTTCCGTCACCGTCGGGTTCAAGGGTGAGTCTGGCTTCGGCCTGCTTGAACGGCACGAGAGCGGATGGCTGATTCGTGGTGGCGAGCGTGCGCCCCTCCTCCCAGGCGGTGACCGTTTCGACCAATGCGCCGATCGGCTTCAGGTCTACCTGGCGGCGGGCACCCACGCCGTGCGTCTGGTCGCCGATGGGTCGAGAGGCCTTAAGGCCACCCCAGTGGTCCGCCAGGTTCGGGAAATCAGCGACCACGGCCCAGACAGAAGCACAAGACGCGGCCACTTGTCGTCGCACGGTGAGGTGGCGTTCGGCCATGACGATCGCTCCTGAGCTGCAGGCGTAGTACTGACGGGGAGGGCGACAACGAATCTACCCGGCGGTTATCGAACCGTCGAGGAATGGCCCGCTGACTGTTGAAGTTCGGCGGGGCCCGCTCCGGCGTCTCTACTTTGACCCCTCATCTTGCGGCAGCAAATGGCGGCCGAGGCATCGGAATTGGCTCATCGCGGCATGCTGTCCGTCGCCGGTGAAAGACACGCGGATGCCACGAGGATCACCCGTGTATTAGGCGATAGGGGCGCCGGGAATGGGGAATGTCGACGGGATTCGGCGCTCCCGTTCGGTGCTCGCCGATGGCGTGGCGGTCGATTCTTCGCTGTGGGCGGTGTTCAACCAACGCCGATGATCCCGAGCCGATCCCAGAGGTCGTCGACCCAACTGGCCGCAGACCGCCGCCCGGGAGGGCGTCTGCCGCCTCGGCGCTCTCAGATGTAGCGGCGCATGGCGGCCACGGCAGACGTCCCGTAGCTACCCCCGAAGAGAACGGCGTGCACGAGCAGCGGCAGCGCCTGCCACAGCTCGACACGCTCCTCGTGGCCGTCTGCGAGCGGCATGCACTCCTCGTAGGCGGCGAGGAAGGTGGGGGCCGGCGCGCCGAAGAGGCGCAGCATGGCGAGGTCGATCTCGCGGTGGCCGCCATAGGCGGCGGGATCGATGAGCCACGGGCGGCCGCCGACGTCGGCCAACACGTTGCCGCTCCACAGGTCGCCGTGCAGGCGGGCCGGCGGCTCCGGCGGCCCGGCCAGCTCTGGGAGCCGGGACGCGAGGGCGTCGAGCACGCCGACCCCGCCAGGTGGGAGTGCCCCTCGGTCGCACGCCATGCGCGCGACAGGCTCCAGGCGCCGAGTCAGGTAGAACGACGGCCAGTCGTCGCACGGGTCATTGGGAAGGGTGAGGGGACCCAAAACGAGATCATGCGCGCCGCCGAACTCCGGCGCACCGGCGGCGTGGAGGGCGGCCAACCCGCGGCCGAGCTGCTCGTCCGTGGCCGGGATCCGGCGCCCGGCGTCGACCCAGGCCAGGGCGAGGAAGCGGGGTGCCCCCGGGTCGTCGGCGACGGCCAGCACGTCGGGCACGGGCAGGGCGCCCGGCTCGGCCAGCCACTCCAGGCCCTCGGCCTCGCGGGTGTACGCATACGGCGCCGCGTCCGCTGCAGTCTTCACGAAGACCCGCGACCCGTCGGCCAGTACAGCTGCGTACGCATCGTTGAGGTCCCCGCCGGCGATCCCTCGCAGGTCGGCGAGCGGAGCGCCGAGCGCTTCGACGAGGGCGTCAGCGAGGTGCACGAAGCTGGGCGAGGAGCCCGACGCAGGCCGCGTCCACCAGGTCGATAACCCGGTCGAAGCCGTCGCCTGCCTCGCCGAAGTACGGATCGGGCACGTCGAGATCGAGCCCGCGGGCCGACTCGGGGTCGAACTCCCGCAGCAGCCGGACCTTGGCGCGATGGGAATCGGTCCGCGCCAGGCGACGGAGGGCGCGCACGTTGTCGGCATCGCATGCCAGCACGAGGTCAAAGTCGTCGAAGTCGCGCGCGGACACCTGCCTCGCCGCGCCGCCGACCTGCAGGCCATGCCTTGCACCGGCTGCGACCGACCGGGGATCGGGCGGCCCCCCGACGTGCCAGCCGCCCGTGCCTGCACTGTCGACCAGGATCTCGTCCTCCAACCCCGCCTCGAGCACCCGAAGCCGCATGACTGCCTCCGCCGTCGGCGAACGGCAGATGTTGCCCATGCAGACGAAGAGGATCCGGGTGGGGGCCACGACTGGGCACCCTATCGAGCACCCTCATCGGCTCGACCTGCCTGCGCCGATACGCTCGCCGGTTGCCTGGGGAGGATGGGACCACCGGACACGGGCGGCAGGCACGGCGCTCGGCTCGCCGTCTCCACCGGTCCAACCCTTGCGCGCACGGGGACAGTAGCCCGAGCGGATCGAGGTCTCACTCGGGAGCGGAGCGGCGGCTCGAGGGCTGAGCCGCGTGCTCACTGCCGTCGACTTCGACAGGTCTGGCTGGCGCACACCGCACCCGGAGCGCTGGCGAGCGAAGGTCTGGCCGTCTCCGCTGGCGGACGTCGTGCATCGAGGTCTCGCAGCGCTCCCCGGTCCCCTGCCCGATTCTCTTCGTCTGCTCCGCCATGGCCCTGGTGGAACCGTGGCCTGCTCTCCGGATGCGCGATCCTGCGATCGTGCTCGTCTCGGCGACGCGCGACCCGGCATTCGCCGCTCTCGGAACGGGCCAAAGGTGTGATGCTTCCGGTATGGGTGAGCGCACGGAGGTCATCAACCTCGGGTTCGTGGTTGCTGATGCGGAGGCACCGAAGTTGACGATGGGCAAGCAGCACCTGACGATGGAGTTCCTCGACTGGAGGGACAGTCGGGTGACAGTCCACTTCGCCGACTGCATCGCTCTCCGATGGCAGGCAGGAGGCCGAACGATTCGTTGACGAGGCCGACCGCTACGACTCGACCGTCCTGGTTCACGACTCCGAGTGGCTTCGGGAGCATGAGCGCCAAGGCCACACACACATGGGAGGCAGGCAGTTTCGCCACCTGAAGCTGAACTTCACGCAGCAGGGCAACTCGACGTGCTCTGTACCGCGCTCGAGGTCAAGAGCGAGGAGCACGCCTAAGTGAACGCCGATCGCGCGGAGGTCGACCGTCCCCTATCGCGCGGACATACTCGCGTGGGGCCTGCGGCGAAAGTGCCGGTAAGGGACACCACATATCAGCGTTTGACATCGCTGTTGCGGGAGAGACCCGAAGCCAGAGCACCAGTCTCGTCCTGGAGCGGAGGGCGGAGGGATGTGCATGCGACCGTTCACGAATGCTTGTGCTCACCGGACGTCAAATTCGTACCCTGCGGGTGGAGCAGTCGCCCGCTGTCGTCGTAGGGGATCGTGAGTCTCCACCAAGGTTCTATTGGTCGCGTCCAGGCCGGTAATCACGCCTGCTGCGGCAGCGTCCCAACGGCGGGCTGCGGCGGGACGACTGGGTCGGGGCCCAAGGCGCTCCAGCACCGCCGCGGGTGGCTTGGCACGAAGCATGTGGACAAGCTGGACCCGCCGAGCGGCGGCGGCATGGCGCACCGCCTTGCGGTCCTCCAGCTCGGGCGTGTAGTTGACCAACCACACCTCCCGTTCCCGGCGGAGTGTCCGGAGGCTCGCCACTTCCTCCTCCGTGAGCTGGATGGCGGCATCGATCCAGGAGGTGGTGTCCCTGCCGCCGCTTTTTGATGGGTTCAGTGGCCCGTCCCTCCGTTGGCGACGTAGGAGGGACTGGAGGCGACGCTCCGCTGCAGCCAGCGCAAGGTCGACCGGGGGCGGCTCACTGGCGAGCAAAGCGTCCAGAGCCTCACCACGAGCGGAGAGCTCACCAAGGCTGACACCCGCCAATTGGACACCGGTGCCTGGAGACGGGCCTGCGGCATGGGCCAAGCGACCGGCTCCTCGCCTGGCGAGCGCCTCTACGACGGTGTCGGTGTCGGTGAGCTCGGCGGTGGTGCCATGACTTTCGTCCTCCTCCATCTCGCCCTCGACCAGGAACAGCTCGGTCGAACGACGCGCCCGTGTAAGAGCGACGTAGCCCTCCTCAAACGACGAGGCGTCGGTCGGGTGGTAGAAGGCTGACTCCAGCGTGGCTCCCTGTAGCCCGTAGGTGGTGCGGGCATACGCGTGCTCTACGGCACCCGTGGCGACGTAAGTGGCCGGCAGGCGGATCTCGCCTTCGGCCTCAAAGCTCACGACCAGCTCCGCTCCTTGTTGGTCGACTCCCACCACCCGCCCGACGCTTCCGTTCTTGACGAAGTCGGCCCCGGGACCACGAAGGCGTCGGTCGTTGAGCCTCGTGACCACCTCGTCGCCCACCTGGAACTCGCGCCCGGCGGCGACCAGCACTTCACCGTGAACTTCGCCGACGCCGATCAGCAGTGCTCTGGCCCGCTCGTTCAGGGCCGACCGCGCCGCATTGGTGCCCGCCACCATGGGGTCTCGCCG
This sequence comes from Acidimicrobiales bacterium, assembly GCA_035525365.1. GTDB lineage: Bacteria > Actinomycetota > Acidimicrobiia > Acidimicrobiales. The sequence goes on from DATLEK010000105.1 coordinate 47,698, forward strand.
CCCCTCGCAGCGTGCAGCGAACCAGGCGGCGGCCATGGCGTCGTAGCTCTCGGCGGCAGTGGCCGAGCGGGTCAACTTGCCGTCCTCGTCGTAGGAGGCAACCGCCTCCGCCACATGGCCCTCCCGATAGGCGGAGATGGCCTCGCGCTCCTTGGGGTCGAGCTGGCGGTGGTTGGCTTTGAGCATGACTACTTCTTCGCCGGCACGGGCCACGACGGCGGCGAAGATGCCGCCGGCCTCCACGGCTCCGTGCTGATCTGGATCACCAATGAGGCGAAGCGCCCCGCCGGAACGTTCGGCGTGGTCGAGGAGGCGGGCGAGAAGGCGCGTCGGTGCCATGGAGGCTTCGTCAATGATGACCACCGAACCAGGAGCCAGGCCGCCATCGCGTGGGTCATCGAGCTCCATCAGCAGGCGAGCGATGGTGCTGGCCGGGCGGCCGGTGCGCCCGCTGAGGCCGGTGGCGTGATCGAGCTCGGCTGCTGCGGTGGCGCTGAGCGAGCAGCCCACGACCGGCACACCGCTTCGCACCAGCGCCTCAACGCAGGCCGAGGTGGCTGCCGTCTTGCCCGAGCCTGGGCGGCCACCGATGCCCAGCAGGCCTCGGGCCGAGGTGCACATCGCAACGACCATGTCTCTCTGCTCGTCCGACAGATGCGCGTGATCGGCGAGCACGCGATCGAGAACCGCAGGGTCGGCTGCCGGCGTCGGCCGGCTGGGCGCTTCTTCTGCCGCGGCCAGCAGGCGGGCTTCGAGGCCCACCAATTCAGGTGTGCTGAAGCGCCAGTTCGCCGTGGCCGAGGTAGGCGCCAGCACCACGACCCTGTCGCTGGCCAGGAAGCGGTCGGCCCAGATCACGAGGGACTCGGCCGACACCGCCTCCCCTGCACTCTCGCATAGAGCTCGGATCACGTCTCGGCGATCGAAGGTGGAGGCGAACTCAGTCACCCCATTCGGTCCACCCAGCTCGTCGAGAAGCGCCTCCATGACCTCGGCCGAAGGGGCGACGGGCGCCCGATGGCCAAGGCAGGCGGACAGCCAACCCTTCTTCAGGTCGAGGCCCTGAGCCTCTGCCCGCCACCGATCCTCCAGGCTCATCACACCGCCGTCATGTTCTTTCCTCGGGCGGGTGGCCAAGGTGGCCGCCTGGTAGGCGCGAGCCGAGCTGGCGCCCGACTCGGCGACAGCCGCCTCGATGTCGGCCCGGCGCTTGGAGAACATGGCCACCAGCGCCGCCGGTACCCCGGCGATATCGGCCCAGCCGTTTCGTACCGGCTCCCATGCAACGCCAAGGCGAGTCGACAGCAGGTGGCGCAACTCGGCCTGGTAGAGGAAGCCCGCCGTCCTGGCGTGGCGGAAGATCCCTCGGCTGTCCAGGGCCCGCCAGGTGCCGTCGGGCAGACGCGTGAGGTTGGCCACCACGACATGAGTGTGCAGGAGCGGGTCGTCGGCGCGGCTGGTGCGGTGGTCGAAGGCAGCGGCGACGTAGCCGTCGGTGGCCACGCGGGCTCTGTTGTGCCCCGAGCGAGCCGAAGCAGCCTGGTCCTCCAGATAGACAAGGGCGGCGGCCACGGCCTCACGATGAGCCTCACGAATGGCCTCACGAATCTGCTCATCGCCCAGAGCCCAGGCCACGCTCACGCTCTTGGGTGGGCGGAAGGCCAGGTCGTAGCCGGGACGACGGGCCTTGGGCGCCTGAGTGGCCGCGTAGCGGGCGACCTCGGTGGCTGACACTCGCCAACCCGGTCGCCGGACGCTCTCACTGGTGGCCTTGGCGGCGAGGGAGGCGATTTCGGAGGAGCCCTGCTGACCGGCGGAGATCAGCCGGTGCACCTGGCGCACCGAGACACCGAGCCGCTCCGCCGCCAGCTTTGGCGCCAACCACTCTGTATCGACCGCACGCACCCGCGGGCGCCGGCACCCCGAGCCCGACGCAGCCACCAAAGCCTCGCCACTTCGAGGATCGTGGCCGGCGAGCAAGGCTCGGAAGTCCTCGGGGTCGACCTGGCCCACCAGGCCGAGGTCTGCCGCCAAGGAGCCGCACCAGTAGCCGTGAGCTTCCTTGGCTCCGGTGTAGTAGTCGATGGGCGAGGAGGCAACCTCGCCCAGGAAGTACTCAGCGGCGTTCGGCGCCAGCTTTCCGACATTCAACATCGCTCCCTCTACGCCCCGCCGACGAGGAAAACGTCACGTCCCGAAGGGACGTGGCCAGTCTGTGCCGCTCATCCAAACCCATGATGTGAGGGGTCGAAGTTGCAGCTTTCGGACCCATGGCGTGGGGGCGCAGGTATTGGTATTACGAGACCTCGTTCTTGTTACCGTCGTGTGGCAGGTTGGGAAGATGGTGATTTGGGTCATGGTTTTCCTGAGCTTGTGGGCCGGCGTGGCCTTTCTGATCGAGTGGCTGGATCAACGGCGGCAGCCCTCGATGGTCGAGCGACTTTGGCCGTATGTCGATCGGGGTGAGGACTACTGGGTGAGCGACGTGGAGGACTGGCTGCGCCGCTACTGAGCAACCTCCGTGCATCTCCAGTCCCAGTGCGGGAGGCTGGAGCCGTGGCGATGATGTCCGCTGACGCCTCATCACAAGAAGTCGTGCTCCGGCGCCAGAGGCTTCGGCCGAGTGACCTGGTGCTGCTTCGGGCGCTGGTGGGACTGCGCTGGGTGGGCCTTGGCGCCACCGTCGTGGTTCTGGTGGTCAGCGCGGATCAGATCGAGCGGCCGGTGGTGGCCTATGGCGTCGCCGGCGCGGCCTTGGCCTGGACCGCGGCGGTAACTCTTGTCATTCGCCGTGGCCCCGAGCTGCTCATCGGCTGGAGCGCAGTTGTCATCGAGGTGGCGATTGCCGGCGCTCTGCAGGCAGGCGATGGATGGGCCTTCGGAGCGGAGGCGACGTGGGGGACGCCCGCGCTGGGGGCGCTGTGGTCGCTGGCTGCTCCGATGGCCGCCGGTCTGGCTAAGGGACCGAGGGCCGGCGGTGGAGTGGCGGTAGCCGTGGTGGGGGCTCGGCTTCTCGGTGCTCTGGCTCCCGATATCGGAGGCCTGTTCCCCACCCTCGACGAGATCTATCCGGATCTGGCACCACGGCTGATCCCCACGCTGTCGCTCGGTCTGCTCTACGTCATGGCCGGCGTCGGCACTGCCTACCTGGCTGACCGCCAGCGCCGAGCTGAAGCCGAGGTGGCCACGGCCCGAGCCCGAGAGGCGCTGGCGCAGGATCTGCACGACGGCGTGCTGCAGACCCTGGTCGCCATAGGGCGACGAAGCGAGGATCCGACTGCGGCGCATCTGGCCCGAGAGACCGAGCGGGATCTTCGCCGCTACCTCTTCGCCCGGCCGACAACTGATCGCCGCCCGCTCGATGAGGCCCTGGCTGATGCCGCCCGTGAGTTCGCCAGGCGGTTCGATCTAACCCCCGAGGTGGTCGTCGACCCTGAGACCTCGCCTCTCGATGCCAACAAGACTGCGGCCATCGCCGGAGCGGTGACAGAGGCACTGTCCAATGTGGGCAAGCACGCTTCAGCCTCACGGGTGGTCGTCTACGCCGGCCCGAGCCACGACGGCGACGGCGTGTTCGTCTCCGTCAAGGACGACGGCGTCGGTTTCGATCCCGAGGTGGCGACACCAGGCCAGGGCCTGGAGGGCTCCATCCGCTCCCGGGTGGCCGAGGCCGGCGGGCGGGTCGAGCTTTGCTCCCGCCCGGGCCAAGGAAGCGAGGTGCGACTGTGGCTGTCGTGAGACTCGTCCTTGCTGATGACCATTCGGTGTGGCGTTCGGGGCTGCGGGCCGAACTCGGCGAGGACTTCGAGGTCGTGGGTGAGGCCGCCGATGTGGATGGGGCCATCGAGGTGATCAACCGCGAGCGACCGGATCTTGTTGTTTGTGATCTGTGCATGCCCGGCGGCGGCGGCGTGGCGGTGGTGAGTGCCTGCGCGGAGGTGGCACCCATTGTCATGTTGAGCGTGTCTGAGGCCGAGGCCGACGTGCTCGAGTGCGTGGCCGCCGGCGCGGTGGGATATCTGGCCAAATCGAGCACCGGTCCGGCGCTGAGAGATGCCCTGGCTCGAGCGGCTCAGGGCGAGCCGGTGTTCTCGCCGGGGCTGGCGTCGTTGGTGCTCGGTGAGTTCCGCCGCATGGGACGGACCAAGGGGTCCAAGGCCGCAGTGCTGAGCGATCGAGAGCGAGAGGTCCTGGTGCTGGTGGCAAGGGGCCATTCCTACCGAGAGATCGGCGAGGAGCTGTTCATCGCCCGCAAGACGGCGGAGAACCACGTGCGCAACATCTTGGCCAAGCTGCACCTGTCACGGCGTGACCAGCTGATGCGCTTCGCCCTCGACCACGGCCTCGACTCCACCCCCGCTGGCGGACTCCCTGGGGAGGTCCCTAGGCGGGAATGAGGAGATGACCGTCTAGTCGCCGGCGACGCCCTGGTTCAGGGTGGCAATCATGGAAAACCTTGAATCAGCTTTCGACCGTCCCCGTCCCGCTGCCGGCGCCCTGCGCTTGGCCGCCTGTGTTGCCATAGCAGTGCTCCTGGTGCTGGCGGGAAGAACCCTTGCCCCCGGCAGCGCACCTCGTTCTGACCACCGGGGCGCGTCTTCGGACCAGACGGTGCCAGAGGTCATCTTCGACCACATCCCGGGACCGCTCGATGAGCCGTTGCCGGGGTACGAGGACCACCACCTCGACGAGGCCAGGCCGTCGGTGCCGAGCGAGTGGTGCAGGTCTTCGAAGGCGGCCGAGCCCGCTGCGCCCGAGGCTTCATGGGCGACCAGCCGCCTGGTCAGCAACAACGGCACCTACACGCTGCGCCACCCAGCAGGCTGGCAGGTGGTCGAGGCACCTACGGGTGGCTATTTGATCACGCCACCCGACGACAAGACGGCGGTCGTGGTCATGTTCGACCCGGCCTACGAATTAGCCGGAAAAGCCTTAATGGCCGAGGGCAGCGAACTCTTGGCTGACTTCGCGGGGGAGCTGGAGGTGGAGCGCTCGGAGAGGACGACACTTGCGGGCACCCCTGCCTGTCGACTGATCGCACAGCCTTTGGAGGCCGGCCAGATCCCGTCAGAATACCTCTTGACCATCCTGGGCGAGGATGTGGCCGCCGGGGCGATCTACGGAAAATTGTCGGTGTCGCCAGGCGAGAAGGAACTCGCGCGGCGGGTACTGCACAGCCTGCGGCCCGAGCCATCCCAGGCGTGATGGAAGCGATGGACCTTGGGCTCACGCTGGCCAGCTGTGCTGGCGCCGGCGTGCTGTTCGCCCGCTGCCTGGAGCGAACCGTACCGGGACCAGCTCCATGGCCGTGTGACGAGGCTGAGTTCTCCTTGACGCCCGTGGCACCCACCCACCAAGCACAAGAGGATTCGCCGGAAGAAGCAGGAGCACAGGTGGTGGTTCGGTTGCTCGGCCCGGTGGCCGTCGAGGTTGGTGGCCAGGAGATCACCAGCCCCAGCGTGGTGGAGCTGGTGGCCTACCTGGTCACCCACCGCCAAGGTGTGAGCGACGAGCGGCTGAAGACCGCTCTGTGGCCCGAGCGGGTGGTGAGTGGGGCGACGTTCAACAACCTCGTATCGCTAGCCCGCGGCCAGCTGGGTCGGGCGGCTGACGGCTCATTGAACCTTCCGCACGCGGAGGGGCGGCGGTACCGGCTAGGAGCGGGTGTGGTGAGCGATTGGGAGCTGCTCACCGCGGCCACTTCGGCGGTGGCCGGATCAGTCCCAGGCGCCTTAGTCGATGAGCTGGAGCAAGTCGTTCTTGGAGTGGGAGGTATTCCGTTCGAGTCCCCTCGGGGTTTCGAGTGGGCCCACGAGGAAGGCCTGCCCGGCGCGGCCAGCGCCGAGATAGGTCGTGCCGCCGTCCTGCTCGTCAAGGTTCTGTTGGAACAGGGGGCAGAGGCGCAAGCCGAGAAGGTAGCCCTTGCCGGTCTTCGCGCCTGTCCGGGCCACGAGCTCCTGGAACGGGTCTGGCAGCGGGACAGCACTCACTAGCTAGTTTCATTGCCGCGGCTACACCATCGTGGCGCGGTCTGCTAGAGCAGCACCTCGTTGCTGGGCTCGGCAGAGCCATGAGTAGGTAGCTTCACGAGGGGCTGCTACTTCCCCCCGGCTAGGAGCAACGTGTCGAAGCGTGCGGGTCGTCGATCCTGGCTTTAACAAGACGCCTTGCTGTCCGAACCGCTGCGCTTCGACTCCGCCCCCTCAGCGATCTCGTCACACGCATCCCGTACGCTCGATGTCAGGGCCGACGCGGTTCCGGCGGTCCCGTCCAGCGAGGATTGAGGCGACATGGAGTGTTCGCGCACAAGAGCTGAGGCGACGGCGGCAAGGGCCTTGCCACGTTCCTCTGCATTCCGCGCCGACGCAAGCAGCCAGTGCGCTTCATGGAGCGAGCGGGGCAAAGGCCCTCGAGATGACCGCTGGAAGGCGGCGATGAGCGACTCGACGTACGGCATGGGCTCCCCCTGGGGCGCGCAGGCTGACCGGAGGGGGAAGCTCGCTATCCACCCTACGCGGAGGGTGTGACACCGATGGCCGTCGATCTCGACCGCCTGTGCGAGGACGCCACTGTCCGCCTGCCGGGGTCAGCCGACATCGTCACGCTGGTCAAGGTCAAGTCGGGGCCGTTCTGGGAGTTCTTCTTCGAGGGCCCCGACGGGCCAGGCAAGGTCGTGCTGTCCGAGTCCGAGCTAGCCAGCGTCGAGGTGGTCGAGCGGCCGGCCGAGCTGCGCTTCGATGGTGACCCCGTCCAGTTCCGGCTTGGCGTCGAGGCGCGCCGCATCGAGACCGCCTTCGCGTACGACATGGCCGCGGTCGCTGTATCGAACATCCAGCCGCTCCCGCACCAGCTCGAAGCGGTGTACGACTGCTTCCTTCGCGAGCCCCGTCTGCGTTTCCTGCTCGCCGATGATCCCGGCGCTGGCAAGACGATCATGGCCGGTCTCTATATGAAGGAGCTGATCCTTCGCCGGGCCGGCGACCGCATCCTCGTCGTCACGCCGGCCAACCTTCGTCCGCAGTGGGTCCGTGAGCTCTCCGAGCGCTTCCAGCTCGACTTCGTCGAACTCGGCGCCACGCACTTCGACGCCAGCATCACGGAGAACCCGTGGGACCACTTCGATCGACTGGTTGTAAGCCGCGACTTCCTCCGCACGGACCGGGCGCGAGAGGCCTTTGACGAGGCGGACAAGGAATGGGACCTCGCCGTCATCGATGAAGCCCACGGTTTCACGCTCTCGGTCGATGGCCGGGGCAACATCAAGGACCGCAGCGAGCGATACAAGGCGGCGGAGTCCGTCGCTCGGCGCAGCCACCGGTTGGTGTTGATGACGGCTACCCCACACTCGGGTCGCCATCACAGCCTGTGGGCGCTTCTCCGCCTGCTCGACATCGATGCCTGGGGTGACCGGTGCCCGAACAAGCTCGAGGTACCGGCGCACTCCTTCCGCAAGGTCTCCAAGGAGATCATGCGTGACATGGCCGGCGAAAAGCTGTTCAAGGACCGCCACCCCCACCGCGTCGAGTACGACCTGGTCGGCGACGAGTGGGACCTCTATGAAGCCGTCACCGATTTCGTATCCCAGAAGCTGAGGGAGATTCGCGGCGACTCGTCCCGGTCGACCGCCGGGTTTGCCTTGACGACGATGCAGCGCCGGGTGGCGTCGAGCACCCGGGCAATCAAGCGGACGCTCGAACGACGGGTGGAGCGCATCGAGAAGGCGCTCGAGGATCCCGAGGCCTACCTCCGCAACCGCAAGGCGTTTCAGGCCTCGATCGTCGACGATGGCGAGGAGATCGACGAACTCGAAGAAGAGGATCGCTGGAACCGCGAGGAACAGGCCCTCGAGGAGTGGCTGCCGGACACCGTCTTCGAGCTGGAGGCGGAACGAAAGGCTCTCGGTCCGCTCCTCGTGCGCGCCCAGGAGGTCGAGGCGAAGCGCACCGAGCGCAAGCTCACCGAACTTCTCGACGTGGTCCGAAGCCAGGGACTTAAAGAGGACCGTCGCAAGCAGCTCCTCATTTTCACCGAGCACAAGGACACGCTCGACTACCTCGTCGAGAACCTGTCGGGCGATTTCGAGGTCGCCGTCATCCACGGCCGGATGAAGCTGGCCGACCGCATCGCCCAGGAGCGCTTCTTTCGTGAGAAGGCGCAGATCATGGTGGCGACCGAGGCGGCAGGCGAGGGCATCAACCTCCAGTTCTGCCACCTGATGGTGAACTACGACATCCCGTGGAACCCCAACCGCCTCGAGCAGCGGATGGGCCGAATCCATCGCATCGGCCAGACCGACGATGTCCACATCTTCAACCTGATCGCGGCCAACACCCGAGAGGGCTATGTGCTCAACACGCTCCTCAAGAAAATGGAGAACATGGGCATCGCCCTCGGCGACAAGGTCTTCGACGTGATTGGCCAGACGGTGGCCACCAACCTCCGCGAGCTGATCGAGGCCGTACTGGCGGGCGAGATCACAAAGGAAGAAGCGGCCGAGACCTTCGGTGGCGCCGAAGCCGACCCGGCGACGGTGACCCGAGCCAACGAGCTACTGCAAAATGCGCTTGCCCGACACCACCTCGACTGGCAGACCGAGCGCGATCGCGCCTCGCGGGCCGAGGAGCGGCGGCTGCCGCCCACCTACTTCGAGCGGTTCTTCCTCGACGCGGTTGCCTTCGCCGGTGGTCGAGTGGCCCGTCGCCTCGATGCCGGGACGCTGCGGGTGGACAAGACGCCCGACACCCTGGTGGCCATGAGCAGGATGAGCGCCGGCCTTCGTCGGATCGAGCCCGACTACGCCCGGATCACCTTCGACAAGGCAGTTGTGGCTCGCCCCCGGCGCTCCGAGCAGGAAGCCAGTCTTCCCGCCGCCGAGCTGTGCGGTCCCGGCCACCCCTTGTTCGACGCCCTGGTCTCCTTTGTTATCGCCCGAACCAGCGCTGAGGTAGCGCGGGGAGCCGTTTTTTTCGACCCGGACATCTCGGAGCCGGCCATCGTGCGGTTTCTGCTCGGCGACGTTGTCGATGGCAACGGCGAGATCGTCCGCCGCACCTTGTCGGTGGCGCGGGTCGCCCTCGACGGCCGCATCGAGCGAGGCCCTACCAGCTCGCTGTTCGACGTCGTCCCGCCCACCGATGACATCAAGCCGGCGCCCGACTCCGTGGAGCCCGTGGCTGCGCCCGTGGACGATGAGTTGATCATGTGGGCTCGCCAGCACCTTTTCGAGCCAGTCTTTGCAGAAGCCCGCGATGAGCGCACTCAGATGGCCACCATCCAGGACGACTTCCTCCGCCGATCGTTCGGCTCGCTCCTGGCCCAGGCCGACAGCGCCATCATCGCAGCGGAGGAGGAGATCGATCGTGGCGTTCAGGGCGCCGAGGGGAGGCTTCGCAAGGCGGAGCTCCTGAAAGAGCAATACGACCTGCGCCGGGAGCGGCGCTTGGAGGAGACGAAAAGGGGGCGAACCGTGTCGCGGGGAGTCGTCACCGTTGTCGGGAGCGCTCTACTGCTCCCGCTTACCGCCACGACGGATGACGAGCCCGGTCAGGCGAATAGTCGGGTACACGGGCTGAGCGATCCCGAGGTCGAACAAACCGCGGTGCGCCTTGCGCGCCGATACGAAACCAACCGGGGAGCGACGGTTCGTTCACTCGAGTCCGACAACGTCGGCTTCGACCTGTTGTCGCTCCGCGGCCTCGAACGGCGCTGTATCGAGGTCAAGGGCCGCGCCGGCGTTGGTCGAGTCGAGCTGACCTGGAGCGAGTTCGCCAAGTGCCAGGAACTCGGCGACGACTACTGGCTCTACGTCGTCCTCGACTGCGGACAGCCCGAGCCGCGTCTTTACCGGGTCCAGAACCCGGCGCAGGCGCTAGCGACAGCCTGGCAGCCGTCGCTTGACGTTCGGTACCGGGTTGAGCCCGAACCCGTCATCGAAGCGGCCAAGGGGGCGCCAGCATGATCAAGCCACCACGCTTGGAGGTCTGTCATGCCTGATCCGACGCGGACTCATCTCGCACTTCGCCTGGTGGGCGGCCAGCAGCGAGACGGCGAGATACCACTTGTCGATCTTGCCAAGATCGCTGCCGAGACCCAGGTACTCGTCCGCCGCTTGGCTCGATCGATTACCGATCGGAGCGGTCCGGGTCGAACGCCGGCGCATCTCGAAGAGCTGACGCAGCTGCTCCTCGTCGGCATCCATGGGGGCAGCACAGTCCTTGAGATCGCGGGGCCGCAGATGGAGGCCCAGCTCGACCTTGGCGAAGTTGCGCTTGACGCCGGCGCGCAAGCCGTTGAGGCATTGCTTGATGGGATTGACGCGATTCGAAGGGGCGGTTCGTTGCCCGGTCCGTACGACGACATCACAATTCGCAGCCTTGACGCTTGGCTCGCCACGGTCGGTGAGACGGCTGGAGAATTCGAGATTGAGGCAACCGTGGCGAATCGTGAGTGGCGAATCCCCCGCACGGTCGTCGAGGGCGCGCGCGAGGCTCTGGTCAGGCCCGCTCCACCGAGCTCTGCGCAGCCTGCGCGGAGTCAAGTCGTCGAAGGCGTCCTCTACGACGCGAACCTGCACACTGGCCGGTATGTGATCGAGGACGACATGGGTCACGCGATTGCGTTGGAGACCTCTATCTTCACCAGCGAACACGTCGCGCCACTCCTCGGACAGCGCGTGCGAGCGGAGGGCACTCCGCGCCTGGACGAAGGCGGGCGCCTACAGGCAATCGAGGCATCGGTCCTGTTGCCCGCAACCGAGATTGAGGGCCTCGACTCGGAGGCGTTCTGGCGCAACATCGAGCTCGACGAGCTGCTTTCTGACGCCGAGCCACTGCAGGCGCTCGAAGATCTCCGCATCTCTGGCCTGACCGAGGAGGAAGGCGACGCGTTCCTCAGGGTGATCAGTGAGTGACCCGCCCGGTGTTTCTGCGGGCCCGGTCGTGGTCGACACCGGCGTGTTCGGATCAGGGCTTGTCCCCTCATCTGGCGATCTCGCTCGTCACTATCAGCCGCACCTGGTCGGCCGGCGCGTGATCGTTGCCTACCAAACGGTCGCCGAGCTGCGTTACGGAGCGCTTCGCCGCAATTGGGGTGCGGCGACGATCGCCGACATGGAGGCGCGTGTGCGTGCGGCGACGGTTGCCCCGGTCGACGACCGAACTGCTGAGGTGTACGCCGAGCTCAAGGATGCGTGCGTTCGGGTCGGCCATGGCCTCGGGCAGAAGGTCCATGACGGCGACCGATGGATAGCGGCGACCGCCATTCGCTACCGCATCCCGCTCGTTGCCCACGACGGGATTTTCAGGGACGCGCCCGGACTGGATCTCGTCACCGAGCTGGAGCAAGCGTGACCACGCGCCGGCTCATCGAAGAGGAGCTTCCCCTCGCCGTCGTCAACGCCGCCTCCGCGCGGGAGAAGTCGTTACGGCACGGCCACATCTCGACCATGCACCTCTGGTGGGCACGTCGACCGCTAGCCATGAGCCGAGCTGTCGTGTTCGGCACCCTCCTGCCCGATCCCGGCGAGGACGCCGCCCGCAAGGAGATCCTCGAACTGCTGGCCGAGGCGGCGCCGTTCGAGGCTTCTGTTCGGCAGGATCGGATCAACCCGCTACGTAAGCTGCTGGTCGAGGCCTACCCCGACGGCCCACCCAAGGTGCTCGATTGCTTTGCTGGGGGTGGTGCTATACCCCTTGAGGCGCTGCGCCTCGGCTGCGACACCACGGCCGTCGACCTCAACCCGGTCGCCCACCTCATCCAAAAGTGTGTCCTGGAGTACCCCCAGCGGTTCGGACAGCTCGATGGACTAGGGAACGACACCCTCTCCGATGAATTCTTGCACTGGGCGGGTTGGGTGCGTAAGCGGGTCGAACGGAAGTTCGACCGAGTTTTTCCCGCAGACGAGAAGGGCCGCCGGCCTGCTGTCTACTTCTGGGCCAGAACCATGACGTGTCCCAACCCCGCCTGCAGGGCCGAGGTGCCGCTCCTCACTAATTTCTGGCTCGACAACAGTGCGAAGCGCAGCGTGTGGGTTGAGGTCGACGCTCGACCTGGAGTGATCCAACTCTACGTCCGAGACGGCCCACCGCCCGATGGTGCGGACATGGCGAGGGGAACCGTGAGGGCGAGTTCCATGACGTGTCCAGCTTGCGGTAGCTCCGCCGAGGCCAAGCTTGTACGCGAGTACGGCAAGAAGGTTGGTTTCGGACGCCGGTTATACGCGGTGCTCGACATCGGCGAAAAGAGCCGCAGGTACCGGGCACCTCGACCAGACGAAATTGACGGTGCAGAGGCTCCAGCGGCGTTGTTGGGGGAGTTGGAGGAGACACCGGACGGCACCTCTCCGCTCCCCGACGAGGAAATGGTCAAGTCACAGTATCGGCGTTTCAGCAACCTCGTTTATGGCATTGAAACGTGGCGCGGGTTGTTCAATGACCGCCAGCTCTACGTCCTGGGCACGCTCTGTCAGGCGGTGCGTGAGGCGCACAGCTTGATGCTCTCTGAGGGCGTGGAATTGGAGCGAGCAAGGGCGATCTCCACTTATCTGGGGCTATGCGTGGACCGCATCGCCGATCGCAACTCCTCCTTCTGTAGCTGGGGCCTGAATCCTGGCGGTTTCGCAGCGAGTGTCCGCAACACCTTTCCGCAGCAGGCGATTCGGATGACTTGGCACTACGTCGAGATCGACCCACTCGGCGACGGGTCCGGAAGCTGGGACAGCGCCGCCCGCTGGATTGCGCAGGTGATTCGGCATTGCTGCAGCACGGGCAATACGCCAGCCACGGTTCAGCGTGGCAATGCCCAAGAGCTCGCTTTCAAGGCCGACACGTTTGACGCGGTCATTGTGGACCCTCCCTATTACGACGCGTTTCAGTACGGCGATCTCTCCGATTTCTTCTACGTGTGGCTGAAGCGAAGCATCGGACATCTTTATCCCGAGTTGTTCTCGATCCCGCTGACGCCAAAGCATCAGGAGGTGATCGAGAGCCGAGCAGACAAGAAGTCACCGGAGTACATATCCCACGATGAGTTTGAACTTCGGCTGCAACGCGCTTTAGGCGAGCTAAGGCGGGTGGTAAAGCCGACCGGGATCGTAGCGATCGTCTTCGCCCATACCGAAGTCCAAGCATGGGAGAGCCTTCTCCGCGGGTTGCGAGCAGCCGATCTCGTCGTATCCACGTCCTGGCCGATGCGTTCCGAGATGGCTAGCCGAGCGACGGCACAAATCAGTGCCGTTCTCAATTCGTCGGTGGTGCTCGTGTGCCGGCCTCAACGGTCAGACGAAGAGGGATTCTACGACGACATAGTTCGGGCGCTGGAGGCCCGTATTGCCGAGCGGCTCGACGCCTTCGAGGAGATGGGCCTAGTCGGCGCCGACTACTTCGTGTCCGCCATCGGGCCAGCCTTCGAAGTGTTCGCCCGCTACAGCCGGGTCGTGAAGCTCTCGGGCGAGGAGGTGGATGTCGCCGATCTCATGGTCCTCGCCCGTCAGGTCGTGGCGCGCCACGCCATGCGCCGCCTGCTCGGTGATGACTCCCTGGTCGCCTTGGACTCTGAGTCGCTTTTCTACCTGACCTGGCGATGGGCGTACTTAACAGCATCTGTTCCAGCCGACGAGGCTTACAAGCTCGTGCGAGCCTTCGACGTCGATCTCGGTGCGATGTCGGGGAGCCGAGGGTTTGTCCACCAGGAGGGATCGAACTTTTCGGTATTGGGTCCCCACGAGCGGGAGGGTATGAAGCTCGCCTCGTCGCCGGCGCTCATCGATGTCCTGCACCTGGCCTGCCAGCTGTGGGACGCCGGCAGGCGAAAGGAGCTCGAGGAGCTGCTCGGTGCCACCGGCATGGGCGTCGAGCCGGGCTTCTGGGCCACCGCTCGTGCACTGGGCGAGGTGGTGCCCGACGGGAACAAGGAGCGCACCATGCTGCTCGGCCTAACCGGCAACCGCGATGCCCTCTCCGAAGCCGCCGCCCGCTCCACGGCAACAGTTGAGGCCCTCACCCTCTTTAATGATGTGACCTGATGGCGGCACCAATCCCGAAGCGTGACCGCAAGGTCTTCTTTGTTGGAGCTGGTCTTTCCTGTGCTCTCGGCCTGCCCAACACTCCCTCGCTGATCGACGAGGTCGAGAAGTTCGCGCGACGACCTGAGATCGGCTGGCTTGACCACGCAGTGCTTGCGAAGTCACTGGGCGACGCCTTCAAGTTCTTCTACCCCGACGGCCAAATCGACGGCTATCGGCCTGACGTTGTGGACTTCTTTTCGTCGCTGCGAACCTTTATCGAGGTAGGGGCCGGGATGCCCGGAACTGGTTTTGGGAATCCTCGCGAACTCCAGCGCACTCTCCCCGCGGCGATGGCACATCTGCTCATTGATCGTTGTCGCGCGAGCAACGACACGCTGGAAAAAGGTCACTCGTACCTCGACAAGATCGTGCAGCCGGGAAACATAGCGATCACGTCGAACTGGGATCTCCTGCCCGAACGCTACGCTGCGATCAGAAACGTGCCGCTAGCGCTGACTGGCCTTCCTTCCGATGAGTTCGGCTTACTGAAGCTTCAAGGGTCGGTCGATTGGTGCCTTGTCGAGAACCGAAAGCCCGGCCGCAGCGACGCCGAGTACGCGTCCCTCGCCGAGCGCCTGAATCGAAATCGGCGCTATCGAACCAAACTTCCCACTTTGGACGGCGATGTGCTTCGGATTCGTGCTCTCGAAGGTTGGAACAAGGCGTGGCAGAAGATCCGCAGTCGTGGAACCGACCACCTCATGGTGACGATGGCTCCGGGCAAGCAGGGCGAGATCGTCCCGCTCGATGGGGTATGGCGAGACGCCTACGGTGCAGTGAGCCGAGCGTCACTGCTTGAGATCGTCGGTTCGATGCCCGGTGACGATGTCGAGATCCGAACACTGCTGCGGGCCGGAATTCGTCGGCAGTCCAAGGGCGGCCTCAAGATTTCGGTCGTCAACCCAGCCCCAGATGTTCATGATCGCGTTCGGCGATATTTGCAGCGTTCGATTACTTCGTCCTACGTACCGATCGGTGGAGCCTGATGTCCGAGCTGCACCCATGGCGCGAAGTTGCCCAACCGAGGCCTGACATCGCCGATGGCTCCTTTGACGAGTCGCTGTTCGCCGCCGATCTTGGCCTTGTCGACCGCGGTCGGGGACCGAAGGACTACCTCGACTCGGTCACGTTCTGCGAGAAGACGTACCTGACCGAAAACCTCCAAGCGGTGCTGGGCGAGCTGGCCGCGCGCTTGTCGGGTGACGCTGCGGCGGCGGGTGTCTATCGGCTTCAAACCGAGTTCGGTGGCGGCAAGACGCACACTCTGCTTGCCGCGTACCACCTCTTTCGTGACCCAGCGCAAGTGGCCGGCACGCCGTTCGTGTCGCATCTCGTGGCTCGCCTCGGGCGATCCGACATCCCGAGGGCGACGGTGGTGGTGCTCGACGGGAGCGCCATAGTGGCTGGCGCCCCTGAGCGGATGGACGACGGCACGGAGGTGCACACGCTCCTGGGCCAGCTCGCCTACCGGCTCGGCGGCAGCGAGGCTTACCGCAAGGTGGCCGAACAGGACCGAGCACTGCTCGGCTCGGCTACCTATCAGTTGGCGGAACTGCTGGAAAACCACGCTCCTTGTCTCGTGCTACTGGACGAGACCCTCGAATATCTCAACAAGGCGCTCGAAGTTCGGGCCCACGACGGCAACCTGGCGGGCACGACGCTGACCTTCATCAAGGAGCTGTGCACGGCGGCCGCGAACGTCCCTGGTGCTGCGGTGCTAGCGACCCTGACCAGCTCTCGGCTCGAGGACTACGCGAGTGTGAGTGGTGAGGAGATGCAGGAGCGGTTATCCAAGGTCGTCGGCCGTACGGAGAACATCGTCACGCCGGTCGAGGGTGACGACATCTTCCCGATCCTGCACCGTCGGTTGTTCGCGTCATTGGGAGACGAGGCCGAGCGGCGCGCCGTCGCCGATGCGTATGCGGACTACTACGAGTCCCTCGGCGACGCCGTGCCCGGGACCTACCGCGAGGCGACCTATCGCGATCGGCTGGCCACCGCCTACCCCTTTCATCCCGAGCTTGTCGACATCCTTACCAACCGGTGGGGTTCGCTCTCTGGCTTCCAGCGCACACGAGGCGCGCTGCGGACCCTTGCCCACACCGTGAAGGCGCTCTGTCAACGAGGACACAATGGCTCGCTCATCCACTCCGGCGATGTCCAGCTGGCCGACGCGGGTATCCGTGCCGAGGTGCTGCGCTTCGCGGGCGAAAGTTACAAAGCGGCGCTCAACGCTGACATCATCCGGCCCGACGCCAAGGCGCCCGAGGAGGACCGCCGCCGCGGCGGGCAAGTCGAGGAACTACGGGTTGCTACCGGACTCGCCACGACCGCCTTCCTCAACTCATTCGGATCGGATCGGGTGCTCGGCGCGTCTGCGGCGCAGATGCTGTTGGGCGTCGGCCGCCCCGGATTGTCCCGCGGGCTGGTCGACGACGTTCGAGACACGCTCGAAAGTGGGCTCTGGTACATGCGCCTCGAAGGAGGTCGCTACCGCTTCACGACGGAGCCGAACCTCAACAAGGTCGTCCTCGAACGCGAAAGCGCAATCGCAGAGGACCGGATCGAGACCCTGCTGCGCGAGGCGATCAAGATGGTTGCACCCGGTAGTCCAGTGCTGCGCGTGGAGCCCAGGGTGAGTTCGTCCGCCGATCTCCCCGACGATCCGCAACTATCGCTTGGCCTGCTCGACTTCAGCTACCGCCTGGGGGGCACCGAGACTGGCGACACACTGCGGGTGGCTCAGGACATCCTGAATCATCGTGGGGGCGCGTGGCGGGCCAACAAGAACGCCGCCATGCTGGCGGCGGCCGACGGACCGGCGATCACCAAGGCCCGCGCGTCGGCGCGAACGCTTGCCGCCCTGCGCGAGCTGAAGTCCGATCGGCATCGGCTCGGGCGTTTCAACGCCGAGCAACGCGAGCAGCTGGAGAAACGGTTGGCGGCCGCCGACGAGCGGTTGCCCCAGCAGGTTGCCATGGCGTACCGCCACCTCCTCGTTCTCGGTGGAGACGGCAACGGCAGCTCCAAACTCGACCACATCGATCTTGGTCCGGCGCGGGTCGACGCCAAAATCGGTGATCGGGTGCTGGAGTATCTACGCAGCACCGACCGTCTCGCTGAGGTGCTTGCGCCCGCCGCGCTTTTGGCCGCTCGCTTCGGCCTCCTTCCCGAGGGTACGGACGCCGTTGAGCTCGACACTTTGCTCGGGTACTTCGCGAGGTTGCCGCAACTTCCCAAGTTGGCTGGCGCACAGGTCCTTCGTGACTCCCTGGCGAACGGCGTGGCGACTGGACAGTTCGGCTTGGCCAGCGGCTCGTCGTGGGACGCCGAGGACGCGGTGCTTCGCTTCGGAGCGCGGGTCGACCCTGGCGAGATTCAATTCCAGCCGGGCACCTGGCTCGTGCGCGCCTCGACGATGAAGGGACTTATCGAGAAACGGGGGACGGAACCCGCACCCGTCGTCGGCGGAGAACTCCCGAAGCCGGTGTCTCCCGGGGGGGCCGCTGTCGCCGATGGGACAGGGACGGAGGGATCATCCTCGGTGAGCCCTCCGGCTGCGACGCTGCCTGGCGTCACCATCCGGATTCGCGGAGTTCCCGGCTCCAAGGCCCGCGACGTCGTCAAGGTCGCAGTGCTCCCGCTGAACGCAGCGAGCCCCGACGTGACCATTGAGTTGGTCATCCGAGCAGAGGGCGGACTCGGCGGTATCCCTCGGGAGACGCTCCATCTGGTCGTGCTCGAAGGTCTCCGCCAACTGGGGCTCGACGATATCGAGGTGCAGGAAGGGTGAAGTGAAGTGGCGACCCAGCGGCCCTTGCCGAGCGTGATCGACGAGTCTACGGGCACAGGTTCCGATTCTCGACACACACGCCGCCAGCGTTGCAGGTATGGCAGGTCGGGGGACTATTCTAGGAACAGGAGAACCATGACCGAACCCGCCGTTGCCGAGATCCGGGCCACTGAGGCCGAGCGCCGGAAGGTGCACGCGGTGCGGTCGCTCGTCGGCAAGCCAACTGCCAAGGTGAAGATGTCGGTCGGCGACGAGATCGTGCAACTCCCGGCCTCCCTCGTGCGCGTGCTGCTCATGGCTGCGGAGACGCTCGAGGACGGCGACACGGTGGTGCTGGTCAACGAGGAGGCGGAGGTCAGTCCGGCCCAGGCGGCGAAGCTGCTGGGCGTCTCCCGTCAATACGTCGATCGTCTGATCGCTACCGACGTGCTGCCGTCCCGCCGCCTCCCCAGGAGCTCGTACCGGAAGATCCCCGTGCGAGCGGTGCTCGCCCACCGGATGAGCCGGGACCGCAAGCGGGACGGCATCCGCTCGATCGTCGATACCGCCACCGACGCCGGGCTCCAGTACTGATCCACCGGTTGTGGCGCTGCGGCGGGTCCTGCTCGACACCAACGCCTGCTTCCCGATCTCGCTTCTGGACCTGATGCTCCGCCTCGACGAGGCGGCGTTCCACGAGGTCATCTGGGCCGAGGACTTGCTGGGCGAGTTGGTCGAGGTCTGGGTCAAGAAGGGCGCCCGATCCGCGGAGTTGGCGGCACGAATCTGCGACGACATCCGCCGAGCCTTCGCCGACCAGGAAGTGCATCGAGGCGACTACGACCACCTCGTCCCTCGATGCCTGGCGAGGATCCCGACGACCACCCGCATGCGGCAGCGGCTGTCGCCCGGGCGCTGGCAACGATTGTGACCGCCAACACGGGGGACTTCCCGTCGAAGCCGCTGGGCGAACTGGGCGTCACCGTGCTCCGGCCCGACGACTACCTGTGCGGTCTGCTTGAAGCGTACGCCGACGGCGTGGTCGGGGACGTGGCGGAGATGGCCGCCGATCGCTCGAACCCGCCGATGACGAGCGGCGAAGTGCTGGACACCCTGGAGCGTGCTGGCGTTGGGCGGTTCGCTGCCGCCGCTCGGGCCTACCTCGTGCCTTAAGCCGGGTACTTGCCTAGCTCCCAACAAAAAGGAGGTTAGAGCCGGGTAGGAGAGCATCGGCTCTGACTTGTGGCCACCTTCATAAGTGGCGTTATACGGGTGATCCGTGTCAAGGGAAAACCTCGTTGGCATCGCGGATATTGAGGTCGACTCGGGAAGACCTAGCGGCGCCAGCGCTGGCGGCTGCGTGTCGATGGCCGACACGACGTCCGCACGGGTGGCCCACGGCTTGACGCTAAGGAGACCATTGGACTTAGCGCCAGCGCGTGGCTCGAAGAGCAACGGCTGGCGGTGGGGCCCGTCGGGTCCGTGCCGTATCGCCCACGCCCGTACTCCGAGTGGCGCCCAGTAGCGGAAGCGTGGCTAAGCTTTGTAGCCGACGGGCATGTCGGAGCTCGACGGGGCCGACAGCGACACGGTGAGGCGGGCGAAGCCCTGGGTGTGGTCCGTTGCCGCGGTGCCTCGGCCACGGCGGGGGGCGTCGGAAACCCTGAGGGTCAGGGGGGTTTTCGGCGGGATTTTCTCGTCGTCTAGGATCGTCACCGTCCGACGGGGCCCAGCTGTGTTGTGCCGGAATTGGTGAGGAGGGCGCCTCGTATCTGCGAGCAGCGGTCGCCGCACCCGTCGTCCTGCCACACGACCAGAGCCCGCCCGGAGGCGTCGACCGACAAGGCGGGTTCGGTCTGTGACGGCGAGGACGAGACGTCAACAGTGGCGGCGGGCGCCAGGCTGGGCAGCGACGAAACCCATGTGGTGGCGACCCGACCGCGCCCGGACCATCTGTGCGCGTTGTCCACCAGCGCGAGCAGCCAACCGTCACCGACCTGAGTGAGCGAGGCGTCCACTTGCGCGCCTTGTCCAGGGGCGATCACGAAGCCGCCGGGATCGACGACGATGCCTGCGTCGCTCACCCGGGCGCCATAGAGGTCATAGTCCGCCGGAGTAGGGCAGCAACGCGAGTTGATGTAGGGCTGCAAGACGTGAGGGCTGGCTCGCCCGTCGGTCCACACGACCAGGAATCCACCGGGGCCGCCGGCGACGCGGGAAAAGAGCCGCGGCCCCGGACCGGCGGCGACGGGGACACCTGGCCCGTCGAGCGCCGAGCCGGTGTCGCCATCTATGCGGTTGGCGAAGATCGCGTAGTCGACGGGTGGCCGCCCGACGTCCCACACGACCAGGTAGCGAGACTCGTGCCACGCGGCGGAGACGCTCCCGGTATAGGCAGGGATGGGATTGGAACCGACCAGGTCGCCGCCGGGGTCCAGCACCACGCCGGCACGGCTGATCCGAGAGGACCGCACGGCGCCGGCCGAATCAAACCAGGCAACCAGCGAGGAGACGCCGCCCGAAGCCAGGGCCGCAGGCGACGAGGAACCCCGGATGTTGGGTGCGACGACAACCCCCGAAGGGTCGAGCACCGAGCCTGCGGGGCTGACGCGGGCCACGAGCAGGTCCACGTTCTGCGCGGAGGTCCGGTACCAGGCGACGATGAAGTTCTCGCCGTCCCACGCCACCTGCGGGAGCATGTCCCACGCCGGGGAGGCAGCGATGTCAAAGGCAGTGCCGATGGCATTCCCGCTGCCGTCACGGCGGACACCACGAAGGTCGCGTGGCTCGCCGAACTCTGCCTCGTCCCATACGACCAGGTGCATGGTGCCGTTGGAGGCGGTTGCAGGCCGTCCTTGGAGCGCACTGGACGCCGCGCTGGTTCCCACCAGGGGAGAGCTGCTCCAAACGAGGGCCACTGCGAGGACGAACTTTGTGGCGATGACTCGAGGTGATCTCATGCTTCCAACGATCCAACGCGTCGGTAGCAATCCGGTAGCAGAACGGTCGAAGCCGTGGCGCGCCCTTCCCGGTTCACTGGCGGCGCCTCGTCGCCATCTCGGTTCGCGACGACCACGTCGGCGATGGAGGTCGCCACCGTCACGGCGCGCAGGCCGCGGTATCCGGGGATCAGCTTGAGCGGCAGGTCGTGGACGGCTGGGCCCAACCAGGACCGGAGGAGGCCGAAGTCGGCGCCGAGGTCGATGGAGGTGATGCCTACGGGGTCCACCCGGTGGTCGACTCGCTGGTGCTCGGGATGGCCTCGGTCCTTGTCCCAGCAGACGATGGCCGGCACCGCGCCGCCTACGGCGGGCCCGGCCCCCACGACGAGTCGCCGGAGCGACGCCCCGTTGGGACCGGTAACCTCTTCCACGGCGGCGCGGCGACCGGTCCTGCTCACAAAGGCGTCGATGTTGTCGGTGGCGACGGCCCACGACAGCAGGCAACGGCCCACCTCGACGGCGCCTAGGACGGCGGAGCCTAGGGCGTGGGCCGCTGCGTCGGCCGCATCCTCCACCGCCAACAGGTGCAGATAGCCAGACCCGCATGGGACGATTCGCCCCACCAGACCTGACAACCCCGCCGGGTGCGCCCGATACGAGCCCAGGCCGTGCTCGGCCGCCAGGCGTGTTGCTGTCGCGCCCACGTCTTTTACTGCCATCACAACGTGGTCGATCCAAACGGGGGCCACGGTGGCAAGGGGGTGAACGGACATGGGAACACCCTCCGGCTCAGCGGTCGCAATTGGGTCGACATCCGGTAGACGTCTCGTGCGCGGTAGCCCCCAGCGGCCTACCGTTGCACCATGCAGTTCCGGGTGCTGGGGCCGCTCGAGGCCGAAGGCGAAGCCGGTCTGGTAGCTCTGGGCGGCCCGAAGGAGCGCGCCGCGCTGGCCATGCTGGTGCTCAGGGCCGGCGAAGTGGTGTCGGCGGAGTTTCTCATCGACGCACTTTGGGGTGACGACCCGCCCCGTACCGCGGCAAAGACGCTGCAGACCTACATATTCCGCATCCGGCGCAGCCTTGCCGCTGTCGGCGATGGCGACGTGCTCGCCACCCACGGCGCCGGCTACCGGCTCTGCGCCCGCCACGAAGACGTCGACGCCGCCCGCTTCGAGCGCCTCCTTGCCGCCGGTCGCAAGGCCGCCGCTCGATCCGACCACGATGGCGCGCTCGGCTGTCTCGATCAGGCGCTCGCGTTGTGGCGGGGTAAGCCGCTGGCCGAGCTCTCCTTCAGCGACGTGCTCAGCGCCGAGTCGACACGGTTGTCCGAGTTGCATCTCGGCGCCGTCGAGCAGCGCGTCGGCGTGGCACTGGCGGCTGGCCACCACCAGGAGCTCGTCGGTGAGCTTCGCCAGAGGGTCTCTGAGCACCCGCTGCGGGAGGCGCTGTGGGAATCGTTGATGCTGGCGTTGTACCGCTGCGGGCGCCAAGCCGACGCCCTGCGTACCTACCAGGACTACCGCGCTCTTCTGATCGACGAGCTCGGCATAGAGCCCGGGCCCGGGCTGAAGGAACTGGAGCGGCGAATCCTCGAACAGGATCCCGAGCTGGTCATTGGCGCCGCCACCTCGGTTCGGGGGCCAAGGGACCGCCGGCCGGACGCGCCCGCCACGGGCGACCACAGCCTGCCCTCAGCGCTGCAGAGAGCCGCCGCTGCTCCGCTGGTCGGCCGCCAATCCGAGCGGGAACGCCTGCAGGCGGCCCGGAGCAGGGCCCGAGGCGGTGGCTGCGAGGCGGTGCTGATCTCGGGCGAGCCGGGCATCGGCAAGACCGCACTGGCCGCGGCTGTGGCCGCCGAGGCGCACGCCAGCGGCGCCATCGTGCTGTACGGCCGCTGCGACGAGGGCGCCATCGTGCCCTACCAGCCGTTTGTCGAGGCCCTCCGCCACTACGTCGCGCACGCTCCGCTGCCAGTACTTCGTGACCACCTGGCCGCCACCGGCGGAGAGCTCGCCCGCCTGCTGCCCGATCTGCGCCGGCGGCTTCCCGAGCTAGAGGAGCAGGAGCGCACGGGCGAAGCTCACTCGGGAGAGCGCCACGTGCTCTTCGACGCGGTGGCGTCGCTTCTCGCCGAGGCCTCCCGCCACCATCCGGTGCTGCTGGTGCTCGACGACCTCCACTGGGCGGACCAGGCCACCCTCCTGCTGCTGCGCCACCTGCTGGGTTCGTCCGATGCCGGTTCGCTTCTCGTGGTCGCCACGTACCGCGATACCGATCTGGGCCGAACCCACCCCCTTGCCGAGACCCTTGCCATCCTTCGCCGCCAGCACCCGGTGGAGCGCATCGCCCTGGCCGGCCTCGATGGGCAGGAGGTGGCCACGATGGTCGCCGAGGTGCTGGGCGTCACAGCCGACGAGGGACGTGGTGATCTCGCCCATCGCATCGCCGAGGAGACCGCCGGCAATCCGCTGTTCGTCCGCGAGGTCCTGCTCCATCTCGCGGAAAGCGGCCGGACCACCGCCGGTGGAGAGACCCTCGTCGTACCCGAAGGTGTCCACGAGGTGATCGGGCGCCGCCTGGCGCGCCTCTCCGACGAGGCCAACTCGGCACTGGCGGTGGCCGCGGTGGTGGGGACTCGATTCGAGATCGGCATCGTCGCAGGTGCGTCCGAGATCGACGAGCCCCACGTCGTGTCCGCCCTCGAGGAGGCAGGCGCAGCCGGGCTCGTCCGTGAGGTGGGCTCGTCCGGCGAGATCTACGAGTTCTCCCACGCCGTGGTGCGCCGGGGCCTCTACGAGGAGTTGAGCGCCAGCCGGCGCGTGCGCACCCACCGGCGGGTGGCCGGGGTGCTCGAGTCCCTCGAGCAACGCCGGCCAGGCACACGGGTTGCCGAGCTGGCCCACCACCTGGCCGAGGCCGCACAGCGCGAGGACGTGGAGCGGGCCATCTCCTACTGCCGCCGCGCCGGCGACGCCGCCCTCGACCAGCTCGCCTACGAGGAGGCGGCCCGCTACTTCCGGCGCGCCCTCGAGATGCTCGACCTCCACGAGTCGCCCAGCGAAGCGCGCCGTGCCGAGCTGCTCCTTGCCCTTGGCGACGCCGTGGCCCGGGTCGATGTGCCGGCATCGCTCGAGATAATCCTCGACGCGGCCGCCGCGGCTCGCCGGGCAGGCGACGTGCAGGCACTGGCGCAAGCCGCCATCGCCCTGGTCGGGCCTCGGGGTTCAATGCAAGAACCTGGCCGGGAGGACCGGCTGCTCGACGAGGCGCTGGCGGCCGTACCTGAGGACGACCCTCTGGTCGTACGCCTGCTGGCGGCGCGGGCGCAGTGGCTGGCGCAGGTCGCGCCAACAGAGGTGCTCTCGCCCATGACCCGCCGGGCCATGGGTTTGGCTCGGCGCCTGGGGGACCCGTCCCTGCTCGTCGCGGCCGCCGTGGGGCGCCTCTTCGCCCTCACCGAGGCCGACGACGCCGAAGAGCGGTTGTCTCTCGCCAACGAGGTGCTACGCGCTGGGGACGCCTGCCCTCCGGGCGTCACCGCCATCGCCCTGCGCAACAGGGCGCACGCGCTGTTCGAGCGGGGGTCGTACTGCGAGGCGTGGGAGTCAGTGGACGAGCACCGCCGCCTCGTCGAGCGCTTCCGCAACCCGATGGGCCTTTCGCTCGCTGCCGTTCTCGACGCCATGAGGGCCTCCATCGAGGGCCGCCTCGACGACGCGGAGGCCCTCGTGACACGAAGCATCGAGCTGACGCGGCTGGCCCTGCAGGACGAGGTAGCCACCGCCATGAATCTTCCTTCCCTGTTCCCCATACGATGGCTCCAGGGACGCCTCCCCGAGCTGGATGAGCCATCCCGGCGGGTCGCCAGCGCGGCTCCGCATTGGCACGTCGCATCGACCGGCCTGGCGGCGGCGGTCGCGGCCAGTGGAAGAACCGAAGAGGCGAGGGCGCTGCTCGCCGACGCGGTGCCCGGCCCTTACGCCGACATCCCCCGCAACCGGATGTGGTCATTTATAGCTTTCCACCTCGCCGTCATCCAGCCGTTTTTAAACGACGCCGCACGAGCCGGTGAGTTGTACGCGCTGCTCGAGCCCTACGAGGACCGCGAGTGGGTGGCGATCGGGCGGTACTACCAGGGTTGCTTCGCTCATCAGCTGGGGATCCTCGCCGGCATCACCGGGGAGGCCGACCTCGCCGTGAGCCATTTAAACCACGCGCGAGCGAGGTATCAGAAACTGGGATCGCCGCCGTGGCTCGCCCGCGCCGAGCAGGATCTCGCCGAGGTGCTCCTTTGCCGCGACCGCCCGGGAGACCGCAAGTCGGCCGCCGGCCTGCTGGCCTCGGCCGGTCCCACGGCCGAGCGCCTCGGGATGCTCGGGATCGCACGTTCGAACACGACCAGGCGGCGGGCACGCCGCCCCTGCTGACGGGCTGCTGTGGGCAACGGAACCCGACGGCTGCGCTCGGTCCGCCTCGTTGCTACGGCCCCAGGCCGAGCAGTGACGCCAGCCGGGCGTCGTCCAGCGCCGCCGCCGAGTCCCGGTAAACGACGGCGCCCCGGTCGAGCACCACTACCTCGTCTGCCAGAGAACGCGCCAGCGAGATGTTCTGCTCGACCAGCAGGATGGCGAGTCCTTCGCGAGAGAGGTCGCGGATCGTCTCAGCCAATCCGGCCACCGCGTCGGGTGCAAGCCCGGCCGAGGGCTCGTCGGCGATGAGCACCTGAGGCTTCGCCATCAGCGCCCGCCCCAGAGCGAGGATGCGCTGCTGGCCCGCGGACAGGCAGCCCGCGCGTATGTCGCCCCTCTCTGCCAGCAGTGGGAACCGGCCGAGCACGCCGGCCAGCGCCTGCGCGTAGCCAGCTGTTTGCCGACGGAGGATGTAGCCGCCTAGGCGTAGGTTCTCGGCCACGGTGAGATCAGGCACCACGCCGCCCACCTGGGGGAGGTGGCGGAGACCGAGACCGACCCGCGCCTCGGCGGCGGTGGTGGTGATCTCACTCCCGTGGAGGCGCACCGCTCCACGCCGTAGCGGTATGAGCCCGGCGACCGCTCTGGCGGTGACGGTCTTGCCGGCGCCGTTGAGCCCCAACAGGGCCACGACGCGGCCCGCATGGACCTGCAGCGACACCTCCTGCACGACGTGGCGCCCGCCGAAGGACACGCACACGCCCTCGAGCTCCAACACCACGCTCATGGCAGGGGCCGCGCTCCGAGCCAGGCGGCGACCACGTCGGGGTCGCCCAGCACCTCGGAGGCAGGGCCGCAGGCCAACAACCGCCCGCCGGCCAGCACCATCACCTCGTCCGCCACGGCGCGTACCAGGGGAAGGTCGTGCTCGACGAGCACGATCGCCGTCCCCGCATCACGGACACTGCGGATCTCCTTGGCCAAGGCCTGCACCGCGGCGGGCGCAAGAGCCGCCGATGGCTCGTCGAGCAGCAGTACCTCCCGGCCCTGTCCGAGGGCGCCCGCCAGCTCCACCAGCCGCCGCTGTCCGACCGACAGCTCCCCCATGGGCACCTCGCCTAGGCCACAGAGCCCCACGCGCTCGAGGGCCTCGTCGGCCGCCGCGGCTGATCTTCGCTCACACCGTCTCGCTGCTGGGGTGCCGGCGAGCACCGGTAGGCCACACCACGCACCGGGAGTGTCCATCGAGACGAGGAGAGCCTCGCGCACCGCCATCCCGGCGGGAAGTCCCAGGCGCTGGAAAGTGCGCCCGACCCCCACCGAACGCCGGTCGTGGGCCGGGGCGTTGGTGATGTCGGTTCCGCCCACGAAGATGCGCCCCGCCCGGCACGCCACGAAACCCGACACCGCGTCGAGCAGCGTCGTCTTGCCGGCGCCGTTGGGCCCGACCACGGCCACCACCGAGCCCGCCCTCACCGACACCGAGACGTCCCTGAGCACAGCAGTGTCGCCGCGGTCGACATCGAGTCCGGACACCACGAGCACCTTCCGGTCCGCATCGCTCGACCGGCTGCGGCTGTCCGATGCCGGGGGGCTGAACGGGTGGGCCCGCACTTCCGCTGGCTCGAGGCTGCGCCGGCGGCGCCGGCGCACCGCTTCGGCCGCGCCGCCGGGACTGTGCACCATGGCCAGGGCCAGCGATATCCCACTCAGGACCGCCTCCCACCCGCGCAGGAAGGTGAGGAGGCGGGGGGTGACGGCGTAGAAAAACCCCGCAGCACCGACGCTGAGCCGGCTGCCACCGCCGGCCACCACCACCACGGCGAGCAGCGGTAGGGAGATCTCGCTGTAGCGGAAGGTATCGGCCGACACGGTGAGCAGCAGATGGCCGAAGGCGGAGCCGGCAACACCGGCCAGCGCGCCGGAAACAACGAAGGCGACGATGCGGGCCCGCCGGGGGTCGATCCCCATGGCCTGGGCGACCTGGGGGTCGTCGCGGACCAGGTGCAGGGCCCGGCCCAACGACGAGTGCGCCACGTTGCCCTCGACCACCCATGCGAACACCGCGACGGCGGCGGCGATGGCGATGTAGTCGCCGCTGTTGTCGAACACGAAGGCGCCGATCTGGGGCCGTGGCAACACGACCAGGGAGGTCCCCGCCGTGAGCCACTGCCAGCGGAACAGGGACTGCTCGAGGACCAGGCCGAGGGCCAGCGTCACCAGAGCGAATGACGCCCCTGCCAGGCGCACGGCGGGCAGAGCGACGGCCAGGGCGATCGCCGCGGTCACCACCGCGGCCAGCAGCGCACCGCCGGCGAAGGGCCAGAACCACCTGCCGGTAGCAACTCCGCTCGTGAGCGCGCCCACGGCCAGGAGGGCGCCATGGCCGAGAGAGGGCAGCCCGGCGTGGCCGCTCAACACGTCGAGCGACAACGCCATGGCCACGAAGCACAGCCCCGAGGCCAAGATGAACGCCCGCAGTGGAGTCAACAGCTCCGGCGCCACGCGCACGAGGACCGGACCGGCGGCGACGAGGCCGGCGGCGGCCGCCACGCGGGCCACCACGGCGGTGCTCACCGGAAGGCGGCGAGCGTCGCCGACGGCCGCAGGAGCAGAGCGGCGAGCACGAGGGCCAGCACGGCCACCGCCTCCACCCCCGGGAAGGCGCTCGTGACGAACAAGTGGCCGGCGACCTGCTCCACCACGCCGACGAGGACTCCGCCTGCCACCGCGCCCACGATGCTGCCTAGCCCGCCGATCACCGTGGCTGCCAGAGCCCTGACGAAGAACAACGTCATGCTGCCCGCAGCGAAGCCGCCGAGCGTTGGGGCGAGGACCAGGGCGGCTGCCGCAGCGAGGACCGATGAGCCGACCCAGACCGCCGCGGACAGATGAGCGACCCGTATCCCGGTCAGCCTGGCCTCGTCTGGGTCGTGTCCCAGAGCGGCGAGGGCGAGGCCGGCATCGGTCCTTCGCAGCACCAGGGGGAGGATCACCGCGACGGCCCCAGCGAGCACGAGGCCGAGGAGGGCAGTGGGGCCGAGGTGGTGGCCGAGCACCTCGGGCCCAGCCACGTCGAGGGGCGGGCGCAGGCTGCGGGCCGCCTCTCCCCAGACCTTGGCCTCCACCGAGACCACCGCCAACAGCAGGCCGGTAGTGGCAATGGAGAGGGCGAGCGGCGGTGCACCGAGGAGGCGGCCGGCTACGGCGGCGTGAAAGGCGAGGCCAACAGCGGCGGCCACAACCACCCCGGCGGCGGCTCCGGCCAGCCAGGGGACGCCGTGGTCCTCGACCAGCGACCAGGCGACGAAGACGGCCAGGGCGCCGATCTCGCCATGGGCGAAGCTGAGGGCGCGTGTCGCTCTGAACACCAGGGCCAAGGCGGCGGCCAGTACGCCGTAGAGGGCGCCGAAGGCCACGCCCCGCACCAGCGCCTCGCCCATCTCAGCCGATGATCAGAAGCGGTCGGCGCAACGGATGGTCTCCACCCAGATGGGACCGCCTTCGGCCGGCGCCGCCTCGAACGCCGACGCCCGGTAGCCAGCGGCCCGCCCGCGGCCGAAGTCGAAGGCGCAGGCCGGGTCGAGTGCCGAGAAGCTCCCGGACACCAGCGGCGCCACCAGGCGGTTGCGGGTGCAGTCGCGCCCGCACTTCTCCAGCAGGTCGGCGATGTGGCGGTCCTCCAGCCACTTGAAAAAAAGGAGGTCGGCGACCCCTCGGCGCACGGGCTTTCCCCGGTAGCGGCGGAAGGTGTCCTCGAAGCGGCGGTACTCCTCGGCGTAGGGGGCGAAGGCCCCCGTGTAGTGGCCCGGCGTGGCCGGCGGCGTCACGTTGAGCCCGGTGAGCGGGGCGGGGCGCAGGGCGTCGTCGCCGAGGTTCTCGATCGAGGTGTTGAAAGCGAACGGCGCCACCCAGCGCATGGGGTGGCGCTGGGCGTTCGACTGCTTGACCAGCTGCACGAAGTCGAGGAGCTCCACCCAGGCCCACACCACCTCGGCACCGGCCCGGTGCACCGCCGCCAGCTCGTCGGCCACAACCGGATCGCCGGGGCTGAGCGGGACGTCGGCCACGACGCTCACGCCCGCCTCCCGAAAGGCGGCGAGGAAGCCTTGGCGACCGGCATCCCAGTTGTCGCTCGCCTTGTGTACGACGCCGATGCGCGCGCCGGGGAAGCGGGACAGGACGAACTGGGCGGTGAGGCGCCCGAATGCCTCGTGGGACGGGTAGAACGAGAAGCTGCGCTTCGCACCGGGCTCCGCACGGACGGAGAAGTGGAGGTACGGCGGGCCATGGGCGTCCGCCTCGACGACTCTGCGCATCGGGATGATGGCCTCGGCACCCGGAGCACCGCGAAGCAGGAACGACCCCCGGCATTCCTCATAGGCCTGGGCCACCAGGCGCCCACCGCCGTCCTCGGCGATGCGCTCCTCGATGCCACGCCCATGGATGCCTCCGCGGTCGTTCACCCATCGCCAGTAGACGAGAAAGTCCTCGTCATCGGTCCCGAGGACCTTGGCGAGGTACTTCCGCCCGTGGCCACAGAGGCGGACCGTGGTGTCCGAGATTCCGACGCGGTCGTCGCCGGGGGCGAACAAGGCGGCCGCCGAATGCCGGGATGGCGTCGTCGCCTGCGGTGCGTGCGTGGACCCAACGCCTGATTCGCCGCTCGCCTGGCCACGGACTGTGCCCGCAGGAGCGCTGGCGGCGGGGGCTGAGGCGGACCCGGTCAGCGGCTGTGAAACGTCCGGCGGGGTGGCGGGGGGAGCCGAATGAGTGGACTCAGTTCGTTCGGGCGACGCAGCCTTGGGCTCGCGCGGTGGCCGTGACGATGTGCAGGCCGTCGACACCATTGCAGCGGCCACCACAACGGGCCACACGGGCGTGCCTCGTCGTAGCCAACGCCCCCTCGCCACGAACGGAAAGCGTACCTGCGATCCAACCCGGACGCCTGCGATCTATCTCGACGGATTGGCTTCGTAAGCGCCGACATCGCACACCGCTGACCCATCCCCGTCCCCGTCCTGAGGCCGAGCCACACCGCGTTGGTCGTTAGCGGGACACACCGGTGCACCCGCACCGGCGTCGATCGCCGGACTGCCGGACAACAGAGCCATGGTCGGTGTGGGTCCGCCGTTCTCGGCCAACGGCGCAAGCTTCGGATCTGCGACCATGAAACCAGACCCGCACTCCGCTGTATCGGAGAGGCTATTCGTGGCGTAGCTAATCCACCCACCGCAATTGCTGCCTCCAGGATAAAACGCTCCTTGTCCTTCTAAAGCCCTGTTGCCCGCCACGATTGTGCTCTTGAACGTCACAGGACGAGTTGTATAGTTGCCATACCAAGAGTTATAAACACCGCCGCCGCCCCACGACGCCGTGTTGAGAGACACGGTGCTGTTCGTAACGTCCAAGGCGCCGTTGTTGTAGATGGCGCCGCCGTGGCTACCCGAAATGTTGCCGGACAGCGTGCTGTTGGTCATGGTCAGGCTGCCCCCGTTGTCGATGGCGCCCCCCGTCCCGTAAGTGGTGCTGTTGCCCGACAGCGTGCTGTTGGTCACACTCACCGTGCCGGGCCCGTTGTAGATGGCGCCGCCGTGGTAACTCGAAGTGT
The DNA here is from genome assembly GCA_035525365.1 of Acidimicrobiales bacterium. Classification (GTDB taxonomy): domain Bacteria; phylum Actinomycetota; class Acidimicrobiia; order Acidimicrobiales. The sequence goes on from DATLEK010000105.1 coordinate 78,494, forward strand.
TGCCGGAGAGGGTGCTGTTAATCACGGTCACAGTGCCCCCGTACCCCTTGTTGTTGTCGTACCCGCTGTTGTCGATAGCTCCGCCGTAGCGGGCGGAATTGCCGGACAGGGTGCTGTTCACCACGGTCACGGTACCGGCCCCCCAAAAATTGTCGTTTCGGATGGCGCCGCCGACCCAGTTGGTGCTGTTGCCCGACAGCGTGCTGTTGGTCACGCTCAGGGTGCCCCCGATGTTAGAGATAGAGCCTTTGTTTGAGGACAGCGTGCTGTTAATCAGGCTTAGGGTCCCCCCGACGTTAGAGATAGTGTTTTCGTTCGAGGACAGCGTGCTGTTGGTCACGCTCAGGGCCCCTCTGCGGTTAGAGATAGCGTCCGTAAACCCGCTGATCGTGACATCGTCCAGCACCAAGTCACCTCCGGTACCAACGTCTACGAGTCCGAATCCGGGAATGTCGTCGCTGGCTACGCCGGGCTCTCTACCGAGTATGCTTGAGGTTAAAGCCGCTCCCTTTCCCACTATAACAATAGGGCTAGTGATCTCGGGAAGCGCCATGGCTGTGGCGCCCCGCAAAGAAGTCGGGGACAATTCGTAGATGCAACGTTTGGCCAACACAATCTTGTCGCGTCCGGGCGAGTCATTGGCCATTCTCACCGCAGCGACCAAGCGAGCGGCCGCTCCGTGTGAAGTCGGACCACACGGCACCTCGAAGGTCGCTGCCTGTGCTGGAGGCGCCACCACTGAACTGACTCCGACCATCGCCACCACGAGGAACATCGCCGAGCGGCGTCGTGCACGCGTGGAGAAGCGGCCTCGGCGTACCGCACCGCCACCGGTCGAGCTTCTACCTGACATTCGTCGCGATGTAAGCATCTGCCACATCTTTCGTTCGTCGCTCATGCTCTTCCTTTCCTGAACCCGGAAACAACCTGCACCAACAGCTCTCGAACTGAGTCTGGGCGGACCCGGTCGCAGTGCGGTCGCAGTTTGGTCGCAGTCGGAAAGAGAGCCGATGCAGATGACGAGGCCCCCGGAAAGTGATCCACCAGTTGTGGGAGTTCAACAGCCCAGTATTTGGGCAGGAGGAATTCACCACGATGAAGCGACACCGCCACACCCCCGAGCAGGTCGTCCGCAAGCTCCGCGAGGGCGACCGGCTGCTCAACGACGGCAAGGATCTGGCAGAGGTGCTCCGCCACCTCGAGATCGCCGAGGCAACCTGGAACCGCTGGCGTAACCAGTACGGCGGCATGAAGGCAACCGAGGCCAAGCGGCTCAAGGAACTCGAGGTCGAGAACGGCCGGCTGAAGAAGCTGCTGGCCGAGGCCGAACTCGACAAGTCGATGCTCAAGGAGTTGGCTGAGGACGCTCCTATAGATGTCAAGTCATGATCGCGGCGTAGTCCGCGCGAAGAGCGGTGAACACCTCCCGGGCCAGGTAGCGCTTCAAACACCGGATGATCTCGGCCATGGAGAGCCCGTCCGCCGTGCGGCGCGCCGCATAGGCCTTGGTGCGATCGCAGTAGCGCAGCCGAACGATGACAGCGATGTGCAGGGCATGGTTGGCCGAGCGGTCTCCGCCCCGGTGCAGGCGGTGGCGATTCGTCTTGCCGGATGAGGCAGGGATCGGCGCTACTCCGCAGAGGTGGGCGAAGGCGCTCTCGGATCGGAGACGGTCGGGGTTGTCGCCGATGCTGACCAGCAGGGCGCTGGCGGTGTCGGGACCGAGGGCGAACACGGCCGAGGTCGCCGGCGCAGCCCGCTGCGTCAGTGCCGCGAGCTGACGGTTGAGCTGGCGGGCCTCGATGGCCAGAGCCTCCGCTCGCCGGGCCACCGATCGCAGGGCGAGTTTGAGCGCCTGGGTGGGTTCGTGGAGCCGGGCCGTGTCGGGGCGAAGGCCGACGCACGTCTCCACCAGCTTGATGGTGGAACCACAGCGCAGCTGTGCCCGCAAAGGCTCCGGAGCGGTGACGAGAAGGGCCTGGAGAGCGTTGGTAGCAGCGGTCTTCGCCTTTACGGCGCCGTTGCGAGCGACGCGGATGGCCCTGATGGCCTCGATGCTCCCGTTGGCCAACTTGGGCTTCACCGTGGCAGTGCCGGCCAGCACCGCCCGGGCCGCCGCCTCGGCGTCGATCGGATCCGACTTTCCCTTCTGGCGACGCAGGCGACGATCGGGGCGAGGCACCTCGATGACACTCACGCCCTTGTCGTGAAGATGGCGGGCAAGGCCGGCCCCATACGCGCCAGTGCCCTCGACGCCGACCCGGTCGATCCTTCCGTGGCTGCGGAGCCAGGCGAGCAGCTCGATGTAGCCGGCGGCGGTGGCGGAGAACTCCTGGCTGCCTTGGAGCACGCCTCGCAGGTCGACGACGACAGCGTGATGGGTGGCCGCGTGGGTGTCGACGCCGCCGATGACGGCGCGGGTGGGACGAAGCATTCTGATACCTCTGTTCTTTTGATGATCGAGCCGACCGTCGTGGACAGGCCAGTGGTGAGCGGGTTGCAAGCTCCTATGAGGTCACACAGGTCGGATGGCTCGGGGTGGGTTGGTTGGTTCGTGCTGACCGACGAAGCCGACAGGTCCTCAAGAAGACTCCCGGGGGGTCAGGAAACTTATGGGTCACACCACCCCGGTCAGCACCCACGCATCATCACTGGAAACTTCTGACCCCGGAGCGCCGGCGCAGGGCGGTTGTCTGCCTGTGCCAACGTTTCGGGGTCTCCGAACGAAAGGCCTGCGGTGTGGTCGGCCAGCACCGCTCCACCCAGCGGAAGCCAGCCCGGCCTCGACCCGAGCTGGAGGACAAGCTTCGGGCACGGCTGCGCCAGATCGCCCGGGACCATCCCCGGTGGGGCTGGAAGACCGCACACGCCCTGGTGCGTCGAGAGGGCTTTGTGGTCAACCGCAAGCGCACCCAGCGCCTGTGGCGGGACGAGGGGCTTCGCCGGCCCGCTCCCTGCAAGAGAAAGCGCCGCCGCCCGCCTCCTGGCCAGGCCCTGATGCGGGCGGAGCGGCCCAACCAGGTGTGGGCCATTGACTTCCAGTTCGACGAGACCGCCGATCAGCGCCGACTCAAGTTGGCCAACATCGTCGATGAGTTCACCCGCGAAGCCCTGGCCATGCGCGTCGGTCGCTCCTGCGACGCGGATCAGCTGGTGGGCGTCATCGAGGGCCTCGTCGCCGAGCGGGGAGCGCCGGAGCATCTGCGCATGGACAACGGTCCCGAGCTGATTGCCTGGGCGCTTCGGGACTGGTGTCGTCTGGCCGGCACCAAGACCAACTACATCGAGCCCGGATCGCCCTGGGAGAACCCATTCGTGGAATCCTTCAACGGCCGGGCCCGGGACGAGCTGTTGAACATCGAGGAGTTCGCCAGCCTCTTGGAGGCCACGGTCGTGGTCGAGGCATGGCGGATCGAGTACAACACCTATCGACCCCATTCGTCGCTTGGCCGGCTCACCCCTGCTGAGTTCCGAGCCCAATGGGTGCCGGAGACCAAAAACGCCGGCACCCCTGACCCATCCCCAGCCCTTCCAGCGCCTCCTGAGGCGTTGTAGAGGCTGGTTCCAAACCATGGACCACTCCCGCGCGAAGTGGACCACTTATGGGGGTCCCGTCACAGACATGACGCCAACCGCTCCTAAGCGGCGTAGTTGCCGCCGTGGTCCCGTTCCAGGCGATCACTTTCAGAGGCGGTGTCGTTGACTCACGAGGTCCTCGGGCCTCGGGGCTGGACTGCCGGGAATGCGCTTCTTGCAGCGTCCGAAAGTCGCTCGAGGGCGCCGGGGGCAGGGAGACGCGACGTTGTTGAGCAGGGATTCCGAGAGCATCTCCCGGGTGGTGAGAATGACGCCGTCGAATAGCGACGGTGACCCGGGAGGCCCCACCGTGGACGCAAAAGATAAACTCACGTGACACCCGAGTTAATGAGGTGACACCGTCCGCCGCAATGCCAGACTGACGGGCAGGAGGTGGTTCCCAGGACACTATTTCGTGCCCCCGGCGTGCCCAATCAGGCGGAGTTTAGCGGTAAATCATGGTGACTAGAAGTACGTCAGAATAGCTGCCTGACCAGCCAGAATGGCTAAACTATTCGTGGCAAAAAAAGGCCTTTATCCAGTTAGGAAACCGATGCTCTATCCCCTGAGCTACGAGGGCTTTGGCGCTAAAAGTGCTGGTCAGAGGGCTAATGGGAGATAATGGGTGCTCCTTCAGAAGTGGTTTCGTGCCCAATCCGTGCCCAATGGTGGACGCCTTGTCGGTGGAAGGCTACCGGTGCGAAATACCGGCAGGTTCCTGTCGGAGTGCCCTGCGCCTCTCCCACCGCTAACCGCGGGCGGAACGGAGACTTGTTGGTGGCCATCTGAAACTGCCCGCTGGCGGCCAGCGGATGCCCAAGACGCCACTACGGAGTGTGGTCGGCGCGAAGGAACGTCTTCGACGACCTCGCTCTCGGACCCCGGTAGGGGACAGCCAGCCGAAAGCTATCTGCCGGTGCGCTCGCGGTGCTTGCATCCTGGCCAGCAGCAGGGCCGACGCTGGCCTTGTTCCAGCTCCTCCCGGGTTCGGCGAATGCGGCGCTCTCGGGTCTGCTCCTGCTTGGCATCCTCGACCCAGCAGATGAACTCGTTACGGGCCAGAGGTGTGATGTCGTTCCACGCATCGAGTGCCGTGCGGTTGGCGATCAGCGCGTTGCGCAGGTCTCCAGGAAGCTTGTGAACCACGCCACCGGGCACTCGCGGACCGCTCACAGGGCGACGCTAGAGCGCCAGGGCCAGCCCCTTCACCCGAGCGTGCGCCATTGTGTTGTCCCCTGCCGGGTGCCCCGGGATCTCGATCAGATCGTCGAAGTGCCGCGATGCTCCACGGAGCGCGAAGACCTTTCATTTACTCGTTGTCCGGAGCGCCTGCCAGGATTGAAGACCTGGTTGCCACCGCAATGTCGCAGTCCACGATATCGCTTCGGTTCTCGGCGCCGGCCTCGGATGGCAACTTCCCGTCACCGGCCAGCCGCTACGTCGTCAAGCAATCTCGATCGGAGATCAATGACGAAGACAGTTTCGCGGCTGCAGCTTCTTTGTGCCAGCCGGACTCGGCGTGCTCTTTCGCGCCCCGACGGCCAGCATACCCACAGCCTGTTCAACGGCCGTTCCGAGGGATGGAGCGGTGGAGTACCCCCGCGGTTACTCGCTGGTCGGCCTTCCGTCGGGCACGGCCGTGATGGCGCAGTCACCCCTATACGGGTGGCTCAACTCAGGTGCAGGAGGCGTCTATTCGGTGTCCACCAGTGTAGAAGGCGGACATGGCTACTGGGCATGGTTCTCATGTCCTCGCGTAATCGATCTTGCCTCGTCGGGCCCAGCCTCCGTGGAGCTGATCCTTGGCGACTACCACGCATCAATGGTCGGCAACCCTTCATCGTCCTCTTCGGCGACCGTAACCGGCCATGACTTCTCCGCTCGCTGGGATGCCGACCGCAACGGCGGCGCCGGCGGATACGAAATCTCGGCCTATCGGGCGCCACAGTGCCTGGCGGTGGGCGAGGGAATGTGGGCGTTCAGTTTCGTGCCGACCACGTTGTCGATTTGTACATGAACCACGGATGATTTGGACCTCACCGCCACTTTGCTGGCTAGGCGAAGGCGCGTCGCCGCAGGTGTCATCACCACCTATGCCGGCGGCCTCGGGCAGGGCCTGGCCACCACCATCGGGCAGTCCCCGATTGCGCTCGCCGCGCACGGGTCGAAGTTGCATGTGTTGGACAGGGAGTTCAGCGCCGTCCGAGTGGTCGAGGACGGACAAGAGAGGGTCGTGGCCGGAGGCGGGGGCGATAACTCCGGCGCCTCAGGTCTCGCGACTTCGGCCGCGCTCAGCGACCCGAAGAGCATCGCCGTGGACGGTGTGGGAAACTCTACATCGCCGAATCCAATACCCACCGGGTTCGCAAGGTGGACGCCATCTCGGGGACCATCACCCTCTTTGCCGGCGGCAACTGCGGGAGCAGTTGCCGCCAGGCCCTCGTGGCCGGAGGGATCGGGGATTGCACCCGGGTAAATGGCGCCAACGATTGCCAACTCTTCCACCCGGTACGGTTCGCAGAGCTGTATGACCCCGCGACCGACCGGTGGGCCACGGTCAGCGCCATGAGATCCCCGCGCTCGGACGCCACGGCCACTCTGCTCACGGACGGAACGGTGCTCGTCACCGGAGGGTGGGGCGTCTGGGAGCAACCGAGCGCGACGACCGCCGAGATCTACCGAGCCAACGCCACACAGCCTGCCTTGGCCCTGACCAGCGTGGACCCACGGGTCGGTCCCACCCTCGGGACAGAAGTAACCCTCACCGGCGTCGGTATGTTCTCACCAAAGACATCCGTGCGGGTCGGGGACCTCGAGCTGGCAGACCCGTTGCCTGGCGCCGAGCTCTACACGCCGGCGCCCTTGGTGAACGCCCTGCTCCCTGGCGGGGGTCCGGAGGGAATCCAGGTCGTGATCACCGGCGCCAACTTCGCCCCGGGCATCGGCGCCGGCCCCGTATCTAAGCCGGCCTCTGTCACCCTGGCGTCGACGGGCGTATGCAAGGCGATCGAGGCGGCCGCCGGCCAGGTTGTCTACGGCGGCGGTCGGTACCACCTGGTGGGCGGTCCCGACGGAACAGTGGTGAGATCGGATTCGCCGCTGTATTCATGGTCCGACCAGGGCGCCGGGGGGACCTACGCCGCCGGCGCCGGCGGCGCGGCCCTGGCCTCTGGGCGCGGCTACTGGTCCTACTCACGCTGTGACCGGGCGGTGAGCCCGGCCGGGGAGGGTACGGACCGCGTCAGTTTCGATCTGGGCGCCTACCACGCGTCCATGGTGGCCAACCCCTCGGGCACCGGTCCCGCCAGCCTCACCGGCCACGACTTCTCCGCCCGTTGGGACCCCGACCTCAACGCCGGCGCCGGCGGGTACCACATCTCGGCCTACAGGGAGCCACAGTCCCTGGCCGTGGGCGAGGGGATCTGGGCGTTCAGTTTCGTGCCGACCACGTTGTCGATAAGCAGATGACCACGGGCAGAGTCCGGGCGCAGAACGATCCGAGAAATGGCACTGTCGAAATCGACCGCCACGCCCGGTCACTGGATCTGTTCGCGGATCCAGGCCTTGATCCGGTCGTCGAGCTGTGCTGAATCCATCTTGTACGACAAGCGCAGCATCCGGCTCGTGCCGCTCGTCTTGATTCCCTGGTAGAAGTCCCAGAAGGTGTCGGCGCCATACTCCTCGATCAGGTACAACGCCGCAGCGTTGGCGTAGCCGTAGGCCTTGCCGTCAAGTTCTTCTCCGTCACTCAGCTCGGCCAGCGAGACTCCGGAAAAACCCGCCTGGACGTCTTCGCGCCACTGGTCGACCCGTCGCTCTCCCGAGAGGAACATCGCTGCGCCTTCGGTAACCCATCCCGGAGTGTCCTCTCCTTCGAACCGGAGAAGAGTGAGATGGGCAAGCTCGTGCTGGAACACCTCTTCAGGTGTGACACCCCCTCTGCCCTCATAGGACGACCTCGCAGACCTGACGATGGCACTGACATCGGCCACCATGTTCCGCTCCTCGGGCCCGCGGCCCCGGTTCACACCTCGGGCGACCGCGAGCGAGACCGTGTCGCCGACACCCGGAGGCCGCTCCGGCGGCGCCTGACTCAGGAACTCGCTGAACTCATTTCCATCTCGAGCCAGCAGCACCAGATGGGCATCGTCGGGCTCGAGGGTCAGTTTGGGCACCAGGCGTGACCTTGCCTGCTCTGCCATGTCCAGGATGGCTTCGGTGTTCATCGGACCGGGTCGCGTCAGCGCCACGAAATGCGGCGAACGCGTCACCTCCACCGGCCCGGTGGCCCATATGGGAGCCTGGAGGAGGGGATCGGCGGTCGGCTGTGAACCAGTGATGACGAGCGAGCCCTGGCGCGGCTCTACCGTGTAGATCCGTCGAAATCGAAAGTCGTTGTCCTCGGGTAGGCCTTCATAGCGGTAGATGAAGTCGACCTCGACATCGTCAAGGGCGCCGCCGGTGCCGGTATCGACATCTCCCACGACGAAGTCCAGGGCGGCCAGGCCGACATCCAGGGCACCTCGGGCGATCGACTCCTCTGCCTGCCTTGCCTCAGGGCTCATCGGAGCCAGGTACCCGGCTCCGTCTCCTGCCAGCAACAGGCGCGCCCGTTCACGCAGCAGCATCCGCAGTGGCTCACGCACCTCGTCGACCGCCTCCGGCGAAGGCCGGCTCGTGCAGCCGGCGATGACCAGGGCAAGTGTGGCGGCAGCAAAGGCGAGGGCGGTCCGGCGCCTCCAGAGAGACAGGGAGGAGGCATCAGATGTACTCACTACGCTCCCTCAGTCGTTCTGCGCATGGCGTCTGCCGGAGGGCTGCCCGCAACGCTGCGGTGGGGTCCGAGCTTACGGGACGGCCGGTTCGTGTTTTCCGCCGGAGCCGGATGGTGGTATTGTAGGCAACAAGGTTGTTGGTACGACCGTTGGTCGGCGCTTCGCCGGACCGCGTTGCCCGAGACCTCGGCAGCGTCCAGCTTGGACGACCGTGAGAGGCTCGAGTGGCAGTCATCAATGGTTTTGCGCCAACGCGCAGAGGTTCGTGCCTGGTTGTCGGGGTTCTGCTGACGCTGGGGGTTCTCTTCGTCAACCACCCGACTGGGGCGGCTGAAGCGCCTGTCGGGCTCGGCACGGCAGGAAGTTTCGCCGTGCTGGCCGGTGCTGGTGTGACCAACACGGGGCCGAGCGTGATCAACGGTGACCTTGGTACGTGCCCCACCCCGGCCATAACCAACTTCCCCCCCGGGGTCGTCAACGGCGCTACCCATGCCAACGACGCCGTGGCGTGCGGGGCCAAGTCGGATCTGACGACCGCCTACAACGACGCCGCCGGGCGGGCGGCGAACACCACCTACGCGGGGCCGACGGAGCTTGGCGGCTTGACGCTGGTGCCCGGCGTCTACAAGTCGCCGACCTCGTTCGCCATCACGGGGCCGCTCACCCTCAACGGCCAAGGCGACCCCAACGCCGTGTTCATCTTCCAGGCCGGCTCCACTCTCATCACCGCGGTCAACAGCAGCGTGGTGCCCATCAACGGGGCGCAGGCCTGCAACGTGTTCTGGCAGATCGGGAGCTCAGCCACCCTCGGCGTGGGCTCCACGTTCGTCGGCACGATCATGGCGCTGGCCGATATCACCGCCAACACCAACGCCACCATCCAAGGCCGCCTGTTGGCCCGCACCGGCGCCGTCACCCTTGATTCGAACACCGTGAGCGCGCCGACCTGCGTTGCGCCGCCCACCACCGTGCCCGCCACGACCACCACCGCCGCCACGACCACCACCGCCGCCACGACCACGACCGTGGCGGCGACGACCACGACGTTGGCTACGACGGCAACCACAGAGGCGCCGGCGGTCACGGGCACGACATTGCCATCAGCCGTCACCTCGACGCCCTCTGCCACCGCCAGTCCCACGACCACGACGACCCGCCTCGCCACCGGAACTGCTCTGCCCACTGGATCCACCGGCAGCGGCAGCGGTAGCGGGACGTCGGCCACGGGCGCTGCCCCCACCGCCGGTGCAGCCGGCAGCGGGGTCCGCCTCGGCACCACAGGCGGAGCCGGCGGTAGCGCGACGAGTCTCACCGCCACCGCCACCGCCACCGGGACCGGGACCGGGACGGGCTCCGGCGGGTCCGCCACGGCGATCACCTCGGAGCCGGCGCCTGTTCCCGGAGAAACGGTGGCGCTGGCCCGGACAGGCTCGCCCCTCTGGACCCAGACGTTCCTCGGCGTGCTCGCCCTGTGGATCGGGCTTGTGATGGTGACCATCGCCGCACAAGGATCGCCCAACGCCCGAGGGCGCCGGCAGGTTCGGCCCAGCGCCTGGAGCGGGCCTGTGCGCCCCCCGGTACTGCTGCTTAACGAGCCCTGGACGCCGGACCGACCCAGGTTCCCCCGCACCTGACCCCACAGGCTTCAGTCGTCGCCGATGGCGTCCAGCACTGCGGCGGCGACGGCCACCCGGACACGGTCAAGCGTCTCGGGGATGGTGCCCTGGCTGGTGAAGCCGGCCATGAAGGAGTGACCGCCTCCGCCGAGTGACGCGGCCACCTCTCCCACGTTGATACCGCCGAGAGACCGCAGCGACACCCGCAGCCCCTCGTCGGGCGCCTCCTTCAACGCCACCACCACCTCGGCCTCCGCCGTTCGCCGCAGGAGGTCGATGAACCCCTCGGTCTCGTCGAAATCCACGCCGTGGAGACGTAGCTCGTCGGCGGTCAGCCACGCCGCCACCATGTGGTTGGGTTCCTCGAACTCGGCCCGGGCCAAAGCGAGGCCGGCGAGGCGTACGTAGGCGAACCTGTGCTTCTCGAACAGCTCCCGGGTGAGCTCGGCCAAAGGCAGGTTGAACTCGGCCAGCTCCTCGGCCAGGACGAACACGTCCCTGGTGGTGTTGGGGTACTGGAAGCGCCCGGTGTCGGTGAGCAGGCCGACGTAGAGGTTGACGGCGGCCTCGCGGTGCAGTGGCCAGCCCAGGGCATTGGCCAGACGTCGCACCACGACAGCGGTGGCGGCGGCATCGAGTTGAACCACGTTCACGGTGCCGAAGTGGTGGTTGTCGGCGTGGTGGTCGAGGACGAGGACCTCGCCGGCGCCATGCACCGAACGCTGGAGGTCGCCCATGCGGGCGAGGGTGCCGACGTCGAAGGTCATCAGCAGGTCGGGGTGCTCGGGGAAGTCGTCCGGCGGCGTCAGCCGGTCCAGGCCGGGCAGGAACCGGTAGTGGGGGGCGACGACGAAGGGACTCGGGAACGACGAGAGGGGCGCCTTGCCCTGGGACTCGCACAGCAGGTGCATGGCCAGCATCGAGCCGAGAGCATCGCCATCGGGATGCACATGGCAGGCCAGGGCCGGCGCTTCGGCCGCGGCGATCAGCTCCACGGCACGCTCGAAGGCGGCCGCATCAGCACCGGCGTTCAGGTCAGCTTCGTCGTCCATCACCTAAGTCAACACGAGCCGAGGTGGATGACAGTACAGGTCCAGTGCTACCCGATCAGCCCGCGCCACCTTGTCGGCCCAGGCCGATCGTTCGCCTCGACTGACGCTCAGGGAACGCGCCCCGGTCAGGGCCGGTTCTCATACGGATGCGTTCGGCCGGACGCTGGAACGCCGCTCTGGCAGCGAGGTGCTGCGGGTTCGCTCCGCCTCGAGGGCCGGCTTGGCCCGTGCCAGCTCAGCGGTGACCGCGTCGAGGGCCGATCGGGACGCGGGTAGGTCCCCCGACGCGCCGGCCCGCTCCAGCTTCGTCAAGGCGCCGGCCACACCTACCGCTCCCACCGCCCCACTGCTTCCCGTGAGGCGATGGGCCAGAACCACCACCGCTTCGAGGTCGCCGGTCTCTATGGCGGCGACGAGCTGGCGCATGCCGTCCTCGGCCGAGGTCAGGTAGCTCCCGACGAGGCTCTCCACGAGTGCCCGGCCGCTGCGGACCTCCAGCTCCCGGAGTTGCTCCAGAGCGCCGGCGTCGAGAGGCGCGCTGGTGACCTGCTCGGGCGGCTCGTCCTTCTGCTCTGTCCACTTGCGAAGGGTGGCGTCCAGCACCTCCCGGCGGAACGGCTTCGACAGGTAGTCGTCCATTCCCGCGGCGAGGCACTTGTCGTGGTCGCTCTTCATGGCACTCGCCGTCATGGCGATGATGGGGATCCGGTAGCCCTCCGCCTCGGACTGGCGTATGGCCATGGTTGCCTCATAGCCGTCCATCTCGGGCATCTGGCAGTCCATGATCACCGCGCCGTAGGCGCTGCGGGCCACAGCGTCGACCGCCTCGCGCCCGTTGGTGGCGACCTCCACCCTGTACCCCATCTTTTCGAGCATGGGCACCGCCACCCGCCGGTTGACGGCGTCGTCCTCGACCAGCAACACCAGTGTTCGACTCTCGTCTTCGGCCGGGGCCGCCGGAGCGTCAGGGACGGCGGGAACGGCGGGAACGGCCGGTATCGACGATTCCATGGTCGTCGGCCCGGTCAGAGCGGCCAGAGCGTCGTACAGAGCCGACTGGCGTACCGGTTTGGTGAGGTAGGCGTCTATTCCCGCCTGCCGCGCAGTCTGGGCGTCGCCCCGCTCGGCGGCAGACGTGAGAAGCGCCAACCGCGGTTTTGGCATCCCGTCGAACTGCTCTATCTCGCGGGCCAGCTGGATCCCGTCCATCCCGGGCATGTGGAAGTCCAGGATGGCAACGTCGAAGGGACTGCCGACGAAAACAGCTTCCTTCAGCGCAGAAAGAGCGGCTCGACCGTCGGCCGCCGTCTCGACGGTAACGCCCCACGCAGCCAGGCTCTGCTGGAGGATCAGGCGATTTGTGGCGTTGTCGTCCACGACCAGCATCTTGAGATCCTGGAGGTTGGCCCGGGGGGGCGGCTGTTGGGTAGTAGGCGGCACGGCCCGCTCGAGGGACACGGTGAACCAGAAGGTGCTGCCCCGGCCGGGCTCGCTGGTCAAGCCGATCTCGCCGCCCATGAGGGACACGAGCTGCTTGGAGATGGCCAGGCCCAGCCCGGTCCCCCCGAAGCGACGGGTGGTGGAGGCGTCGGCCTGGGAGAAGCTGTCGAAGATGATCCTGGCGGCCGCTTCGGTGATCCCGATGCCGGAGTCCGTGACCTCGAAACGCACGAGAGCGTCGCCCTCCGCCGGCGCACACACCCGGACCACGACCTCTCCCTCGGCGGTGAACTTCACGGCGTTGCTGACCAGGTTGACGAGCACCTGGCGCAGCCGTCCCGGATCGCCACATACCCATTCCGGCAACCCCTGATCCACGCACAAGGCCAACTCAAGGCCCTTGGCGTGGGCCGGCTCGGCGAGAGACTCGACCGCTTCTTCGATCACTGGGCACAGTTCGAAGGCGATGGGTTCCACGTCCAGTCTCCCCGCCTCGATCTTGGAGAAGTCAAGGATGTCGTTGATGACCGTCAACAGTGAGTCCGCCGATCCCCGCACGGTCTGGGCGTACTCCTCCTGCTGGGGGTCGAGGTCGGTGTCGAGCAGCAGTGCGGTCATGCCGATGACGCCGTTCATCGGGGTACGGATCTCGTGGCTCATGTTGGCCAGGAACTCCGACTTGAGCCTGGAGGCGGCGAAGGCCTGCTCACTGGCCAGCATCAGTTCCTGCTCGATTCGTGCCCTCTGCCGCAACGTGACCAAGAGGATGCCGAGCGCGCCCAGGAGGGCCACGCCGATTATTAGGGCGATCCCGCTGACGGTGTTGCGCAGAGAGGACACGGCGCGCAGGGCCTGCTTGGCCGGTACCGCAGCGCTGACTGTCCAGTCGATGCCCGGCACCGGCGCGAAGGCCACCACCTTTCGAGCGTCCTTCTTCCCCTGGACCTCCACTCCGGAGCGGCCGGCGAGGGCCTGGCGCACGAGCGGGTCGGTTCGCCGGTTGACGAGGCCGGTACTTCTCCCACCGGGCGAGGCCACGATGGTTCCCCGCTGGTCGGTGATCGTCAGGCCCACCTGCTGGGCCCGGTTGAAGTTCTCGGCGAAGGCATTGAGGGCATCAAGGCTGTAGCCGGCGGTGATGATGCCGACGACCTTGCCGCTGCCGTCGATCGAGCGCACGGGCGCCGCTGCACCCACGACCAGCGGGTTCCCGGCGGCCGCCGACCTGTAAGCCTCCGAGACGTAGGGCCGGCCGGATTCCGTGACCCCGCGGTACCAGTCCCGGAAGCTGAAGTCCTTCCCGACGATGGACGGGGTCTCCGGGACGATCCCCGCCAGGCGGCCACCCGGTTCCACGAGGAAGGTGGTGGCGATCCCCGGACGGCTGGCTCGGAGCTCGGCCAGCTGGGAGCGGATTGCCGTGAGGTCGTAGTTGCCGGCATCGCCCTCCTTGAGAGCGGCGCGGAGGAAGCGCCGGCCGGCGAAGGAGTTCACCAGCTCACCGAGGCTCTGAAGCTCACGGCTGACGTAGGCGGCGTTGGCTGTTGCCGTGCTGGCCAGCTTGGACTCCACCTGGTCGGACACCGCGTTGGTGGCCAGCGAGGTGCTCAGGTAGGCCAACAACCCGAGGGGGAGAAGGGTCAGGCTGGCGAATATGGCCACGACGCCCTTGGGCCCGAGACGGGCCAGGCGGTCGCCGATCAAAGGACCGGGCCTCTCCGGGTGCGGACGCGTCTCGCGCTCTTGCCGGACTTGACGGTGCTCCCACTGCTTGAGAGCGCTTTCGAAACCACTTGTTGACCCCTTTTTTAGGAGTTCGTTCCCGGCCCGCTGGCCGGATGACTGTGCCCGGGCGTACCCATTGGTGATGGAAGTACTCAGAGCGGTCGTGAACGGTCGATTCAATTATTCTAACCCTAAGGGCGATCTGTTGTCGATTTTGCTAGGGCAGGGGGTAGGCGCGGCGGGCGCTGACCCGCACGCCGGCACCCGGCAGAAGGCGCCGCTCTGCGTGCAGGCGGGCCCGCACCCGTCCCCCTGCGGCGAGCGACACCACCACGAGCTGGTCGTGGCCGTAGTACTCCACGTCCACCACCGTGCCGGCGGCTCCGGCGGCACTTTCAGCTCCGGTTCCGGTGCCATCATCCGGGCGGAGGTCCTCGAGATGGATGTCCTCGGGGCGGACCAGGGCGGTCACCACCGATCGCTCATCGCCGCGCTCGTTGCCGCCACCGCTGATGTCCACCGCGCCCAGGAGAATGTGGAGGATCCCGTCGCGCACCTCGCCGTCGAACAGGTTGGCCGCCCCGAGGAAGGCGGCCACGTGGAGGTCCACCGGACGCCGGTACACGTGGTCGGGAGGGCCCACCTGGGCGATGCGCCCGTCGAGCATGACCGCCACCTGGTCTCCGAGCGAGAGCGCCTCCTCCTGGTCGTGGGTGACGAGCAGGGCGGTGGCGCCGGCGGCCCGGAGGATGGAACGCACCTCGGCCCGCACGCCGGCGCGGAGGGTGACGTCGAGGCTGGAGAAGGGCTCGTCGAGGAGCACCACGTCCGGCCGGGGGCCGAGGGCTCTGGCCAGCGCCACCCGCTGGGCCTGCCCGCCGGACAGCTCGTGGGGCCGGCGCCGCTCGTAGCCGACCAGGCCGACCAGCTCCAGCAGCTCCGCCACCCGCGCCTGCCTGGCGGCCCGACCCATGCCCGAAAGGCCGTATGCGATGTTCCCAGACACGTCGAGGTGGGGGAAGAGGGCCAGTTGCTGGAAGACCATGCCCACCCGCCGGCGCTCGGGGGGCACCGCGGATGCCCCGCCGCCGGTTACCAGGCGCCCTCCGATGCGGATCTCCCCCTGATCGGGGCTGTCGAAGCCGGCCACCATCCGCAGCGTGGTGGTCTTGCCGCAGCCGCTCGGCCCCACCAGGGCGGTGACGGCGCCGGCCTCCAGCGCCAGGCTCACCCCGCGCACCGCGGCCACCGGGCCGAACGACTTGTGGACGTCGACCAGCTCGACGCCGGCAGTCATCGCGCCCCCCGCCAGTTGAGCGGCCACAGCACCAGGGCGGAGACGACGACCAGGATGAGGGCGGCCGGAGCGGCCTGGGCGTAGAGGCCCTCGGAGGCGCCGGTCCACACCCGCACGGCCAGGGTGTCGGTCCCCGGCGGGCGCAGCACGAGGGTGGCCGGCAGCTCCTTCATGGCCGTGAGGAACACCAGCGCCCCGCCGGCCAGGAGGCCCCGCCGCACGAGGGGCAGGGTGACGGTTGCCGTGGTGGCCAGGCGCCCCCGCCCGAGCGACCGGGCCACCTCCTCCAGGGCGGGGTCGACCTGGCCGAGAGAGGACCGCACCGATCCGATGGCCTCGGGGAGGAAGCGGATCACGTAGGCCAGCACCACCAGCGACAGCGTCTGGTACAACGGGTAGGGAGCGGCGAAGAAGACCAGCGCCAGGGCGATCACCAGGCCGGGCAGGGCGTACCCCGAGAACGAGAGCGTCTCCACCGCCCGGGCGAACCGGGTGCGGTGGCGCACGGCCAGGAGGGCCACGGGCACGGCCGCCACCACCGCCACCAGCGCGGCGGCGCCGGCCAGGAGCATCGACGTCATGGCCGCGTCGGCCAGCACGCCCCCGGCGCTGGCCCGGCTCGATCCCACCGCCGACCAGTAGCCGAGTACCCCGACGGGAACGCCGAGCCCGGCGGCGACCACGGCGACGACTCCGCCGGCGGCCACCCAGCGCCAGCGCCCGAGGGAGACCCGGATCGGCGGGGCGGCGCCGGCGACGGCACGGGCAGGCGCCGTGCGCCCCCGGGCCAGGCGCTCGGTGGTGATGGCCACCAGGGTGAGGATCACCAGCACCACCCCGAGCACGGCCGCGGGGGAGCGGTCGGGCGACAGCGAGCGGTACTCCAGGAAGATGCCCCGGGTCAGCGTGTCGTACTGCAGGATCGACACGGCCCCGAAGTCGGACAGCACGTAGAGGAACACCAGGAGGGTGCCGGCGGCCATGGCCGGCCGCAGTTGAGGCAGCAGCACCCGGCGGAAGGCCCGCGCCCTGCTGTCACCGAGAGAGCGGGCCGCTTCCTCCAGGGCGGGATCGCCGGCGGCCAGGGCGGCCCGGGCCATGAGAAGCACGTAGGGGTAGCTGGACATCCCCAGGGCGGTGGCCGCGCCCCAGAAGCCGATGACACCGGGAATCTCAGCCAGCAGCCCGGCCGGCCCGAAGGCGGCCTTGAGGGCGAGAGCGGCGACGTAGCTGGGAACCACCAGCGGCAGGACGGCCGCCACCCCGAGGAAGCGCCGGCCGGGTAGGTCGGTGCGCTCCACCAGCCAGGCCAGCCCGACACCGAGGAACAGGGCGAGGGCTCCGACCACCACGCCGAGGCGCAGTGTCGCCCACACGAAGCGGACCACCCGCTCCGATCCCACCAGGGCGAGCGGGTCCGAGGAGCCGACTGCCCGCAGGACCAGGTACACCAGGGGCAGCACGGTGACGCCGGCGACCACGGCGCCGGCAAAGGCCAGGCCGGCGGGCGTCCGGCGGGCGGTGGTAACGCCCACGGGTCAGGTGAGGCCGACGTCCTTCAGCATCTTCACGGTGCCCTCGAGGTCCCGGCCCAGCGCGGCAAGGGGAACGTCGATCGTCTTGAGGTCCCCCAGCGGCGGCAGCTCGGCGATCGGGTCGATCCCCTTGCGCATCGGGTACTCCGCCGTCTCGTCGCGGAAGTAGTGCTGGGACTTCTCGTCGAGCAGGAACCGCACGAAGCGCTCGGCCGCCGCCACCTGGTCGGTGTTGGCCAGCACGCCCACGCCCGACACGTTGACGAAGGTGCCCTCGCCGGCCGCGTCCTGGCCGGGGTAGTAATTGGCCACCGGCGCCTTCGGCCGCTCCTTGAACTCGTTGTACAGGTAGTAGTGGTTCACCAGCCCCAGCTCGATCTCGCCGGAGGCGACGGCGTCGATGGTCACGACGTTGTTGTCGTAGAACTTGGCGTCGTTGGCCTTCAGGCCCTCGAGGAAGCTACGGGTGCGGTCGTCGCCCACCATCTCCCGCAGCGAGCTGACGAACGAGACGAAGGACGCGTTCGTGGGCGGGAAGCCGACCTTGCCCTTCCACTTGGGATCGACCACCTCCAGCACGCTCCTGGGCAGGTCGGCCGGCGTCACCCGTTCGGTGTTGTAGGCGATGACCCGCGCCCGGCCGGTGACGCCCACCCATCTCCCCGCGTCGTCACGGAAGCGGGGCTCCACCTGGTCGACGATGTCGTCGGGCAGCTTGCGCAGCAGGTTCTTGCCGGCCAGCTCGCCGAGGGCGCCGGCGTCCTGGCTCAAGAACACATCCGCTCGGGCGTTGGATCCCTCCTCGATGATGGTGGGCAGGAGCTCGGCGGTGTCGTTGTAGCGGACGCTGAGGTCGATCCCCGTCTCCTTGGTGAAGCGGTCGAGCAGGGGCCGCACCAGGTTCTCGTTGCGACCGGCGTAGACCACCAGCTTCGCCTTATCACCGTCACCGCCCCCGTCACCGCCGCATCCGGTGAGGGTCGCGGCGGCCACCGTCGCGAGGAGCAGGATCCTGATCAGTGTCTTCGGCATGCCTACATGATAAAGTTAGGCAAGCCTTAATACAAATCGGTCAGCCGTGAACCTGTTGAGCCAGGTAGTGGGGCTCGCCGATCTGTTGCATCAGCTCCAGCTGGGTCTCCAGCCAATCGGCATGGTGCTCCTCGCCCACCAGGATCTTCTCCAGCAGCTCACGGCTGCCGTTGTCGCCGACGGCCGTGCAACTGGCCACGCCGGCGTTGAGGCGCACGATGGCTGCCTTCTCCAGGTCGAGGGCGGCCTCGAACTTCTCCTTCACGGTCTCGCCCACCCGGACGTTGCCCAGTCGCTGGACGTTGGGCACCCCCTCCAGGTACAGGACCCGGTCGATGAGGACCTCGGCGTCCTTCATCTCGTCGATCGACTCTTCCCGGAACTGTGCCGCCAGGCGCTCGTAGCCCCAGTTGGCGCACATCTTGGCGTCGAGAAAGTACTGGTTGATGGCCGTCAGCTCTGCCGTCAGGCAGTCGTTGAGCAGCTCGATTATCCCGGCATCACCCTTCATTGTCCTACCTCCTGGGGAGATGGTAGCGACAAGGGCGGGGACCGTGGGGAGGCTCAGGCCGCGGTGTGGCGGGGCCGGGGCTCGGCGGGACACCCGCCTGGATCCAGCCCGAATTCCTCCAGCAGCCGGCACAGTTCGGGGAAGCATCCGCCACAGCCGGTGCCGGCGCCGGAGCAGCGGCCGACGGCGTCGGCGTCGCGGGCGCCGGCGGCGATGACCCGCCTCACCGTCTCCTCGTTGACTCCTTCGCACAGGCAGACGTACATCTGAGGCCTATACCCGACCGCGCCCGGCCAAGGGCACGCCGGGCCCGCTTCCGCCGAAGTGATGAGGACTACCTGCCATAGAGAGTTAGGCAACCCTAACAGATGCTCCGCGTCAAGTGGACGCGGGGTCACCTCGAGCGCTACCAGCGCACGGGGTTTGATCGCCTACAGCTGGGAGGCCATGCCGACGACGGGCTGGGCCAGGACGAGGTTTCCGGTGGAGCCGCGGAAGGGGGCGTCGCCGAAGGCGAAAATCCCGCCGTCGGTGGCCACCAGCCAGTAGCCCTTCCCGCCCGGTGTGGCGGCCATGCCGACGATGGGCTTGTTGAGCTTGATGGCGCCGGTGGAACCCTTGAAGACGGCGTCGCCGAAGGCGAAGATCCCGCCGTCGGATGCCACCAGCCAGTAGCCCTTTCCGCTTTGTGTGGCGGCCATCCCCTTGATGGGCTGGTTGAGCTTGATGGCGCCGGTGGAACCCTGGAACACGGCGTCGCCGAAGGCGAAGATCCCGCCGTCGGATGCCACAAGGAAGTAGCCCTTGCCGGTGGGTGTCGAGGCCATTCCGACGACCGGTTGGTTGAGCTTGAGCGCCCCGGTGGAGCCCTGGAACACGGCGTCGCCGAAGGCGAAGATCCCGCCGTCGGACGCCACCAGCCAGTAGCCCTTTCCGGTGGGGGTCTTGGCCATGCCCACCACCGGCTGGTTCAGCTTCAGGGCGCCGGTGGAGCCGAGGAAGGGCGCCCCACCGAAGGCGAAGATGCCACCATCGGCCGCCACACTCCAGTAGCCGGCGGGGAAGCCGGGAACGGTGGGATCGCGGTACGTGCCCTGCATGGTGAACTGGCCGTCGCGGAACTCGCCGAGCGTGGCGCAACCCTCGGCCGCGAAGCAGAGGAGGTAGCCGGCGATGCTGCCCGAGCCGGTCAAATCCTCGTAGATGCCCGTGCCGCCGGTGATGGTGAAGGTGCCGGCGAAGGACATCTCCTCGGGCGAGGTCTTGATCACGTCGGCGGTCCACTTCACGAAGATCTTCGGCTTGGTGGCGTCGGGTGAGTCGGGCGTGGGGTTGGGGCCTCCCTTGAGGGCGCAGACCGTGATCGTGTCGGTGCCGTTCAGCTTGGCCGGGGCGGTGGCCGTGGCCGGCGTGACGTTGAACTCGAGGGGGTGCGAGCGGGTGGACGCCGGTACCCGGCTCCCGGGGAGGCGCGCGTTGTAGGTGGTGAGATCGGTGGAGATGTTGTTCACCGGGGCGTTACCGGTGCAGGGGATGGACGCGTAGCGGAACGGGCCTCCCGTTGCACTGCCGTCCCACGGGTTGGTGTTCTGCACCGTGCCGTCGTTGTAGGTGGTGGTGTGCACCATCTGGATGAAGCTGAAGGCGCTCTCCACGCCACTTGTGGGTGCGGCCGGACGGGGCATGGGGATGGCGGCCGGGACGGGGTTGTCGAGGCCGGGCGGCGGGCTGGTGAGGGCGTCCACGGTGGGGTCGCTGTAGTTGCCCTGCATGGCGAACTGGCCGTCACGGAACTCTCCGAGCGTGGCGCAGCCTTCGGCCGCGAAGCAGAAGAAGTAACCGCCGATGATGCCGGTACCGGTGAGGTCCTGGTACACGCCGGTGCCGCCGGTGATCTTGAAGGTCCCGCTCCAGCTCATCTCCTCGGGGGATGTCTTGATCACCTCGGCGTCCCAGTCGAAGGAGATCTTGGAGCGGTCGGCGTCGGCCACGCCGTCGGTGGTGGGCCCGCCGGCCAGCTTGCAGACGGTGAGGGTGTTCTTGCCCTGGAGGCGGGTGGTGCCGTCGGCGCCCTGCACCACGTTGAACTCGAGAGGGTGCGAGCGGGTGGAGGCCGGCGAGCGGCTCCCGGGCAGGCGGGTGTTGTAGGTGGTGAGGTCGGTGGAGATGTTGTTGACCGGCGCATTGCCCGCACAGGGGATGCCTGCGTAGCGGAAGGGGCCGCCGGCGCTGGAGCCGTTCCACGGGATGGCGTTCTGCACTTCGCCGTTGTTGAAGGTGGTGGTGTGCACCATCTGGATCAGGCTGAAGGAGCCCTGGGCCGGAGCGGCTGCGGTAGCTGTGCTCCCGAGCCCGCTCGGCAGCAGGGCCGCGACGATGAAAGCGAGCAGGGCGACGACGCGAACGCGGGAACGTGAACTCACTGAGCCAGACCTCCGGGTTGATGACTGTGACGGCAGGTCGACTGTGGCTGTCGCCGACGAACCGCCGGGCACCTACCCAGTGTGCTCGAGATCAAACCGCGATAAACTTCTTCCTATGGAAGAGGGTTACCTCACCGTCGCCGAGGTCGGCAGGCTCACGGGCGCCACCCGCAAGGCTCTGCGTCACTACGAACAGGTGGGTCTGGTGCGCCCGGCGCGGCGGACCGAGGCGGGCTACCGCCTCTACGACCAGGAGGCGTTGCGCCGCATCCATCTGGTCAACCGGGCCAAGCTGCTCGGGCTCAGCCTGGCCGAGGCCGACGATTTCATCCACGTGGCCGACGGCTGCTGCGCCGAGGACCACCCCGAGCTGGCCACCATGGTGGCGGCCAAGCTGGTCGAGACCGAACGACGCATCGGCGAGCTCCGTTCACTGGAGGAGACCTTGCGCGGCGTGCTCGACCGCCTGGCCCGTGAAGAGGGCGAGCACCGCTGCGACGAGACGCTGTGCACCTGCAACCAGCTGCTCACCATCCAGAAGAAGGCCGACGTGCGGCCCGCTCTGGGTTGCGCCGGCTGAGTCACCCCCGGGCGGGGATGGCCTCCTCGGAGTCCCGCTCCTCGTCGTCGTCGATCATGAACTCGATGAGCCAGGTGTCGGAGAGGATGTCGTAGTCGGGCGCCACCAGCTTGGCGTAGCGCTCGAAGTACAGGACCTGCTTGGCCAGCAGCACCAGGGAGCGGGGCAGCTGCACGCCTTTGGGGGCGGCCATGCGCACGGCCTTGGAGAACAGGGCCAGGTAGTCGATCTCGGCGATGGACTTGCTCAGCTCGGGAAGCACCAGACGCTGGATGGCGGCCGCGGCGCGGGCGTGGTCGGTGCGGTGACCGAGTTGGGCACCCAGCTCCACCAGGCAGCGGGTGACCTCGTCGAAGTCCTTGCGGTACAGGAGGGCGACGACGCCTTGGCGCACCAGGAGGCGGGTGGCCTCGTCCAGCTCGCCCATGATGCCGAAGTCGAGGAACACCACCTTGCCGTCGCGGTCGACCATGAGGTTGCCGGCGTGTACGTCGCCGTGGAAGAAGCCGTGCTCGCAGGCCGCCTCGATCCAGCAGCGAACTCCGGCCTTGAGCAGGCCGAGCAGGTCGAAACCGGTGGCCATCAGGTTGGGGAGATCGTCGACCTTGATCCCGTCGATGCGCTCCATGGTAAGTACCCCCGGGCCGCTCAGGCTGTGGTGGACCACCGGCACCCGGACGATGTCGTTGTCGCCGAACTTGCGCAGGTTCTCCTCGAAGCGCTCCATCGAGGCCGCTTCCAGGTTGAAGTCCAGCTCCAGGCGCAGGTTCTCCACCACGCCGTCGACGATGCCCACGGGGTTGAGTACCCGAGCCGACTTCCAGAAGCGGTTGGCGAGGAGGCCGAGTATGCGTAGCTGGCGCAGGTCGGTGAGGAACTTGCGCTCGACCCCGGGGCGACGCACCTTCACCACCACTTCGGTCCCATCGAGCAGGATGGCCCGGTGGACCTGGGCGATGGAGGCAGCGGCGATGGGCTGCTCGTCGACAGAGGCGAACAGCGTCTCGATGGGGGAGCCGAGCCTCTCCTCGATGGCCTTGCGGATGTGCTTCCACGACTCGGCGGGCGCCTCGTCGAGCAGGTAGCGCAGCTCGTTGGAGATCGGGGCGGGGAACAGGCCCGGGCTGGAGGAGACGACCTGGCTGAGCTTGACGAACGGCGGGCCGAGGGCGACGACCACCTTGCGTATCCGGGGCGCCAGGTGCTCAGGAGTGCGCGTCTTCTTGCGCAGCAGCGACGGAAGGATGTGGCGGGTGATGGCCATGCTGATGCGCATGGTCCTCATCAGCTCGCGGGGCGTGAGGCGCCGGAGCGAACGTTCGCTCAGGCATGCAGCCGCGTTGTCGGGGGCGGGGGAGAGGTTGATCAGTGGCAATGTACCCCCGTGTGCGGCCGCTTCGCCTCTCCCACGCCTGGCGCCGTGCTGGCCGAGCAGTTCATGGTGGCCGAGATCAAGGCGCCGGAGCACGAGGCGAGCTACTACGTGGCGCCGGCGGATGACGTAGCTCCGCGGCGACGGCGGCGGCAATGCCGGGACCGTCGAGGCCGAGGCGGCTGAGGATCACCCGAGGCGGGGCCGAGGCGATGAACTCGTTCGGCGTGCCCAGCACCAGCACCCGTGGTCGGCCGCCGCCCGCGTTGGCGAGAGTGTGCGAGATGAAGGTGCCGGCCCCGCCCAGGGCGACGCCGTCCTCCACCGTGACCACCAGCTCGTGGTGGGCGGCATCGTCGACCATGGCCGGGTCGAGGGGGCGCACGACCCGCACGTCCCAGACGGTGGCGTCGATTCCGAGGCTGGCGTCGAGTTCGGCGGCGGCATCCTCAGCGGCGGCGAGCAGCTTGCCCACGGCCAGGATGCAGACCTGGCCGGCGGTGTCACCCCGCCTGACGAGCCTGGCGTTCAGCCCCGCCCCGACGTTATCCGGCCCGGCCTGGCGAGCGGAGCCCTTGGGGTAGCGCACGGCGGCAGGGCCCTCCAACTCGAGGGCGGTACGCAGCATCACTCCGACCTCCTGTGCCGATGACGGGGCGAGGATGGTGAGGCCGGGGATCTGGAGGCACTGGGCGATGTCGAGCACGCCGTGGTGGGAGGGCCCGTCGTCGCCGGTGATGCCGGCGCGGTCCAGGGCGAACACCACTGGCAGGCCGTGGAGGCCCACGTCGAGGTTGGCCTGGTCGAAGGCCCGGCTGAAGAAGGTGGAGTACACCGCTACCACCGGGCGCAGGCCGCCCATGGCCATGCCCGCGGCCGCCGTCACCGCATGCTGCTCGGCGATGCCCACGTCGTGGAAG
The DNA here is from genome assembly GCA_035525365.1 of Acidimicrobiales bacterium. Classification (GTDB taxonomy): domain Bacteria; phylum Actinomycetota; class Acidimicrobiia; order Acidimicrobiales. The sequence continues at coordinate 102,348 of DATLEK010000105.1, forward strand.
CGCTGGGGGAACCGCGCCTGGAAGGGGAGCAGCCCGGTGGGCCCCGGCATGGCCGCGGTGATGGCGTGGACCTGGGGGTGGCGCTCGGCGATCTCCACCATGGCCTGGGCGAAGGCCTCGGTGTAGCCGGCAGGGACCCACTTGGGCGGCCCGGTGACGGGGTTGAAGACGGGGGCGTCGTGGAGGCACTTCTCGTCGTCGTCCTCGGCCGGCGAGTACCCCCGCCCCTTCTGGGTGAGGACGTGCACGACGATGGGCCCGTCGTACTCGGAGGCATTGCGCAGAGCCGCCTCCATGCCGCCGATGTCGTGGCCGTCGAAGGGGCCGGTGTAGCGCACACCCAGGGCCTCGAAGAACACGATGGGCTCGAGCACCTCACGCACCGCCGCCTTCATGCCCTGGAGGCTGGAGTAGGCCAGGCTGCCCACCGCCGGCAGGTGCCGCACCCGGCTCTCGACCTTGTGGCGGAGGTGGACCCAGCTCGGGTGGAGGCGCAGCCGGGCCAGGCTCTCGCCGAGGCGGGATGCCGTGGGGCCGTAGGAGCGGCCGTTGTCGTTGAGGAGGATGACGACGCGCCGGCCACTGTGGCCGAGGTTGTTGAGCCCCTCGAAGGCCATGCCGCCGGTCATCGAGCCGTCGCCGATGACAGCCACCACCCGGCGGCCGGGGCCGGCTTCCTCGATGGCGGTGGCCAGGCCGTGGGCGTAGCTCAGGACGGTGGACGCGTGGCTGTTCTCGATCCAGTCGTGGGCCGATTCTGCACGGGCCGGGTAGCCGGAGAGACCGCCCTCCTGGCGCAGGGTGACGAAGGCCTCGCGGCGGCCGGTGACGATCTTGTGCACGTAGGCCTGGTGGCCGGTGTCCCAGAGGACGATGTCGTTCGGCGACTCGAACACCCGGTGGATGGCCAGGGTGAGCTCGACGACGCCGAGGTTCGAGCCGAGGTGTCCGCCGTGGACGCCGACCGACTCGACGATCAGGCCGCGGATCTCACCAGCTAGCTGCTCGAGGTCCTGGGAGCTAAGGCCACGCAAGTCGGCCGGATCGCGAATCGCGTCGAGGATGGGTCCCTGATTCAGTGGTCACGCCTCGCGATCGCCTCGGCCAACGCCCGCAGCTCGGCACCGGCTCGCGCCCGCGGGTGGGCGCGCTCAAGGTTGCGTTGGGCCTCGGCGAGGAACTGGTCCCGTTGGGAATCGCTCCAGCCCCGGCCGCCGGCCCGTGCCACCAGCTGGGCGGCCAGCACCAGATCGGTATCGGTCAGCGGCGCATCACCGCCATAGAGGACGGCCAACTCCCGCCCAGCGTCTGTCCCCGAGGTCAGGGCGGCGACAACGGGCAGCGTCTTCTTCCGGTTTTGCAAGTCCGAGTGCACTGACTTCCCGGTGACCATTGGGTCGCCCCAGATGCCGAGCAAGTCGTCAACCAGCTGGAAGGCGAACCCCAAATGCAGCCCGAAGCGGCCGAGGTGCTCGACCTGGTCCGGGTCGCCCCCGCCGAAC
>DATLEK010000107.1:0-3581 GCA_035525365.1 Acidimicrobiales bacterium
CTCGACCACCTCTGACTTGAACTCCTTGGAGAACGACCGCCGGTGGCGGGCCTTCTTCCTTCCCATGGTCTCCATAATGGACATCCTTTCTGGGGCTTCGCCCCTGATCGTGGATGTCCGTCAAACCGGGTCAGCCTCAGATCAAACGATTTGCAAACGCGCCCTTGTCGAGCCTCCGACGGTGTGTGTCGGTTGGCATTGAACTCTGCGTCGAACAGCCATGCGCCAGCATCAGGCTGGGAGTGTGACCTGCCTGAGCACCGCTCGGCGACCGCGCCGGACGCTCGCGCTCAGAAGCCTCGGAGCCTCTAGAGCTGCTCGATGCGCAGCATGTTCGTCTCGCTGCGGCCGGAGAAGGGCAGGCCGGCGGTGAGGACCAGGCTGTCCCCGCGGGCGACGGCGCCGAGCTGTTCCAGGCTCGCCACGACCTCGGCGACCGCGTCGTCGATGTCGCGCTCGAACGGTCGGGACAACACCGCGTTCACGCCCCACACGAGTGAGCTGCGCCGGTAGGTCTCCACGGAGGAGGAGACAGCGATGATCGGCTGACGGGGCCGGAAGCGGGCGACCATTTTCGCCGTCTCACCCGATTGGGTCAAACACACGATCGCCCGGGCGCCCACAAGCTCCGCGGCGTGGCACGCCGAGTAACCCACGGCTAGCGCCCGGGGGTAGACGAAGTCCGGCTTGCGGCGTTTGAGGTCCCAGCGGGGCCCGCTGCAGGCCTCGATGACGGTGATGATGTGGTCCATGGTCTGGACCGCCTCGACCGGGAACGCCCCGGTGGCGGTCTCCGCCGACAGCATCACCGCATCGGACCCGTCGAGGACGGCGTTGGCCACGTCCGACGCCTCCGCCCTGGTGGGCCGGGGGCTGTGGACCATCGAGTCGAGCATCTGGGTGGCGGTGATGACCGGAATGCCTTTGGTGTTGCAGCGAGCGATGAGGTCCTTCTGCACCGCCGGCACCTCCTCGGTCAGCATCTCCACGCCAAGGTCGCCGCGGGCGATCATCACAGCGTCGGCGTGATCGCTGATGGCGTCGAAGTCGGCGACCGCCTGGCGCCGCTCGATCTTGGCCACGAGGGGCACCTGCTTCCCCCGGGCGGCGATGGCGGCCTTCACCGCGATGAGGTCAGCCGCGGTTTGCACGAAGGAGACAGCCACGTAGTCGACGCCCATGGACATACCGAAGTCGAGGTCGGCGGCGTCCTTGTCGGTCATGGCGGCCACCGACAGGACAGCGTCGGGCAGGTTGAGACCCTTGTGATCCGATAAGAGCCCGCCATGGATGATTTTGCAGTGGACGTCGGGGCCATCTATGTGCCGAACCTCGAGCTTGAGCCGGCCATCATCGAGCAGCACGACGTCACCCTCGCCGACGTCGCTCGGGAACGAGGAGTAGGACACCGACGCCCGGCAGCCGTCGCCGAGCACCGGCGTGGCCGTGAGGACGAAGCCGTCACCGGAGGCGAGCTCTACCCGGCCACCCTCGAAGCGGCCGACCCTGATCTTTGGGCCCTGGAGGTCCTGGAGGACTGCGATCGGCCTGCCGACCTGGTCGGACGCCGCACGCACGTTCTCGATGAGTGCCGCGTGGTCGTCGTGGCTGCCGTGTGAAAAGTTGAGCCTGGCCACATCCATCCCGGCGGCGGCCAAGGCCAGGACATCGGAATACGAGCTTGACCTCGGGCCCAGCGTGCACACGATGTTGGCCCGCCGCGGTAGCTGCCACGCCATCGGTGACCCTCCCCAGTTCGCTAAGACCCTAGAACCTTCTCAGAACGCCTGTTCCTGACGGTTTGCCAATCTCGCTGCTGGCGCTCAGGCTGAGGGTGTCCAAGCGAACCAGGATCGGAGCGAGCAGGCAAAGGATATCGGTTAGCGAACAGCAACCCCGGGTCGACACCACGAGGGGCAGATGGAGCTCCCGATAAGCGAAACGGCCCTCGACCCACTGCGCGGCCACATGCCCAAGGAACGACTCCGGATGGTGGAGGCCGCTCTTGCCTGGTCGCCGGAGGCGAGGCCGTCACAGTGATGCGCGACGTGTGCCGCCTCGAGCCTGACAAGGCCCTCGAAGTCACGTGCTGGACAGAGCGGGCCTCGTAGCGGCAGGACTGCAATCGGACGCGGACGCTGGACAGTGACCAGCTCCCTAGAGGGCTTGAGCCGGCGAAGCCGGCACGATTGAGTCAAGTCTCACGCGGCGAGTCTCGCTTGGTCTACGAGGGCGGCGATGTCATGGGTCGAAAGACCTTCACAAACAGAACGCTCGCCGCTATCGGCCGATGTCGAGGGCAGCTCCACATATCGTGGTGGTCGGGGAGCGAAGAACACGAGCAGATCGAATTCTTTGGGCGTGGTATCTACCACGGTGTTGCCCACGAGGACCTCTCGCTCGGCCAGGCGAATGGCCAGAGGGCCGAAACTCAGAAGGCAGGGGGTGGCCGATGGCATCACTGCGGTTGGTGCCTTCGAATCCCCAAGCCGCTTGGCGCACCACCCGAGTGGCCGAGCAGCGGTAGAATCTCGACGTGTCACTCGTTCAGCGGGGACCGGGCACTACCGGGGCGTAACGCCGGCCTGTCTTGGACTCGGAGAGCCCCAACGGGCACAGGCTTCAAGCCGCTGCCGAGCCCCGAGAGGCGAGTGAGAGGTACATGTCGCGTGACGCCGCACTTCGACCACCGGTGCTAGAGCATCTTCTCAAGGACCGCGCACACGTCATCCGGTGAAGGCATTGCAGCTATCGAGGCGCTCAGCCGTTCAGCCGCCTCGCGGTACGACGCGTCGTCGAGCAGGCGCGCGACGGCGTCAGACACGGCGCTGGCCGTGGCCTCAGCCGGCACCAGCGAGATGGCGGCGCCGGCCGACGACATCGCCGCCGCGTTCACGAACTGGTCGGCGCCCTGCGGCAGGCACAGCTGGGGGAGCCCGAGCTCAAGCGTGGACATGGCCGTACCCGAACCGGCGTGCGACACCACGACGTGGCAGTGCGGCAGCAGCGCGCTCTGTGACACGTAGCGTTCCACGCGTACGTGCGCCGGTTGCTCGCCGAGCAGCGCCGGGTCGCCCTGGGGACCTACCGTCACCAGAAGGCGCACATCGAGCTGCCCCAACGCCGCAACCACGTCCTGGAGTACGGCTGCCTCGCTGAATACCGTGCCCATCGTCACGTAGACCAGCGGCCGGTCCCGGCGGACGGCCGGCAGCGGAAGCTCGACCCTGGTGTCTACCGGTCCGGTGTAGGTGACCGGCCGCATTAGCTGACGACGGGGCACATGGGGCGCGGCCTGCGGCTGCAGCTCCGGCGGGTACGGGTCGATGTACAGGTGGTCGTACGACCCGCCGTACGGACGTGGATCAAGGCCGCGAGAGCGCCACAGCGGCGCGACCTCCGCCTCCACGCGCGCCACCTGCGGCTCGCGCAGAAGCGCCCCGAAGCCCTTGGCGACCCCCGGCACGCCCAGCTCGGCGGCAACGATCGGACCGGCGAAGTCAGCGGCATCCGAGACGACGAGATCCGGCTGCCAGTCGTGCGCGACCGGGGTCAGACCGGCGAGCATCGGTGGCGCGACC
>DATLEK010000111.1:0-12593 GCA_035525365.1 Acidimicrobiales bacterium
TCAGGGCGCTGACCTTCCCCCGGCGCCGGCCAACTCCGCCACTCCGCCCCAAGCCCCCTCGCCCGTGGCCATGCTCCTGCCGTGCTCACGCCCGCTGTCGCCAACGTCGGCGCGCGTGTTCAGCTCACGCGGCGCTTAACACACTGCTGCGTGCTTCGGCCCGCCGCGCCACACGGGATGTTCGTCGAGCAGGTCGCGAAGGGCTTGGCGGATCCTTTCGACGGCGATGCGCAGCTCCCGCCGATCATCGGTCTCCTCCGCGCGCAGCGCATGGATGACAGCGGTAAGCAGCGCCGACCGAAGGTACGGGTCCATCTCGTTGAGAGGCTCTGGCGTTTCCGGGATGGACGCTGCAACGCTCCGCACCAACTCCCGAATGGCATCGGTCAGCGTGGACGAGGCGAGCGCTGAGCCAAGCTCGTTCACCTGCTCGAAGAGCGCCGGTGCATTCGTCCAGAAGTCGCTTGCGTTCCTAGTGTCAGTCACGGCCACCGCCCGAAACGGTACCGATATCCCGGCTCGAGATCGAGGATGGACCGTTTTCGGCATCGGCCGAAGCCCTCTATGCATGGCTGTCTCCTCTCGATCGCACGGCCACAAGCGCGCCCTTCATCTCCTGCGCGGTGGCGAAGCGTTCACTGCGGTCGGGCGAGCACGCCTTCACCAGGAAGTCGGCCACCTCGGGGTCGAGGTCGGACCGGATCGTCCGCGGGCCGATCCTGCTCCCCCAGCATCGGCTTCGACCCGGGATACGGATGTTGGCCGTTGCAGAGAAGCTCGTAGCTACCTCCACTTGCCAGCCCTGCGTGCTGCGCTCAATGCTCAGGTCAATGGAGCTGTCACAGCAAAATGCGATGATGATGAAGTAGCCGCCTGAACATCACTGGGCCGCCACCGAAGTTCTACGGAACTCGGGACATCCTCCTCTGCGAGCCCTCCGGGTCGATCGGGTTCCCCACGGCCGGCTCCTGGAGCGGTGCTGGGAGCTTCGAGCCAACCTCACCAGCTACGACGCGACCTACGTCGCTCTGGCCGAGCTTCTGGACGCCGTGCTCCTCACGGCTGACAAGCGGCTCATGAGCGCCCCCGGCTGCCGCTGCGCCATCGAGCGCCTCCCGTAGGCGTTGTGAACTCAGCTTGGCGGGTGATCCCACGCAGGCGAAGGTCACGCTGTTCGCGACCACGTCCAGTGTCGCTGCTGCGGGCTGCTTCAGACGGGAACCACCGATATTCCGTGCATCTCCGTTGTCAGTGCTCGCAGATCGTGAGGGTCGCTGGTGAGGATGCGGACCTTGCGGCCGAGCCCACGTGCCGTCACGGCGACGATGGCATCTGTTGTGTCGGAGCGACCCGTGCGGCCGAGCAGCTCCCCGGCAGCTCGGCCAAGCTCAGGCGTAACCGCTTCCTGATCGACCCCCTTCAACAACGCGTGGAGACGAGCGTCACGGGGACTACCTCGGAGGGTCTCAGCCAGCGTTACCGCGCTGACATGGACGCTGGCACCGAGGCGCTCGGCGAGGGCCAGTTCCGCACGTACCCGGACATGACCTGCCGCCGCACCGCTCAACCCTTCCGAGTCCAGCAGAAGGGCGTCCGGCAGGACCAGGGTCTTCAGCCCTTGGCGCTGGCGTCGCCGAGCCACTCCTGGCGGACCTCCTCCAGCACGTCGGCGGGGACGGGCCCGTACTCGGCCTCTTGGTCTGCGAGCCAGGCTCGCAAGGCAGCTCGGCGTTCGTCTTCCTCGAGCGCTTGGGCCACGTAGCCGGAAAGTCCGCGAGTGCCGACGCGAGTGCGGATTCGCTCCAACAACCCCGCGGGGAGAGTGACGGACACCTTGGAGTACTCGGCTGCCATGCTCATAATCCTACTACCAGTCGGACTGGTCAGGAAGGCGCCTCGTCGAGCCGGAACAGTTCCTGACGGGAACGATCATCAATCGACATGTTGCACCTCGCTTGGCCATCAGCAAACGGGAGGTGTTCAGGCACATCTCCGAGCCGGCCCATGATGCCTCAGCGATGTGACACTCATCATCCGCAGCACCCGGACCAGACGAACAGGCGGCCGGGGAATCAGGATCGGCGGTGGCGGCCTCTGATCCTCTCGGTTGGTAGGCGGGCGCTGCCTTGTGTGCCGGATCGGCGTGCGGGGCCACCTTGGCGAGCCGGCGTGGGTGCTTTGCCCGGTTGAGCAAAGGCGATGGCCAGGCCGATTACCACCAGGCCACCCCAGAGGGCTGCGGGGCCCACGGGGGAGGATTGGCGTACCCCGGTGGCGAGATGGGTGCCGGACTCGGCGTCACGGCCCGAGATTTGGGCGCGCTCCACCTCGCGTTCCCGCTGGCGCTCGTCGGCCATTCCGCTCTGGACCTGAGACTGAGCCTGGGTCTGGCCTTGCGACTGGGCCTGGCTCTGGCCTTGGCTCTGGGCCTGCTGCTGGGCTTGTTGCTGGGCCTGCTGCTGGGCTTGTTGCTGGGCCTGTTGTTGGGCCTGGGCCTGGGATTGGGCCTGGGCCTGCCCCTGGGCGACCGGAGCGGGCGGGGGAAGCGGCGGTGGACCACCAAGGGCCAGAGCGGCCTGGGCCGGTACGGGCTCGGGACCGGGCGGCGGTCCGTCGTCGTCCAAGATGGTGCCGGTGCCATCGGCCCAGCCGATGGTGGTTCCCGTGGGCTTGGACAGTTTGACCGAGAACAGCTCGGTCAGCTCAGGAACGGTGTCGGTCAAAGCTCCGATGGTGAGCACCTTGGACTGCTCACCGGGGGCGAAGACGACGGTTCCCTGGCTGGGTGAGTAGTCGGAGAAGGCCCGGGCTGAGTCATCGGAGGTGGCGAACTGCGCACTGACCTGCTCGCCCGCAGGCCTCGACAGCGTGACGGTGAAGTGCGCCGGAGTGGTGCCGGAGTCTCCTTCCACCACGGTGGCGTCTCCGATGGCGAGGCCCTCGACGGCATTGAGGATCGTGCCCCGGTTTTCGGCGATGCCGATGGTGGCGGCGCTGGGATTGGAGATGGTGACGCTGAAGTGCTCGGTGGGCTCATCGGCAACGTCGCCAAGCACCGGCACCACCACCGTGGCCGAGGTGTCACCGGGGGCGATCTGGGCCCGGCCCGAGGTGGCGGTGTAGTCGGCGCCGGCGGTGGCGGTGTCATCGGCGGTGGTGTAGTCGAAGCTGACCGCCTCGCTCACCGCCTGGCTCAGGTTCACCGTGAAGTTGGCGGGCACGGATCCCTCGAAGGGCTCATGGACGCTTTGGCCACCGATGCTGAGCACCGGCCGCTCGGTGGTGCCGGCGTCGTCGATGATGGCGGTGCCGGTGGACTTGGCGAAGCTGATCACCGTCCCCCTGGATGGACTGGACAACTCCAGGGTGAAGGACTCCTGGCCCTCGGCAACGTTGTCGCCGATGACCTGAACCTCCACGATCTTGTCGGAGATGTCGCCCGCCTTGAACTCGACCTTGTCCGACCTGAACTCGTAGTCGATTCCCTCCTTGGCCGTGCCGTCCTTGGTGGTGTAGTTGACGGTGAGGTCCTCGAGCAGCGGACGGTCCAGGTGGATGGTGAACCGGGCCGGCGTGGTACCCGACCGGCCCTCCTCCACCTTCTGGTCATCGACGCTCACCTTGGCGCACGGGTCCGTCCGCGGGTCGGGGGTGTAGGCATCGACAGCATCGGTGACATACTGGACAAGCGGCCCCATGCCGGAGCCCAGCGGGTCGGCAGGGTTGATCTCCGTCTCGTCCGCGTTTTCATCGCTGTAGCCGCCCATGACGTAGATCCTCCCGTCGCCGCCCCTGGCGGCGCCGTGGAGGGCCCGCGTCCGAGGCATGGGGGTGACGGGTAGCCATGCCTGCGTGCAGGCGCTGTAGGCCTCCACAGCGTCGGTCGGCGGGTTCACCCCGTTGGCGTAGATCGTCGCCCCGCGGGCGCCGCCGGTGGCATAGACCCGGCCCTCGTTGACCGCGGCGCCGAAGTACACGCGAGGGTTCGACATGGGAGCAGCGGGGTCCCATCTGTCGCTCCCGGGCACATGGGCCTCGACGGTGTTGAAGCCTTCGGGGTTCGCATCCTGGCCACCGATGGCGAGGATGCGGCCGTCGGGGGCGGCGGCCGCTGAGCCGTAGTACCTCGGCACCGAAAGGTCGGGGCCTCCCGCCCACGTCCCGGGCGCGCCGCCCGGCCCCGGGGTGTACACATCCACGTACCTACCGCTCATGACATAAAGGCGGCCGTCGTCGGCCACCGCGCTGGCCGGACCGTGGTGGTCGCGGGGCATCGGGGGCAATGTCTCCCAGCGACCCGGGGTGGTCCCGAGGCCGGGGGTGTACGCCTCGACCTGCGTGCTGGTGAAGTTCAAGCCGCCGACCACGTAGATGCGACCATCGGGGCCAAGCGAGGCGCTCGGCGCGACACGCCCCCCGCCGGGCATGATCGGAAGGGACTGCCAGCTGTTGGTGCACGGGTCGTAGGACGCCACCGTCGGTTGGTACTCGTCACCGTCCCGTATCTCGGTGCCGTTCTTGTCTTTGGAGGTCCCGGGCGTTCCACCGAAGGTATAGATGCGCCCGTCCCGGCCGGACGCCACCGCTAGGCGCCAGCGCTTGGAGGGCATGGGAGCGACGGGGTCCCAGCCGCCTGGGTCTTCGGTGGTGCGGGCCGAGCACGGCACAGTCTGGACCTCGTTCAGGGTTGTCGCCGATGACCCGAACCGCGTGGCGGCGGTGAGGATCTCGATCCCGTCGGTGCGCGACGCGGTGACCGTCGCCGAGTAGGTGCCGTCGCCGTGGTCGATGGTCGGCGCGAAAGTGGCGTCGCCGTCGGTGGTGAAGCTCACCGCCACGCCCGGAAGGCCCTTTCCCGCGGCGTCGACGACGGTTGCCACCGCCTGGGCAGTCGAGGTGCCGTCGGCAGCAAGGACACCGGGATCGAGGCGGACCGTCACCCTGGGCTCATAGGCCCAGGTGTCACCCAGGGAGGAGTAGTCGGGCTTGTTCCCGTTGAATCCCTTGCGCTCCTTGAGGTACAGGCCCGAGAACAGGACGAGGTTTCCGCCCGGGCCCTGGGCCATCGCCGCCGAGTAGCGGGCTGTGGGGGTGACCGCCGACGCCTGAGGCGCCCACGTCTTGCCGTCCCAAGTCCATGTGTCGTTGCGCATCGTGCCCGCCCACCGTTCTCCCTCTGGGGCGGAGAATTGCGGGTCGGGCAGCTCGCCCCGCCGGTCGTCGGACCCACCGAACAGGACCAGCTGGCCCGATCCGGGATGAGAAGCCATGGTCCCCGAGCGGCGCAGCCCCGGGTTGGTGCCCACACCCTCCTGGGCCCATTTCGCCCCGTCCCAGGTCCAGGTGTCAGCCAGGGGGTTGAACGGCCGGCCGCAGGTCTTGCGAGCGCCGGTCTGGCTGTTCTCGCATGGAAGGTACGCCTGGGTGCCGCCGTAGAGGACGACCTTGCCGGACGGGGGATGGTAGGCCATGGCTCCCCAGCCCCGGGCGGGCGGGCTGACCGGCGCCGGCGGGGCGCTGACCGCGGCGTTGCTGGTGGTGATGCTCAGCGACCAGCCACCGGCGATGCGCCCGGCCTCGCCCGCCCCGGCGTCGTTCGGGTAGTCGTCGACGACGTAGAGGCTCCAGGTGCCGTTGGGGTCGATGCCGGCGAAGTGGCCGAGGGAGTTGCTGTCGGCCCTCCGCGGCGCGGGAGCAGGGAAGGCGTCGGGGCTGTGATATTGCGAGAACTCAGGGGTGGAGACGTTGGTGGGCCGGTAGGTGCCCCCGGTACAACCGTCGGTGGACAGGGCCTTGGGGGCGGCGTCGTCGAAGGTCAAGGTGATCGCCTCGCCCCGGGAGATGGGGATGCGAGCGTTGTCGGTCTCGCAGGTGTCGGACATCAACATGACCGAGGTCTTGCCATCCGGGGCGACCAGCATGATGTCGGCGTCCGCCGGGCCAAACTTCGTCCAGCTCAAACTGTTCAGCGTGACGGTGACCTTGGACACCCTGTCGGGCATGTCCTTGACCTCGATGGCCGAAGGGTAGAGGGGCCTTCTCGGGGTGGAGTCGTCAGTTGCGGTGTCGGGAGGACACTCCCTGCCGGGGCATCCCGGCGCCGGGCCAGGCAGGGGCATCAGGATGGGCTTGGTGTTGGGGAAGCTCTTGACCATGGAGGTGGGAGGCGGTGGCGGAGGAGTGACCAGACGTCGGGTCCAGCCCGCGCCGTCCCAAGTCCAGGTGTCGCCGAAAGCGGGGCAAAAGCCGGTGTCGAGGTTGCAGCCCGTCAGGGCCCAGCCGCCGAACAGGACCACCTGGGCTCTGGCCTCGTCATAGGTCATGGACGTCTGGAAGCGCGCCGGGGGAGACACGCCCTTGTGCTCGGTCCATGTGGTGCCGTCCCAGGTCCAGGTGTCACCGAGGTAGCCGTCACGCCCGTGGCCGCCGAACAGCACGACTTGGCGCCGTGCCGCGTCGTAGGCCATGGCGTGGCCGTAACGGGCCGGAGGGCGGACGGCGGGGCGCTGCTCGGTCCACGCCGAGCCGTCCCAGGTCCAGGTGTCGCCGAACGGGCGCTCACGACCGGTGTAACCACCGAACAGCACCGTGCGGTTGCGGGCAGCGTCAAAGGCCATGGCCGACTGGTCCCGGGGCGGGGGAGCAGGATCCGACGCCGGCGGCGACTTGTCGAACCACAGGCTGCCCACCTCGGTCAGCACCGCAGAGCCGCGCAACCCCGACGGCGACGCCGTCGCCGTGATCGTCTCGGGCCCCGGCGTGTCCGACGAAGTGATGGTGACGGCCCAGACGCGGTCACTCTGGCGCTCCACCGGCGAGAACGTCACGTCACCATCGGTGGAGAACGCCACCTCCTGGTCGGCCAGCGTGGCGGCGGTGAACAGCGTCGCCGTGGCCCTCGAGGTCGAGCTCTTGTCGGGTTGCAGCGACGAGGGCTCGAGCGTGACCCTGATGCCACGTTCGACCAGCGGCGCAGAACTGGTGCCCCAGATCTTGCTCTCATTGACAGCGGTGATGGTCTCGATGCCCGGGCTCCGCGACGCGGTGATGGTGGTGGTGTAGGTGCCGTCACGGTTGTTCGTAACCGCTGAGAAGGTGACGTCGCCGTCCGTGCTGAAGTGCACCTGGTCAGTGTTGGGGTCGGGGAGGCCGTTCTTGGTGGCCTTTGCCGTGGCGGTGGCCGTGGACTTCCCATCGGCATCGATCTCCGAGGGAGTGACGCGCAGCTCGGCTATCCCGTATTCCTGAGGAGGTTTAGGCGGGTTGTTCGGGTTCACCGGGAGCGGCACTGACGCGGCGGCGGCCCGGTAGGTCCAAGTGTCACTTCGGTCGGCATCGGTGGGATCGACGTACGGGACCCCTCCCGTCTCGGGGCGCAGACTCCCAAGGGGATTCCCACCCTGACCGGCCTCGTGGCCGTAACCGCCGAACAACACGACACCGCCGCCTGCGTCCTGCGTCATCGCCGCGAACATCCGGGGCGGTGGAACCGTGCTGTTGGACTGCCCATTCTGGCCGTTGTCTGGGACAGCCCACTTCGTGCCGTCCCAGGTAAGGGTTTGGTCGCAGAACTGTTCACATGGGCCTTCCCCGGGATCGCCGGACGAGCCATTGAAGGTCCCCGCCCCAAAGCGCAGTATCACCTTCTGGGTGGACGGGTCGAAGGCCATGGCGCCCGAGTTCACCCCGGGCCGTTGGTTGGACGGGTTGGCCTCCCGCCAGCTGGTCCCGTCCCACAGCCACGTGTCGTCGCGGGTGGTGCCGTCCCACCCTCCGGCCAGCACGGTGTTGCGCCTGGCCGGGTCATAGGCCATCTGCGCGTAGCCCCTGGGCGGCGGGCTGGTGAGCGGGTGGCGCTCGGCCCACGCCGAGCCGTCCCACACCCAAGTGTCACCCAGCAACCCACCCGGGCGGTCGCCACCGAACAGCACCACCTGCTTGCGCTCGGCGTCGTAGACCATGCCGTGGCGTGCCCGCACCGACGGAGCTGTGACACTTGCACGGCGCGCCCAGGTGGTGCCGTCCCACACCCAGGTGTCACCCCGGTCACTGCCGCCATCCGAGCCGCCGAAGGTTACGATCAGACGGCGCTCGGCGTCATAGGCCATGGCGTGCCCATAGCGGGCCGGGGGCTTAGTGGCCGGGCTCTTCAACTTCCAGTTCGAGCCGTCCCAGGCCCAGGTGTCGTCATAGACGCACGAGGGGCCGTTCCGGTTGAACCCGCCGAACAGGATCGTCTCCTTGCGCACAGGGTCATAGGCCACGGCCGCCCCGTCCCGCGCTGAAGGGCTGGTCTGCGGGCGCTCCTGTTTCCACTCCGGACTCGCAACGGTGGTGCCCGCGGGTTGGGTGGTCGTCGTGGTTGTGGTGGTCGTAGTCGAGGTCGTGGACGTGGCCCTGGGCGGCGCGGTGGACTCCCGGGTGGCGCACACCTCCAACGGTGGCTGTGGGTCGGGCGTGGTCGCAGGGGCAGGCACCACGAAGAGCTGGGTGTCGGCCAGGTCATATACGGGGGAGTCGGAATACCTCTTTTCGAGACCGCCGAAGAGGGCCAGGCGCCCGAGACGATCCTCGGCCATGGCCGCCGAGATCCTGCGCCCAACCAATGCCGGAGGGGTGCCGTTCCGCCCCGGGGGGGGTTCCACCAGCGCTGTACCCCAGTTGTCGCCATCCCAGGTCCAGGTCAGGTGGCCGCAGCACGCAACGCCCGAGTCGTCCTGCGAGCCGCCGACCAACACGATCTGGCGGGTGGCCGGGTGGTAGGCCATGGCGTGGCCTTGGCGGGCCTCGCGGGCGACGGTGGACTTCCAGCGCCAGGTGGCACCGTCCCAGGTCCAGGTGTCGTCCAAGGCCTTCTTGCCGTCCCAGCCGCCGTACAGCAACGCGTAGCCGGGTTTGGCGGGGTTGGCGGGGTTGGCAGGGGTCGCAGGGGTCGCAGGGGTCGACGGGTAGTAGGCCATGGCTGAGCGGCCCCGGGGCGGGGGGCTGGTGGTGGGGTGCAGCTCGGTCCAGCGCGTGCCGTCCCAGGCCCACATATCGCCCAACGGCTTGCCCTCTCGGTCCTCGCCGCCGAACAGGATCACCTGGGACCGGTCGGAGTCGTACGCCATCGACGCGAACGCCCGGTCCGACGGGTGTTGCTCTTGGGGCTTGTAGGTGTGCTTGCTCCATCTGGAGGTGGACCCGTCCCAAGTCCAGGTGTCGGCCATGGCGACCCGATTGGACTTGAGGCCGCCGAACAGCACGACCTGCTTTCGTGCCGCGTCGTAGGCCATGGCGTGACCGTGACGGGCGGTGGGGCCTGCGAAGGGGGCCTGGGACCACTGCTGAGCCAACCCATCCCAGGCCCAGGTGTCCCCGAAGATCCTGACACCGAAATCGTCATCCTCCAGTCCCCCGAACAGGATCGTCTGCTGGCGCTCGGCGTCATAGGCCATAGCCGACTCGTGCCTCGCTTCAGGTCTTGACTGGTTCAGCTGCGACGTCTGCCAAATGATCACCCGGTCCCGGCTCGGTGGCGGCGGCGTTTGCGACGGGGTGGTCGTGGTCGTGGTCGTCGAGCCCGTGGTCGTCGTCGCCGGTGCCATGGTGGTCGTGGTCGTCGGCGCCGTGGTGGTGGTCGTCGTCGACCCCGTGTTCGTGGTGGCGGGCAGCGCCAGGGAGTGGGAGCCGGCACTGACCGCTGTCACGCTCCCGACCAGGACCTTGACGGCGGCCGGCGCCGTCTGGCCGGCGGTATCGGGATCGGTCGGGCCGAGTTGGCCCACGTCGTTGCGGCCCCAAACGAAGAGATCACCGTTTTTCTGCACGGCCAGGGTGTGGAACACCCCGGCGTCCAGCGCCACCACGTCGCTCAGGGGGGGGCGGGTGGCGGAAGCGAGGACCACCAAGGCCGGGGTGGGCCGGGCCTGCTGGACAGAATGGGACGCGGCGTCCGGGTTGGCCGATCTGAACGCCTGATTGTTGCACGGACCCGGGAGGGGACCGGCACCCGAGCCTTCCCCCGTACCGAGCACGTCGGCCAGACCCCATGCCCACACCTTGCCGCTGTCGGTAAGGGCCAGGCTGTGGCCGCTGACGGCCTCGCCCCCTGCGGCCAGGGCCACCACGCGGTCAGTCGCCACGCCATTGACGGGGTCATCCAACCGAGGGTTCGGCAGACCAACAACCGGTGCCGGGAGCCCGCGCGAGGCGGTGGCGGCATCGGCGCTCGAGCCGAGCTGTCCGGAACAGTTGTTGCCCCAGGACCACACGGTGCCGTCGTCGGTGAGGGCCAGGCTGTGGTGGCTGCCGGCGGCGATGGACACCACCTTTTTGCCGGCCAGCACGACCCTCGTGGGCACGATCTGGGAGCGTCCGCTGTAGGTGCCGTTGTAGTCGTCGTCGGGCGTCTTGCAGCCTGTGGTCGCCGTGGTCCTTTCGGGAGAGGGCTGGTTGGTTGCCCCGTTGCCGAGCTGGCCCCAACGGTTGTCGCCCCAGGCCCACAGGAACCCGTCCTCGTCGAGGGCCAAACTGTGCCCGCGCCCAGCCGCAATCGCCTTGATCTTGGGGAGGTTGCGCACCTGCACCGCCGCCGGAGGGCTGAGATGGGGGGAGGGGTTGGATGTCGTGGCAGGCTTGTTGTTGCCCAGCTGACCGCAGAAGTTCTCACCCCACGCCCACACCGTGTCGTCGTTCTTGAGGGCCAGGCTGTGGTACCCACCGGCGGCTACCGCCTTCACACCGGTCAGCGGTTGGTAGGGGCCGATGGTGAGAATTTTTTCGAAGGAGTCACCTGTGGTGCCAGGGGGGATCTTCGGCTCCTCGATGCGCTGGAACACCTGACCCGGCACCGGGTTGTCCAGCGAGGGATTGCCGGGGGCGCCTGGGTGCCATGACGCGCCGTTACTGGTCGTGTAGACGCTGTGGCCGTCGCCCAGCTGGTTCTCGATATTGCGCCCCCACGCCCGCACCGTCCCGTCTGCCAGACGGGCCAGGTTGTGGCTCAACCCGGCTGACAGCTGAGTCACCTCTCCCACCCCGGCAACCTCTACCGGGTTGGCGGAGAAGGTGGGGTCGAGGCACCGTGGATCGTTGACGTCGGTATTGGGCGTGAGGCACTGGCCCAGCTGGGCGTGATCGTTGTTGCCCCACGCCAGCGGGGGAAGGGTGGCGGCCCGGGCGTCACCCAGGTTGGGCAGGAGAGCCAGCAGCGAGGCCACCAGAATGACGGCGAGCACGAGCGCGGCGCGGTGACCTCCTGGGGAGGAGCCCGCTCGCTGCAACTGCGCTGGTCTGTGTACGTTCACGTGGTCCGCCACGGGGTGGTTAGAGATTCGAAGTGTCGGTCCTGCGAAGCTGTGCGCACCCCGCTGATCGAAGCTTGGTGAACAGGATCGGCCACCAACTGCCCAAGTATGAGCCAGCTGAGCTCGAAATTCATCCCCCGAAGTGGGGGTTTCTGGATTGGCCAGCCCCTGCGAGCTGGTTCGGCCAGGTTGGGCTCGCTGAGACGACGATCTCGACCGGGTTGGCGGTGAACGGACCAGACGCTCGGGAGACGGCTTGGTCTGCCTATTCGGGGGGAAACCGTTCACCCGCCAACGGCTGGTGACGCTGGCGGGTGAACGGCACAGGGGCTTAGTCCTGCTTAGCCCTGGCTGTAGGTGCCGGTGAACTCTACGCTGTTAGTACCGGTCCCGCAGTTGTCTGCCGCGAAACTACATGCGAGCTGGGTTCCGGTGAATGTGAGCGTAGAGGTATGGCCAACACCGCCAATCTTGCAGTTGGTCGTGTTGGTGCCGGTAGTAATTGTATATGTGCTGCCCGTCCGCTTGTAGGTGGCGTTGACACTGTCGCACTGTAGGTTGCCGGTGGTATGGAGGGTGCCGGCCACTGGCTGGGGGTCCCCGCTGCATTGGTCGTTCAGGTAGGTCCCACCCGGGCCGAACCAGAAGGTCTCCGTGGCCTCGAAGATGGCATCGAAGGTGACCGTCTGGCCATCATTGGCGGTGCCAGTATTGAAGAGTGTGATCTTCGTCTTCGGGGAGTCAAGGATGTCCACCTTCAAGCACAGCGGCGACGCTGGTTCGGCAATTTTGTCGATGTTGGAGTGACCGCCGGTGGTGGTGCCAGATCCATGGGCCGATGCCGGCGAGATCTGGGTCAGCAGGGCCGCAGTTGCGAGCAACGCCACCGCGCCGGCCCGACTTACGATACTACGCCCGGTCAGCATGCCCGGTTCGGTGTTTCGGTTTTTGGTCAATGTCTTCTCCCTGTTTGGATTGGATGGTGCAGGCCCCATCCGGCGGTTCCACCCCCTGCAGCCGCCGGACCCACATGCTCGGTGCCGCCGACATGGCCAGCGTGACAGAACCCGGCTTGCGAAACACGCGCCACAATGGCGCGTTTTTCCGTTCCCAATGGGCCATTCGTACCCATTTCCGCGGAATAGGCCGTGCGCCTGGGGCCCGCCGAAAGCAGAACTAGCCCTACAGGGGATCCTCGGCTCTGTGCGCCTGCTCGCGGAGCTGGCGGCGGGAGGAGATGTGCAGCTTGGCGAAGACCTTCTTCAGGTGGCCCTGGACCGTGCGGGGGGATATGAAGAGGCGAGC
>DATLEK010000002.1:0-10183 GCA_035525365.1 Acidimicrobiales bacterium
GACCAGGTCCTCGTTGATGGGAGTGGTCTCACCCACGATCACCTCGACCCTGTCGTCGATCTGCTGGGCCGCCAGCGTGGTGCGTGACAGCTGGATGACGGCGTAGAGGGCGAAGGCGAGGGTGATGGCCAGGTTGGCCCCCACGATCCCGGCCTCGCCCGCCATGCGCAGGCGGGTGCGCTCAGCCCGGGCGGGCCCTCTGGTCAGCACGGCCGGGACCCGCCGACCGTCGTCACGATCCCGCTCTTGCAGATGTTGTTGAGGTGCTTGTTGACCTCACGCAGCTGGGCGAGGATGTTCGTGGTATCGGCCTCGGAGGCGTTCAGCGGGTCCTTGTTGACACCGAAGGACCCTGTGTTGCCGACTCCGTTGAGGAAGGCCACCCGCTGGTGGATGTTCTGGACTCCGAGCTTGTCCGCCGGATCATCGGCGTCGATGAGCACCCCCTCGATGGAGGCTGTCTGGCCCAGCACCGTCTTCAGTGTGGGGCCGGTGTCCTTGAGCGAGCTGTCCACATTGGTCAGCTTGGAGTCGATCGACCGCAGCGAGGCGATGATCTCGTCGGCCTGGCCCGGGATGGGCATGAGGTTGGGATCGATGCCACCGAGGCTGGCATTGACCGTGTCCACCGCCTCTGGGAGCGTGACCACGTCGTCGCCGGCTCCGCTCACCGCTTCGTCGGCCACAGCCAGGTCGGCGTTGATGGCCGCCAGGTTGTTGGTGATGAAGATGAGGAACGTCACCGCCACGAGCGTGACCACCGTGAGGAGGACCACCCATACGCCGAGCCACCGCTTGAGGAACTGGGCCTCATCGGTGCTGCGACCCATTGCTTGTGCCATGTTCGTCTCGCTCCCTTACTTGCAGTGGCCGTCGTTGGTACCGCCCGGAAGCGGCTGATCGATGCAGGCAGCTTCCTTGTGGGCGGTGTTCGCCTGAGTGAGGATGTTGCCGGAGTCGCTCTTGATCTCGCCCACGATCCCCAACGACTGGTTGAGGTTCACGATGATCTGCTTGACACCACGGTCGATCGAGCGTGCCGTGTTGATGATCGTGGTGGCATCGGCGTTGATGCCCTTGGCCGTACCGTCGATGTCAGCGGCGCTGGTGTTGATCGAGATGGCCAGGCGGTCGACGTTCTGAGCCAGGCGCACGATCTCGGCCAGCTTGCCCTCCAGGGGCTTGGCCGTATTGAGGATCGAGCCAGCCAGCTGGTTCGTCTTGTCCAGGTTGAGGACAGCGTCGGTGGCCACGTTGATGGGGGCCGCCGTCTTGGCGATGTTGCCCGCCTTCTTGTTGATGGCGTCAGCCGTCCACGCCACCCGGTTCACGAGCACGGCGGCCAGCGCCACTGCCACGATAACGACAACGACCGAAAAGGTCGCCTGGCCCCTCTCGCTTCTAGCGAGACTCCATCGATTTGCCATCAACTCTCCCCTACGAAGTGGTTCGGCCGGACGGGACGAAGACTGGTGCGGGAAAGGCGGGCGACGAAAGCGGCGACTGGTGGCGGTCCGGACTGCTGGGCTCGGCACCCGGCGGAGAGACTCCCCGGGAATGTTCGTACAGACGTTGCGGTAGCCGGAAATATTCGAGGTTTGTGAAATCAAACCAATTTTTCTTTTCTTTCACGCTGACAGTGCCCTGTCGCGAGAGAGCCCCGGGCACTTGGCCCGGGGCTCTCTTCGACATCGCAAGACCGTGAGGCCCTCAGTTCAATGGCGGATCTTCGTCTTCACGAAGTTGACGATGGTGTCGGTGGGCGTCTGTACCTTGTGCACCTTTCGCACGTGATCGGCCACCTTGCGTATCAACTCGTCCTCGCTACCAGCTCTTCCCTGCCACCTGCAGGCGTGGTCGGCATCTCTTCACCTGAACTCCGGCATGGATCGTGTTCCTTTCGAGTCGTGTTGGTTAAAGAACTATCGGGCAGAGCGCATGCCGAGGGCCTTGCGCTTGTTGGCCGTGGGGAGCTCACCGGCCATGACCAGTGACCCCATGGTCTGCTCGATGGCGGCCACGTCGTTGACGATGTCACGGACGACGCCTGTCATCGGCTCGCACTGGGCGGCGATTGCCCGGACACCGATGAGCACGGTGCCGACGGTGAAGCTCACCTTGTTGAGCGTGGCGGCCACGATGATGAGATAGAGCGCCACGGCCCCCACCCCGATGAACACGCCGAGAAGCGTTACGACTGTCGCTGGACCCATCTCAATGCCCTCTCTGGTTGATATCCGACCTGGTGGCCATGACGACTACATGATGCGCTGGAGGGCGGCGCCATAGCGGCCGACCGCACCCCGCGCCACTGAACTCAGCTGACGTGTCCGCTCCAGCTTCGGTACCGCATCGAGGGCGCCGGTGATACCGACACCGTGCTCGAGAATGTCGTCGGCGTAGGCATCGATCTCCCGGACCGGGCGCAACACCCGGTTCAACAGGAGGACCACCACCGGCACCACGACGAACAGGAGAACAATGTTCCCCAACCACCACAACAACATGGCTAACCCCCATCACTCGGTGCCGGATCGCCGGCCTGACTCTCAGTGTATGTCGAAAACCTATAGCGCGGATGACTTCTTGGCAAGGGAATTTACAAGTTTTTTTTCTGGCGACGCGCGTGCGACCCTTGAGTATGGCCGATCGGAGCCTGTCGGAGTGGCGAGAGGGAGAGGGCTTGTCACAGGCCCTGCTCACCCTGGCCGACCTCCAACGCCAGCTGGCCCGCGAAGAGCGCTCGCGGGTTGAGACACAGGCTCTCTTCGACCTGGTGCTCAACGCGCTTCCTGAAGCCGTCGTCCTCACCGATATCCGTGGACGCATATCGAACGTGAACGAAGCGGCCGTGCGGCTGGCCGGCAGAGGCGCCCCGGATCTCGTGGGATCGGTCGTGAGCACGATCTTCCTGGGAGAAGTTCCTCAGACCCCGTGGCACCTCTTCGACCTCTCGCCCGCCTCGCCCTTCCTGCTCGACGCCGACATGGTCAGCCTCGAGGACGATCTCGTGCCGGTGAGCGTCTCCTGCTCGCTCCTCCGTGATACCGAGGGGCGGGTCCTGGGCGCTCTCTACGCGGCACGGGACCTGCGCCAGACCCACCGCCTGGTTCGCCAGCTCGAGCAGGCCGAAGCCAGGTGGCGCCTCATCGCCGAGCTGGGGGATCTGCTCGGGCGCCAGCTCGATCCACGCGGGTCGTTGGAGGAGACCTGCCGGTGGCTCGGCCGCTCCACCAACGCCGGTGTGGCTGTCATCTTGACCAACGAGCACGTTGTGGATCGTGTCGAGGCGTGGCCGCTGGGCGGTCCACTTTCGAGTCAACTCGCCGATCTGGTCCGGCGGCCCCTGGACGAGACGTCGGCTCTCTACACCGCCATCCATTCCTCCCGAACGGTCCACGCCACCACCCTTCAGCCCGACTTCCCACTTCTCGACGGCGGGGGCGTCCCATCAGGTGTCGGGTCGGCGGTGGTGGTGCCGCTGGCGGCCCGGAACCTGCGTCTCGGCGCTCTGCTGGTATACGCCAGCGAGGCGGAAGGGGTGCGACAGCGGGCTCTGGTCGAGCAGGCGGCAGCCCGCGTGGCCTTGGCGCTGGCCAACAGCCAGCTTCGAGAGGCGGTGTCGTGGTTCGAGGCCGCCCAGGAATCCGCGCGGTTCCGCGAGGAGCTGATGGCCGGCGTGTCCCACGACATGCAGACGCCGCTCGCCGTCCTCCTGGGGTCTATCCAGGCTCTCCAGGCCGGCGGGGATCTCAGTGCCGAGACCCGGAACAAGCTCTACGAGCGCATGGCCAGAAGGGGCGTCCAGCTACGTCACCTGGTCCAGCAGTTCCTCGATTTCTCCCGGCTGGGGGCAGGAAAGCCCATCGTCGTCAGGCCCGTTCTCACTGACGTGGCCGAGATGCTGGGCCGCGTCCGCTCCGATCTCGCCGGCCGCCGACCGGTGATGCTCGAGATCGCGCCGGCTCTTCCGCCCGCCTTCGTCGACCCTGATCGGTTGGACCAGGTCCTGACCAACCTCGTCTCCAACGCCCTGAAGTTCTCACCGGCCGGATCACCGCTCCAGCTCGCCGCCCGGGTACGCGGTGAGTCGATGGAGATCATGGTCAGCGACCGCGGCCAGGGGATCAGCCCGGCCGACAAGGAGCTCATCTTCGAGAAGTTCCACCGTGGTACCAGGGCGTCCAACATCCCGGGTACCGGGCTGGGCCTGTACGTGAGTCGGGCCATCGTGGAGGCGCAGGGTGGCGAGTTGCGGGTGACAAGCCGGCTGGGCGTGGGAAGCCGGTTCAGCGTCGTGCTGCCGCTCAAACCACCGAATCCCTAGAGGCGAGGGCGGTCAGGCGTCAGGCCCAGCGGCGCGGGGCGCCCGGGCCCTGCTGCGGCCCTCGTACTGCGACAGAACTTCGAACAGCTCGGCGAAGTTCGCCTTCTCCAGGGTCTGCACGTCGAGAGCGGCGGCTTTCGCCTGCAGCTCGGGTTGGAGGTAAGCGGAGTACAGCAGGATGGGACCGCCGAAGCCGTCCTTCCGCATACGCCTGGCCACCTCCATGCCGGTCATCCCGGGCATCCGCTGGTCCAACAGGACGATCCCGTCGGGAGCGTTGGACCAGCGGGCCAGTGCCGTCTCACCGTCGGCCGCTTCGTCGACGACCCAGCCCCGCTGCTCGAGCAGTACCCAGAGGGTGTGACGCATGTCGTCGTCGTCCTCGACGACCAGGACGTGGCGCCGCTGCCGTTTGGTCTTGCGCTCCTGGTGCACCAGGCCCCGGTACCGGTCCAGAAGTCCGCCGATGGCCCGGCGCTGCTGGACCAGGGCCGGCGCCGATTCCCTCAGCTGGTCCTCGCCCTCGGGCGTCAGTGCGTACACCCGACGGGCGGGACCACGTTCCGGAGTCCCCCAGGAGGAGGTGACGAAACCCTCGTCCTCCATGGTGCGCAGGGCCCGGTAGAGGCCGCCGAAGTCGGGCACATCGAGGCCGAGGTCACTCAGACGACTCACCAGCTCGTACCCGTGGCTGGCCCGCTCCTTCAGCAGAAGCAGGATCGCCGGCCGCAGCAGGCTGCGAGCGCGAAGGTCATCCGTGCCTGCCCCCCCCTCGGTGGTCGATTTCGGCTGCCGGGCCACGAGTGCTCCTCCCGCTGGCCAAACCATAGCCGCTGGGGGCGGAGGACACCTATATGTCACGCGGCTCCAGCGGATTGATCCCTTACACGACCTCGTAGTCGCGCAGCCGGTCGATGGCCAGTTGCTCGAGCATCCCTGTACCCGACTCGATGTCCAGGTGGCCCAGGCGGTCCACACCCCGCGCCAGACCGCGGGCTTCACCCTTGGGCAACAGCCGGACCTTGATCCGGCGGCCGAGCAGGGTGCAGCGGCTCTGGTAGGCAGCCGCTACACCCGCGGCTCCCTCGGACAGGCTCTCGCTGTGCCGGTCGAAAGCCTTCAACACTTCTTCCAACACGCGCTCACGCCCGTCTGAACCGACACCGAGCTTGTCCAGGTCCAGGCGGATGCTGAGCACCGCGCTACGCACCTGCCCCGGCCCGAGCTGGACCTCCGCCTTGACATGGCCGACCGGCACATCGTCGGCCTTCTGCACGATCAGGTCGGGCCACCACAACGCAAGTTCCTTTCCCGAGGCCACCTCGGCACCCTCGGCCGCGGCCAGCCCCGCGAGCAGCCACATGGCGTCGGCCTCTTCAACCGGCAGGGGTGGGCGGGAGATCAAGGCGATGGCCAGGGTGGACTCAGCCGGCGTACCCCACAGCTTGGTGAGGCGACCCAGGGGGCTGACCTCCCGTTCGGCCACAACACAGGCGCCGTGAGGGGCGTTCTCCTGACGGGCCCAGGCGAGCGCCAGCGCTCCTGCCGACACCGACATCCGGTAGGTGCGCACGACGTGGCCGTAACGCTCCTCCTCCTGGCCGGGGCCAAGGCCGCCCACGCCGGGGGTGAGCGGGGCGCTCATGCCGGGCTCACGTTCGGGAGCAGCCGCTCCACCCGCCACGCACCAGCGCCGTCGCTGGCCATCTCGAGCGAGCCGATGGGAAGGCCCGAACCCGACTCGGCCAGCCCCATCGCAAGCGGAACGACGAGTACGACCCGCGTGCGATTCAGCTCGGGAAGAGGATCGGGGCTGTATTCCAAGGCGTCGAGATCGTTGCCCTGGAGATCGGCCCGCAGACCGTTCACCAATTGGGCGAGGAACTCGTCACTCTCACTCTTGGCCGCGGTCCCGTCCCGCAGGCGGGCGGCGAGGGCCTCGTCCATCCCGTGGTTGACGGCCACCCGCAGGACCGTCTTGCGCCCCTCGGGACCGAGCAGGTCCCACACCTTGCGGTGCTCCCCCCACGCCACCGCCGACACGAACTCCTTGGCCACGGCGATGGCCGGCTCCTGGTCCACCTCGGCATCAGCCATCGGGTCAGTCACGGCCGCTCCCATCCGATGGAGTAGAAGAAGTCACGCACGTTGATGCGCTGCGGGCCCTGGAGGGCTTCGCTGATGGCGGCGTCCAGCGCCCGATCGGCGGCCTCCCGCTCTTCGCCCTGGAGCTGCTGATGACCGGCGAAACGTCCCCGCATACCCGCCTCCTGGATGTCCGTGGGCTGCTCGATGAGGAAGTGGAGCTCGGCTTCGAGGATCGGCTCGGCCAGCTCCCGCCCCAGGCCGGCTATGGCCAGCGCCATCTCAGCCAGCACGGCCTTCCGGCGGGGCTCGGTTGTGGCCAGGAGCCGGAGTAGCCGCTCACGCAGGAGCCGGCCCATCTCCTGAGGCTCGCTGCCGGCCAGGAGATGGGCGAAGTGCTGGGCCCGGGTGAATCCTGGGAAAACGGGCTCAAGGTCCTGCTCGACCAGAGAAAGACTGGCGAACGCCTGCTTCCAGGCGTCGGCATGGACCCGAGTATCGAGCAGGGCCACGGCATCCTCGAAGCTGGCCAGGGCCTGGCGCAGGAAGAGGACGCCGGCCTCGCTGGCCGCGCCACCGTTGACCGCCCCCAAAGCGGCCTGGGCGAGGCCGAGGTTGTGCTTGGCCAGGGCGTGCTGGTACGGGAATCCCGCGCGGGTGAAGATGGTGAGCGACTCCTCGAACGCCGCCGCCGCTTCCTCCAGAAGCCGGGCGCGCTCGCCGGCACGGAGACCGGCCAGGGCACTGCAAGCGACGCCAACGCTGTGGTGCATCAGGCCGTAGTGGTACGGGGCCTCATCGGCGTCGAGGTCGGCCTGGGCGAACTCGTAGTCGGCCAGCGCCGCCTCAAGTCCTTCCTCGGTGCCCGAGGCGGCATGGGCCTGGCCGCGGTTGTGCAGGGTGGCCACCCGTCCCCGCCGGCCGTCGGGCGAACTGGTGTCGAACAGGTCGGCGGCGGTGTCGAAAGCGGCCACGGCCAGGTCGATCTCCCCCAGCTCGGCCTGGGCCAGGCCGAGGTTGTTCAGTGACGCGGCCCGCTCGTCGTCCCGCTCGTGGCCCTCGAACAGCTCCCCGGCCTTCTCGAAGAGCTGCACGGCTTTGCGTCGATCTCCAAGAGCACGGTGCACCGCCCCGGCGGCGTTGAGGACCCGGGCGTGCTCCACCGGGTCGAACCGCGGGTCGAAGATGCCCGCGGCCGTGTCGAAGCAGGCCAGCGCTTTGCGCAGGTTCGCTTCACGGCTGTCGACAGGAGACTCGGCGTAGGCCAGGCCGAGCCGGTAACAGATGGCGGCGTGCTCGTAGGGCCTCGACGCTCGCGGCGCGTTGGACAGCTGGTCCTCGAGGGCCTGGATGGCTCCGCGCAGGTCGGTACCGGCAGATGCGGTGTCGCTGGCCACGTCTCCCATCTAAGCAGCCGCGTCAGCTCAACTGGCCGCGTCGAGAGCGGTGAGCTCGTCGACGTGGCGGAGAATCTCGGAGATGGCTATTTCCACGGCGGCCTCCACCGGCGGCGTCATGCCGATCCCGACCTCATGGGCGTCGGTGGGCTGACATCCGACCATGAGGACGTGCTCGGGCAGGACCTTGAGGGCCCGGGCCAGCACAAGGACCCGCTCCGGCTTGGCCAGGTGGATGTCGGAGAGCTGGTCGTACTTCTCGCCCCACGACATCTCCTCGACATCGACCACCTCGGGCTCGATGAGCATGATCGTCCCCGGCTCCCGCCCGTAGTCGACGGTGTCGATCATCACCAGCGCGTCCCAGCCCTCCATGAGCTCCTGGACCAGGGCTATGCCACCGATGCCTGTCTCGACGACGTGAACGCCGTCGGGCCACTCCATCTTCTCGAGACGATGGGCGACCTCCACGCCGAAGGCGTCGTCGGTGCGCAGGACGTTGCCGACGCCGGCCAGCAGTATCCTCACGCCAGCGCCCCCGTGGCCATCTCCGCCACCCTCAGGGAGTAGCCCTTGACGACCCACCAGGTGATGTAGGTCTCCAGCTCGGCCCAGGCCTCCTCGTCGACGTTCTCCTTCCAGTTCCCCAGGCGCCGGTCGACCTCAGAAGCGATTATCCGGTCGAGGGCGGAGATCACCGCGTCCTCGTCACCCAGGACCTGTTGAGGCGCCCCCTCGGTACGGAGGTCGGCGGCGATGCGGGCCGCCTCCTGGTCGAGCAGATCGACGTCGATCTCCCCGGCATCGGCCCCGCCGGTGGCGGCCAGCACCAGGCCGGCCTCGTTCTCCTCCACCCGCCGCAGGCAATAGCCGGTGACCAGGGCAGCTGCGACCCAGGTGCCGATCTCGGGCAACGGTTGTGACTCCCGCTCGGCCTCCGCGCACCGGTCGACGAAGGTCTTGGCCAGTCTGGTGAGGGGATGGCTCTGGGCAAGGGCCCGCGACTTGTAGGCCAGCTCCTCGCCCGTCATGCCCATGGCGAGCTGCCTAACGCCCCTCGTGGCCCTTGATCTGGATGAGCGGCTGCTGGGGCTCGGGGACGGCCGATGCGGTGGGCGCAAAGCTCTTCAGGTCCAGCGTCTCAGGGTTTATTTCCGTGGCCGGGTCGACCTCCTCGAGGCGGCGGAAGTCCGGCCAGTGCTTCTTCAGCTCGGCCTCCAGGCCGTAGGTGAGGGTGGCCGAGGAACTGGCGCATCCGTCGCAGGTGCCGTGCATCCGCACCTTCACCACGCCGTCGGCGATGTCCACGATCTCGATCGAGCCACCGTGGGACTCCACCAGGGGAGCGATCTCGGCCAAGGCGGCGTCGACCGCCTTGCGGGCCTCTTCGCCCAGTTCCTCCGGGGTGATGCCGAGCCCGTAGGCCTGCAGGAGGCGCCCCGGCACCGGCTCCTTGGCCACGTTCTCGAGGAAGACCTCGCCCCGCCACGCCCGGATCATCTCGACGAGGCTGCCGAGTCCTTCTTTGTGGACGGCGTCGATCCAGTCGAGCAGCTCCTCCACCCGCTCGGAGACCTTGCGGTCGTGGTGGTTGAGCAGGTCCTCGGCCAGCTCCGCGATGCGGTCCCAGGCCTCGTCGTAGGAGAGCTCGTCGTCGGTGTTCATGCTCATATCGCCACGCTTCCCACTTCTTCTCGCACCATCGCCAGGACGGTATCCACGATCGCCTCCACCTCGTCGGAGAAACCGAGACCGAAGGAACGGTCACCCGGCTCCACCTCGATCACCACCGAACCGGCAGGAAAGCCCTTCCAGTAACGGACCACCGCCAGTGTGTGGTCGAGGTCGATGATACCGCCGATGGCCTCGCTCAGGCGGTCGGCCACCTCTTCGTCGGGAGGCGGGGTGAGGTCCAGCTCATAGCGCCGGATGGTCCCAGGGGGATCGACATCACGGGGCATGGCGCCCACCAGAATGACTTTGCGGGGCGAGATGGCGCGGACCGTGTCGAGCACCCGGTGAGCGGCGTACGACAGATCCTCGACGCGGACGTCGTCCGGCCACTCCAGCTCCGACACCCGCCGGATGAACTGGGTACCGAAGTCGAGATCGCGCAGCCACGGCAGACCAAGGCCGCCCACCAAAATCGGGTGGGCGGCCTCGTCACTGCGTGCCATGTTGGTCGCCTGTGGGGGCGGGCCCTCAGGCGGGATCTGACTACTCCAGCGTGCAACCGCAGGAGTTGACCTCACGCGTGATGACACCCTTGCCGGTGTCCATGTGCGTGGTGCAGGGCATGCACGGGTCGAAGCTGCGGATGGCCCGGAGCACGTCGATGCCCTTGACCTGGTCGTCGGGGACGCTCTCCAGGATG